>NZ_JBBOUZ010000001.1:4702500-5065219 GCF_038006305.1 Priestia sp. FSL R5-0597
TAACGCTTGCCACCTACGTATTACCGCGGCTGCTGGCACGTAGTTAGCCGTGGCTTTCTGGTTAGGTACCGTCAAGGTACAAGCAGTTACTCTTGTACTTGTTCTTCCCTAACAACAGAGTTTTACGACCCGAAAGCCTTCATCACTCACGCGGCGTTGCTCCGTCAGACTTTCGTCCATTGCGGAAGATTCCCTACTGCTGCCTCCCGTAGGAGTCTGGGCCGTGTCTCAGTCCCAGTGTGGCCGATCACCCTCTCAGGTCGGCTATGCATCGTTGCCTTGGTGAGCCGTTACCTCACCAACTAGCTAATGCACCGCGGGCCCATCTGTAAGTGATAGCCGAAACCATCTTTCAATCATCTCCCATGAAGGAGAAGATCCTATCCGGTATTAGCTTCGGTTTCCCGAAGTTATCCCAGTCTTACAGGCAGGTTGCCCACGTGTTACTCACCCGTCCGCCGCTAACGTCATAGAAGCAAGCTTCTAATCAGTTCGCTCGACTTGCATGTATTAGGCACGCCGCCAGCGTTCATCCTGAGCCAGGATCAAACTCTCCGAAGAAATGTTTGACTTGCTCATTTTAAAAAATAAAAATTAACGTTGACGTTTGTCGCTTTGTTCAGTTTTCAAAGTTCAACCGCCGCTCTTAAGCGACTTTACCATCATAACAAGTTGCAATCTAGTTGTCAACAAGTTTTTTATTTGTTTATCACTTCGATGTTTGCTTTAGCAGTTCATCTTAGCGACATTTAATAATATACCATGCCTTCTTTTATTGTGCAATAGTTTTTCGATATATTTTTAAAAACTATTTTCTTGTACACGAAACGTTAGCCAATTAATAGATACTAGCATATCTAGACCTAAGCTAGCATAATGTCTATTAAATCATTATCCGCCAAGGAGGCGTTCACTTGGATACCTTAATTGCAGCTGCACTCTATTTGTCCTTTTGTATGTCTATTCTCTTAATTTCACTTGCTTATTGGGAATCAATTCAAATGTCTAATAAAGAAGGCAAAGTCAACGGCCTTTCATTTATTTCACTTTCAACATTCAGCATAATTTTTTGTTTGTTTACTTCATATTTTTATACCATTCTTTATTAACATGATGTTACGTTGTCTTCTTATAATAAGGAGACATTTCTTTATTTTATTACAATATTCGCATTCGGTATACTTACTTATTGAAATCAATACGATAAACTCAGCTCCCCCCTTCTTCATACGTGCGATGGACAGTGAAGGAATTTGTCGAATGATTTTTTGGAACACTTTCTTTAAATTTGATAAACTACTTTTAGAAAACGCTTTCATATATACTTTAACATTATTCAAGGAGGAAACCAAATGAAACCATTGCTTGAAGTAACGGTTGGAGAACTTTTAAAAGAAAGTACAAAAAAGTTTGGGCATCAAGAAGCGGTTATCTACTCTGAACAAAATATTCGCTATACGTACGCAGAGTTTTATCAAGAAACCTCTCGAGTTGCAAAGGCACTTCTAGCCACCGGTCTCAAAAAAGGCGATCATATCGCTATCTGGGCTACAAATGTGCCGGAATGGTTACTTCTGCAATTCGCAGCAGCTAGAATAGGCGCTGTTTTGGTTACCCTTAATACAAGCTACCAATCCTCTGAATTAGAGTATGTATTGAGGCATTCTGATACAGCAGCGCTATTTTTCATTGATGAATTTAAAAGCACTTCTTATACGTCTATTATCACCGGTATTGAACATAATCTTCCCAATCTAAAACATCTTATAAACTTAAGTGAATCAAGCGAACATACTTCTTGGAACGAGTTCTTAATGAGTAGCTCAATGGTATCGGATGAGGTGCTCGATAAGTATGAGCAATCCCTACATATCCATGAAGTTATCAATATGCAATATACTTCCGGAACAACGGGTTTTCCAAAAGGAGTTATGCTAAGTCACCATAATATAGTAAATAACGGCTTTTTAGTTGCTCAGTCTATGAAACTGACTAACGAAGACCGCTTATGCATCCCAGTTCCTTTCTTTCATTGTTTTGGATGTGTACTGGGCGTTCTAGCATGCGTATCCGTAGGTGCTACTATGCTACCGATTATTGAATTTCAGCCTTCCTCTGTTTTACGCACCGTAGAGAAAGAAAAATGTACAGCGCTTCACGGTGTACCAACTATGTTTATTGCGGAATTAAATGCACTTGAGTTTAATCAATATGACTTATCTACTCTTCGCACAGGAATCATGGCTGGTTCTAATTGTCCAGCAGAAGTAATGAAACGAGTCATAAATGACATGGGTATCAGCGAAATTACCATCGCCTATGGTCAAACCGAAACATCTCCTGTAATCACCCAAACAACCCCAACTGATTCTATCGAGCGGCGAGTACAAACGGTTGGCAAAGTACATGATCATGTACAGATTCAAATTATTAATCCAATTACAGGTAAACAAGCTTCTTTTGGAGAACAAGGAGAACTTTGTGCAAAAGGATATTTAACAATGAAAGGATATTACAAAATGCCGGAAGAAACAGAAAAAACAATTGTAGAGGGCTGGCTACATACAGGAGATTTAGCTACCATCGATAAAGATGGCTATGTAAAAATTACAGGACGTCTAAAAGATATGATTATTAGAGGTGGAGAAAACATTTACCCAAGAGAAATTGAAGAGTTTTTATATAGATTACCCGAGGTAGAAGATGTGCAAATTGTCGGTATTCCTGATCCAAAGTATGGAGAACGAGTTGCTGCATGCATTAAACTCAAGCAAGATTCTTTTCTTACCGCTCAAGAAATCAAAGACTTTTGCAAAGGTAAGCTTGCTCATTTCAAAATTCCCGAACATATTTATTTTATAGACGACTTTCCCATGACGGCATCCGGCAAGATTCAAAAATATAAATTAAAAGAAACGATCGTAGCGCTTTATAAATAATCAGATTTTTTCGAATTTCACCTGTCATTATGAAGAAAAGTTTACTATACTGATACATATCTGTTTTTCTTCTTTCATACAGATATAAACAACAATGTCTATTGAAATAGGTGAAAATAATGGAAAATGAAATGTTGCTCAAATTAGGTATTTCTGCTGTACTTGGTCTTATTATTGGAATTGAAAGGGAACTAAAACGAAAGCCTGTTGGTTTAAAAACATCTCTCGTAATTTCCATTATTAGCTGTTTACTCACGATTGTTTCGATTGAGTCTTCTCAAATTTTTAATAAAGGTGATCATATCACAATGGACCCGCTTCGTCTGGCTGCTCAAATTGTTTCTGGAATTGGTTTTTTAGGAGCGGGTGTTATTTTACGAAAAGAAAATGACAGCATCTCTGGGCTTACAACAGCCGCTATTATCTGGGGGGCAGCAGGTATAGGTATTGCTGTAGGTGCAGGGTTTTATCCCGAAGCTATTACCGGAGTTGTACTGCTCATCATCAGCGTTGAACTTCTCCCTTTCCTTATTACTATTCTAGGGCCTAGGCAACTGCGCGAGAAAGAGCTTATTCTTCAACTTAAGCTGGCTGATAAGCACAATATTTTTGATACAACTAACAGCATTAGAGAAAAGAATATTACAATAAAAAATATTCGAATCAAAGATTTAGACACCAATGAATTATATATACGTATGAAAGTGTCAGTTAATAATCAGCGTCCTACTACAGAAGTGTATTACGAGATTCAAAAAATCAGCGGTATTCGTAGCATTGAAGTTGAAAATGTATAAATGAAAAACGGCCAATTGGCCGTTTTTTTATTTATATTTTTCAATCTGTTGTAAAAATTCCCTCTGTTTTACTAGAGACAGCCGGTATTGATCATCGATAATTTCTGTTAACAACTCATGTTTACGGCTCTTTGACACATTCAATCTGTGGATAAGAACTCTGCATTCGTACAAAAACTGTGTATACTGTGTGTAACTCTCATCATAATTCGAAGATAATTCTTCTTTTATTCGTTTTGTCAACAAAGGACTAGCGCCATCTGTGGATATTGCTAGCGATAATCTCCCTCTAGAAAACTGTGCAGGAATTTGAATATTTCCATCGGAAAAACTGCTGGCCATATTAACCAACTGATCATTTTTAATATGCTGCTTAACGAACTTATTCACAGCTTTATCATTTGTAGCTACAACAATAAAAAAAACATTAAGTAAGTCTTCTTCTCCTACTTTTTTTCTTTTTACACACAGCTGATTCTTAGCTTCCCACTCATTTATTTCAGCTGAAACAGTTGGAGCAACCACTGTAAGGGCTGCTCCTTCTTGTAAAAAACCTTTAATTCTACGAGTTGCGATTGTTCCGCCTCCAACTACTAAGACCGAACGATCCTTTAAATCAAGCATAACGGTATACATCGTATTGATTTCCTCTACTCGATAATAACGTTTTTACTTGATGACTTAAAATGTGTGCAAGTCCATCATGATAACCTAGGTAGTTTGCTAAGATAAACTGCTGGTCATCTGTTGATAACTGCTCCAACTCTTCCTTAATTTCGTTCATTAAAATACCGGTAAACAAAAGGTACGGGAGAACGAATACTTGCTTATACGAAGTTTGTTTAGCAAGGTGCAGGCCTTCTTTTAAATTAGGGGCAGCGGCAGCTAAATAGCATGTGCTCACTTCTTTAAAAGCTCCTTTACCTTTTAGCAGTTGAGCTATTTCGTTAAAATCTTTTTTTACAGCAGGATCACTGCTTCCTCTGCCGACCAGCAATACCATCGAATCTTCATGCTTATCCACATTGGTTTCATTGATTCTCTCTACTAAGATATCAACAATTCGTTCGTCTACGCCGAACGGTTCTCCGTACAGTACTTCTACTTGTGGATAGCGTTCATATACTTTGTGTATTTCTTCAGGTATATCATGTTTTGCATGGGCAGCTGTTAATAACAGCAGCGGCACAATGGCAATACGAGTAGCACCTTGTTCAATACACGCTTCAAATCCTTGTTCAATAGTAGGGTAAGCTAGCTCTAGGAAACAAACTTCTTGAATCGGTACATCTAGATTTTTTTTACATCTTTCAATAAAAGCAACTGCCTGATCAGCGCCTTCTTTTACGCGGCTGCCATGGCAAACATATAAAACTGCATCCATATAATCAACCTCTTTAGTAAGCTTCTTGTGCATACGAATAGTAATGCTGTCCAGTCTTCTCAAACCAATTCAATCGGTCATGAAAATTTACAACTTCACCAACGATAATCATACTGGGATTTTCAATTTGTTCTTCTTTAACAATATCAACAATTGTACCAAGAGTTCCAGTTACAGTGCGCTGGTCCGCACATGTGCCCCAGTGAATCAATGCAATTGGCGTAGCTGAGGTTTTTCCATGTTCCATTAACTGTTGGCAAATGTACGGTAAGTTCCTCACTCCCATATAAATGGCAAGAGTATCTACACCTTTGGCTAGGCTATCCCATTTGATTGCATCATGCTCGCTGTCTTTACGGTGTCCTGCTACAAAAGCAAAGCTTGCGCTGTATTCCCGGTGAGTGACAGGGATTCCTGCATAAGCAGCAGCTGCGATACCTGATGTAATTCCTGGAACAATTTCAAATGAAATGCCCTGTTGCACGAGAGCTTCTGCTTCTTCCCCTCCGCGTCCGAAAACAAATGGATCTCCGCCTTTTAAGCGCGTTACAATTTTCCCCTTTTTAGCGAATTTCACTAAAAAGTTATTGATTGTTTCTTGCTTGAGGGTATGGTAGTTTGGAAGCTTTCCGCAGTAAATAATATCAGCATTACTTTTAGCATACTCCAGCAGATCCTTATTCACTAAACGATCATATAAGATAACATCTGCTTGCTGAATTGCTTTCAACCCTTTTAATGTAATTAAATCTGGATCTCCTGGTCCTGCACCGACTAGATATACTTTCCCCATGAATGCCTTTCACCCTTCCATCATTTCCACGTCTCCGCAGCGCTCCCAAATTTTAATTTGAATTAGAACAGCGGACAAAGTCCGCTGTCATTTAGATGAATTTTCGGTTAGATAAATATTCAATAACAGTTTGTACACATTCTTCTACAGACTGTGTGCTTGTATTAATTGTTACTTCAGGATTAGCAGGTGACTCATAGGGAGAATCAATTCCTGTAAAATCACGGATTTCTCCGCTTCTTGCTTTTTTGTAAAGGCCTTTTGGATCTCTTTTTTCACATTCTTCTAACGGACACTCTACGTATACTTCCAAAAATTCATTCCCCTCTAAGATCTCACGCACTTGAGCGCGATCTTCTTGGAATGGAGAGATAAATGCTGTTAGTACCACTTGACCGCTGTCTACGAACAGCTTAGAAACCTCACCGATACGGCGAATATTTTCTGTACGATCTTCAGCAGAAAACCCTAAATTCTTGTTTAAGCCAAAACGAACATTGTCACCATCTAATACATAATTGCGAATATTTTTATCAAAAAGCGCTTTTGCCACTGCGTTTGCTACGGTAGATTTACCTGAACCCGAAAGGCCCGTAAACCATAATACAAAACTGTGATGATTATTTTGCTCGCGTCTTTCCTGTTTTGTAATTCCAGCATCATGCCACGTAATGTTTGTTGATTTACTCACTTCAACCGCTCCTTATTTTGAAGATACTTTTTGTTTTGCTAATCCCTTAATTAACACTTCAATTACTTCTTTACGGCTGAATGTGCTTGGTGGCACTTCTCCGTTACGAAGCATTTCACGTACCTTGGTACCAGATAGAATCATATGATCTTCCTTGCTGTGAGGGCATGTTTTCGTTGATGCCATCGCTTCACACTTCTTGCAGTAGAAGCTGTGTTCAAAAAATAAAGGTGTAATTCCTAATTCATCTGCCGTAAAGTTACTGAAGATTTTTTGTGCATCATATGTTCCGTAGTAGTCACCAACACCAGCGTGGTCACGGCCTACAATGAAATGCGTGCATCCAAAGTTTTTTCGAACCATTGCATGGAAAATAGCTTCTCTAGGTCCAGCATAGCGCATTGCAGCAGGGAAAACTGCCAAAGCTACACGATCGCTAGGATAATAGTTCTCTAAAAGTACTTCATAACTTTCCATACGGATATCTGCTGGGATATCATCTGACTTTGTTTCTCCTACAAGTGGATTTAAAAACAGGCCGTCTACAATTTCTAATGCTGTTTTTTGAATATACTCATGCGCACGGTGAACAGGGTTACGAGTTTGGAATCCAACAACCGTTTTCCAACCGCGCTCTTCAAATGCTGCTCTTGTTTCAGTTGGATCTAGGTAATACTTTTCAAAACGCGTTTTAGGTGTACGTTCTACAAGTACGATTGGACCTGCTACATATACATTTGGGCGTTCCATCATTTTCTTCACACCAGGGTGGGCAAGTTCTGCTGTGCGGTACACATTTTCCGCTTCTTTTTCTTTATTTGGCGTATATACTTCAGAAACTTCTAAAACACCATATGTCACACCGCTTTGAACTAGTTTTACTTTGTCGCCAATGTTTAATTCTTTAGCCTGCTCTTCTGTTACGGGAAGAGTAATAGGAATACTCCATACAGTTCCATCTGCTAGACGCATATTTTCAACAACTGATTGATAATCTTTTTCTCCTAAAAACCCCGTAATTGGGCTGTAAGCACCAATCCCAATTAGTTCTAAATCACTTAGAGCCATGTTGTCTACTTCAATTTCTTTTGTTAGTGAAGTGTAGTCATATGTTGGTTGATATAAATTAATTAATTCTCCACCGTGTGCTTGAATTGTTGTCATTTTGTAAAATCCTCCTTAAGTAATTAACACAATATAATAAAAAGCAATTGAATCACGCAGTCATTTTTTCTTTTTCCGACTGCAAGCTTGCTCTTTTTCTTCTAGTCGTTCTAGCTAAGCTTAGAACACCTGCTGTGGCAATGCAGCCACTAGCTAGCACCACAAATGAATATAAGTCGCTTTCAAGTACTAATTTCACAAGAACATATGAGATTACGAGTGAAAATACAGGGGATACCACCCAAACCTTTAACATTTGAATGACCACTTCGCGCTGTTCTTTCGTAAATCCCGTTTTCGCTGCGCCTATCCCAATAATAGAAGACGTAGTGACCTGTGTAAGCGGTACTGGCAAACCAAACAGTGAAGCTGCTGTAACAAGAGAAGCACCAGTACCTGAAATAATGCAGCCTTCCCCTACAGAATAGCGAGTAATTTTTTTTCCGTTTGTTTCAATAACTCGGCCTCCTAGTAAAAGAGCTCCGAGTGCCACCGCCAATCCTCCTGCTATGACACCCGTTGTAGCATCCATTAACCCAGCTCCTACTAGAGGACCGACAGCATTTGCCACATTATTCATTCCAGCTGAGAAGGCTTCAAAGAATCCCGTCGCTATAACTAAAATCGTTAAAACTCTTTTCCACTTTCCCTCTGCTTCTTTTTTATGCGCTCTGCGTTTTATCACTTTCCCAATCAAAAAAGCAATGACAAATGAAACTAGCGGAACAATAATCCAAAAAGACATGACAATTAAAAGTTTTTCTACATACAGAGATTGATAAGCTACTCCTACTCCAACAACTGAGCCAACTGTTACTTCACTTGTTGATAGAGGGATACCAATCAAATTCGCGAAAAAGAGTGACAGCGTTGCAGCAGCCAGAATGATAATAACTAATTCTACTGACAGCAGTTTTTCAGGTATGATACCTGAACTGATGGTTTTTACCACCTCACCGCCTCCGGTAACAGCTCCGAGCACAATTCCTACAGCACAGATGAACAGGGCCACTCTTCGCTTTTTAATTGCACCGGAGCCGTATGAAACGCCCATAGCAGCTGCTGCACCGCTTGCCCCAATATTCATTGCAAAAAAAAGCGCAATGATAAAGGCAACATATAAAAGCATCATTTATTCAGCTCTTTCGTATTTAAGATTCGTGTAATCCGCACTCAACTTTTTGTGTACCTGCCCATCTTCCTGAACGTAAATCGTCTACATTATAGGCAGGTGCGGTACAGGGCTCACAGCCGATACTTGGGTAGCCTTGATCATGAAGTTTGTTGTACGGCAAATCATGCTTATACACATAGCGCCAAATTTCTTTCCATGACCAATGAATTAACGGACAAACTTTCACCTTCTTGAATTTCTCATCTTTATTAAAATAATTCGTGTTGGCACGAGACTCAGACTGCTCGCGTCTCAAACCAGAAATCCACGCATCATAAGGAGCAAGGGATTCTCTTAGCGGAATGATTTTTCGAATTTGACAGCATAAGTTAGGCTGACTCTTCCAAAGCTCATCTCCATGTTTTTCAGCTTGTTCTGCAAGAGTTAAATCCGGCTTTTTCATATGAATACGTAAATCAGGGAAGCGTTCTTTAATTGCATCAATCACTTCATATGTTTCTTTAAAATGAACGCCTGTATCTAAAAAGACAATTTCAGCGTCTTTTTTCACTTTTGAAATTAAATCAATTAACACGATTCCTTCGATCCCAAAGCTTGACGCATAAATAATTGAATCTCCGTAGGTATCATACGCCCACTGCAATGCTGAAAGGGCTCCTTTTGTTTCATCTTTACTGTCGAACTCTGGAAATGTATCGCTCCAGTTTTCGTACGTATATAAGTCTGCCATTTTCTCCACTCCAATTCTTAGTTATCCGCGTTATCCAATAAAAAAAGACGGTTTTACCCACTAGAATTGGATAAAACCGCCTCTAGTGTGTCTAGTCAGCGAAACTATTTAATTCTTACTTTACTTCGGCGTGTTCAAAAATTTGTTTTAAGTCGGGGTTTACAGTCATTGGTTTCCCTTCTCAAATTATCGCTTGCGCTATATCAAAATAAAAAGTCTTCCGTATTGAAAGACTGGGTAGGCAATAAATTTTCACCTTATCTTTCAAAATGATACACACTTTGCTGGAATTAGCACCTTGCTAAGCAGGTTGCCGGGGTTCAGCGGGCCAGATCCCTCCACCACTCTTGATAAGCATTTTTTAAAAATTTTAGCATATTTAGAATATTTGTCAACATTAAAAATCATATATCCGATAAGAAAACTATACTTTAAATTCACAGAAATATCTATACTTTTATTTAAAACAACATATGTAAATTTAACCCAAATGTGAACATATCAGTTTATAAAACGCTTTCTTTTTTCTCCAACTTTTGATGTTCTCTTGCTAAATAAAACGCAAAATCTCTCTATAAAATTAATAGCGGATTTATAAGCTTTACGGATAATTCACCCACATTAGCACACATTACAGATAACACTGACTGACAGATAGGAGCTATATAAGATGGAGAGACAACCCTTTCAATTAGACGATACAATTAAAAATAATGTACGAACATATTTACAGCAGATTTCAACTGAAGCCTCTAATTTAATTAAACATTTAGACACGAGTGATCATTGTATCCTATGTGATTTTGAGGAGATGAGAAGGTTATTTCAAGATGTTCAAGCTACGGCCGCCTCTTATTACTTGCGTCATTACTTATCGCCTTATACATTTGAATACGCTGCTCTGTCCCTAGCTATTCATAACCTCTCTGAGAAACGTCACGGCGCTTTAATTGTCATTGAACGGGAACAAAATGTTGATCCTCTTATTCAAAAAGGAATGCCTATTCAAGCTCCTGTCAGCGCTACGCTAGTTGAGACACTGTTCTATCCAGGGACACCCTTACATGACGGAGCTGTCCTAATTAGAAATAATCAGCTTATTTCGGCTGCTAATGTTTTACCTCTCTCGTCTATTATTTCAACGAACAAAAAATTGGGAACACGTCACCGTGCAGCCATTGGAATGTCAGAAAAATCGGATGCATTAATTTTAGTTGTATCTGAAGAAACAGGCAAAATTTCGTTTGCGCTTGATGGAAGCCTCTACCCTATTCACTCCAGCAAAAATATGATTTAAGAGCCCTTTCCTAATAAGCAGCCCTATCTTGACTTCTATATCCTTTCTCTTTAATATATTTCATAGTTTTTACATACTATAGATACGGGTGATGCATATGGCAATTTTAAAATTTGAACATGTAGGCGTTCAAGTAAAGGATATAGAAAAATCTATTGAGTTCTATACACAAAAGGTGGGATTAGAGCTCATCGAAACACTACCACATACCGATCCGTCTTTGAAGCTAGCTTTTCTAGGTTTAGAAGGCAATGTAATCGTAGAGTTAATTCAAGGGTATAACTCAAGCTTACCTAATGAAGGTAAAGTTCATCATTTTGCGCTGGCAGTAGATGGAATTGAAGAGGAGTTTGAGCGTTTAAAATCAGCAGGCGTTTCATTTGTGGAAGAAAACATTGTAACTTTGCCAAATGGAGCAAGATACTTATTTTTCTATGGTCCAGACAAAGAATGGATTGAATATTACGAAGTAAAAAGATAAAGATATCTTATACCTTCAGTGAAAAATGGTCATACTGTGGCTATGACTAATCACTGGAGGTATTTTTATGATGGAATGGCTATTATTTCGACTTTTTCGTCGTTCTATTTTAGTGCGGCTTCTTTTTATTATCGGCTGCCTTGTTTTACTTTTCGGCATGCTTATACATTTCCTAGAGCCGCAAACGTTTGGGAATGTGTTTGAAGGAATTTGGTGGGTTATTATTACAATCTCTACTATAGGGTACGGTGATTTTGCTCCCACCACTACGATTGGAAGGTTAGCTGCAATTATTTTAGTCCTCATTGGAACGGGATTTATTACTACTTATTTTGTCACGCTTTCTAAAATTGCTGTTTCCGCTGAGAGCGCTTATCTGGAAGGAAATTTAAAGTTTTATGGAAAAGATCACTTCATCGTTGTGGGGTGGAATGAGCGCGCCAAACTCGTGTTAGAGTCTTATCGCGACGCATTTCATAAAGAAGACATTGTTCTTATCGACGACTCTTTGACTAAAAACCCCATGATCTGTGATCGCGTTCATTTTATTAAAGGAAGTCCCTCTCACTATGAGGTATTAGAACTTGCTAATGCTCGGTACGCAAAAAAAGTGCTGATTACTGCGGATCAGCATAAGACAGAAGAATATGCAGACATGAATACTATTGTTACGCTAGTCGCTCTGCAAGGACTGAACCCTTCTATTTACAGCATCGTTGAACTGTTAACAAAAAAGCATATTCAAAATGCGCAAAATTTGGGGGTAAATGAAATGATTAAAACAAACGAGTTGATTAGTCAGGTCATGTACGAACATATTTTTGTAAAAAAATTAGAGAGTTTAAGAAAAGAATAGTCCCTTCAATTACCGAAGCAGCGCCTCTTCTGCCTCTCTAATTAGCTCTTCTCCTAAGCTGATATACTTTTCTGGAAATGAAGCGTCTGCGTCTTGGGGTTCTGCAAACTGATTAAATGAAGCACCCACGTTTCCATTGTGAACATTGTCATCTAGGCCAATTTGATACTTATGTGAAAGTAAAAATGGCGTACCAATCTGTACGGTTGTTCCTTTAGAATCCAGTTCTCCATTCGTAGCTGTAAACGGGATACGTAAAAACTGATAGCCGACTTCATCGTTCATCTTATAGTCGAATGAACCATGATCATAATCCCAATTTCCTCCAATGTTATACCCAAGCGGCTTAAGCGTTTTTTCTAATTCATAAAGCTTGAATAATGTGCCGTCTAATCTTGAAGATAATTCAATCATCTTATCCCTCCTCTGTTTTAACATGTCCTTTTTCCAGCTTTTTATCCTTTATCTCAAAAGCAAAAAAGTTCACCTTCTAACAAGAAGGTGAACTTTTTATTTATTTCAAACGCTTTTCTAATTCTGCTTTTTTCTCTTCAAAACCAGGTTTTCCAAGAAGAGCAAACATATTTACTTTATATGCTTCTACTCCAGGCTGATCGAACGGATTTACTCCTAGTAAATAGCCGCTGATTGCGCATGCTTTTTCGAAGAAGTATACAACATATCCAAACGTATACTCATCTAGCGCCGGAATGTTTACAACTAAGTTTGGAACGCCTCCGTCTGTGTGAGCAAGCATTGTACCTTGGAACGCTTTTTTATTTACAAAGTCAACTGTTTCCCCAGCTAAGTAATTTAGTCCATCTAAGTCCGCTGCATCTTCTTCAATTGTTAGCTCATGACGAGAATCTTGAACTTGTACAATTGTTTCAAAAATATCACGACGACCTTCTTGTACATATTGACCTAAAGAATGAAGATCCGTTGAGAAGTTAGCAGATGAAGGGTAAATACCTTTTTGGTCTTTTCCTTCACTTTCACCAAATAACTGTTTCCACCACTCAGCAAAGTATTGAAGAGCTGGCTCATAGTTAATCAGCATTTCAATTGTTTTTCCTTTATTATAAAGAACATTACGAGCTACAGCATATTGATAAGCTGCGTTTTCTTCTAGCTCTGATGATGAAAATGCTTCTTGAGCATCAGCTGCCCCTTTCATCATTTGTTCGATATCAAGACCTGCAGCGGCAATTGGCAATAAGCCAACTGCTGTTAATACTGAATAACGGCCGCCTACATCATCTGGAATAACAAATGTTTCATAGCCTTCTTCGTCCGCTAATGTTTTTAATGCGCCGCGCGCTTTATCTGTTGTTGCATAAATACGCTTGCGTGCTTCTTCTTTGCCGTATTTCTCTTCTAATAATTTACGGAAGATACGGAAAGCAATCGCCGGTTCTGTTGTTGTACCAGATTTTGAAATAACATTAATAGAGAAATCTTTATCTTGTAAAACATCCATTAAGTCTTTCATGTATGTTGAGCTGATGTTGTTACCAGCAAAAATAACTTGCGGAGTTTTACGCTGTTCTTTTGATAATGTGTTATAGAATGAATGCTGAAGCATTTCAATAGCAGCACGAGCACCTAAGTAAGATCCTCCAATACCAATAACAATTAATACATCTGAATCAGATTTAATTTTTTCTGCACTTTTTTGAATGCGTGCAAATTCTTCTTTGTCATACTCCGTAGGAAGGTCTACCCATCCTAAAAAGTCGTTCCCAGCACCTGTTTTTTCATGAATTGAATGGTGAGCTACTTTCACGGCATCACGTAAGTATGTAAGTTCATGTTCACCAAAAAATGATAACGCGTTTGAATAATCAAAACGAACATGTGTCATAGTCTGTTCCTCCATTAAAATATCTTTATTTTCCACTTTATCGAAACTGTTAGCTGAATTCAAGTGAATCCACTTACAATTTGACACAATCATTATAGTTTGTTGAAACTGCAATCATTGTATGTACCCTTTTATTTAACGATAAATTCCGTTATGAAGTCAACTAATGTTCTTTGATTACAGAACGGAATTCATGCACGATGACGCAAATAATAAGCAAATAAAAAACGACTAAAGAGTGGTCTTCAATCGTTTTTTATTTGCTTACCGGATGGTGCAATATAGTTCATTTCACCTATCTTTACATATTGTCTCGGTTTATAAGAGGCTTTTAACAGGGAAGAGTCTATTGATATGGAATTTTCAGCTTCACTTTTAGAAGTGATTAGCATCCTGTTTTCTTCTTTCATTTCCAAGTGATTATTTAGCACAAATCCACTCATACATAGTGCGGTAAAAATGAGAAAACTGATGGCTATTTGTTTCCTATACATTTCCATCACCTCACTCTTAGAGTGACAATTTCGCATGATTTTTATACGTCGAAAAAAATTTTTTTATGTTTTTTTTATGGATTTTGTGACGAGTTTCTATTTATTTAATAAGCCTTGAAAATTCTGCTGATACTAAGAATTAGCATGGATGCATGCATAATTAAATTATTATATAATCGGTTACAGAATTGAATATCACAAGGAGGTTTGTCTTTTGTCGTGGTTGCACTTGGTGATTTTATCGCCTTTTTTATTAGCCTTTTTTGTCCCGCTTCTGTATAGGAAATTCCAGCGTATTCATACAGGGTGGTTCGTTTTACCTCTTCCACTTGTGTTGTTCATTTATTTCACACAATATATCAGTGGTGTTTCTAAGGGGGAAACATATCTACATTCAATGAAATGGATACCTAGTCTGGGCATTAACTTTGATGCTTATGTGGATGGACTCGGTCTTCTATTTTCTCTGTTAATCACCGGAATTGGGACACTTGTTATTCTTTACTCCATTTATTATCTTTCTAAGACAAAAGAAGCGCTGCATTCGTTTTATGTCTATTTGCTTCTTTTTATGGGATCTATGCTAGGAGTTGTATTATCAGACAACTTAATGAGTCTTTACAGCTTTTGGGAATTAACAAGCCTTTCATCTTTTTTATTGATTGGTTATTGGTACAAACGAGAGAAATCTCAATACGGAGCCTTAAAATCTATGCTCATTACCGTATTCGGAGGACTTTCCCTATTAGCAGGAATTGTACTTTTATACGTCATGACAGGTACTTTCAGCATACGCGAAATTATCTCAAACGTAGATGTGGTTACATCAAGTCATCTATTTATTCCAGCTCTAGTCCTCATTTTATTAGGGGCCTTTACAAAATCTGCTCAGTTTCCTTTTCATATTTGGCTGCCAGATGCAATGGAAGCTCCAACCCCAGTGAGTGCATACCTTCATTCAGCTACAATGGTAAAAGCGGGAATTTATCTTTTAGCAAGACTCAGCCCTGTTTTTGCTATAAGCGCCACTTGGTTTTTTGTTATTTCAATCATAGGACTAATTACACTGTTTTGGGGCTCGTTTTCAGCAGTAAAGCAACAAGACTTGAAAGGGATTTTAGCTTTTTCAACAATTAGTCAGCTTGGGATGATTATGTCACTTATAGGAGTAGGTAGCGCAGCTATTCACTATGATTTTTTAGACGATAATATCTACTTAGTGGCTCTTACTGCAGCAGTTTTCCATTTGATTAACCACGCTACCTTCAAAGGCAGCTTATTTATGGTAGTAGGCATTGTCGATCATGAAACAGGCACGCGTGACATTAGAAAGTTAGGCGGGTTAATGAGCTTCATGCCTGTCACATTTACCATTGCTATCATTGGGGGATTTTCAATGGCAGGTCTCCCTCCCTTTAACGGATTTTTAAGTAAAGAGATGTTTTTTACAGGCATGGTAAACGTGACAAAAATGGATATGTATAGCATGCAGACGTGGGGAATTTTGCTGCCTATCATCGCTTGGGTGGGAAGTATTTTTACGTTCGTCTATAGTATGATTCTTGTCTTTAAAACCTTTACAGGCAAATACCAGCCCGAAAAGTTGGAGAAGAAGCCGCATGAAGCACCAGTAGGCATGCTGATTTCACCGGTTATTTTAGCATCATTGGTTGTTATTTTTGGCTTTGCTCCTAATTTATTAGAATCAACCCTTATTGAGCCAACAATGGCCTCTATCGCACCTAGCCTGCTAGCTGAAGGTAAAGAATATCAAGTGCATATTAAATTTTGGCACGGCTTTACGCCAGAATTATTTATGACGCTAGGGGTCATCACATTTGGTATTTTGTTGTTTATGACGCTTCAAAAGTGGTCAAAAATTTATACACGATTCCCTTCTTCTTTAACGCTTAATAACGGATATAATTATGGCATTAAAGGGATGGAAAAAGGCTCAACGCGCATCATGAAAACATTAATGACAGGATTTATTAGAGACTATCTTTTAATCATTTTTACTTTCATAGGCATTTTACTTCTCGTAACGCTCTTTTCTCAGAATGCCTTTGCGATTGATCTAAAAGATACTGCTTCTATCGGCGTTTATGAAGCCATACTAGCAGTTGTAATGGTTGCGGCTACTATTACAACTTTATTGGCAAAATCACGCCTCACAGCCATTATTTCGCTGGGAGTTGTCGGGTATACGCTTTCTTTATTTTTCGTATTATTCCGCGCTCCTGACTTAGCTTTGACTCAATTAGTTATTGAGACTGTATCCGTATCACTGTTTTTACTATGTTTCTACTACTTGCCGGAGTTTCGGAAGCGAAAAGTAAGGGTGAAGTTTCAACTGCCAAATTTACTGGTTGCCCTTCTTGTAGGAACGACCGTTACATTGCTTGGCATATCAGCAAACAGTACAAAACTATTTGAATCGATTTCACATTACTTTATTGAAAACAGCTATGAAAAAGCAGGCGGCGAAAACATGGTGAACGTAATCCTTGTGGACTTCCGCGGATTTGATACATTATTTGAAATTACCGTACTTTGTATAGCAGCTCTTGCTATCTATGGCATGATTCGTCTTCGGTTAACAAAGGAGGAAGAAGAATGAAAAAAAATGATTTGATACTACAAACCACAACGAAAGTAGTCACGTTCATTATTATCATTTTTGCCATTCATCTTTTCTTTGCAGGTCATTATACACCCGGGGGAGGGTTTGTTGGGGGACTTACTACCTCAGCTGCCCTTGTATTACTACTGCTGGCTTTCGATATAAAAACCGTATCGAAAGTCATCCCATTTGATTATAAGAAGGTTGCGGCTTCCGGTCTGCTGCTAGCTATTTTAACCGGGCTGGGATCATTTATTTTCAAAGTTCCCTTTCTCACTCACACGTACAGCTACTTTAACCTTCCCCTTCTCGGGAAAACATCTTTAGCTACCGTTGTACTGTTTGATTTAGGCGTATATCTAGTAGTTGTTGGTGTTACGATGACCATTATTCAAACGATTGGAGAGAGTGAATAGTGGAAATATTAATGTCCGTAGTGGCAGGGATTCTATTCACTGCCGCTGTATATCTCATGTTATCCCGCAGTTTACTGCGAATTATTATTGGAACAGGCTTATTAAGCCACGGTGTTCACCTGTTGATTTTAACGATGGGCGGATTAAAAGGGGGGAGTGTTC
The DNA here is from genome assembly GCF_038006305.1 of Priestia sp. FSL R5-0597. Lineage (NCBI taxonomy): Bacteria > Bacillati > Bacillota > Bacilli > Caryophanales > Bacillaceae > Priestia > Priestia sp. FSL R5-0597. The sequence continues at coordinate 4,720,327 of NZ_JBBOUZ010000001.1, forward strand.
CCCTTCTGGGAGAAAAGGCTTCTTCTTATACAGATCCTTTACCTCAAGCCCTCATTTTAACTGCCATTGTCATAAGCTTTGGCGTCACTTCTTTTTTCCTTGTACTAGCTTACAGGGCTTATCAAGAACTCGGAACAGACGATATGGACAAGTTAAGGGGAAATGAACATGACGAGTAATTTTGTAATCATCCCACTGCTTATCCCGTTTGTTGTAGGTGTTGTGCTCATTTTTTTCAAAGACAATATTAAACTTCAAAGGATAATCAGTGTTTTATCATTAATCACCACCACTGCTTTTGCTGCATATTTGGTACAGTTGGTTCAATCAAAAGGTGTTTTAACTCACGAGCTTGGGAACTGGAAACCTCCTTTTGGAATTATTCTAGTAGCGGACATGTTCGCTTCCCTTCTCGTGCTTACTGCTAGTATCGTAACACTATGCTGCGTTCTTTTTGCTTTTCATACAATTGGCGAAAGACGTGAACGCTTTTACTTTTATTCGTTTGTACAGTTTTTATTAGTAGGCGTATTTGGCGCTTTCTTGACAGGTGATATCTTTAACTTATTTGTCTTTTTTGAAGTCATGCTTATGTCTTCGTACGCTCTTATTGTAATTGGCGGTACAAAAGCACAGCTTCGAGAGTCTCTTAAGTATATTTTAGTCAATGTCATTTCATCTGCTTTGTTTGTAATTGCTGTTGCTTATTTGTACGCCGTAACAGGAACTCTCAACATGGCAGACCTTTCGCAGCGAATTGCAGAGGCTAATCAGCCGGGAATTTTAACAACCATTGGCATGCTTTTATTTATTGTATTTGCATTAAAAGCAGCTTTATTCCCAATGTATTTTTGGCTTCCAGGTTCGTACAGTGCGCCTCCACCCGTTATCATCGGGTTGTTTGGTGCGTTGCTCACAAAAGTAGGCGTTTATTCGATTTTCAGGACTTTCACTTTACTGTTTTACCATCATCCTGAATTCACTCATCAAATTATCGGCTACGTTGCGCTTTTGACTATCGTTGTTGGTGCAGTAGGCGCCATTGCTTATTCGGATGTGAATAAAATTTTAATTTATAATATTATTATTGCTGTCGGAGTCATTGTCTACGGTGTAACTTTAACAACAAAAGCAGGTTTTGAAGGAGCCATTTATTATTTAATTCACGACATGATTATTAAAGCAGCTCTCTTCCTTCTTGCTGGAAGCATCATTCGAATAACTGGAACAACAAAATTAAAGAAAATGGGTGGGTTAATTAAAGACTATCCGCTGCTTGGCTGGATGTTTTTTATCGCTACTATTTCGTTGGCAGGAATTCCTCCCCTAAGCGGCTTTATTGGAAAATTCCTTTTAGTTCAAGGCGGTTTAGAATCAGAGAGCTACACGTTTGTAGGAGTTTTACTCGTTTCAAGCCTGCTCGTTTTATATTCTGCCATTAAGATTTTCATGAGCTGCTTCTGGGGTGAACCTACGCTTTCTTCTGAGCATGAAAAAGTATCCCTTAAAGGTATTCTATACCCATCCGCTATCTTACTTGCTGTTTCTGTCTTTTTAGGACTAGGTGCAGAAGCTGTTATTCCTTATGTGTCAACAGCCGCTCAAACGCTTATGGATCCTTCAATTTATATCCAATCGGTGTTAAAGGAGTAGATCTGCATGTCATTTCAACTATTATTAAACGTAATCATTGCATTCACATGGATGTTTTTGAGAGGGATTTGGACACTACCTTCCTTTATTATAGGATTTTTCTGGGGAGCGGTACTGCTGTTTGTTTTCCGCCGTTTTTTTCACAGACGTTTTTACCTGCATAAAGTATATGCGATCATTAAGCTGCTGTTTATTTTCATACGAGAATTATTCAAAGCCAATATTGCAGTGACGAAAGACGTATTGCGCCCTAAATTAAATATTCAGCCAGCCATCTTTGCAATGCCAACCCGTCTGGAGAGTGAATGGGAAATTACCATTCTTTCTCTTTTAATTACGCTAACGCCAGGCACACTGGTAATGGATGTGTCAGATGACAATTCTACTATCTATATTCATGCAATCAATACCGACGATATTGATGACATTATTACAGATATTCAGCAAACATTCGAAAAAGCTATTATGGAGGTGAGTCGTTAAATGCTCGATATTTTTCTAAACGTTTCGCTCATTCTCATTTCTGCTTCAACTATTGGGTTTGTTTACCGAGTGGTAAAAGGTCCGTCAACTGCTGACCGAGCAATGGCCCTTGATGCTATTGGAATTAACATCATTGCTATCACGGCCATCATCTCGATTATTTTTCGAACTCAGGCTTTTTTCGAAGTCATTTTACTGCTAGGCATCATAGCCTTTGTAGGTACCGTTGCTTTTTCTAAGTTTTTAGAGAAAGGAGAAGTGATTGAATATGAACGTGATCAGTGAAATCATTGTAGGAGCTTTGGTACTAATAGGGTCTCTTCTGACAGTTGTGACCATGATTGGGCTTATTCGTTTGCCTGATACGTACACAAGAAGTCATGCTGCCTCCAAAAGTGCTACCTTAGGCGTCCTGTTTATATTAGTGGGCTGCTTACTCTACTTTTGGATTGACACTGGCCATATTAGTGCACGGTTAATTTTAGCGATTGTCTTTGTGTTTATCACCTCTCCTATTGCTGGGCATTTACTAGGAAGAGCAGCTTATTACAGCGGAGTTCCTCTTTCTGATAAAACCGTTCGGGATGATTTGAAAACCAAACAGCAGAAAAAGCTTACCCATCATGAATAAAAAAAAACGCCGTGCGGTTTGCACGGCGTTTTTTATCGAGAATCTTATAAAGAAGCGCGTAGGATTGCTAGTACATCTTCTTTGTTTAATTTTTTAAATTTACCAAATTCACCTTTGGCCATCGCACGATCAGCCATAAGATCTAATTTGTCTTCGCCAATATCATAATCAGCTAAGCGAGTTGGTGCACCTAGGCTTGACCAGAATTCACGAAGCTTATCCACACCTTCAAGTGCTACTTCTTTATCTGTCTTACCTTCCGTATCTACGTTAAATACGCGTACAGCTACTTGCTTGAAGCGATCTACGTTCTCATCCATTACGTGTTTCATCCAGTTCGGGAATAAAATTGCGAGTCCACCCGCATGTGGAATATCATATACAGCTGATACCGCATGCTCAATATTATGAGTAGCCCAATCGCCTTGGTGTCCCATTTGTAACATACCGTTTAATGCGATGGTACCATTGTATAAAATCGTTTCACGTAACTCGTAGTTTTCTAAGTCGTTTAATAATTTTGGTCCCGTTTCAATAACCGTTTGTAGCACACCTTCACACATACGATCTTGAAGCGGCGTATTTGTTGCAGCATGGAAATATTGTTCAAATACGTGGCTCATCATGTCAACCATGCCATAAACTGTTTGATTTTTTGGTACAGTAAATGTATTAACCGGATCTAAAATAGAGAATTGAGGGAATGTTGCCGGACTGCCCCAGCCGTATTTTTCTTGTGTTTCCCAATTTGTAATAACAGAACCAGCATTCATTTCTGAACCTGTTGCTGCTAATGTTAGCACTGTTCCAAATGGAAGAGCTTCAGCTGCGAATACGTCGCGGTTAATGATGTCCCATACGTCGCCATCATATTTTGCGCCTGCTGCGATTGCTTTTGTACAATCGATTACGCTTCCTCCACCTACTGCAAGTAAAAATTCAATACCGTTTTCTTTACAAATATCGATTCCTTTGCGAACAGTTGTCAGACGAGGATTCGGTTCTACTCCCGCTAACTCATGTACTTCTGCATTCATGTCATTCAGTACATCCATTACTTGATCGTATAAACCGCTGCGTTTTACACTTCCTCCGCCGTATACTAATAATATCTTTTTACCAAAGCGACTTGCTTCTGTTTTTAATTGCTCTAATTGACCTTTACCAAAAATTAATTTTGTAGGATTATAAAATGTAAAATTGTTCACTATAAACTCCTCCTTACGAGCTTGATTACATGCATCATTATGAAGAACAACTTTTTGATTGTAAAGAAAATTGACTTCCTAAAGATTATTCCCTGTTGGCTAGATGCTCACCCCATCCAAATGAACGTTTATTTGTCTGTATCTTCCAAAAGCAAATATGCATATTTCCCTCTAAAAAAAGCAGGCTAATAAGTGAACTACAAAACAAGGAGGGTTCATCATGAGTGGTATTCAACGTATTGCGCTCGTATTAACGATTATTGGAGCAATTAACTGGGGACTTATTGGCTTTTTTCAATTTGATTTAGTAGCAGCAATCTTCGGCGGTCAAACATCTGCTTTCTCCCGCATTATTTATGGATTGGTTGGAATCGCAGGACTGATTAACCTAGGTCTATTATTTAAACCTTCTGCTGAAGTAGAGCGTACAGAACCTAGAACGGAACATTAAAAAAAGAAGGATAGCTAAGCTATCCTTCTTTTTTTCTTATTTCTTATTTCTTAATTAGATCTTCGCGGTTTGATTGCTCAATCCACTCTTCTAATTTTTCTTTTAATGTGTTGAATCCTTGAGTAGATTCAGTATGAACTGTTGCTTGACCTTGACGCTTTTTAGCAGGTTTTTTAGGTGCAGAAGCTTCAGTTTTTTCTGGAGCTGGCTCAGTTGCACGAATAGATAAACCAATTTTACCAGTTGACTCATCAACAGATAAAACTTTAACGTTTACTTCGTCTCCTACTGATAAATGTTCGTTAATATCTTTAACGAAGCCATGTTTTACTTCTGAGATATGAACTAATCCTTGAGTTTCTTCATTTAATGCAACGAATGCACCGTATGGTTGAATTCCTGTTACTTTACCTTTTGTAACAGTACCGATTTCAAATTTTGACATATAAACACTCCTAGATACCTTATTATTTTCACCATTATAGCCAATTTAAAATTATAGCACAGTTCATAGATTGAATCAAAAAGTAGTTATACTATATTTATTATTTACCAATTTCGTCACAAATATAAACTAACACTACATTTCATCATAGCAAAAAAGATATTATATCAAACCGTCTATACGATATGACATAATATCTTATTTTTATTATAACTTATTTTCAACAAAACGGCTAATCCGTTTTATGGATTCTTCTAATGATTCCATTGAAGAGGCGTATGAACAGCGAATATGTCCCTCTCCGCCTTTTCCAAATACATTGCCTGGCACGACGGCTACTCGTTCTTCAAGCAAAAGCTGCTCAGCGAATTCTTCCGATGACAATCCCGTTTTCTTGATAGACGGGAATACATAAAACGCTCCTCCGGGAGAATGGCATTCCAGACCAATTTGATTTAATGACTTCACCATATAGTTCCGTCTTCTGCGATAGCTTTTTCTCATCTCTTCTACGTCATGCTGCCCGTTTTGTAGTGCTTCAATTGCTCCATACTGGGCCATGGTAGGCGCGCACATCATTGTATACTGATGAATTTTCAGCATTGCTTTAGCAATCTCAGTTGGTGCACATATGTACCCAAGACGCCATCCAGTCATAGCAAACCCTTTAGAAAAGCCTGAAATAATAATAGTTCGTTCTTTCATTCCTTCTAAAGAAGCAATAGATGTAAATTCTTCATCATATGTTAATTCTGCATATATTTCATCCGTGATAACAAGCAAGTCATGCTTGATTACAATATCCGCAATAGCCTGCAACTCTTCTTTAGATAGCGAACTTCCTGTTGGATTATTAGGAGAACATAAAAGAAGGGCTTTCGTGTTACTTGTAATGACTTCTTCAATCTGTCTAGGCTGTAGTTTAAACTCTGTTTCCGCCGTTGTTTCAATTGCCACAGGAACTCCTCCTGCTAGCGAAATTAACGGGCTGTAAGACACAAAGTTTGGCTCCACGACAATAATCTCATCTTCAGGGTTAATCAAAGCTCGCATTGTAATGTCTAAAGCCTGACTTCCTCCAACGGTCACAATAATATCATCTTTATAATCATACGAGACGTTAAAATTTCTTTTCATATACTTCATAATTTCAAAGCGGAGCTCTAAAAGCCCCGCATTTGCTGTATAAGAGGTATATCCTCTTTCCAACGATAAAATACTCGCTTCTCGAACAGCCCAAGATGTGACAAAATCAGGTTCACCTACTCCAAGAGAGATGACGTTATCCATACTTGCTGCTAAATCAAAAAAGCGGCGAATACCTGAAGGTTTCAGCTGTTGTACAGTTGTTGACAAGCGCTCTTTCATTACGGAGACACCACGATTCTGCGATCTTCATCGCCTTGGTCGTAGATGGTACCATCGTGCTTGTATTTTTTCATAATAAAGTGAGTCGTTGTAGATAAAACAGAGTCTAGCGTAGAAAGCTTTTCAGAAACGAAAAATGCTACTTCAGACATTGATTTTTCTTCAATAATAACAGACAAATCATATGCTCCTGACATTAGGTACACGGATTTTACTTCTTGAAAACGATAGATGCGCTCCGCAATCTCGTCAAAGCCTACTCCTCGCTTTGGTGCAACTTTTACATCTATCATAGCTGTGACGCCCTCATGTCCATCTACTCGTCTCCAGTTAATATCAGCTGAATATTGCACAATTACTTTTTCTCTCTCTAGCTTTTTAACAATATTAGAGGTTTCTTCAAACGTTAAATCCACCATTTTTGAAATACTATCTATTGAAATACGGCTATTTTTTTCTAGAATTTCTAAAATTTCTAACTCTTTTTCTTCTAAGAACACCGCGTTCCCCTCCTACACCGATTAAATTTTTTCACTTTTTCCATTATATCAAATTTAAACACATCTTTAATGTGAAATCTATACCGGTAATTGAGTTTCATTTTATAGATTGCTGGAAATTAGGACAGACTAGAAAGAAAAAGATGGAGTGAAACAAATTGACTGATTCTAAAATTACTTGCCACCAGCGTACTTTTAATGGCGTCAATGTTTACTACGAATGCCATAACTATCACCCTGATAAACCAGCTATTGTATTTATTCACGGCTTTTTATCATCCAGTTTTAGCTTTCGGCGTTTAATTCCTTTATTTGAAGATACGTTTTCTATCATTACGCTGGACCTTCCGCCATTTGGGCGAAGTGAAAAATCGTTAACCTTTCAATACTCGTATAAAAACTTAGCCAAAATTGTCATCGAGTTGATTGAATACTTAAAATTGAAAGATGTTGTACTATCGGGACACTCAATGGGAGGACAGGTTTGTTTAAACGTAGCAAAATTAAAGCCTTCTTGTGTATCAAAACTCGTTCTTCTGTGCAGCTCAGCTTATTTAGGCCCTTCACATTATGGGTTGGTCATGTCTTCTTATGTTCCCTTCTTTTATCTGTGGGTAAAAACGTGGCTGTCTCGCAAAGGTGTATTAGGTAACTTGCAAAATGTCGTATTTGATCATCAGTTAATCGACGAAGAAATGATTGATGGCTATACTGAACCCTTTTTGGATGACCGTACGTTTATGGCTTTAACAAGAATGATTCGTGATCGAGAAGGAGACCTCTCCTCAAAGGATTTGCAGCACATAAAAAAACCAAGTTTACTCATTTGGGGAGAAGAAGACCGAGTTGTCCCTTTACATCTCGGACGTAAATTAAAAGATGATTTGACAGACTCTACCTTTATCTCGTTAAAGGAAATTGGACATCTTTTACCAGAAGAGTGTCCCGACATTGTGCAGTCTCATATGGTCGATTTCTTGTACAGTGAAAAAGCCCTGTCTCAATAATGACGGAGCGAGTTCATATATTTCACACGAGGCGCTAACTTTAATAAAAAATTTATTAGTGGTGCTTCAGCCCATTTTCCCACTTTCTTTATTGACTTCACAAGTTAACTTCGTTGACAAACGTATTAAAAATAAGCAAACTATTATATTAAAAAAGGGGGTACTTTTATTGTCTACTTTTTCTTTTGATCAATTAATTAATCGTACAGGTACGCAGTCCGTAAAGTGGGACAAAACGGATCTCGTTTTTGGAGCAAAAGATGTTCTGCCTTTTTGGGTAGCTGATATGGATTTCCAAGCGCCGCCTAATGTTCTTCAAACCATTAATGAGCGTGTCAAACACGGTATTTTCGGCTACACTTCCCCTACTGAATCTACGGCAAATGCTTTATCATCTTGGGTAAAAAACAAGCATCAGTGGACCATTGATCATGAATGGATTACATACAGTCCAGGAGTTGTATTTGCCCTGAGTATGGCTATTCAAGCATTTACGGAACCTGGAGATTCAATTTTAATTCAACCGCCAGTTTATACTCCGTTTTTCAACATGATAGAGGTAAATGATCGAGAAGTTGTTGAAAATCCGTTAAAACTTGCGGGCGATAAATACGAAATTGATTTTGCAGATTTAGAGAAAAAATTTGCAGAAGGCGTAAAATTAATGATTCTTTGCAGTCCTCATAATCCAGTAGGACGCGTGTGGACAAAAGAAGAACTGAAGAAGCTTGCCGATCTTTGTCAAAAATACAATGTATTAATTGTTTCAGATGAAATTCATTCTGATCTAATTTACCATCCTTATAAACACATTCCCATCAGCATGGTGAGTGAAGATGCAGCCAATCGAACCATTACGTGTATGGCCCCTAGCAAAACATTCAATATACCAGGACTTCAAGCTTCAGCTATTATTATTCCAAATGAGAAGCTGCGCACACAGTATGTTCAGCAGCAGCAAAAACAAGGTTTCTCTAATTTAAATACATTTGGAATCATTGGTTTAGAAGCAGCTTACAGCGAAGGTGGCGAATGGCTAGAAGCACTGCTTGTGTATCTGAAGAAAAATGTAGATCTCGTGACAGGGTTTATAAGTGAACACTTACCTGAACTGCGAGTCATTCAGCCGGAAGGAACTTATCTACTATGGATTGACTGCAACAAGCTGCACTTATCAGAAGAAGAATTACATGAACGTTTATTAGAAAAAGGCAAAATCGCCGTAGAAAAAGGCGAAAAATACAGTTCCACATATGGAAAAGGTTTTATTCGCTTGAACATTGGCTGTTCACATGAACAACTTCAAGAAGGATTAAATCGCTTAAAAATAGCTTTAACGTAAAAAACAGCGTTCTTTCTCACGAAAGAACGCTGTTTTTAATGTTTTTTTGAAATAACTCCGCACGCGATTCGCTTGCCAGAATTACCTGATGGCTCTGTCATTCCATCATCACCTTGTTCAGTAATTACAAGAGAGGAACCATCCATACGCTTAACGAGAGACGTCTTTCCTTCTTTTAACGTGACTTGAGGAACCATATCCGTTCCTTTATACGTCTGATCGTCTTCTACCACAATATTTTTCATATCGCCTAAATGTGGTCCTTTTGGATTTAACAGTCCGTGTTTCTTTTTATCAGGATCAAGGTGATTTCCTGCACTTTTAAAGTTAGGAGCTTTGCAAATCCCCATTTCATGAATATGTACGCCGTGTTCGCCAGGTGGAAGTCCGCTTAAATCGTACGTAAACTCAATTCCATCAGCCTGCTCTTTCAATTTGACTGTACCGATGCTATCTCCATCTGCGTTATAGACTTTGACTTCTTTATTGGATATTTCTTTTTCCATACACCCCGTTAACAAGAAAAAAGGCACGGTTCCAATGAGTAGTAGTTTTTTCATGTTGCCCTCCAATCGCATACGCACTAGCGAAAGTTTTAGATGTCTTTCCATAGATTGTCCAGCAACATATCATTTTAAACGCTTACATTTTATTTGCATTTCATTAGAGTGACTTCTTATTTTCTTGTTCTTTCAGCTTTGCTTCTAATTCCTTCGTTTTTTCTTCTTCTTTTTTAGACACCTTGATGATGAACCGCCAGACTGCAACTGCTGCTAGTACAAAAATCGCCATTGTAGCAAAAGCAGGAATATATTCTGTTTTATCTTCCGGAAAATAAAGCAAAAACATTAAATACATCATGTACAACATCCTTTCATAGAAACGGTAGTAGGTTTTGATTTATACTGTTTATAACAAACACTTTACTTAAAGGAGATCTGGCAATATGACATTTACAATTGGTCAAACCGTTACAGCACTTTATAAAACCGGGAAATACATCGGTGAAATTACACAAGTTCGAGATCTGCATTATGTTGTACGAATTCAAGCTGTGTTGAAGCATCCAGAACAAGGTGACTTACATAATCCTGGACAAGTGGACGTACCTTTTTTTCACGAGCGAAAAGCACTTGCGTTTCGAGAGCAGGCCAACATTCCTCAAAAAATGGTTCATCTCTATGAAGACAGCGTTCCTGATTATAAGCATTCACTAAAAAAAGCCCTTGAATTAAAGATAGCTGAACAACAAGCCAAAGATAGCGCTTTTGCTCAAGCAAGTATTGACTGTTTAGAAGAGTTAAAAAAAGAGTACGGTATTCATTAAGCAAAAAGCCAAATTCACATAGAAGTGATTTGGCTTTTATAATGCAAATTTATTTAATACTTTTGAAAAATCGATTCGATCTCCTATGGTCGTCGGCTCCGGCTTTTGAAGGTACCGCTTATCTTTTTCTACAAGCTTAAAGATGTTGAGTGTCGTCATCGCATCATCAAGCGCGCAGTGGTGCTTTCCAGTTCCTTCTTTACCATACTCTTGCACAGCTTTCCAAAGGCCGGTTTGATTTTGATCTCCAAAAAAGCGCTTATACTCCATCGAAAGATCAATTTCTTTACCTGTAAAAGGAAACGGCACCTTATTTTTTTGACAGCACTGCCTTAATACTTTCATATCCATGTTTCCCCATGTAATAATCGTGCTGTTTTTATACATGCCCAGTCGCTGTACAAGCTGCTCTAGCGTAATTCCTTCATTTACTTGATTTTGTTCGATATGGAGAAATGATTTACAGCGCTCAGTTAATTTTGTAAAGTGTGTAGGCTGTACGTAAGAGGAGAAACGATCAATGATTTCTTGATTTTTAACAAACACCAAACCAACTTCAATGATTTCCGGAAAAAAGCCTTTTGGAAAACCTTTATACTCTGGCATTGTAAATTCAAAATCAATGAATAAATACTGAGAGTTCTTATCCAATATTATCACCCCTTTGTAAAATAAACCGCCCTACTATATTAATGCTATTATAGCACGATTGAACAATCGGAAGGTCTATTTTCTGTTATTATTTTTAATATTATGAATATTCTAGTTGCTGAATAAAAAGAATACTTTACTACTACTATATTCTAGAGCATGTCTCTATGCGCAGGGTAACTGTCACGAATAGACATAATTTCGCTTCTTTTTTTTACCTATTTTTTCACTTTTTTATGTATCCGCTCTTCCAAATTCTCTTTAAGCTCTCATATCAGTGTGTGAGGTGCTCCTCCTGACTTCAAAAGCATACCTCACACCTTTTAGACTAAGCCTTTCTTATATTTAAGCTTTAGGCAGAATAGCAAGCGTGCACCGGGATATACAGATTAAATTCTCTTCTTCATCTTGAATTTTCACTTCCCAAACCGCTGTTTTTTTTCCTTTATGTAAAGGAACGCCTACAGCTGTAACTGTTCCATCTTTTTTCCCTTTGATGTGATTAGCATTAATCTCTAAACCCACACAGATTTCTTTTTCAATATCTACACTTTTAATAGCACCTAGACTAGCCACAGTTTCGGCTAACGCCACCGATGCTCCTCCGTGCAAAAGCCCGAATGGCTGACGCGTTCGCTCATCAACAGGCATCGTCGCTTCCACTCTTTGTTCACTTGCGCTAATAATCTCAATTCCTAATGCTTCTAACAGCGTATCTTTTGTTTTCATATACATACCTCCCTTTGTATCTAGTATACAATAACGGTTTTGCTACAACATATACGAACCCTCTACATATACATAATAAAAATCCGTTTTTTAGGAGGATTCTTATATGAAACCATTTGCTCCCTTGTCTTACTACTGGCCATCGTACTACATGCCTCACCCTTATACATACAGGGTACCTAGCTTACCTGAGGCGGACATAGCGACTTTCCAGCAATCTCTTAAAGTGATTCCCTCTACCATGCAAAGCGCTACCATATTTATTCAAAGAGCTAACGCTTCGCCAGCTTTAATAAAAAAAATAAAAGCTGCTGCTCAAGAATCTAAAGTGAGTGAAGTAAAAAGACTCATTCTTTCAACAGGCGTTAAGGCCAAAATTGATGTTTTTTATACGCCAGACTATATTAAAATTACGTTTATTCATCCCGATAACCAATTTGACTGCTGTCACGTTTCGTTAAATATTAAATGGTAAAACACAAGGAAAAAAGTCTTATTTTCTTTTGAAAAAGATGTACATGTTGTTTTGTTTCGAATATTATAATATATGCCGTTTTTGGATGTAAAAACAAATTACACGATAATTGTATTTAGGAAATAAATATGATATTGTATTTGGAAATATATTTTTTCTTTAGGAGGGATGACATGATGAGACATGTTACGCTAGTAGAAATTTTCACGCATCCTATCGCTCAAAAATATTTAACACGATCTGGCGTTGCGCATGCTGTATCGGTCGCCTATCATGCGTTTCGTCTATCTGTACAGCATAATGTAAACCCTGATTTAGCTACAAAAGCAGCGCTGCTTCATGATATTGGCCACTACGAATGGTACACAAATGGTCAGTGGGATTATGAGAAGTATCGTCAAAATGATATTCACGCTATTAAAGGTGCTGAACGTGCACATAAATTACTCATTCGTTTAGGCGAGGAACCTCAGGCGGCAAAAGAAATTGCCTTAGCTATTTTACTACACACAGACTCCTATTTGCCTGAAGGAACCATTCAGCAACGCCCTCTTCAAAAAGTAGTCAAACTAGCTGATGAAGCTGATGAAGAGCCAGGCGGCAAACATCATTACCGTGAAATGGAATACAATTTGGCTGTAAAGAAAATTAAGGAGCTTGATAAGAAAGTGCTTGAACTTCTACATTCCAACCAATTTAAACAGTTAGGCTGACAGGATTAACTCCTTTCATAAGAGTTAATCCTTTTTATTATTTCTCCTCATAATTCCCTGCAAATTACTCATACTACTTATTGATTCTCATTTTTGGTTAGTTAGGAGGAAGAAGAATGTCTAAAAACGCTAGAGGTTACGTGCAGGATTCTTGTACGTCATTAAATCAGGCAAAAGCAAGCCTTGAACAAGCTCTTCAAACAGTAGAGAAAGATTCAAATCGCGAACATATTGAACAATCTCTTCAGGCTGTAGAGCAAGCATTAGGAGCTTGTGACAGCACTGCTTCTACTCTTTCTCAAGCATGAAAAAAAAGCAGCCGGTTTTGATTGGCTGCTTTTTTTTCATTAGAGACCCTCTATTTACAAGATAACTGAGGCAACCCACCCAAAAATAATGAGTGGAATGTTATAGTGAAGAAAAGTTGGTACACACGTATCCCAGATATGATCATGTTGACGATCGACTGCTAGTCCAGATGTTGGTCCAAGCGTACTGTCTGAAGCTGGTGAACCAGCGTCTCCAAGCGCTCCCGCTGTACCAACAATACAAATCGTTGCCATTGGACTCATACCAAGTTCTAAGCAAAGAGGAACAAAAATCGTCGCGATAATTGGAATGGTAGAGAAAGAAGAACCAATGCCCATTGTGACTAAAAGCCCGATGACAAGCATAAGAAATGCACCCAGCATTTGGTTTCCGCCAATAAGAGCAACAGAGCCTTTTACAAGTGCTTCTACATCTCCAGTTTCTTGAAGAACTTTTGCAAAACCAGAGGCTGACAGCATAACAAATCCGATGAAAGCCATCATTCTCATTCCGTTCGTTAATACTGGATCTGCTTCATTCCACTTCAAAGCCCCGCTGAAATAAACGACCACAATTCCTGCAAGCGCTCCGAAAATCATAGAATCTACTAAGAGCTGCACAGTTAAAGCCGCTACAATCGCAAGTAACGCTACTATAATCCCTCTTGTTGTGTAACCTGTACGCTCCTCTGCGCCTTGATCAATGTCAATGTCTTTATAACTGCGCGGCTTACGGTACGAAATAAACACAGCAAACAATAAGCCCGCTACCATTCCTAAAGCTGGAAGAGCCATCGCCGTGGTAATATCTCCTTTATCAATCGTTAATCCACTTTCTTTGATGTTAGTAAATAAAATGTCGTGATAAATCTTACCGAATCCTGCCGGCAAATACATATAAGGTGTAACCAATCCAAATGTAATAACTGTTGCGACTAATCGGCGATCTATTTTCAACTGATTAAATACTTTTAATAGCGGTGGAATTAAAAGCGGAATAAATGCAATGTGAACCGGAATAACATTTTGAGAAAAACACGAAATAATAAGGATGATCAATAAAATTAGTACTTTTGACAGTGACTTCTTTTTCGTTTCTCCTTCTTTTCCTACTATTTTCAACGCTAGCTGAACAACGGCATCAGGCAGCCCTGTCCGCGAAACAGCCATTGCAAATCCTCCAAGCAAAGCATAGCTTAATGCAACAGAAGCACTGTTTCCAAGACCATCTGTGTATATACTTACTGTATCTGTGAGGCTGATACCGCCAACAAGTCCTCCAATTAGCGCTCCGACCGCTAAAGAAAAGACAACGTTGATACGCAATAAGCTCAAAATCAGCATCACGAGCACAGCTATTAATACTGCATTCATTTTGAAACCTCCATTTTTCTTTTTACTTTATCTCATTAAAACATTAGAGAGATAAACAACATGTTCATTATATTAGGTATAGAAAAAAAGTCAATCATCTTACTAAATAAACGTTTGTTTAACTTCTCTACATCCTTAACAATATAAGGATTTTTTTAAACAATCTTTTCTTCCTAAAAAGAAAAAAATGTTATGTAAACATATTAAAAAAGAAGCATCTTCGATGCTTCTTTTTACGTTTCTTTCTATCACTGCTATGTTCTTTTTATTAATTGGCTTCAAATGAACAAACCATCGCAGCTAGTGTTCGCACCATCACGCCTGTTGCACCTGAAGGTCCTAACTCATGAGAAGCAGCGGATGTTGCAGTTCCAGCAATATCCAAGTGAACCCATGGTGTTTGCTCTGCAAACTCACCAATAAAGGTTCCTGCCATAATTGCGTGTCCCTCCCGTCCAGGAGAGTTATTTAAATCTGCTACCTTACTTCCCCGAACACGCTTTTTGTCTCGTTCTGTAATAGGCAGCTCCCAAATCGGTTCGCCTGTCTCAATGCTCGCTTTCGCTATTTGCTGCAATAAAGCAGAATCATTCGTCATTGCCCCAGTTGTGTGTGTACCAAGAGCTACAATTACACCACCCGTTAATGTCGCCACGTCTACTAAATAATTTGCTCCATGATGCTTGGCATATGAAATACCATCAGCTAGTGCTAAACGCCCTTCAGCATCTGTGTTCAGCACTTCTATTGTCTTTCCATTCATTGCTGTAATAACATCATCTGGTTTAAAGGCACGCGCGCTAATAACGTTGTCAGTTGATGGAATGACCGCTACTACGTTTTGATGAGGTTTTAATTCTCCAATCGCTTCCATTGCACCAAGAACAGATGCAGCTCCACCCATATCTGTTTTCATGCCTACAATCCCGTCTTTAGATTTGATAGAGTAACCACCTGTGTCAAAGGTAATTCCTTTTCCTACCAACCCAATAACGTCTTCCCATTTTTCTTTACCTTGATATTTCAGCACAATCATTTTAGGAGGCTCTGCGGAACCTTGATTGACTGCGAGCAACGCGCCCATTCCTAGCGTTTCCATCTCTTCTTTTTCTAAAATTTCATATTCAAAACCATATGTATGTGCCATTTCTACTGCATAATTAGCTAAATCTGTAGCCGTTAGCATATTGCTTGGTAAGTTAACGAGGGTGCGGGCTGAGTTTGTTGCTTTCCCGTACGTATATCCAACCAACGCAGATTGTAAAACGTCTTTATAACAAGAAAACAGTTCAATTTCCTCAAGCTGCTTGTCAGGCTCATTTGATTTCTTTTTGTAGTTTTCAAACTCATACATAGCAAGCTGTTGAGCTTCTCCTAGTAAAGCTGCAGTTTCTTGCTCTGACCACTCTCCTGTATCAAATGTAGGAAGGACGACCGATGCGTTTGAAATTTTTGCTTCTTTTAACTTTTTAAATAAAAGGCCAAAGCTTTCTTTGAGCCCATTTTTAGTTAACGCTTGCTTTCGTCCGAGCCCTACAAAATAAAGACGTTTTGCTCCTAATTTTCCTAGTGTATGAATCGTTGATATACGCTTTTCCTGTACGCGAATATCTCCTTCCTTAATCAAATGAATGAGCTGTCCACCTAAAGCATCATCAATTTCTTTTAGAAAGCCTTCAAACTGTTGGTTTTGATTAAATAACCCGATTACGAGCGCTTCTGTTTGATGATCAACACCATATGTTTCTACGTGCGAAAACATAAAATTCCTCCCTTTTACGTATAGATATTTTATTTTTATTTATCATCTGCTTTGTTTAATCTATTCAGCAAGTGGAATATATATCATATTCACCACTGTTTTCATCTATATACATATGATAGCAGAAATACAATTTTTAATCACAGTTCAAAAACCTTAGTTTCACACATATACTTTCATCTACCACTGTTTTCATCATACGAATTTATCTTTTTAGACATTTTAAGTTGAGGGAGGACATCTCAATGGAGTTATTCTCAAATTTCCCACTTTGGAGTTCATTAATCGCTATTTTCTTTGCTCAATTTATTAAGATTCCCCTTTCTTTTGTAGCTACTAAAAAAATAGACGGCAGCTTATTTTTTAGTACGGGGGGCATGCCAAGCTCTCACTCCGCAGCCGTAACTTCCTTAGCAACTGCCATTGGGCTAGCAGAAGGTCTTAAATCCCCTATTTTTGCTCTATCCGCTATTTTTGCCATCATTGTCATGTTTGATGCTAAAGGAGTAAGAAGACACGCAGGAGAGCAAGCAACAGTTTTAAATCGTTTGGTTGAAGACTTTCAGCGCGCAGTAAAAGAGGCAAAGCTGTGGACGACCAATGAAGAGGACGAAAAACAAGTGAAGCTAAAAGAACTGCTTGGGCATAAGCCTATTGAAGTTTTCTTTGGAGCCTTAACAGGAATAGCAGTTGCTTTTGTAACGTATTATGTATGGCCATAAAACATAAGAAAACACATGAAGAATGCTTCATGTGTTTCTCGTTTATTTCACCTGCTGACGAAAAACTTGCATCGATT
Source organism: Priestia sp. FSL R5-0597 (assembly GCF_038006305.1). Taxonomy (NCBI): domain Bacteria; kingdom Bacillati; phylum Bacillota; class Bacilli; order Caryophanales; family Bacillaceae; genus Priestia; species Priestia sp. FSL R5-0597. Next base: position 4,737,553 of record NZ_JBBOUZ010000001.1, read on the forward strand.
TCTTTTCATTCAGCATTGTTAACTCTTCTTCAGTTAAACGGCCGTCTCCTGATTTGACTACATAGACGTTTAATTCTTTCTTACCCCATATGTTATACACATCAGAAACGGTTTCAAAGTATAAATCAAGATGATTGCCTTTAATAGCCCCACCTTTATCTGCTACCACTCCGTACCCATAGCCCGGAATGAACAAGATCGTGCCGATTGGAAATATGGTTAAATCAGCAGCGATGGTTGAATACAAGTCACGTTTTACTTTAACGCCCGAATATGTAATACCATACCCTGGATGATTGGGATTTTTCCCAGTTGATTCGTAACCAGCTGTGTAACCCGTAGCCAATACATTCTTAGTTGGATAACGCGACCAATCAAATGCTTCTTCAATTGTCAGACGCTCTCTGTCATTGCTAGCTGCTTCAGCTCTTAGTGGTTTTAGAAATGATGGTAAGAGCCTTTCATTCATTAGAGGATGCCCTGTACTGTTTATAAAAGGCATATATTTGATGACCGTGTTTATTGGGACGCCAGTAATTGCTTCATATGTTGTAAACAGCGCTCCGACCAGTAGTAGGCACATAATGAATCGCTTTGCTATTTTTCCAATCATTGTGATTTCCACAACTCCTCTCACGAATCTATTTGTTTCCAACATAAAAACAAATTATTCGTTCGCGAGAAGAATTTACATTCAAAACATTTGGTACCCTCTTGTTCGTAAAGATTTAATGGTAATACCTGAAGCTAGTGCACCTATAAAACCAGCCATTAAAATCGCAATGTCAGCTGTGGCTAAAGATAGCACTTTTGTACCTAGCTGCTGAAAGGAGTGAGCGGGATGCTGAATGTAATCAACCGCTCTTACATCATCAATAATAAGAATAAAAATTACGGGATAAATAATGGCCATAATCCAAGACATGCGAAGCAGCATATTCAACAAGAAACCGATTCCAAAAAACAACACAAAAAACAACAAGATGGAGATAATTAGGACAGGCACACTCATTTCCATTGCTTTTCGCCTCCGTTACTCTTTATACTTTCAGTTTACTTAAGAGTAATCAAGGCGTCAATCACAGAAAAGTAAGTTAATACCAAAAAAAGCAAAAGGTTTGAAGACCTTTTGCTTTTTGTTTTAAAAGAAATTAAATTTTCCCTTTTTCAATACAAGACCTGCTCCGCCTTGAAGGAAAAGCGAGCGATTATCAACAACTTTTTTCATAAAAGATGCGCTTGAACCAAATAGTTTTCGACCGTATACAACGCCAATTGCGTCATCATGCCCTAACGAACATACCGTTCCTTTAATATCTGGTTTGAACTCGCTTAATTCTTTTTGCCCTTTCATCAAACGGCTAATATTTTCAGCGCAGGTACCGCCTTGTTGCATAGCAATTTGAGCTGTTGGCGGATAAGGACGTTCTGTTTCTGGGTTAATCATTAGTGAACAATCTCCAATAACAAACACATCTTCATGCCCTGGTGCCAGCAAGCTATTGCTTACTTTTACACGTCCGCGCATGTTCTCAAATCCAGCTTTTTCAATTAAATGACTGCCTCGAACACCTGCAGCCCATACAACTGTTGCTGATTTGATTTCTTCCACTTGGTCATCTTTTGATACAATAATTCCTTCTTCTGTACACTCTTTAATCGCTGTTCCGATCTTGAACTCGATTCCTTTTCGTTCTAGCTGTGTTACCGCATATTCTACAAGTTCCGGATCAAAACCTGGCAAGGCCGTAGGCGCTGCTTCTACACAAATAACGCGTACTTTTTCACGCGGGATATCAAACTCTTTGCAAAGCTGAGGGACTCGATTTGCTAATTCTCCCACAAATTCAATGCCGGTAAAGCCAGCACCTCCAACAATGATTGTCAGAAGTTCGTCTCTTTTTTCCACTTCATTGTTGTACGTCGCAAACACATAATCAATATGCTCACGAATTTGACGTGCTGCATTAATGCTCGTAATGGTAAATGCATGTTCTTTTAAACCTTTAATTCCGAAAGTTTCTGCTTCATACCCTAAAGCAACAACTAAATAATCGTACGTTAGCTCACTGTTTTCAAGAAGAACACGCTTTTCATCTAACTTAATATCTACGACCGTGTCTTTAATAAATGTAACCTTATTCGTGTTAATTAAATTTTTAACAGGAACACGAGAGCGATCTTGATGAATTGTACCTGCCGATACTTCATGAAGCCATGTCGTTTCGTAATGGTAATCGTTTTTATTTACCAAAACAATTTCCGCATCACTAGCACCCAGTTTCTTTTGTAAATTAACAATTGTCATAATGCCGCCATACCCGGCACCCAAAATGACGATTTTAGGCTTTTTCATAGGAATGTCATCCACCTTTTTTAGTTATAGTCACAAGTATGTCTTACAAATATAATGATAAGAGCAATTTTATTTGGTTTGCTTTTTTATGTTAGTTTGAGCAAGAACGATCATCGCTATCCATTTATTATTCATATACGAAAAATAATGTGAATCACTTCACGTTCTTTTTTAAAAAAATACATTTTTTCTTTTTCAAAAAAATGTAAGCATAAGTCCTAGCTTGATTTACACCAACATCTTATGCTTTTTTCATCGGTTTTTCAACCCTTCACTTTGTATTTACAAGCTTTTAAATTTTCAATTACTTTCCTGTATACCCAGTTTTATATTTGACCAAAACGTGTGGTTATGTTAATGATTGCAAATACTGATCTTTAAGTTGAGAAAGTTTCTCAAACATTCCAGCGTGTTTTAATGATATTTTATAATTTACTATGCTATCATAAAGTAGAATATGCATTGGCACAGAACAATCTAGAGGTGATTATAAATGAAAGAAGATAAACAAGTATACGATATTACCATCATCGGAGGCGGCCCTACAGGCTTATTTACAGCATTTTATGGCGGTATGCGTCAGGCGAGCGTAAAAATTATTGAAAGCTTACCACAGCTCGGTGGACAGCTTTCTGCTTTATATCCTGAAAAATATATTTATGACGTAGCTGGGTTTCCAAAAGTACGTGCTCAAGAATTAGTCAATAACCTAAAAGAGCAAATGGATCAATTTAAACCTGCAGTTGCACTAGAGCAAGCAGTAGAAAAGGTAGAAAAACAAGCGGACGGTGTATTCCGATTAACTACTAATTCTGAAGTCCACTATTCAAAAACAATTATTATTACGGCTGGAAACGGTGCATTTAAGCCCCGTAAAATTGAGCTAGAAAACGCAGAACAGTTCGAGCAAACGAACCTTCACTATTTTGTGGATGATATGAATAAATTCAAAGGCCGCAAAGTATTAGTATGCGGGGGTGGGGATTCTGCTGTAGACTGGTCTCTTATGTTAGAGCCGATCGCAGAAAAAGTAACGTTAACGCATCGCCGAGACAAGTTCCGCGCTCATGAACATAGCGTAGAAAACTTGCATAATTCATCAGTTGATATTAAAACACCATATGTACCGGTTGAATTTATTGGAGATGACCGTATTACACAAGTTGTGTTAGAAAATACAAAAGGTGAAGAAAAGACAGTAGTAGACGTAGATGATGTTATTGTAAACTTTGGATTTGTTTCTTCTCTAGGTCCAATTAAAGAATGGGACTTAGATTTAGAGAAAAATGCAATTGTTGTTAATTCAAAGCAAGAAACAAATATTCCTGGCATCTATGCAGCAGGTGATGTCTGCACATATGATGGAAAAGTAAAACTCATCGTGGCAGGATTTGGCGAAGGTCCGACTGCCGTTAATAACGCTAAAGCATACATTGACCCAAAGGCTCGCTTACAGCCTATGCACAGTACGTCAATGTTCTCATAAAAAAAGCAGGCTCTCGCCTGCTTTTTTTCATTGCTGGATTGGTGTAACCATTCGATGAATGATTTCACTCATCATTTCTGCATCACTGCTTATTAAACAGATTTCATAAAAGGAATGGTTTCCTTCTTGACTAGTTACGCTCATTCTGTAGGCCTTCAACCCTTCGAGCTTGCTTAAATATTTTACTACCTCTGATTGACCGACAATACGTTCAATCAGCAGAATATGCTCTCCTTCCACTGCTCCATAGCTTTCGGCCAGAGATGCATTAGCATTTTCATAATAGCGAATGTAAGGTTCAGAATGGTTAAGAGGCGCAGAGGACGAGTTTTGATGACAGACTTCACCTGAGGAAAAAGGCAAATGTTGAACAAATAAATGCGATTCACTGAAGTGAATACTTTTTGCATCCTTAGACTCCATTTTCCTATTTTCAAGTTTTAACCAGTTTATAAACCCCTTCCATAGAATAGGCAGGGTATTTTTTTTACGAAAACTGCCATAACCTCCTACTTGTTCTGCGTCGTAACGAGTCGCATCTATCAAATCCGTTCATCTCCTCTTTTTTATTGAGTATAAAAAAGACTGATTATTCGGTCAATAAGTTTGGTAGATGATGTAACATACAAAAATTTCTCACTAAAAAAGCTTTCTTCACCAGATGAGGTGAAGAAAGCTTTTTTATAAAAATATACTTAGCACTCTTCAGGAGCACCTGCGTTGCTTGCTGTACGGAAAGAAGAGCCGCAGCCGCATGCTGCAATGGCGTTCGGGTTATCAATTGTAAACCCTCCGCCTAGCATAGATTGCTTGTAATCAATTTTTACATCTTTTAAAATTGGAGCACTTTCGCTATCTACAAGAATCTTAATGCCATGTTGTTCAAACAGCGTATCGTTTTCATTTACTTCGTGTGCAAAACCCATGCCGTAAGAAAGACCTGAGCAGCCTCCTCCGTTTACAGTAACACGTAAATAAGCATTTTCTTCTTCATGTTCTTTCATCATATCTTTTATTTGAAAGCTTGCAGCTTCTGTAATTGTTAGGATATCTTGACTCATTTTTAAACAGACCTCCTTTTTTGTTTAGTATACGACGAAATGTCTGTGACGACAAATCGTCTGCTTCTTCATTTTTAATAATAATACGTGCCGTCGCAAATCACATTGGCTGGACCTGTCATTAACACATTGCCTTTATTTTGCCAAACAATCGTTAAATCTCCTCCAGCGAGGTGTACAACAGTAGGCACATCTTTTTTCGTCTTCTCATTTAACACAGAAGAAACAACAGCAGCGCATGCTCCTGTCCCGCATGCTTGAGTGATACCCGAACCTCTTTCCCATACGCGAAAGTTCAGCTCTCTTTCGTTCACTACCTCGACAAATTCAACGTTCACTCCTTCTGGAAAACGCGCATCTTTTTCAACTACCGGACCTAGTGTAGTAAGAGGCGCTTGTTCAATATCATTTACATAAAAGACGACGTGAGGATTTCCCATTGATACAGCCGTCCCTTTTAACCGTTCTTTTCCAAATTCCATCTCTTCATCAACAACTTGGTATTGGCTTGCTCCCGTCATTGGAATTTGTTCTCTAGCTAAAATAGGCTCTCCCATATCGATTGTTACTTCTGGAACTTCATTTCCCTGCGGATGTACCGTTGCTTCTACAACTCCAGAAAGCGTTTCGATAAAAAACCTTTCGCTTGTTACTAAATTATGTTCGTATGCATATTTAGCTACACATCTTAAACCGTTTCCGCAGTTTTTTGCTTCCGAGCCGTCATTATTAAATACGCGCATTTTCACATCTGCGCGTTCAGATGGACAAATAAGAATCATTCCATCCGATCCGATTCCCGTATAAACATTTGAGACTTTTACAGCAAGCGGTGCTAACTCTTGCTCTTCTATATGTTCTTCAAACATATTCACGTAGATATAGTTGTTGCCAAGTGCATGCATTTTTGTAAACTGAAATTTTTTCATATTATCACCCATTATTTTTTTATGTAGCTCTAGTATAAAGTGATTCTCTTTTGTACACAATAATATCATCCCCCGTTTTTTTAGCTCCTTAATCATAAAGATTAAGGAGTTTTTTATTTTGTCCTCCTTTAGAGTATTAAAAATCAAAAGAAGCTTTATGATTACAAAGAGGATGGTTAAAGCGCATATATTTGCGCAAAAACGCATAAAAAAGCACGGCAAGACTAGCCGTGCTTACATCATCTATTCTATTAGCCTCATGTCCCTCTCCTGCTAAAAAGAGATACGACAGCGGGGATAGTTTAAAACATTGGGTTTTCTTCTAAATGAATGTAGATATTATCTACTAACTGTTCAGGTGTTTCCGCCGTAACAATCTCTCCATTTACCAAGGCAAATAAAGATTGTGAACATTTCCCGCAATAACCTAAACATCCGTATTCAATAATATCTAGATTTGGATCTTTTTCAAGCTTTTCTAAAGCTGCTTGAGAACCGCTGGCTAAATTGCTAACGCAAAATTCAATAATTGGCTGTATCACGTTTTTTCACCTCTCTACTATTAGTTTATCCTATCTCCTTTCATTTTCAACGTCAACTTTAGAAATTCACGTTCATTTCGCGCGCGCTTTTTAGATTTATAGACTTTTTTCAAAAACGCATAAATAAGCTTTATTACGTGGATAGCTTGAAATTATGTTGAAACATATTGTGGTTTTTTATTAATTTAGTTATACTTTTATGTATAGAAAACCAAACGAGGTTATATTAAATTATTATTTAAGTAAAATATGTTATCTTATATAGCCTTTCATATCTTTTTGGCAACCATCCTTATTAACGGTAATTTGTACCCTCCTATTCTTAAAAGCAAGAATAATAGAGAGAAAACAAAAATGCATGAAGCTAAAGGGGAAATTCACATGAAGAACCTTGTCATACTGGGCGGCGGATACGGTGGTATGCGCATTTTGCAGCGCCTTTTTCCGAATCAATTGCCTAACGATGTAGAAGTAACGCTTATTGACAAAGCACCTTATCACTCACTAAAAACTGAATTCTATGCACTTGCAGCTGGAACAATCTCTGATCAACATGTCCGTGTTGCTTTTCCTGAACACCCTCGCTTAAAAATCCGCTACGGCTGTGTAAAACGAATAGACCTGAAAGAGAAATGCGTCTATGTGGATGATCAAATGATCGCTTACGATGACCTGATTGTAGGACTCGGATGCGAAGATAAATATCATGGAGTTCCCGGAGCTCTTGAACATACATACAGCATTCAATCCATTGATGCTTCACGAGCAACTTATCAGACATTAAACAACTTACCGGCCCACGCTACTGTTTCAATTGTCGGAGCTGGATTAAGCGGAGTAGAACTGGCAAGTGAGCTAAGAGAAAGCCGCCCGGATTTAAAAATCATCTTATTTGACCGCGGTAAATTAATTTTATCTGCTTTCCCAGAACGTTTAAGCAATTACGTTCAAACTTGGTTTACTTCAAACGGTGTCGAAATTGTAAATAGTGCTAATATTACAAAAGTAGAACCGAACATTCTTTATAATCATGATGAGCCCGTTCAAAGCGATGCAATCGTGTGGACAGCAGGCATTCAGCCAAATAAAGTGGTACGCGATTTAGACGTGGAAAAAGATCCTCAAGGACGCGTCGTATTGACAAAATACCATAACTTGCCTGACGATGAAAATGTCTACATTTTGGGTGACTGTGCAAGCCTACCGCACGCCCCAAGTGCTCAGCTTGCAGAAGGTCAGGCTGAACAAATTGTGCAAGTGCTTCTTCACCGCTGGAAAGGCGAAGCGCTTCCTGATGAATTGCCAACTATTAAATTAAAAGGCATACTTGGTTCATTAGGCAAAAAGCATGGGTTTGGCTTAGTTGCCGAACGTCCGATTACAGGACGCGTAGCTCGATTATTGAAATCAGGTATTCTTTGGATGTATAAACACCACAGTGGATAAAACAAAAGCCGTTAGATGACTGACAATCTAACGGCTTTTTTCGTTATGATGCGCGGAAACCATACTTCTCCATTTCCTCAAATACGCGCTTTAATTTCGGATTGCCTTCCCCAACAACCTCTCCATTAATGACCACTACAGGATAGAATAAATCTTCTTCAATTACACGCTTGGCAAAAGCTGCTTTTTCCGGATCCGTATGCGGCTCGTTTATATCTACATACGTGATAGCAAACGGTTGGTTCGGATATTTACGAGAAATAGCTGCCTCTAGCCAATCATAGGTGTCTTTTGAAGACGGCAGGTTAACACAGCTTGCACAAACAATTTCAGCTCCATAAATACACACTTCTACCTCAGTTGACTGCATAGCACATCCCCCTTGAATCTTTACATATAAACTGTACGATTATTCACACTTTTACTTCATTATGAATACTATTTTACACAAAACTGATTCATTGCACATCTTTTTCTTTTAAGGTAACATTACGATGTATACTCCAATAGATTTTTCATGAAAGACCGTTTATAATAAGAGTAGAAGAAAGGAGTCGATAGTTATGTCAGAAATGCACGAGCAAGTTCAAGAAGTATTAGAAAAACTTCGTCCGTTTTTACTTCGCGACGGTGGAGACTGTGAGCTAGTAGACGTAGAGGATGGTATTGTAAAATTACGTCTTTTAGGCGCTTGCGGAAGCTGCCCAAGTTCAACAATTACGCTAAAAGCTGGTATCGAACGTGCCCTTTTAGAAGAAGTACCTGGTGTAGTTGAAGTAGAACAAGTATTCTAATCTCTTTGATTTTATTATAAAAGCAACCTCCCATTTTATTGGGGCTTGCAAATGAAAAATCCTCATTCAAATGAATGAGGATTTTTTTATTAGCTCGTTGTGACTTCAGCTTCTACAAATACACCTTTGCGGTCAATTTGTAAAACATCTATTTCACAGTTCGGCAGTAAAGCATACATATGTTCAGCAATCGCTTTTCCTTTTCCTTTTGGTGCTAAACATAATACACTCGGACCGGCTCCGCTTAGTGACACACCGTATGCGCCGAGAGCTTTTGCTTCTTTTCGCACAAGAGAAAGTTCTGGCACGAGTCTCATGCGATATGGTTCGTGATATAAATCTTTCTCCATAAATTCGCCTACCAGAGGCAAATCTTTATTTAACAAGGCTGCTACTAGCATGTTGCCTATTGCTCCAGCTTCTACTGCATGGCGATAATTAATATCGGAAGGCAGCACATCACGGGCATCCGTTGTTTTTAATTCATATTCTGGAATAGCCATCACAATATCGACATCAAATTCAGGTATTTGAGCAATATATGTTTCCTTTTCATGATGGTAACCAACAACGATGCCGCCGTAAATAGACGGGCTGACGTTATCGGGATGTCCTTCCATTAAGCTGCTGATGCGAAGCTTTTCTCTTTTTGATAAACGCAAGTCACATAGTACATTGGCCAGCTCGATTCCAGCTACGATAGCCGATGCACTGCTTCCAAGTCCCCTTGCTAATGGAATGTTGCTCCAAACATTGACCTTCGCACTTGGAAGATCAATGTTAAATTGACGAGCCACGTCTTGTGCCACTTCATACATTAAGTTATCTGTACCTGTAGGAATACTTTGCACTTCTTTCGTTTCAGGGATAAAAACCCATTCGTCATGACGCTCTACTGTTAATCTTAAGTAGCGGGATAAAGCCACTCCAATGGAATCAAATCCTGGCCCTAAATTAGCAGAGCTAGCTGGGACCGTAATGACAAAACGCTCATTTTCTAGCATGAAGCAACGACACCTTGGATATACTCAAATACCTTTTCTTCATCATTTGGTAAAACCACTGGCTTTACGTTATGAGCATCGATTGCTACATTTGGATCTTTTAATCCATTACCTGTTAGTACAGCTACAACCGTTGAACCTTTTGCAATTTTACCAGAAGCTACATCTTTAAACACACCAGCAATTGAAGCGCAAGAACCTGGCTCTGCAAATACGCCTTCTTTGCGTGCAATTGTACGATATGCTTCTAAGATTTGTTCATCTGTCACTTCATCAATTTTTCCGTTTGATTCTTTTGCTGCGTTTACAGCATAATCCCAGCTTGCTGGATTTCCGATTCGAATAGCCGTTGCAATTGTTTCTGGATTTTCGATAATTTGATTACGCACGATCGCCGCTGCACCCTCTGCTTCAAAACCATGCATGTGAGGAAGAGACGTTTGGTGACGCTCACTGTATTCTTTGAATCCTTTCCAGTAAGCTGTAATATTCCCTGCATTCCCCACTGGGATAGCTAAAACGTCCGGCGCTTTTCCAAGCTGTTCACAAATCTCGAAAGAAGCTGTTTTTTGCCCTTCAATACGGTATGGGTTCACAGAGTTTACAAGTGCAACCGGTGATGTTTCACTTAGCTTACGAACCATAGAAAGCGCTTGGTCAAAGTTTCCTTCAATTGCTACAATTTCTGCACCATACATAACAGCTTGAGCTAATTTCCCCATCGCAATTTTCCCATTTGGAATAACAACGATACAGCGCATGCCAGCGCGTGATGCATAAGCTGCGGCAGCTGCGGATGTGTTACCTGTAGATGCACAAATAACCGTATTGCTTCCTTCTTCTTTTGCTTTTGCTACAGCCATTACCATTCCGCGGTCTTTAAATGACCCCGTTGGATTTAACCCTTCTACTTTCACATGTAAATCAATGCCTAGCTCTTTTGATAAATGAGCAAGATGAATTAAAGGCGTATTTCCTTCATGTAGCGTAAGCATAGGTGTTTTCTCTGTTACAGGTAAAAATTCTTTATATTCAGCTAATAGACCTTTCCACATCATACTGTGCCAACTCCCTCTACGCGGTAACTGCTTTTTACATTTTCTACAATTGGTAAATCCCGAAGCTGCTGAAGGATTTCCTCATAATCTTTTTGAGACGTTTTGTGTGTAACAACAACAATCTCAGCTAATTCGCTTCCTTTCACAGGAAGTTGGATAATTTTTTCGAAGCTCACGCCACGCTCTGAAAACAGTGTTGTTAATTTTGCAAATGCGCCAACTTGATCTTTAACGTGAATACGTAAGAAATGTTTTGAAAACATTTCATCTTCTGCTTTTAACTGTTTTGGATACTGAGGTGTTACCGCACTTTTACCATTTACACCTAAACGCATGTTTTTCATAACGCCTACTAAATCGGATACGACAGCAGTGGCAGTTGGCAGGCTTCCTGCCCCCGGTCCATAAAACATCGTCTCTCCGACAGCTTCTCCGTATACATACACAGCATTGTACTCATCGCTTACTGAAGCAAGGGGATGTGTATCTGCTAAAAGAGTTGGCTGAACACTCACTTCTACATTGTCACCGTCACGATGTGCATATCCAATCAGTTTCATCGTATAACCTAGTTGTTTACTATATTGCAAGTCTTCTTCCGTTACTTCTGTAATACCTTGAACACGAACATCATCCAAATCAATTTTCATTGAAAACCCTAGTGTAGCCAAGATTGCCATTTTACGAGCAGCATCTAAACCACCTACGTCAGAAGTTGGATCCGCTTCAGCATATCCTAAATCCTGCGCTTCTTTTAACACTTCATCATAGGCGCTTCCTTCTTTTGTCATTTTCGTTAAAATGAAGTTTGTTGTTCCATTGACAATTCCCATCATCTTCGTAATACGATCAGATGCTAACCCATCTGCTAATCCGCGAAGGATTGGAATACCGCCAGCTACACTTGCTTCATAAAATAAATCACAATTATTTTCAGAAGCTACTGTTAACAATTCTGAGCCGTAAACCGCCATTAAATCTTTGTTTGCCGTTACCACATGCTTTTTATTACGAAGGGCTGTTAAGATATAGTCTCTTGTTTCTTCAACGCCACCCATTACTTCAATGACAACGTCAATCTCCGCGTTATGTAAAACGTCTTCAACATTCGTTGTTAATTTATCTTCACTGATCTCCACGTCACGTTTCTTATCAATATCTTTAACTACTACTTTTTTAACTTCTACAGGACATCCGACTTGATGACTTAATTTATCCTGATGATTTTCAATAATTTTGACTACTCCGCTTCCTACCGTTCCTAACCCTAATAATCCTACTGAAATACTTTTTGTCATATTCCTCACCTCTATGTTCTTTCTACGTATACATTTGTTCTCTTATAGAGGACATTATAGACCTTATTTTTCTTTTTTACAAGGTTTACTGGCCATCTTTTCTCGTAAACTTGTTAAAAAAATTGGTATATAAAGATAAATGTAAATTTTTAAAATATTTCATTTTATTATCATAACATGGCTACCACTGTTTTTTAATAAAAAAAAGACAATTTCACTGAAATGAAATTGCCTTTTTCCATTATGATTTTTTCGCAAACGCTTCTTTATTTACAATTGTAATAGGAGACTCGTTTGTGAGCACTGCTTTAATGTTTTTTACGCATAAAGAAATCATTTCCGTGCGCGTTTCGATACTCGCACTGCCGATGTGAGGAAGCGCTACAACATTAGGCAATTGAAGAAGAGGGTGAGAAGCAGAAATAGGCTCTTGATCGAATACATCCAAGCCAGCTCCGGCAATTTCACCTGATTGAATTGCATGTAACAGTGCTTGCTCATCAACCACTGCTCCTCTTGAAGCATTAATAAAAATCGCTGTTGTTTTCATCTGTTTAAATGCTTCAGCATTAAATAAATGTTTGGTTTCGTCCGTTAACGGTGTCAAACAAACAATAAAATCAGATCGCTCAAGCAGCTCATTTAACTCACAGTAAACTGCATCGAGCTTTTGTTCTGCTTGGAGGTTGCGGCTCCGATTGTGATACAAGATTTCCATATCAAAACCTGTAGCACGTTTCGCAAGCGTCTCTCCAATTTTCCCCATTCCAACAATACCTAATGTTTTATGATGAACATCTCTACCCGCTAACAAAAATGGGCTCCAGCTTTTCCACTGATTTTCTTTCACGTATTCAGCAGCTTCTACTAAACGTCTAGCTACACTCATTAACAAACCAAACGTTAAATCCGCTGTTGTATCAGATAAAACATCGGGTGTATTAGAAACGATAACTCCGCGTTCAGTTGCCGCTTCTATGTCAATATTATCGAATCCGACCGCTAAGTTAGCTACAAGCTTTAAATGAGGAGCTTGCGTAAGCAATTCACTGTCAATACGGTCTGAAAGCATTGTTAATAGAGCATGTGCGTGCTTAGCTTTTTCACAAAGCAGCTCATGAGGGACTGCCTCATCTTCTTTATCCCACATTTCCACATTCGCTACTGCCTTTAAAGGTTCAATTAATTCATTCGGTATTTTTCTCGTAATAAATACAAACGGCTTGTCCATATGTACGCCACCTCTTTATCCTTTTTAAACTGCATGCACAAAAACAAAATAGAAAAACGGGTTTGGATTATCCAACACCTATTTTTCTATTTTATCATATTCTATAGTAATCGCTTTTTAATGAATCCATGTTAATTCAGGAATGTGATAACGAGACGTTGAAATGCCTACCGACTGGTAAAAGCGCTTCAGAAAAGCTTCGTAGTGAGAAGAATGAGCTAATACTCCTTCAAGCTTCTCATAATACTTTTGTTTTTCCCGCTCATCTTGTACACTGTAGTATCCTTCAATGACCTCAAAATAATGAACGGGAAAAAGAAGTCTAGCATATAACAGTCTCCATGAAAAAGAAGAAAGTGGATTTACCTTTTCGTATTCACTTAAAAACTGATGCATGTGCCTTTCATCGACAGCGTATGTTAATAAATATTGTTCCCTTATATATTCAGCTATATCTCTGCTAGGGTGATCGAAAACCCAGTCTGCCGGGAGCTTGTAAACGTGGTCTTCCCCCCATGTTTTTTGGCCGAACCGATGATGACAAATCGTCGCAGCGTCAACTGACCGGGGCAAATCGTCAATTTCCGTGTCTACTAGGTATTGAATAGCATTTTCCGTTAATCCTAGGTAATAAGGAAAAGTTTCTAAAAAACGTTTTTCCATCTCTTGATTAGGTAAAGCACGTAATCTTCCATACCAAAATTGCTCCATCTGGTCGAGACGCTTCTCCCACATGGACTTCCATTGCCCTAGCCGGTTTGCTTTTTCCACTTCATAAGGAAACAGCCTCCCTTTTTGATGAAAAACAGCTAGCTCGTGCCCAGGTGAAAAATTGGGGTTTTTCTCTTCCGCAAGACATCGGCAAATGATAAATTTTTCAGTTTCAGTTTCTGTAATCATTTCTCCATTTAAATTAGGCATAAATGTTGCCACATGGCGATCACCTTGGCCCATCAGAAATTGACTCATTTGATATAGTTCATTTAACTCGTCTTGTTCCATTTGCTTTACATTAATGATTGTATATAAAATATCTCGATACTGAAAACCTTCAAATTTACCAACGGGCATAAATTCATTTGGACGTAATCCGTAATGCTCATAAATGGTTTGTATCATTTTAATCCCTCTCTTCATTCATTCAAGAAATTATATGATGGAAAACAACATTACTTGTCATAATATTTACGGAGGAATGAATAGATTAGAAATACACCATTTATAGTTATTTACTCCGGGTTAGTAGTATGAAACAACTTTAGACTTAAAAATATATAGAAAACAGGTGATGATACTTGGAGAAAAAACATACACAAAGTGAATTAGAAAAAAAAGCAAGAGAATGGTTAATAGAACGCGGCGTGGCTCTTACAGACATTGCTGAACTGGTCTATTACTTGCAAAAAAAGTATCACCCAAACTTAACAATCGAAGACTGTTTATATAACGTTGAGCGCGTCATTTCTAAACGAGAAGTTCAAAATGCTATTTTAACGGGTATTCAACTAGATGTCCTCACGGAAAAAAAAGTGATTGAGCCGCCTCTGTTGGATATTCTTGAGAAAGATGAAGGTTTATACGGTATCGACGAAATTTTAGCATTATCGATTGTAAATGTGTACGGATCAATCGGCTTTACCAATTACGGGTATATTGATAAACAAAAGCCGGGTATTTTAGAAAGATTAAACGATAAATCTACTGGAGAGTGCCACACTTTCTTAGATGATTTAGTAGGCGCAATTGCTGCCGCTGCTTCTAGCCGGTTAGCGCATCGGGCTGCCAGTCAAGAATAGGTTTTAAAAACAAAAAAAGCTGTCAATTGACAGCTTTTTAAATTCGCTCCATCCACTCTTTTAGTGAATCTACCGTATAAGTTGGCTTTTTCTCATATCCTTCTAGTAACTCTCTTGTTGTTACCCCTGTATGGACTAATAATGTATCTAAGCCTGCATTCATCCCTGCTAAAATATCTGTATCATAGTAATCACCAATCATGATTGTTTCTTCTTTTGGCGTACCGATGACTTCAAGGGCTTGCTCCATAATAATACTTTCTGGTTTACCAATAAATACTGGATTTGTTTGAGTAGAAACCGTAATAACGGACGTGATAGATCCATTACCAGGCAGTAAGCCTCTTTCAGTAGGAATCGCAATATCTCCGTTCGTCGAAACAAAAAAGGCGCCGTTTCGAACGTTTAAACATGCTTTTGCTAATTTTTCATATGTAATTTCCTGATCTAAACCAACAACTACGAAATCCGTATCTTCCTCTTCAATGGTAAATCCTTTTTCAAGCAACGCATGTCGGATTCCTTCTCCACCAATTACATAAGCTGAAGCGTTTGCTTTGCGTTCATGCAAATAATTAGCTGTTGCCTGGCTCGTTGTAAAAACTTGCTCTTCTGTTGCAGGAATGCCAAATGCCTCTAGCTTTTCAGCTACTTTATCGGGCGTTTTTGTTGAGTTGTTTGTTACAAATAAATAAGGAATTCCTTTTTCCTTTAATTTAATAACAAAATCACGCGCCTCGGCAATTAACTCTGTTCCTTTGTACATGGTTCCATCTAAATCAATCAAATATCCTTTATATTCCTTCATGTTGTGTGATCTCCTTTCAAGTCTCATACTTGAAATCATAGCTTATTTTTTATACAACTACAAATTGCTTGCCTTTAGTTACGAAAAGCAGACACAGGTCCTAACTCTGTCTCTAGATATGTCCTTACGCGCTCTGAAA
Organism: Priestia sp. FSL R5-0597; assembly: GCF_038006305.1. Lineage (NCBI taxonomy): Bacteria > Bacillati > Bacillota > Bacilli > Caryophanales > Bacillaceae > Priestia > Priestia sp. FSL R5-0597. The sequence goes on from NZ_JBBOUZ010000001.1 coordinate 4,753,501, forward strand.
ATGCTGCCAGTACGTCTTTATGCTGCATCACTTTTTGATAAATATCCTGATGATTAACATCCACATATTCTTGAACAAGGCTTTTACGCAATTGAACAATCTCTTTTAATGGTGTTTCTTCCTCTTTTTTAACCACTTTCTCATCAACTAAAATGTCAATGATATCATCGTAACTGCCTGGGTCTCTCATAATAAAACCATCAATCATTGCATTTCCTACATCTAAAACGTTTTCAATTAAAAGATGTACAATTCTCTCTAATGCCTTTTTCTCTATTTCTGTGTTCCAGCTCGAATGCTCAGCAAACAAACGAACGTGTTCATCAAAAAAAACAAGCGTGGCTTCTATTTTTTCACGATCTACAAAGTACATATTATTTCCTCCCTAGTTGTCAGCTCTGTATAAATCTTCTTTCATAAACAAACGGGGTTCCTGTTCTATTTTATCATGACCCATTATCCATTTGATAAATTCATTTTTGTTTTTGACCTTATTTGATATGATACAAATACAACCTATGAAAGGAGTATACCTATGAGCGAACGCTTTTATCTATATGACGATGTCGTCTCTACAAAGACCCGGTTTGTCAGCTTTATGGGCGAAAATCAACGATTTGATTTAGCTATTATCCAAACCGACCGTTATTATGGCAAACAAGTTGTTCTTGATATTCAAGGAGGACGCTTTGCCATTATTGGACAAGATGACCTTGAAGAACCCCACTATCTTGAAGAAGTATTTAAACTAAACAGCGAAGATGGTCAGGAACTTCGCGAATTTTTATATGAAATCATCTAAAAAAAAAGGCAGCGTGAAGGACAATTAGTGTCTTCGGCTTGCCTTTTTTTACTTATGGACTTTTTTTAAGACAAAATACGCACAGCCAAAATTACAATATTCATGTAAATAATCTTGAAGCGTACTAATCTTCGTATCATACGTTGCCTTCTGGTTACGATCATCAAAAAAGCCTCGCAGTCGAAGCTGATTGTATCCCCAATCTCCCACAATATAGTCATAGCGGCTCAGCACGTCGATAAAGCGACCTCTAAACGCCTCTTCATTAAATGCCTCCCGCTCATCTTTTAATACTTCATAACAAATATTATTGATACAGACCATTGCTCACACCTCTTCTCTTAAAATTTACCATACCATAATTATGATGATGAAACCATCAATTAACATGAAATTTTTCACGTATAAGCAGCACTCTAATCCTGTAGGAGTTTTATCGGTATACCTACTGATCTTTTATGCTCCACATGAAGGTTCGCCGGTTTACCTGGCGTACGATATTTAACTACAGGAGGTGGAAATGGTGAAGAAATCTATTCTTGGAATCGCTTTAATAACAAGTATTTTAACCATTGGCTGTCAAAATAAAAACACAGCTGAAAATGAAAATTTATCACCAAACAACCCAGATGCCATTAATGTAAACGAGCCTAATCATTATTATAATCCAAATAATAATAGCGGCACAAATTATGGATATGTCCGATACACTAAAAACACAAATGAACAAAGTTCCAATATGAACCAAGTAGGAACATTTAACCGAGAGGAAGCAGCTGACAATATTAGTAAACTGAGCACCGCTATCCCAAATATTAAACAAGCCGCTACGCTAGTAACGGATAAAGATGTGCTTGTTGCTTATAAAACAGATGCTAAAAACAGGAATAACGCAGCCGATCAGGTAAAACGTACAGCTATGTCTGTAGTCCCTCGTTATTATCATGTATACGTCTCAGATAATCCGAAACAGATGGACCAAATCGAAAATATCAGTGAAATGAATACACAAACAAATGATGCTAGAAAACGAATCGATGCTGTTATTCAACAAATGCTAAAATCTCCCCAAGGGCGTAAAATGAACGGCGGAGAAGATGCAAATGGAAGAGAGAAAAACGAATTGAATGAACCGATGACTGACAAAGATATGGTGGAATAAACAACACAGATAAATTTTACGTTAACCGTAACAAAAAAAACGAACCACTAATCAAACAATTTGATTAATGGTTCGTTTTTCACTTCGGCTAAACTACTTTCGTCCCAGCCTCTTTTTACCTTATTTGCTTTCTTGTGCTTTGTTTTTGGCAGCAGCGTTAACTTGCTCATCTGCATGGTAAGAAGAACGTACAAGAGGACCTGCTTCGACATGGCTGAATCCTTTTGATAATGCAATTTCTTTTAGCTCTTCAAACTCATTTGGATGGTAATATTTCTGAACTTTTATGTGCTTTTTAGTTGGCTGTAGATATTGGCCTAGCGTCATAATATCTACATTGTTCGCACGCAAATCATCCATCGTTTCAATAATTTCTTCTTTTGTTTCTCCTAGACCAAGCATGATACTTGATTTTGTAGGGATATCCGGCTGCATTTCTTTTGCACGGCGAAGGAACTCAAGAGAACGCTCATATTTAGCACGAGCACGAACACGAGGCGTAAGGCTGCGTACTGTTTCAATATTATGGTTTAAAATATCAGGACGTGCGTCCATTACAATACGTAAGTTCTCTTCCACACCGCCCATATCAGAAGGCAATACTTCAATTGTTGTGAATGGATTTTTACGACGAATCGCACGAATTGTTTCAGCTAATACGCTTGCTCCTCCGTCTTTTAAATCATCGCGAGCTACTACTGTGATAACCGCATGTTTTAAGTTCATTAGCTGAACAGAATCTGCTACGCGTTCTGGCTCTTCTAAATCTAATTCTGTTGGTAAACCTGTCTTAACCGCGCAAAAACGACAGGCACGTGTACATACTTCTCCTAAAATCATAAAAGTTGCCGTACGACGAACAGCCCAACACTCATGAATATTCGGACATCTTGCTTCTTCACAAACTGTATGAAGGTTTTTTTCACGCATCATTTTCTTTAAGCCTGTGTAATTTTCGTTTGTGTTTAGCTTAATCTTCAGCCACTCGGGTTTGCGGACATGCTCTTCTTTTGTTGCCATATTATCAACTCCACCAATCTAGAAAATGTCTATAACCTATATGCTTAATTTTAACTACATATTAAAAACATAACTATATGTCACTTTATCATAAAAAAGTGAGATTCGACAAGTTGTCTGCTCTTTATTTTCCTCAGTTTTCTTCTATTTTCCATCCAAATGTGTGCGTTTTCATCGTCCGTATAATTTCCATTTATCTTCTGAATAAAATTCTTTTAAAAAGTTTTGAAGCGATTTCCATTAATTAATATTTATGAAATCTTTTTTCTCGCTGCAAACTAGTGTTACACACTATTTTTAGAAAGGGGGAAACACGATGCGCAAAACGATTATCTTACTTTTTATGTTCATGTCTATATTCACAGGATGGCACCACGTAACAGCTGAATCTTCAGCAGATCAAGAAAAAATGCTTATTCAAAAGAGATTAGAGCTGTATAACCAAATGGAAGCCGCTACTACAATTCCTTGGTATTACTTTGCTGGGATTGACCAGTATGAACGAAATATTCGACGCTCTCATAAAGATATTCCAAGAGAAAAAGGTGCGATCGCCATTTATTATCCTCCAGAAAAATGGTCAGGTTCTTTAAATCCAAATTTGGAAGATACAAACCCACTTACTATTTCTCTTCTCGGGGGAATGGGTAAAGATGGGAACGGAGACAAAAAAGCAGACCAATTTAATGATGAAGATATGCTTTTTACCATGGCAGATTATATTCGGACGTTCGGGGTGTCCGAAGACTATATTAAAATTGCGCTTTGGAACTATTATCACCGGGCTAAAGCGGTTGATATTATTTTAGGGAATGCTAAAATTTTTCGCCATTACGGTCGCATTGATTTAAAAGGTTCTTCATTTCCTGTCCCTCTCCGTGCGAACTACAGTTATCGCAGTACATGGGGAGATGCGCGCGGCTGGGGTGGAAAACGAATCCATGAAGGAACAGACATTTTTGCAGATTATGGAGTTCCAGTAAAATCCCCTTGCTATGGCATTATTGAGCTTAAAGGATGGAATAAATATGGAGGCTGGCGAATCGGTATTCGTGACCTTCATAATAACTATCACTATTTAGCTCATTTAAGCGGATTTGCAAAAAATTTAAAAGTAGGACAAATTGTAGAACCAGGAACACTTATTGGCGGAGTAGGAAGTTCAGGTTATGGACCTCCTGGAACTTCTGGGAAATTCCCTCCTCACTTGCATTACGGAATGTATAAAGATAACGGCAAAAATGAGTGGTCGTTTGACCCATATCCTCAGTTAAGAACGTGGGAAAGAAATGATCGTTTAGAACTAAAGAAAAAATAAAAAAACAGGAAGCTAATGCTTCCTGTTTTTTTACCCTGATGGTTTACTTTCTTTTGCTTTTTTCACAGCATGAGCAATACTCGCGGCCAAGCCGCCCCATATGATGACCATCCCTACAACCATCATTGTAATTGAACTTCCATCCATTATTTAGAAACCCCCTTCTCTTTAACTGACAAACGAGTCGCCCCATCTTTCCATCGTGCAAAAGAAAAAGCAATTCCTAAAATAACAGCCAGAGCTGCCACGCCCCAACCAAAAGGACCTACAAAAGTCGTTGCATACTGCTCGTAATTTTCCGAAATATTTTTTCGGAAGTTATCAAACATCATATACCCAAGTACAAGCGGTGTAACTACTCCTAAACATATCTTCCACCATGATCCGATTCGAATATCAGAAACTTCGTTTGCATGCTGCTGAAGGCTGCTCAGCTTTTTAAATACCCAAGCAACTAATACAACTTCTACTAAGCCTGCTAAAGCAACTCCGAAGTTATTAATGAAATAATCGACCACATCTAAGAAATAAAGTCCGCCCTGTGTTGCAAATAATAGGGAGCAAATTGAAGCGATTCCTCCGCCTATTAATACGGATTTTGTACGTGAGATAGTAAATTTATCTTGAATGCCTGCTACAAATGTTTCAATAATTGAAATAAGCGACGTTAACCCTGCTAATGTTAAGGAAGCAAAGAATAACATGCCAAACAGCTGTTTAAAGGCTGGAAATTCATTAATAATTTGCGGGAAAACAACAAAGGCTAGTCCTACGCCTCCCTGAACCACCTTATCGATTGGGATACCTTGCTGAGTAGCCATAAAACCAAGTGCGCTAAACACACCGATTCCTGCTAGTAATTCAAAAGCGGAATTACCGAATCCAGTAATAAACGCATTATTAGTTAAATCAGATTTTTTTGGAAGGTAACTGGAATAAGTGATCATAATAGCAAAACCAACAGATAAACTAAAGAAAATTTGACCATATGCTGCAATCCAAACCTTTCCATCTCCAATTGCGCTCCAGTTTGGTTTAAAAAAAGCGTGCAGACCTTCCATTGCTCCGTCCAATGTTACTGCTCGAATGACAATGATTAAAAATAGAACAATTAGTGTTGGTAAAAAGATTTTATTTGCCGCTTCAATTCCTTTTTTGATTCCTTTTAATAACACACCTAACGTCACAATCCATACAAGTACAAGCGGAATTAAAACATGTAATACGATGCTTCCTGTTTGTCCTGGTGCTTCAGCTAACTTTAAGTAATCTCCATATAAAAACGCTTCCGTATCCTTTCCCCAGCTTAACTTAAATGAAAAGATAAAATACGACATCGCCCATGCGATAATAACGGAATAGTAAACTGAAATAAAAAAGGAAATAGCTACTTGCCACCAGCCTAGCCACTCAGCCTTTGGACTTAGTCTCGCTAATGATAAAGGAGAAGAACCTTTATATTTATGACCTATAGCAAACTCCATGATTAAAATAGGAATCCCTGCCGTCAACAAAGCAAATAAATAGGGAAGAAAAAATGCTCCTCCTCCGTTTTCATATGCAGTAGCTGGAAACCTCCATATATTCCCTAGTCCAATTGCTGAACCTGCTGCTGCTAAAATAAACCCTGCTCTTGATCCCCACTGCGGCCTATTTTCCACCGTAATTCCCCCTCTTGTTCTCTCCCTACTCTCTTTTTATCGCAGATCAACGAGAATTTTTATAATTTTTAGATTATTCTTTCTATAACTTCCTATCTCAAATTATAGAAGGGAGAAGATAGTATGTCAAAATATTTTTTATAGAAAATTCAGACAAATTAACCAATGAATAAAAGCAGGTATGAAAGTCTTTTTGAACTTCCGTACCTGCTTTTTCAATAATACTTTATCACGTTAATATAATATTGTTAATTTTTCTTCGGAAGTTCAATCGCCGGAGAAGACGAGTTTCCACCGTTAAAATAGTCAGGAACATTTCCAGGAATAACGGTGCCTCCGACTGGGATTGTAGCCGTAACGGTTGTTTTTTTAGTTGCAAATGGGATAATGATTTGCATGTTTACTTTCACTTTGATAGATACTTCAAGAAACGCATTATTTATTCCATACTCCTCGATTTTTCGCACTACGTCTGTTTGAACGTCACCAATAGCATGAAATTTAACCGGAATTAGCGGACCCAGATTTCCAAGCAGCGCATTATTAGTCGCTTGCCCAAGCGGAACTTGGTAGACAATTCCTTGATTCCGCAACTTTTCATTTTTTTCAATACGAATATCTGTTGGAAGTTCAAGTGCATCTAAATTCCCTTTCTCTGCTTCTTTTAAGTTAGCCTGGACAAATGACGTAGTTTGAGCTCTAACTCGGTTCACAAGCGCTGTGTCAATTTTGGCTACTTGACCGTTAGGTGTAGATTCCACTTTAATGACATCTACGTCGAGCTGATCGAGTACCTGTTTATTCACCGCTTTATTAATAACTAAAGTTGCAATCTCTTTTGTTTGTGCTTCAGCATATTTCATCAACGTTGGTTCAATCCCTCTATTAATTAGCCATAATCCTACCCCTGTGGAAAGCATAAAAAAAAGAAAGGTGAGCAACAGAACGTAACGAAAAGGAAGCGGGCCTTTTCTTGTTAATTTCCGACGAAGTTTAACCAAAAAAAATCCCCCCTTACAAGCTATATGTATGCATGTATAAGGAGGTTCACGCTTCTTTTAAAAAGTTTTATCTTAAATTCTCGACTATATTAAAGCATTTTCAATAAAGCATCTTTGCCAATTGTGCCTTTAAAAATCCCTCTTTTTTCAGCTTCAAGCGTTACAGATTCAAGCGGCGCTTCAAGAAGCTGCTCAATTGTACGTACACCTACAGCTCTTCCAGCTATTATTTGACGATCAGCTAATTTATCATTTAATAGACCTACATCTAGTGCTCCGCACATAATGTAGCCTTTATCTGATGAAATGGTTAACAAAGTTGTTTTTGGCAGCAATACGGTAACTGCATTAAAAGTATGACCTTCAATTACGATAGGCGCTAAGGTAATCATAGTAGCTCACTCCTTTCTTAATCAATTTATGATTTTGAAAGAAAAAAGTGAGGTTTTACATATACTTTTCTACCTATTTAACGTTTAGAGTAATCCTTATACATTTTATAGACCTCGGTGCTAAAATTCGTTAAAAAAATCTAGTTGCTTAGGAGCTAAATTCTCATATTCAATATTTAATAAGCTCATGAGCTGTTTGGCATTATGTACAGCATCTCCGCCGGAGTTATTATTAAATAATAAGTAGATGTCCTTCGTTTGTTTTTGCAGCTTTTCAAGACGTTCTTTCCACTCTAGGAGCTCTTTTTCATTGTAGCGATACAAAAACCTTACCGCTCGCCAATTGCCTTCTGCGGGCTTATTCCAACCGTGTACGTTTCGTCCATGAAAACGTATAAGTGTTTTCTGTTTATCTGTAGCATGAATCACAGTGGGAATAGATCCTTCTCCTGCCTGCGGTTCATCACAAATACCATGAATCCACTTCTCTTGTTCCATAAACGTTAACGTTTTATCATAGAAAAACGGTTTAAACCAAGATTGATTTCGAAACTCCAGCGCTACTGGCAAATCTCCAAACTTCTCACGGCTATACCTCAAATAGGCTACGTTTTCTTTTGTACAGTCAAACCAAGGCGGCATTTGAAATAAAATCATACCAAGCTTATTTGAACTTACGTACGGCTTCACTGATTCTAAAAATGCATGAAACATTTCTTCTTTGCTATCAAACGGATTTCCTTCTCTCATATGCCCCGTCATGCCTTGATAGGCTTTTACCACAAAACGAAAAGATTCCGGCGTATCATTCACCCACTTTTCTACATTTGACTTAGGTTGAATGGCGTAAAAAGATGAATCGACTTCAACAATTGGAAAATGGCCTGCGTATACGGCAAGCTTGTCTCTTGATGAAACACCCGCTTCATATAATGAATCATGATCTCCCCAGCCTGTAACTCCAATATAAATCATGCCATTCCTCCTCTATTTTCTTAGATTGCTTTTCTTTATTTTAATACAAACGATACAAAAAAACTCGTTTGCTTAAACAGCAAACGAGTTTTTATCTATTATTAACCGATTGAACCTTCCATTTCAAATTTGATTAGACGGTTCATCTCTACTGCATATTCCATTGGAAGCTCTTTTGTAAATGGTTCAATAAAGCCCATTACAATCATTTCTGTCGCTTCTTCTTCAGAAATACCGCGGCTCATTAGATAGAATAATTGTTCTTCAGATACTTTTGATACTTTCGCTTCGTGTTCAAGTGAGATGTTGTCATTTAAAATCTCATTGTACGGAATTGTATCAGAAGTTGATTGGTTATCCATAATTAGCGTATCACACTCAATGTTCGCACGTGCACCTTCTGCTTTACGGCCAAAGTGTACGATACCGCGGTATGTTACTTTACCGCCTTGTTTTGAAATTGATTTTGATACGATCGTTGAAGATGTGTTTGGTGCTAAGTGAATCATTTTTGCACCAGCATCTTGGTGCTGTCCTTTACCAGCAAGGGCAATAGATAATGTCATACCGCGTGCGCCTTCGCCTTTTAAGATAACCGCTGGATATTTCATTGTTAACTTAGAACCGATGTTTCCATCAATCCATTCCATTGTTGCGTTTGCTTCACAAACTGCACGTTTTGTTACAAGGTTGTATACGTTGTTCGCCCAGTTTTGAATTGTTGTATAGCGGCAATACGCGTCTTTTTTGATGATGATTTCTACAACGGCACTGTGAAGAGAGTTTGTTGTATAAACAGGTGCTGTACAGCCCTCTACATAGTGGACGTGTGAGCCTTCATCAGCAATAATTAACGTACGCTCAAACTGTCCCATATTTTCAGAGTTAATACGGAAATAAGCTTGTAATGGTGTATCTACTTTTACGCCTTTTGGTACGTAAATGAATGATCCACCAGACCAAACCGCTGAGTTAAGAGCAGAGAATTTGTTATCCGTTGGCGGGATAACTTTTCCAAAATGCTCGCGGAAAATATCTTCGTTTTCTTTTAGCGCCGTATCTGTATCTTTAAATACGATACCTTGCGCTTCAAGATCTTCTTTCATATTGTGATAAACAACTTCAGATTCGTACTGAGCTGATACACCCGCAAGATATTTTTGCTCTGCTTCAGGAATACCAAGTTTATCAAACGTTTGTTTAATTTCTTCAGGAACTTCATCCCAAGAGCGTTCAGACTTCTCAGATGGTTTTACGTAGTACGTAATTTCATCAAAGTCTAAGCTTGCCATGTCTCCGCCCCACTGTGGCATTGGCATGTTGTAGAAGTGCTCTAGAGATTTCAAACGGAAGTCAAGCATCCATTGTGGTTCCTCTTTCATACGAGAAATTTCTTCTACGATTTCTTTTGTTAAACCGCGTTTAGAGCGGAAAATTGATACGTCTTTATCGGAAAATCCATATTTATAATCGCCGATTTCTGGCATTTTTTTAGCCATCTTTTATTACCCCCTACTTGATAGGATTGGGAATGAATGAAGGTCTTATTTTTGTTCGTTAAGACCTTTTTCCATCGCTTTCCACGCTAGTGTTGCACATTTAATACGCGCAGGAAATTTTGCTACACCTTGAAGTGCTTCAATATCTCCTAAATCTATACTATCATCATACTCTTTACCTTGCATCATGTCAGAGAAGATATGGGCCATTTTAAACGCTTTGTCTACTTCTTGACCTTTAATTGCTTGTGTCATCATTGAAGCTGATGACATTGAAATTGAACACCCTTCACCTTCGAACTTTGCATCCACCACTTTGCCGTCCTCTACTTTTAAAGAAAGTTCAATGCGGTCTCCGCACGTCGGGTTATTCATATGAATGTTCACAGTATCTTCATTCAATGTTCCACGATTACGCGGGTTTTTATAATGGTCCATAATTACTTGACGATAGAGAGTATCTAAATTATTAAAAGCCATTTGTAAAATACTCCTTCGTTTTTATTAATGATGACACCAATTTATCTACTTCTTCTTCCGTGTTATACAGATAGAAGCTTGCACGTGCAGTAGACGATACGTTTAAATATTTCATCAGCGGCTGCGCACAGTGATGACCTGCACGAATCGCAATTCCATCAGCGTCTACTACTGTTGCAACGTCGTGCGGATGCACATCTTCAATATTAAACGTCACAACACCCGCTCGCTCTTTCGGTCCGTAAATCGTAATTCCATCTACTTGCGATAAGCGATCCAGTGCATATTGCGCTAGCTTGTGCTCATGTGCTTGAATGTTATCTAAACCAACTTCTTCTAAGAAATCAATCGCTGCACCTAAACCAATTGCACCTGCAATGATTGGCGTACCTCCTTCAAATTTCCAAGGAAGCTCTTTCCACGTTGATTCGTATAAGTTTACGAAGTCAATCATTTCGCCGCCAAACTCGATTGGTTCCATTTTTTCAAGAAGCTCTTTCTTTCCATAAAGAGCGCCGATTCCAGTCGGTCCGCCCATTTTATGTCCAGAGAAAGCAAAGAAATCACAGTCTAAATCTTGTACATCCACCTTCATGTGAGGCGTACTTTGCGCACCATCCACAACCATTACTGCACCGTTAGCGTGTGCAATTTCTGCAATTTCTTTTACTGGGTTAATTGTACCCAATACGTTAGATACTTGCATAATCGATACAATTTTTGTGTTAGATGTAATCGTGCTTTTCACCTCTTCTAGTGAAAGTGCATGATCTTCTGTTAATGAAATATATTTTAACGTTGCACCTGTTTCCTTGGCAACTTGCTGCCAAGGAATGATGTTACTGTGATGTTCCATATAAGTAATCACAATTTCATCACCAGGTTTAAGATTCGCACGGCCATAGCTTGCAGCTACTGTATTAAGAGCTGTCGTTGTACCGCGCGTAAAGATAATCTCTTCCGTTGATTTTGCATTAATAAACTTACGAACCTTTTCACGAGCGCCTTCGTATCCGTCTGTTGCTCTTGTACCAAGCGTGTGAACACCTCGGTGTACGTTTGAGTTATATTCTTTGTAATACTTCTCAATTGCTTCAATTACAGCAAGCGGCTTTTGTGAAGTTGCTGCACTGTCTAAATAAACGAGTGGGCTGCCATTTACCTCTTGGTCTAAAATAGGAAATTGTTTACGAATATCAGAGATATTCATTATCGAACTTTCCTTTCAATTAAATCCGTTAATTGTTTTTTAACCGTTTCGATTGGCAACTCGTTTACCACTGGTGCTAAGAACCCGTGAATAACTAGACGTTCTGCTTCTGTTTGCGGAATACCGCGGCTCATTAAGTAGTAAAGCTGAATTGGATCTACGCGTCCAACAGATGCAGCGTGTCCTGCTGTTACATCATCTTCATCAATTAGAAGAATTGGGTTTGCGTCTCCACGTGCTTTTTCACTTAACATTAACACACGGGATTCTTGCTCAGCGTTTGATTTAGATGCACCGTGTTCAATTTTACCGATACCGTTAAAGATTGAAGACGCGCTTTCTTTCATAACGCCGTGTTTTAAAATGTAGCCTTCAGAATGTTTTCCGAAGTGTACGATACTTGTTGTTAAGTTTTGAGACTGCTCTCCACGTCCAACTGTTACCGTTTTTGTATCTCCATATGAACCGTCGCCCATTAGATACGTTGTATTTTCTGAAACTGTATTTCCTTCACTCATTAAGCCTAAAGCCCACTCAATGCGACCATCTTTGCCCGCTACGCCGCGGCGGTTCACATAAGTAGTTGTACCTTTAGCTAAGTAGTCAACAGCTCCAAACGTTACTTTTGCATTGCTGTTAGCGAATACTTCCGTCACGATATTGACAACACCGTGTGACTCTTCAGCAGTAGCAATGTAGTTTTCTACATATGTTACTGAGCTGTTGTCTTCAGCTACAACAATAACATGGTTGAATAAAGCTGCTTCTTCATCTTCACGGACAAATACAGCTTGAAGAGGCTCTTGTACTTCTACATTTTTAGGAACGTATACAAATACCCCCCCGTTTAATAACGCTGCGTTTAATGCAGTTAAACGGTGCTCATCTACTTTAACTCCGTCTTTCATGAAGTACTTCTCAACAAGGTCGCTATGCTCTTTAGCAGCTGTTTGAATATCTGTGAAGATAACGCCTTGAGATTTTAGCTCTTCTGTTAACGTTGAGTATGCAGCTGTTTGGTCACGCTGAACATATAGATTCTTAACCGCTTCTGTATCAATCAGTGCTTTAACCACTTCTGGAAGCTCGTCTACAGATGAGATTGTGCTTGCCTGTGAAGTGTGCTTGTCAAAAGCAGTAAAGTTCCATTTCGAAATGTTTGTTTTATCTGGCTTTGGAAGTGCAAGATCTTCTGCTTTCGCAAGAGCTTGTAAGCGAAGATCTAGCAGCCAACTTGGTTCATTAGCTTCTTTTGAAAAGCTGCTGATGTACTCTTGATCAAATGGTAATTTCGTATCAATAGTCATAGAGATCCTCCTAACTCTTAAGCTTCTTGCTCTACAGTTTCGTCTTCAATACCTAATTCTTGTTTGATCCAGTCATAACCTTCTGCTTCTAGACGCTGCGCTAATTCTGGTCCGCCTGATTTTACAACACGACCTTGCATCATAACGTGAACTTTATCTGGTGTAATGTAGTTTAATAAACGTTGGTAGTGAGTGATCATTAAGCAACCAAACTCGCTGCCGCGCAGTTCATTAATACCTTTTGATACAACTTTTAACGCATCGATATCTAAACCAGAGTCGATTTCATCTAAAATTGCAATTCCTGGTTGAAGCATCATTAATTGAAGAATTTCGTTACGCTTCTTCTCACCGCCAGAGAAACCTTCGTTTAGGTAACGCTGAGCCATGTCTTGATCCATTTCTAAGAAATCCATGTTTTTGTCTAATTGACGGATGAATTTCATTAGTGAAATTTCTTCGCCTTCTTCACGACGAGCATTAATTGCTGAACGTAGGAAGTCTGCGTTTGTTACCCCGCTGATTTCACTTGGATATTGCATCGCTAGGAATAGACCTGCACGAGCGCGCTCATCTACTTCCATCTCAAGTACATCTTCGCCGTCTAGCGTGATGCTTCCTTGTGTAACCTCGTATTTAGGATGTCCCATGATTGCTGAAGATAATGTTGATTTACCAGTACCGTTTGGTCCCATGATTGCATGGATTTCGCCGCCCTTAACTTCTAAATTAACACCTTTTAAAATTTCTTTACCTTCAATTGCAACATGAAGATCTTTAATTGTTAAAGTTGACCCTGCCATATTAAAACCTCCAGTTATAGACGTATATAGTAAAAAACGATATACCTATATCTTTTTAATTATTCTCATTTTATTCTCATTACAATCTTATAACAAATGAAAACTTATAGCAACCTTTTGACCCAAAAGGTTTTAAACCATTATGTACGTTTTTTAAGACTAAATCCACTCATAAAAAAGTTGCCTTAAAAGACTCGATAGAGCCTTCTAAGACAAGCTTTTTATCCACTTTATTTACTTAGTGCGTGTGGCTAGTCAGTTCTGAAACACACTCTTGGACAAGCGTAACGGACTGACTCATCGCTGCGCCTCCGCCAAATGCCGCTGATACTCCGCATGCTTCTAAAATTTCTTGCTCAGTTGCACCTTGATCAATGCAGCCTTTTGTATGATAAATCATACAGTACTCGTCTTGAGCTACTACGCTGATTCCTAGCGCGATTAACTGCTTTTCTTTTTTAGAAAGAGAACCTTCTCCAAAACATGCTTCAGTAAACGCATTAAACGTTTTTGTTACTTCCGGCAATTTTTCGCTAAATTTCCCAACACCCATTTTATAATCATGAAGTGCTTGCTCAGTTGAATGACGTGCTTCTTGCTGCATAACGTCAGCTCCCATCATCAGTAAAGTTTTCACGGTTAGTATGCGTGAGAAAAATAAGAGTTATTCGTTTTGATGCATACAAAAAAGCACTTGCCCAGAGTGGGCAAGCGCTTTTCTTCTATTATTTATTTACCGGCAATACCCCGCCTTTGTATTTTTCTTTAATGTAGTCTTGAATTTCTTTAGAGTGAAGAACTTTTACTAAAGCTTTCACTGTATCTTTATTTTCGTCACCTTTGTGAACCGTAATGATGTTTGCATATGGGTTGTTTTCTTTGCTTTCCACTGCGATTGGATCTTTTACTGGATCTAAACCAGCATCGATAGCATAGTTAGCATTGATAACAACAGCGTCACCTTCATTGTTTTTGTACATTTGAGGTAACAATCCGCCTTCAACATCGGCTTTAAATTTTAAATTCTTAGGGTTTTCTACAATATCTTTAATTTGTGCGTCTGTTTTCTTTACGCCTGGTTTTAATTTGATCACGCCAGCTTTTTCAAAAATCGATAAAATACGTCCTTGCTCTGCTACTGCATCACGCATAATAACTGTGCCGTTTTTCGGAAGATCTTTTAAGCTTTTGTATTTTTTAGAGTAGATACCAATTGGTTCAATGTGAATGGCACCGGCACTTACGAAATCATACCCTTTTTCACCTTTATGATCTTTTAGCACTGAATTCATATAAGGAACGTGCTGGAAGTAGTTTGCATCAATTTCATTGTTTGCAAGAGCTGTGTTCGGTAAGATGTAATCTTGGAATTTTTTAATCTCTAAATCAATTCCTTGTTTTTCCAAAATAGGTTTTGCTTGTTCTAAAATTTCAGCATGAGGCGTATTAGATGCACCCACGACAATTTTCTTTTCATCTTTTGATCCATTGTTAGATCCACACGCCGCTAATCCTACTACTAGCGCAGATGTTAATGCTAAAGCTGAAAGCCATTTTTTCATAATAAATAATCCTCCCTTTATCTTTTATCAATTTTTGCAGTAATCGCATCTCCAATAAGTTGGATAATAAATACAATAATCAAAATTAAGATCGTAGCGGCTAGCGTTACGTCATTATGACTGCGCTGGAATCCTTCTAAATATGCAAGGTTTCCAAGACCTCCAGCTCCAATCACACCCGCCATTGCCGTATAGCCGACTAACGCAATGGTTGTTACTGTCAAACCGGAAATCAAAGCTGGC
This sequence comes from Priestia sp. FSL R5-0597, assembly GCF_038006305.1. NCBI lineage: Bacteria > Bacillati > Bacillota > Bacilli > Caryophanales > Bacillaceae > Priestia > Priestia sp. FSL R5-0597. Next base: position 4,768,936 of record NZ_JBBOUZ010000001.1, read on the forward strand.
AGCGATTCAGGTAACAGCACTTTAAAGATAATAGTGCTTGTTGTGGCTCCCATTGATTTAGCAGCTTCAATAACACCTTTATCAATTTCACGCAGACCAATTTCTACAAGACGCGCATAAAATGGTGCTGCTCCAACAATTAAAGCCGGTAACGCTGCATTAGCGCCTAAAATACTTCCTACCAATGCTTTGGTAAATGGAATCAGTAAAACAATTAAAATAATGAATGGAATGGAACGAAAGATATTTACAACCGCCGACACAATGGCATATAAAGGTTTGTTTTGCCAAAGCTGTCCTTTGGACGTTAAAAATAAAAGCAAGCCCAATAAAATACCTAGAACAAATGTGGCTACAACTGAAATAGCCGTCATATATAGTGTTTCATTTGTCGCTTGAATAAAATCATCTAAAATAACGTTTGGAAATAGTTTCTCAAGCATTTGTCATTACCTCCACTTCTACCTGCTGCTCATGAATGTATGCAATGACTTTTTCAACTTCTGTTAATTCTCCGTCTAAATGAACGAACAACGTCCCGTATGAACCTGTTTGTGTATGAGAAATCTTTCCTTGCAAAATATTAATCGTTACATCAAACTGTTTTAAAATCGTTGTAATGAGCGGTTGCTCTGCTTTTCCGCCAACAAACGTCAGCTGAATAATTTGCCCGCTTGGATACAGCTCTTTTACTTGTTCAATCGTTTCAAACGTTTCCTCTGGTTCAGAAATCTGTTGAACGAATCGTTTTGTAATCGGCTGCTTAGGTTTTCTGAATACTTCTAGCACTTGTCCTTCTTCTACTACTGCCCCATTTTCCATAACGGCTACTCGATGACAAATTTTACGAATGACGTGCATTTCATGAGTAATCAATACAATGGTTAACCCTAGCTTCTCATTAATATCTACTAACAGATCTAAAATAGAATCTGTCGTTTGAGGATCAAGCGCTGATGTTGCTTCATCACAAAGCAATACTTTTGGATTGTTCGCTAGCGCTCGAGCAATCCCAACACGCTGCTTTTGTCCCCCGCTAAGCTGTGATGGATAAGCATCTTCACGCCCTTCAAGCCCGACTAGCTTAATAAGTTCGTCTACTCGTTTCATTCTTTTTTCTTTTGAAATCCCTGCTATTTCTAACGGAAAGGCAATATTTTCTCGTACCGTACGCGACCACAAGATATTAAAGTGCTGAAATACCATACTAATTTCTTGTCTAGCTTTTCTGAGTTTTCCGCCTTTAATTTTTCCAATATCATTACCTGCTACTTCGACCGTTCCTGTCGTTGGTGTTTCTAATCCGTTTAGCAAGCGAATCAAAGAACTTTTCCCCGCTCCGCTATAACCAATAATTCCGTAAATTTCACCTTGGTTAACGGTTAGATTCACATTATCAACAGCTGTTACTTGACCGCTTTTGGCCTGATAAATTTTTGTAACGTCTGTTAATGTAATCATATTTCTTCACCTTCTTTAATAAAAACTTAATTATGTTAGGTTGCCCTATAGGATGAAAAAGCCGTAAAACAATTTTCCCCATTAAAAAAGCCTCTCTGCGCATGACAGAAAGGCTCGATATTTAATCCTTTCTCTCATCTTTCAAAGCGCATAGCTTTGCAGGAATTGGCACCATTTCAGTTAGTCTGACGGTTGCCGGGTTTCACAGGGCTCAGTCCCTCCACCTCTCTTGATAAGAGTTCGCAACAATTATTTTGTTTTTGGGAAATATTCATTCATTTATGAACATTCATGAGTGTGATTTTAGCATGTGTCAGATAGGCTGTCAACAGATTTTGTTCTTGGGATAATATCCCAAGATTTCAACAGCCCCAACGGTTCGCTCTCTTTCAACTTCTTCATTTTAAACAAACGTTTGATTATCGAAGCTCCTCGAGTACGTGCTCGATGGAATGAAACGCGTAGAGTTTTTTTACCATTTCACCATTTTCCACTTCAATCAAACAAGGTACGCTTTCAATAGAAAATAATTCTGCTTTTGAAGGCATATAATTTAAATTGCTCATTCCGATGGTTACATCCGGCAGCATCGCTTCTGCCACGGTTAACATTTTTTTTGCCAGCTGACATGTCCCGCAAAAAGGCGTATGGAAAAAGATAAAGGCTCTTTCTCCTTCTTTTAACTGATCATCCAGCTGTTTTTCGCTCCATTCTTGCATGTTGCTCATTCCTTTTATGTTAAAAATTCTGCATTAACATCGATATTGGCACTCAGCAATACTGTTGCTATGTGATGTCTAGGGGCGGCAGCAACTTCTCGGTACATTTTATCAATATATAGATGCTCTGCTTCCGGAAGCTCTCGTTTAAATTGTTTTCTCAGCTTATTCCCTGAATCATCAGAGTCAACGAGTATGTATACCTCTTTGTTAAACGTACAGTCAATAATTTCATCCAGCTTTGATAAACTAATCGTACCGTTTGTACAAATAATTTCAATTGGTTCTCGAATGATATCTTGAATACGCTTTTTATCTGACTTTCCTTCGACAATAATTACTTTTTCAATTTCAATTAGCCCCATTTTCATCACCCATAATCGTCAGTTGTATAGTAACATCATTTCTTTATGCTATACAATATTCGTTAATGTATCACAGTTCACCTGTTTTTTAAAAGAAATTTGCAAGAAAGAACTCTTTTAAAAGGCAGTTTAGGCCATATTATCTCTATAAAACAAGAAAAACAGCGGCAGTTGCCACTGTTTAGCACCATCCTGCTTCTTCATCGCAGTCTGTATATTTTTGCGTTTCACCTTGTTTTTGTACGTCCGCGTATTGATAGAACTTATTATTTTCTTGCGAATATCCTTCTTCAAAGCGGTATTCATTGCCGCTTGTTCCGTAGCTAACTTCACCAATTGGCTGCTTATCAACGTATAATTTCATACCGCCGTCATGAAATTTAGCTGTAACGCGATCTGTAACGTCCATTTTTTGTTTTTCAAACATAAAAAGACACTCCTTTAGCTTGTTTACTAATAGAGTGTCCAGTCAAAAACTTTTCATAAAGACAATTTATGGAGGAATATTATCCTTCGTTTGTCATTTCTTCGTATTGCTCTGCTGTCATCAGCTTGTCTACTTGAGAAGCATCAGATGGTTTGATTGTAATCATCCATGCTTCTTCGTATGGAGATTCATTAACAAGTTCAGGACTATCGCCTAAGTTGTCGTTTACTGCTACAACTTCACCGCTAATTGGTGCGTAAAGCTCAGAAACTGTTTTTACTGATTCAACGCTACCAAACGGCTCGTCAGCTTCTACTGTTGCTCCTACTTCTGGCAGTTCAACGAATACGATGTCTCCAAGCTCAGCTTGAGCGAAATGTGTAATGCCTACGCGGACAACGTCTCCTTCTGTTTTTACCCATTCATGCTCTTCAGAATAACGCAAATCTTTTGGTGTACTCATCTTAATCCCTCCAAAATATGTATCGTAATTTGTTTATATAAAAAGCGCCTTCAACGTGGAGAACACTTTCTACAACCTAAAATAACTTCCTATTAACAGTGTAACGTAAAAGGTAAAAATTTTCTATTTGAAAACTTACTTCCACACGTCCTCAAACTGCTCTTCTTTGAAACCAAGCGTTACTTTTTGTCCATCTGTTAGCAGCGGACGCTTAATTAACATGCCATCTGACGCAAGAATAGACAGAAGTTCGTCTTCACTCGCACTGCTTACTTTATCTTTAAGACCTAACTCGCGATATTTTTTACCGCTTGTATTAAAGAATTTTTTTAATTCTAGGCCGCTGTTCTGATAGTAAGCTTGCAGCTGCTCTTTTGTTGGCGGATTTTCTACAATATGAATTTCTTCATATGCTACTCCGTTATCATCGAGCCACTTCTTTGCTTTTCGGCACGTACCGCACTTTGGATATGAATAAAAAAATAATGACATTTCGTCAACCACCCTTTATTTTAAGCTTTTTTCGTATTTTAACACATCCTTTATCATTTACCTAGATAGAGGCTTCTTAAACAAAAAGGAGCTCGCAAAACGAGCTCCTTTTTCCTTAAACTGTGAACTTCTCTACTTCTAGAAGCGTTTTTGCAACCTCGCGCTTTACGCTAATTACATTGATTGGTGTATAGCGAGTTAATTTGCGAAGAGACGAAAGCATGACTCTAAGCGTATCACCTTGTTCAACGCCAATTAACGTTTCTTTTGCATCTGCTTCGATTCGATTAAATGCTTCTTGGCAGAATACTTGCGTGTATTTTAATTTTAAGCTGTTTTGATCTACTCCTGTTTTGGAAATGGCTTTTTCAGTACGTAAAACAGTAGATTCCATTGCATATACGTTACTAATCATATCGGAAATATTAACGAGAATTTCTTGTTCTTTTTCTAATTCTTTGCCATACTTTTGTGCAGCTAATCCCAAAAGCAAGAGCGCAATTTTCTTCCCGTTTTGCACAAGCATTTTTTCTTGATCTAACGGCTCATTTCCTACTTCCTGCGGCATAAGCATCATCAATTCTTCTTGAAGCGTTTGTGCTTTTTGAAGCAGTGGAAGCTCTCCTTTTAACGCTTTGCGTAAATATGTGCCTGGTACTAAAAGACGGTTAATCTCATTTGTTCCCTCAAAAATACGATTAATGCGAGAATCGCGATACAGACGCTCAATTTCATACTCGCTCATAAAACCGTAGCCTCCATGAAGCTGCACGCCTTCATCTACAATGTAGTCAAGAGCTTCCGTGGCAAACACTTTATTTAATGAACATTCGATAGCATATTCAGCAATGGAAGCAGCAATTTGTTTTCCGTCTTTTTGCTGTTCTTCTGAAAGCTGGCCCATATGGTCTTCAAAAAGTCCTACCGTACGATATACGGAGCTTTCAGTTGCATACAATTTAGAAGCCATTGTGGCTAACTTTTCTTGTGTTAATGAGAATTTAGCAATTGGCGTTTTAAACTGCTGACGCTGGTTAACGTATTGAGACGTAATTTCTAACGCACGTTTCCCTGCTCCAACTGCTCCAACTCCAAGCTTATAGCGCCCAATATTTAAAATGTTAAAGGCAATCACATGGCCTTTTCCAATTTCACCTAGCACGTTTTCTTTTGGAACAAGCGCATCTTCAAGAATCAACGTTCTGGTTGATGAGCTTTTGATTCCCATTTTCTTCTCTTCCGGGCCAACCGAAACGCCTGGAAATTCGCGCTCAACGATAAAAGCAGAAAATTTATCGCCGTCAATTTTTGCATACACCACGAATACATCAGCAAACCCAGCATTCGTAATCCACTGCTTTTCTCCATTTAACACATAGTGTGTACCTTCTGCGTTAAGGCGAGCTGTTGTTCGAGCACCGAGAGCATCCGAACCAGAACCCGGTTCAGTCAGCGCATAAGCCGCTATTTTTTCCCCTACCGCTAAAGCAGGTAAATATGCTTGTTTTTGCTCTTCTGTTCCAAATAAGACGATTGGCAATGACCCAATTCCTACATGAGCACCATGAGTGATGGAAAATCCGCCTGCTCGAGACATTTTTTCAGCAATTAAAGCCGAGGTAATCTTATCTAAACCAAGCCCACCGTATTCTTCCGGTACATCTGCACCAAGCAAGCCTAATTCACCAGCTTGTTTTAATAGCTTTACAGAACGGTCAAATTCATGCTTTTCTAAATATTCCACTTGCGGAAGGACTTCATTTTCTACAAATTCATCTGTCGTCTTGGCAATCATCTTTTGTTCAGATGTATAATCCTCCGGCGTGTAGACGCGGCTTGCATCGCCTTCTTCAATTAAAAAACTTCCACCTTTAATCATTTGTTTTGTTTTATTTGACATGTTCATATCCCCCTTTGAAATGATTATGCTAACAATTCAAATACACCAGCAGCTCCCATTCCTCCACCAATACACATGGTGACAATTCCAAACTGCTCATTTCGACGCTGCATTTCGTGCATTAAGCTAAGAGTCAGCTTAGCTCCAGTACAGCCTAATGGATGACCTAAGGCAATAGCGCCTCCGTTTACATTTACTTTATCTTCATTAATATTTAATTCACGAATAACGCCAAGTGCTTGAGAAGCAAATGCTTCATTTAATTCAAACAATCCGATATCAGAAAGCTCCAGCCCTGCTAGTTTAAGAGCTTTAGGGATGGCAGCTACCGGGCCAATCCCCATTACTTCAGGCGGAACTCCTCCAACTGCAAATGAGCGAAACTTAAGCAAAGGCTTTAAGCCTTCTGCTTCAGCTTGTTCTTTATCCATTAGAAAAACGGATGCAGCTCCGTCACTTGTCTGCGAAGAGTTTCCAGCTGTGACGGATCCTTTAATCGAAAAGGCTGGACGAAGTTTCCCTAATACGTCCGCAGTTGTGCCAGGACGAACTCCTTCATCTTGAGAGAACATCAGCTTTTGTTCACGTAGCTTATTGTTTTCATCGATTTTCCGAAGCGTCACTTCCACGGGAACAATTTCGTCGTTAAACTTCCCTTCTTGAAGTGCTTTTGCTGCTTTTTGATGGCTGCGTACGGCAAATGCATCCTGGTCTTCACGTGAAATGCCGTATTTCATCGCCACTTGTTCTGCTGTATGTCCCATGCCCATATAATACTCCGGCGCATTTTCAACCAGCTGAACATTCGGACGCGCTACGTTTCCAAACATCGGAACAAAACTCATTGATTCTGCTCCTCCAGCTAACACTGCTTTGGCTTGCCCTAGCATAATTCGTTCTGCACCGTAGGCAATACTTTGCAAACCTGATGAACAATAACGATTAATCGTTATTGCTGGCACCGTATAAGGCAAACCTGCAAGAGCGCCAATATTTCGAGCCATATTCAAACCTTGTTCTGCCTCAGGCATCGCACAACCAATAATTAAATCATCAATCGGTCCTTCGTATCCGCCTGCTCGGCGAAGAGTTTCTTTAACCGCAATAGCTCCCAAATCATCAGGTCTAACACTTGCCAATGAACCTTTTTTTGCTTTTCCGACCGGTGTCCTAGCACCTGCTACAATAACTGCTTCTCTCATTTTTTCTCCCCCTTAATTGCGCAGTGGCTTTCCTTTAACTAACATGTGCTGCATACGTTCTTGAGACTTCGCTTCTCCAACAAGGCTTAAAAATGCTTCTCTCTCTAAATCAAGCAAATACTCTTCATCCACTTCGGAACCAAACGCTACGCGTCCTCCAGCTAATACAAATGCTAACTTACTAGCAATTTTGTAATCATGTTCTGATATATATCCTGAATATTTCATGGATTGAGCTCCTAGCAGCAACGTTGCATATCCTGTTTCTCCAACGACAGGAACTTTAGTTTTTACAGGCGGTTTATAGCCCGTGTCGTGTAAAGCAAGGACTGAGTTCTTTGCATCATTCAGCAAGTGATCTCCGTTTACACTGATAGTATCATGGCGGTTTAAAAAGTTTAGCTGCCTAGCTTCTGCAGCAGAAGTAGATACTTTTGCAGTAGCAATTGTTTCAAATGTTTTATTGGCAATTTGCTGAAGATCGAGCGTTACACCGTTCGGTAAACCATTTAGCTGTTTGATATAAAGCTCCTTGTTACCTCCTCCGCCAGGAATTAACCCGACTCCTACTTCTACAAGGCCCATGTAAGTTTCAGCAGAAGCTTGGATTTTAGCTGACGGTAAGCAAATTTCTGCTCCGCCTCCAAGAGTCATCGCAAATGGAGCTGCAACAACCGGCTTTTCGTTATATTTCACCTTCATCATTGCCTGTTGAAATTGTTTAATGACAAGCTCAACTTCAAAATAATTGTCATCTTGTGCTTCCATCAAAATCATAGCTAAGTTAGCGCCAACGCAGAAATTTTTTCCTTGGTTTCCTATGACCAGCCCCTTATAATTCTTGTTCACTTCTTCAAGAGACTGATTCAATAAGCTGATAATATCTAGTCCAATCGCATTGTTAGGAGAAGTAAACTGCAGGCATGCCACATCATCTCCTAAATCAATTAAGCTCGCTCCGCTGTTTTCTAAAATGACATTATTTTGAGAGCGTAAAGATGACAGGTGGATCACCTTTTTATTTTCTTTTACTGCTTTATACTCATCCTCTTCGTAGTAAAGCGTTTGACCTTCCATTTCTTTATAAAAGCTTGTAAATCCATTTTCCTGCATTTGTTTTACCCACTGCGGGATGGCTAAGCCAGACTGCTCCATCTTCTCAATTGATTTTTCTAAACCAATTGCATCCCACGTCTCAAAAGGACCCATTTTCCAGCCAAATCCCCACTTCATAGCTTGATCAATGGCGACGATATCGTCGGCGATTTCATTTTTCAACTGTGCTGCATACACAAGAACGGGGCTGATAATGTTCCAAAGAAGCTGTCCAGCACGATCACCAGAATATATAAGCGCTTTCATTTTGTTTTGCAGCCCTTTTGCCTGCTTACTTAATTCGGTAGAAGCTGTTTTTAACTTCTTTCTTTCGACGTATTGAAGTGTATTAGGATCAAGTTCTAAAATTTCCTTGCCTTTCTTTAAAAAGAAGCCTTGCCCCGACTTGCTTCCCAGCCAGCCATTTTCCTGCATTTGTTTCATAAATAAAGGCACGTCGAATACCTCTTTTTCTTTGCCTTCCACTTTGTCAAACACATTGTTGGCCACATGAATAAATGTGTCTAGTCCCACTACGTCTAACGTTCGAAACGTTGCGCTTTTTGGCCTTCCAATTAAGGGACCCGTCACAGAGTCAACTTCTCCCACGCTGTAATTACCTTTTAACATTTCTTGAACGGTCACAAGTAAACCGTACGTACCGATACGGTTGGCGATAAAGTTAGGCGTATCTTTTGCAATAACTACTCCTTTACCCAATACATCTTCACCAAACGTTTTCATATATTCAACAATTTCTGATTTTGTGTCATGAGTTGGAATAATTTCTAATAACTTTAAATAACGAGGTGGATTAAAAAAGTGCGTTCCTAAGAAATGCGCTTTAAAATCTTCTGAGCGTCCTTTGGCCATTTCGTGAATGGATATCCCCGAAGTATTTGAACTTACAATACTTCCTTTTTTTCGTACGCCGTCAATTTTTTCAAACAACTGCTGTTTAATATCAAGGCGTTCCACTACTACTTCAATGATCCAATCGCAGTCGCTTAACTGCTGTAAATGATCTTCAAGGTTTCCCGGCGTAATTAACGATAGTGACGACTTCGACGTTAAAGGTGCCGGTTTTTGCTTCGTTAATTTAGCTAAAGCAGTTGTGCTCAACCGATTTCTGACTTGCCTATCTTCAAGCGTTAGCTGTTTTTTTTCCTCGTCTGGTGTTAATGAAGCTGGAACCACATCTAGCAAAAGCGTTGGAATTCCTACATTCGCTAAATGAGCTGCAATTCCAGAGCCCATAACTCCTGAACCTAAAACGGCGGCTTTTTTTATGTTCATAATTATCCCCACATCCCCTTTGATATATTGAATGAACGGTCATTCATTTTATGTGTAAAAAAAGAGAGTCACTGTTAATCTCTGTTTTTACTATAAAGCATTTTTTAAATTTTCGCAATATATTCACAATATTATCTCTAACTATTTTTAATGTGTTTGGTTATCTTAATACACAGGAGGTGATTTTGTGAGTAAATTAAAGAAAGATCCATCTTCAGCAGGCGTAAGCGCAGCAAGCGTTAAAGGAAATGCTGGACCGGTTAATGAACCGCACGGACGCGGCAAAAAGACATCTCAAAACCAGCAGTACACAAAGCATAATACACAAGGACATTAACCTCAAAATCGAACATGAGTAATCGAATCATGTTCGATTTTTGACTATTTCTTATTCTGTCATCACGACCATTTCATGGTTATTTTTTTACGATTCCTTTTAAGACAAATGCGACATTTGCAGGTCTTTCTGCAAGGCGCCTCATAAAGTACCCATACCAGTCCGTTCCATAAGGAACGTACACTCTCATTTGATATTGTTCTGCTACGAGCTGAACCTGCCTTTCTGGTCGAATACCGTATAGCATCTGGAATTCAAACTGATTCATTGAAATTCCATGCTTTTTAACAAACTCTTTTGTATACTGAATGATTCGTTCATCATGAGTAGCAACTGCTGTGTAGTGACCGTTTAATAAATGAAGTCCAATTATGTTTTTGAAGTTTTCGTCTACGTCTTCTTTATCAGGAAAAGCCACGTCTGCCGCTTCTTTGTACGCTCCTTTTACTAACCTTAATTTAGGAGCATAAGCATCTAATTCGCGAATGTCACTTTCTGTTCGATATAAGTATGCCTGAAGTACCGTCCCTACGTGGTCATACTCACTTTTTAATTGTTTAAACAGCTTAATCGTCTTGCTGCATCGCTTATAATCTTCCATATCAATCGTCACGAACACGCTATATTTTTCCGCTTCATTTAGAATATGACGCATATGCTGAAGCGCCAGATCTTCAGAAATATCAAGTCCCATAGACGTTAATTTCAAAGAAATTTCTGAATCTAACCTTTCTTTGTGTATAAGATGGATGGCCTTTATGCATTGAGCCACAGCATTATTGACTTCAGCTTCACTTTCCACAAACTCTCCGAGATAATCAATCGTTACTTTTAATCCCTGTTCATTTAGCTTTTTTATCACACTAACAGCTTCATCGATGGTTTCCCCTGCAACAAACCTTGCTGCCCCAAAACGTAAACCATAGCGCTTAGCCAGCTTTGTTAACTTTTTGCTTTTTGATAACAATAAAAAAAAGTTTCTTATCGTTTGTTCCAAAGCAACCCCCCGCCTTCACTTGTCATACACCTAACAAATTTTATCTAATTATCATTAATTTTACCATTTTTTCAACCAGATAGATAGGCACCCTTCATTAACATATGCACACTAGATCAAAAAGCTACCTGGAGCTTTTTTGATAAAAAAACATTCATCAGCTTCGTGATGAATGTTTTTATTCTGGTTTTCGCTGTGACGCTCGATGCGCTTCATTCAGCTCTTTTATTTCCTTCACAATTTCAATCATTTCCGCTTTTGCGTCTGGATATAATTGATTCCAATGCTTTGTTAAAGGCGGCATAGATTTTGAGATATGGTTGTAAAGTGCCCACATTTTCACTTTTTCCTGCAGCTGTTCATCACTTTCTCCAACCATTAGTTCCGTATACTTTTCAATCAAACCGTCGAATTGCTCTTGAAAGGTTTTACTCATGCGCAGTCACTCCTTTCTTTGGTTTACAAATAACCGGACACGTTCGACAATAAGTCTCTTTGGCTCCTGTTTGGTAGGACAAACAGCACGTTTTTCGTACTCTTATCTCCTGCTTTTGTTTCTCTATATATTGAGGAGGTGAACTGTACCGAGCAAGCGGATTGTTATGATATGAACCAAAGTGACGTCCCTCAGCTTCTTCTAACACGTATCGTAAATTCTTTTGCACTTTCACATTGTCTATTTCTTCGTTTGCTAAAAGCAAATCATAAAGCCAGTGAATATAAACAGCTACGTTTTCCCACAGCGTCAGCTTTGAGATTTTTGTCACTTTACGCAGTACTGACCACATCGGCTCAATTTGATGAGCAAACAATTCATCAAGAAGTTCATCAAGAAGAATTTCGCGATTATCCTCTGTTACTTCTGTCGTCTCAATTTCTGAGATAAACACTTTTGGAAGCCACATCGTTTCAACTTGTTCGGTATGCAAAGATACATTTTTAGTCGATGCATTTATCTTTTTTTGAAACACAATAAATGAATACAAAGCCGCAACCACAACAAAACTATACCGCTTTGCTAACATTGAAGCAGCTGCTCTCAAACTAGCGGCCTCCATCGTCTCTTGAATCCATAATAGCTGCACCTTTACCTTACTTTCATCCATGCAGCTGGCAGGAGAAAACCTGTACAGCGAGTTATCTTTAAACGTACAGCGGAATTTTTCTGCTAACTCGCTTTGCTCATTCCTACTGAGCATGCTGCGTTTCAACTCGCAGCTTATTCACAATACATCGTCCGCGCCCATGAGGAATACAAAGAGGCGTTCCAAATAACGGATCAACCGTCACTTCACAGTTCATATTAAAGACTCGCTGTACTAAATCGCAGTTAATGACTTCTTCTGGTCTTCCCTGTGCATAGATTTTTTTATCTTGAAGCGCCACAATATGATGAGCATAGCGGCAAGCTAAGTTTAAATCATGCAGCACCATTACGATGGTACGATTTTCTTTTTCATTCAGTTCAAACAACAAGTCCAAGATCTCAATTTGATGCGTCATATCTAAATATGTTGTCGGTTCATCAAGTAAAATAATATCTGTATCTTGCGCTAGTGTCATGGCAATCCATGCGCGCTGACGCTGTCCCCCAGAAAGCGAATCAACTTGACGATCTGCCAAGTCTGCTAAGCCTGTTGCTTCCAGTGCATTTTGCACTTTTTCTTCATCCTCTTGAGACCACTGGCGGAACCAATTTTGATACGGATAGCGCCCTTGTTTAACAAGCTGCAGCACAGTCAGACCTTCAGGTGCAACAGGACCTTGAGGAAGGATTGCTAGCTGCTTTGCAATTTCCTTGGTAGGAAGAGAAGAAATTTTAGAACCTTCTAGTAAAATAGAGCCTGCATGTGGCTTCAATAACCTTGCCAGTGAACGCAGCAGCGTAGATTTTCCGCATCCATTACTGCCGATAAAAACCGTAATCTCACCCTTTGGGATGGTAACGTCAAGCTCATCTATAATCATCGCTTCTCCATATGATAATGTTAGCGACTTTGTTTCTAACGAATGCATGCGAATCGCTCCTTCTACAAAGAATGCTATACGTTTCTTTGTTTGTATAGTAAATAAATGAAGTATGGTGCGCCAATTGCAGCTGTAAATACACCTGCTGGCACTTCGATTGGCAAGAAGAATGTTCGGCCAATTAAATCTGCTGCTGTGATTAAAATCGCTCCGATTAGTGCCGATAGCGGTATTAAAGCGCCGAATGACGAACCTACAAGCTTTCGGGCAATATGTGGAGCAAGTAACCCTACAAAGCTAATTCCACCGGCAAATGCAACGGCGCTCCCGGTTAAAGCTGTGCTCATCAGCAATAGTGCCAATCGATTTTTTTGAACGCGACTTCCAACGTTAGTCGCAATTTCTTCACCTAATTCTTGAACATTTAAATTTCGAATCATTAAAATCGTAATTATAACCAGCCCTGCAGTAACTGGAACTAGTACGGAAACACTGGCCCAATTTGAACCATACACCGTTCCGGTAATCCAAATATTTGCCTGGCTAGCGCGGTAGATAGGACCCATAATCATAAACAGCGTGGTCATAGCTTTCGTTAACGCTGTTAATCCAATTCCTATTAATACTAGTGTAATAGGAGAGACACCATTTTTCCAGGCAAACACATAAAGTAAAAGCGCCACTGCCACGGCACCTAAAAATGCGCTAACAGGCATCCAATTAATACTTACGGTTAACGAGTTGCTTTTATCACTAAATAGTGTCAAAAATAACACTACACCAACTGACGCTCCTCCTGTTAATCCAATTAAGTCTGGTGAAGCAAGCGGATTTCTCACAAGCCCCTGCAAGATAGCGCCCGCAATAGCTAGACAAATACCAGCACAAATGGCAACAATAATACGCGGCAGTCTAAAAGATGTAACAACTAATCGTTCAAACTCCAACCCATGACCCGCTAAAATTTTAATTACACGAAATGGATTAATAAATAAGTCACCCGTACCTGCACTTAACAAAAAGAGTGCAACAAGGACAGCTGAAAATCCGGTAATGATTAGAGCAGCTTTTATATTAACTAAAAATGAAATTCTCTTTAAGCGAAGAGATAAGTATGTTTTCATGACGTCTTCGCCCCTTTCCTTGCCATATAGATAAAGAAAGGTGTACCAATAACAGCAGTCATGACTCCAACAGGGATTTCTTGAGGCATAATGACGTACCTTGCGCCAACATCAGCTAATAAAATTAAAATCCCGCCGACAACCGCACTATAAGGAAATACCCAGCGATAATCTTGTCCTACGATTGCTCTTACAACGTGAGGAACAATGATTCCTACAAAGCTAATGGGACCGGCTACTGCAACGGCTCCCCCCGCTAAAATCGCAATAATGATGCCGCTTATAATTTTGACAAGAGCTGTTCTTTGACCTAATCCTTTGGCTACGTCTTCACCAATCGTTAAAATATTAATTTTTGAAGCGATAAAAAAAGTAACAATAATTGCTGGCACTACATAAGGCAGTATGCCATACAACATTTCAACCTTGCGTCCTTGCACAGACCCTGCCAGCCAAAAGAGGACTTGATCAAGCGAAGATTCATCCACAGCTAGCAGTCCTTGTGTTAAAGAAGAGAAAAAGGCTGCAATAGCCGCTCCTGCGAGCGTCAGTTTGATAGGCGTTAGCCCTTCTTTTCCAATGGACCCAAGAAAATAGACAACCACTACGGTTAGTGCCGCTCCTACAAATGCAATCCATGTAAAAGCTTGAAGTGAATTGACCGAAAAAATCATCACTGCAACAACAATAAAAAAGCTGGCCCCAGCGTTCACACCGATAATATCCGGTGAAGCAAGTGGGTTTTTCGTTAACGCCTGCATCATTGCTCCTGCAATTCCTAAACAAATACCTACCACAGCACCGATTATAGCGCGCGGCAATCGAATATTTTGAATAACTATGTGCTCATTCGAACCGTTAAACGCTTGAAAAGCTTCAAATGCTGTTTTGATACTTGTATCTGTGTATCCGAGTACGATACTTAATCCAATACAGATTAAAAGCAGCATGATTCCAATGATGAGCCCCATTACTTTCATTTGAACACTGCGTAGCATCATTTTCATTGCTCTCCTCTAAGATGATTCCTATATATATCTAACCTTTAGTTTAGGAAACATTGAAAAAAGTGTCAATGATTTTGAGAATCATTTTCAATTTTTAATTGACACCGCTTAAAAGTTAGAATATTATCTTAATTGTTAATGAAAATCATTATCACTTACGAGGGGGAAAAGATGTGAATACATATTCTAAAGGCAAGTTGTCATATTTGTTGTCCATTCTTACCATTATGACACTGCTTGTGCTGGCAGCCTGCGGTAATTCAAACGGCGCTGACAGCGATAAAAAAGAAAAAACTGAGGGTTCTGGCGAAACTTACACAGTAAAACACGCAATGGATAAAACCGATATTAAAGGAACGCCTAAACGAGTGGTTGTTTTAACAAACGAAGGTACTGAAGCTCTTCTTGCAATGGGTGTAAAGCCTGTGGGCGCTGTTCAATCATGGTTAGGAAATCCGTGGTATGACCATATTAAAGGTCAGATGAAAGGCGTTAAAAGTGTGGGTACAGAAAGCGAGCCAAGCTTAGAAGCAATCGCTGCTTTAAAGCCTGACTTGATTATCGGAAATAAAATGCGACAAGAAAAAGTATACGATCAGCTTAGTCAAATTGCTCCGACTGTATTCTCTGAGGAGCTGCGCGGAGATTGGAAATCAAACTTTAAGCTATATGCAAAAGCTGTAAACAAAGAAGAAAAAGGTAAAGAAGTATTAGCTGACTATGACAATCGCGTAGCAGATTTAAAGAAACGCCTTGGAGATCAGTTAAAACAAAAAATCTCAGTTGTACGCTTTACAGCTGGAGACGTTCGTATCTATCATAAAGATTCATTCTCAGGTGTTATTTTAGATCAGCTTGGATTTGCTCGCCCTGAGTCTCAAGACAAGGATGATTTTGCTGAAATGAATGCAACAAAAGAACGCATTCCGGCAATGGACGGCGATCAGCTATTTTACTTCTCTTATGAAACGGGAGACGGTGAAGCAACAAAGCTTGAAAAAGAATGGATAAACGATCCTCTCTTTAAAAAGCTAAAAGTGGCTCAAGAAAATCATGTTCATAAAGTAGATGATGCTACTTGGAATACAGCAGGCGGTGTGTTAGCAGCTAATATCGTACTTGATGATATTGAAAAAATCTTCTTAGATAAAAAACAATAATAATATGAAAGAAAGAGCTTCGACGAATCGAAGCTCTTTCTTTCATGTATAATGTATTTCCTTTCATCGCACACTAACCGTGGTCTCACTTTATTAAATAGGAGTGGTGAAAATGAATTCAAAAAAACAGCCTAAAAAGCAGCCAGATACAAATGAAATGGCTGACCGTCAGTTCGAAACAGAAGATTATAACCGACAAGATGCACTCTCACAAGGTCTAGCAGAAACACATGAGCAAATAAGCGACGCCTATCAAGAAGGATCATTTGAAGATACAGATCGTTAATAAAAAAAGAGCTGACTCTAAGTCAGCTCTTTTTTATTTTGAATGCTGCCATGCCGTTTTAGGCAATGACATGGACATCCACTGCTGGCGCTTTGATTTATCAATCGTCACTTTCTTTGCTTTAATTCCTTGTTGAATCAGCTGTTTCATTAGTTTATCAATTGACTTCATCGCTATTCACCTCAAAAGCGGAAATTTGTCTTGCTTCTACTCTTTTACTTTTTTGCGCTTAAACTTCATAAAAAACTCATAGACAATTGGAACGATAATGAGCGTAAGCAGCGTAGAACTTGTTAGTCCTCCAATCACGGTAACCCCTAGCCCTTTTGAGATAAGGCCTCCACCTTCAAATCCAAAAGCTAATGGAAGCAGTGCACCAATCGTTGCAATAGCTGTCATTAAGATCGGGCGAAGACGTGTCATTCCAGCTTCTAGTAAAGCTTCACGCGTTGAAAGACCCTCTTGCTCTTTATGAATCACGCGGTCAATCAGAACAATCGCATTGGTTACCACAATTCCAATCAACATAAGAGCTCCAATCATCGAAGAAATACTAATCGTTTCCCCAGAGATTAAAAGTGCCACTAGCGCACCAATGAGTGTAAATGGAAGTGAGAATAAGATAGCAAATGGCGCTAAACCTCCACCAAATGTCAGTACAAGTACGAAGTACACGATACCAATGGCTGCGAGCATGGCAATTCCTAATTGACTAAATGAGTCATTAATTTGCTCTGATGCTCCGCCAAAGTTAATGTCCATATCACTTGGCAAATCAATTTTCTTCACTTCTTTTTGAACGTTAGAAGAAACGCCGCCTACATCGTCACTCTTAATATCGGCACTTACCTCTGCATAAATTTTATTATCACGGCGCGTTACCGTATTCGACGTTTTACCTTTTTTAATATCGACAACTTCATTTAATGTAACTTCCTGTCCAGTTTGAGAGGTCACTTTTGTGCTTGAAAGTTCGGCAAAAGTAGAGAAATCCTCTTTTTCTTTTGGAAGGTATACGTTAATTTCGTTTCCGTCTTTTTGGATAGTTGTTAATACTTCACGCTGTCCAAGGTTGGAAATTTGCATTCCGATTTGACTAGCAGACAAGCCGAGTTCAGCGGCTTTCTTTTGGTTCGGTACTAGCGTATATTCATCAAACGTATCTGAAAGCGTAGAATCGACATTTTTCAGTTCTTTATGCTTTTCTAAAACGCGCTGAACTTTGTCAGCATAAGGTTTGATTTCGTCTAAGCTATCTCCGTAAATAAGGACGTTTAATGAATTATTGCTGCCGCTAGACGCCGTATTCATGGAGCCCCATTCACCTTGATTCGCTTGTTTATTAAGAGCTTTTAATACTTTATCCTGCTCTTTATCAAAGTTTTGTGTATCCTCGTCATATTGCACAAATGTTAAAACGTTATTTTTGCTTCCCGGATTAAAAGAGTTACCTTCACCGAACGAATACTGAACCGTTTTGACACCATCTCGCTTCATCAAGTACGCTTCTGCGCGATTCGCTGCTTTTTCCACGTCGCTTTGAGACTGTCCGGCTTTCGGTGTATACGTAAGCGTCAGCGTTTTTTCTTGATCGGATGATAAAAAGCTAACCCCAATAGAAGGAACTAAAAATAAACTTCCTACTAACAGTAGTACGGCTAACCCAAAGGAAATAAGCTTATGGTTTAGCGTCCAGTTCAAAATTCGCTTATATCCGTGCGCTAGTTTGCTTGGCTTTTCTTCTTTGACTTTTACATTTGTTTTAAATAACGAATGAGCAAGCATTGGCACGAGTGTTACCGCTACTAGCAGTGATGCTAACAGTGCAAAAACAACCGTTAACGCAAACGGTAAGAATAGCTCTCCTACCGGTCCTTCTACGAGACCTAACGGTA
The DNA here is from genome assembly GCF_038006305.1 of Priestia sp. FSL R5-0597. NCBI lineage: Bacteria > Bacillati > Bacillota > Bacilli > Caryophanales > Bacillaceae > Priestia > Priestia sp. FSL R5-0597. The sequence continues at coordinate 4,787,130 of NZ_JBBOUZ010000001.1, forward strand.
AGAATACGGCCACGGTTACGACTGTAGAAGAAAAAATTGGAACAAACATTTCTTTCGTCGCCGCGACAATTAAATCTTTTCCTGTAAGCTTTTCTTCCTGATAAGCCATGCGGCGGTAAATATTTTCAATAACGACAATGGAATCATCTACAACCCTTCCGATGGCTACAGTCATCGCTCCAAGCGTCATAATATTTAAAGAGATATCCATTGATTTGAGCGCCAAAATGGCGATTAATAGCGAAAGCGGAATTGAAATAACGGCAATAATCGTTGAACGAATATCACGTAAAAATAAAAGAATAATAATAACCGCAAAGACCGCACCGATAATAGCTTTATTTAGCATCGTATGAACAGAATCTTCAATCGGTTTACCTTGATCAAAAATATTGTCAACGTGAAGGTCTTTATTTTTCTTTTCTAGGCTATTCATTTTTTCTTTAATATCATTTACAACATTTACTGTGTTCGCATCCTTCGCTTTGACAACTTGTACAGCAATTGAAGGTTTTCCGTTCGTGCGAGAAATGGATTCTGCTTTCCCCGTCACTTTAACATCCGCAATTTCTTTTAATTTCACAGTTGGAATCGAAGCTGCGGACGGCGCCTGCTGCACGGCTCCTTGTGTTTGCTGCTGGCTCATTCCTTGTTGCTGACCTTGAGCAGCTCCTTGACTAGGCACAGCTGGAATCTCTAAGTTTTCCAAATCTTTTTCTGTTGTCATCTTTCCGTCTACCACAACAGATTTTTGAGATCCATCCATCGTATACGTACCAGCCGGCACTTTTGCATCGGATGCTTGGATCAGCTTTTTCACCGTATCTTCATCGAGTCCCAGCTGCTTGAGCTTGTCTTGTTTGAATACAAGTTCTGCTTCTTCAACTTGTTCTCCTGAAACGCTGACCGAAGAAATGCCTTGCACTTTTTCAACTTGTGGAACAACGGTATTTTTTACATACTTCGTTAAGTCTTCTAATGATTTTTTATCATCTGAAACACTTAATGAAATAATCGGAAAATCACTGATGCTTTGTCTTGAAACATTTGGTTCCTCTACATCATCTGGCAGATCCACGTTTGAAAGAGCTCGTCTGACTTCGTCTTCTGCCTTCTCCATATTTTTACTAAAGCCATATTCAACTTGAATGGTAGCCATATTTTCATAAGAAGACGAGCTAACTGTGTCAACGCCGCTCAGTCCCTGAAGCTTTTGTTCAATTGGCTTACTCACCTTGTCTGCCACTTGTTCCGGAGTGGCGCCCGGATAAGTTGCACTGACTGTTACAACAGGCGTTGATATATCAGGAATAGTCTCTAGCTTCATATTAAATCCTGAATACAGCCCTGCAATAATGACAAAGAGTGTTAACAGCCATACTGCAAATTTATTTTTCAATGAAAATTTAATAAACTTCCCCAATGCATATCCTCCTTCAAATATATGTATACTAATAAAATTGACTGATTGGTCACAACAACTTAAAATATAAATGACTAACCGGTCAGTGTCAACCCTAAGCAGTCTCTCTCCTAATATGTTCATAATAAAGACATATTTACGATAAATCTTTTTTAGAGGAACTGACTCCCGTTCTTAACTTTGATATATACCTTTATCTTTTTTAGTGTATGATACTATTATCTAACGAAATGAATGGTCAAATTGTTTAATAAAGGAGGTAGAATACTTGAAAGAAAAAGAAAAAAGAATAATTGAAGCTTCGATTAAGCTTTTTGCAAAAAAAGGATTTAATGCTACCTCTGTGCAAGAAATTGTAGATGAATGCAACATTTCAAAAGGTGCATTTTACCTGCACTTCAAATCTAAGGATGCACTTTTATTATCAATTCTAAACTTTTACTATGAAAAGCTCTTTAGCTCTGTTTATGCTCTCGACGAGGAAGTAAACGATGCCCGCAGCCGCTATATGAATCAGCTCATCTATTTCTATGAATTTATTACAGAGCACAGAGATTTTATTATCATGCAAATCCGTGAAAAATCGATTCCATTTAACAAAGAAGTGGAGACCTTTGTTCATAAAATGCAGCGAGAAACGTTTTACTTTCATCGCAAAAGCCTCGTTAGCGTATACGGAGAAGACGTAACTCCTTATATCTCCGATTTAACGAAAATGATTGAAGGTATTCATCATTCCTTTTTAGAAATTATTATCTTCAATCAATACGAGCTTACCTTTAAAGAAGTCGCGCAGTACATAATGGAACGAGTTGATGTATTAGTAGAAGATTTATTAGCTAGAAAACCTCGTCCCCTTATTCCCGCTTCTTTTGGTGAAGATATATACGGAAAGGAACGAACGACTTTTCTAAGTAAAAATGAGCAGGTAAAACAAACTCTTGAGGCAATTAAACATCTGCTAGACACCAGCGATCATATTTCTGATGAACACGCAGACAGCTTTCACATTTTACAAACGGAGCTAAAAAAAGATAAGCCTACCGCTGCTATTGTAAAAGGCATGGTTGGAAATTTAACGGAACTTAAACCGTTGGAAGAACCGCTTAATCTTTTAACAGCTTTACTCCAACAAAAATAACAGAAGGCTTCAAGCCTTCTGTTATTTTTCTGCTTTTGAACTAGATACTCCCCCAGATAACACGAACTTCATTGCTTCTTCCGGCTTAATATCTAACCATTCAATTTCTTCTTTTGGAATCAAAAAAGTAAAACCGGCTACTTGAAAAGTTTGTGGAACATAGACAGCGACATGGTCTTTTAACGAGTGAATAACCTCTTCTACTTCTTCAGAGGTCACAAACCCTATGACTTTCATTGACGTGCCGGGCATTGGCACTAAAGCTACTTTTGAAAAAGACTTTTTCTCTCCAAGAAAAGATTGAAATGTATCTTTAATGACACTATATAGCGTTTTAACAAGCGGTATTTTTTCTAACAATCGATCAATTAAGTTAATAATTTTCCCAGCGAAAAAACGGGTAGATAACCACCCTAAGAACGTAATTAAGACAAGCGTTGCTAAGATTCCAATACCAGGTATATAATCCTGCTTCATATAGGGCTTCAATACGTTCCCTAAAATGCTGTCTAAAAAATTAAATACTCTTACCAAAATATAAATAACAAGGATAATAGGGACAATCGTTAAGAGTCCATTGATAAAACTTTTTATGATTGCTTTCATGCAAACACCTCATTTTTCCTGACATACTGCTGTTCATTATACAATGGATTTGTTTTGCTGCATCTTTTTATTTCTATTCACATACGTATAAACTAGCGACGTTTTATCAAAATAATAGATGGGTACATGAACATACATACTTATATATTTATTTTTTCGGAGGGATACAATTGGGACGTTTAGAATCAAAAATTGCTGTTATTACAGGGTCAAGCTCTGGTATAGGAAAAGCAACTGCTGAGCGCTTTGCGAAAGAAGGAGCGGTTGTTATTTGTGCCGATATTAATTTGGACGGGGTAAAAAAAGTAGCAAAAGAAATTAAAGACGCTGGCGGTGAAGCATACGCCTACTATATCGATGTAGCTGAAGAAGAAAAAGTAAAAGAGTTCACAGCGGAAATTGAAAAGAAATTTGGAAAAGTGGATATTCTTTTTAATAATGCGGGGACAGACACAGAAGGCGGCAAGCTTCACGAATACCCTGTAGAACTTTGGGATCGCTTAATGTCGGTAGATTTACGTGGAACATTTCTTGTAAGCAAATACGTTATTCCGCTGATGTTAGAAAATGGCGGGTCGATTATTAATAATTCATCCGTATCCGGACTGGCAGCAGACTTAGACCGTTCTGGCTATAACGCGGCGAAAGGTGCTATTACCAACTTAACAAGAACCATGGCAATTGACTACGCTCGTGAAGGTATTCGCGTTAACTCAATTGCTCCTGGAACAATTGAAACGCCTCTTCTTGATGATTTATCAGGCGCTGAAGAAGGAAAAAAATTCAGAAAAGCATATGAATGGGTCGATCCCATGGGCCGTTTAGGCAAACCAGAAGAAGTAGCCGGTGCCGTATTATTTTTAGCATCCGATGACAGCTCATATGTAACGGGTGACTGCATTACGGTAGATGGCGGTCATATGGCGTATACATGGCCTGGAAAAATGCTTTACGATAAAATGTGAGAATACAATTAGCTCTATACCTTAAGGTATAGAGCTTTTCCGTTTGCATTTTTTCTTTAAAATAGACGTGACATTATGTCAAGACAGGTGTAAACTTAAAGCAAAATTCTTTGCTTCTAGGAGGAAGACATGAAAACAAAACAATTATCAGAACGTCAGCTTCTTGGCATCGCAGGGCTAGGATGGCTCTTCGATGCAATGGATGTTGGCATTTTGTCTTTTATCATTGCAGCTCTTCACGCTGAATGGGGACTTTCCCCTACTGAAATGAGTTGGATAGGCAGCGTTAACTCGATCGGGATGGCCGTTGGAGCTCTCGTGTTCGGGCTGCTGGCTGATCGAATTGGGCGAAAAACCGTTTTTATTGTGACTCTTGTTCTTTTTTCAGTGGCAAGCGGACTTTCGGCTCTTACTACTACCCTTGCTGCTTTTTTAGTATTTCGATTTTTAATTGGAATGGGTTTAGGAGGAGAGCTGCCTGTTGCTTCTACCCTTGTGTCTGAGACCGTGGCGCCGGAAAAACGCGGTAAAGTGGTCGTCTTGTTAGAAAGTTTTTGGGCGTTCGGCTGGCTACTGGCAGCGCTTATTTCTTACTTTGTAATTCCAGCTTACGGGTGGCAACTAGCTCTTATCCTAACGGCTATACCAGCATTTTATGCCATTTATTTGCGCATCAAACTGCCAGATTCTCCTCAATTTTTAGAGGCGACAAAGGAAAAGAAACCGTCTATTGCGGACAATGTAAGAAGCGTGTGGTCTAAGCCTTATCGTCAATCTACCGTTATGCTGTGGGTTCTGTGGTTTTGCGTTGTATTTTCATATTACGGCATGTTTTTATGGCTACCTAGCGTCATGGTCATTAAAGGATTTAGCTTAATCAAAAGCTTTGAATACGTATTGATTATGACATTAGCTCAGCTGCCTGGCTATTATACGGCTGCTTGGTTTATTGAACGCATGGGCCGAAAATTCGTATTGGTCACATATCTGTTAGGTACGGCTGCCAGCGCATATATCTTCGGAAATGCGGAGTCACTTTGGCTGCTGCTAACAGCAGGAATGTTGTTGTCTTTCTTCAACTTAGGCGCTTGGGGAGCTTTGTACGCGTATACACCTGAGCAATATCCGACATCTATTCGAGGCACAGGAGCTGGAATGGCCGCTTCTTTTGGACGAATTGGAGGAATTCTAGGACCGCTGTTAGTTGGGTATATGTCAACTCAAGGTGTTTCTTTAACCGTTACGTTCTCAATCTTCTGTGCAGCTATTTTAATCGGTGTTGGTTCGGTTGTTTTTCTAGGAAAAGAAACCAAACAAAAGCAGCTCGCATAAAAAAAAGACGCTCTTTTAGAGCGTCTTTTTTGTGCTTATTATTTATTTTCTACTAGCTCTTTTTCGCCTGTCTCTACTTCCACGTCACGCTGAGCGAATACTTTCTTAGCTACGCTTAAAGCATTTAACACGCGAGGGAAACCTGTGTATGGAATTAATTGAATGATGCTTTCCACAATTTCATTCGGCTCTAGTCCAGCTGTTAAACCTGTGTTTAAATGCAGCTCAAGCTGAGGCTCTGTACCCTGAGTAACCAGTGATGAAATGGTTACTAATGCTCGCTGCTTATTCGTTAAACCTGGTCGTGAATAAATGTCTCCATAGGCAAATTCAATAATATATTTCCCAACGTCAGGAGCTAGGTCGTTTAAGTCTTCCGTAATTTTTAAATGAGTCGAAATATCATCGTTACTCGTTAACGTATATTCCATTAATTTATCTAAACCTTTTTGATAACTATTTTGTGCCATGTAAAATCAGCCTCCGTATTTTTTACTGACACCGCGCGGAATCAATGTTTGTTTTCGTGTATGTTTTCTACACTATCTACTTTAGCGCACATTCTTTCTTTCGTAAAATACATATATTCAATACAACATATGCATTTTATCTATATAAAACAGAATGCTGTTCATTCATATAGTGGAGGAATTGTTTAGAGGCATATGAAATATATTTATCTTTTTTTAAAATCAATCCTAAATCCCATGAAATTGAAGGATTAGTAATAGGAACTGCTTTTACGATAGCAGAATCCACTTTTGCTGCAATGGATTGTGGAAAGATAGATACACCTAAGTTTTCCGCGATCATTTCACCGATAAAATCCCATTGAGAGCTCTCGTAAGCTACATTAGGTTCAAATCCTGCTTGTTGACACGCCTGAATAAGCCGGTCGTGAAGCGTAAAATCTTCATTAAACAAAATAAATTTCTCTTGGGCTAGTTCATTAATTTCCACATGAGTTTTAGAGGCTAAAGGGTGAGAGTGGTGAACATATAAAAGCATTTTTTCTGAGATAAAAGGATTAATGTCAAAAAGATGTTCATTTACTGGAAGCACCGCTACACCTAGGTCTAACTCTCCTTTTTCTACTGCTTTTTGAACACGATTGGCTCCGTATTCAATAAGTTTAATTGTGATATCTGGATAGAGCTGCTGAAACCCTTTAATAATCTTTGGAAAGAACAGCACTCCAATCAATGGAGGAATTCCAATTTTAATCATTCCTTTTTTCAGATTCATCACATCATATAAATAAGTCGATAGCTCATCAATGGATGCCATAACTTTTTGTCCTTGCGCATACACAACTTCCCCGGCATCCGTTAAATCAATCTGTCTTGCGGAACGATCAATTAATTCTACTTCCAATTCTTCTTCTAAGTTTTTCACCATTTTGCTCAAGGTCGGCTGTGAAATATGAAGACTTTGAGATGCTTTAGTAAAGCTCCTTAATTTAGCGACTTCTAAAAAATAATTAAGCTGACGAATATCCATCTCTGCTCCTCCTATAGATAAAGCGAATATCTTTTATCTTATTTATTCATTTTACCTATTAACTTTTAAGATATACAGCAAAAAATCCGAACGATTTATCGTTCGGATATACCTTCACCTAAAATACTTTTGTCCTGTCCTTTTTTACTACGGTTATTTAAAATATTTTGGCTGCTTGTGCTGCTTGTTCTAAGCCACTTTCAATAATTTCTTGAGCACGATCCGGAAACTGATTATGTCCTTCAATAATAACGGAGTTCACGTCCGTGATTCCAAAGAATTGAAGTACGCTGCTAACATATTTAACGGCCATTTCGACCTCAGCTGCTGGACCTTCTGAATATACTCCGCCACGCGCGTTTAATAACATCACCTTTTTATCGCCCAGTAATCCCACAGGACCTTCTGGCGTATACTTAAACGTTTTGCCTGCTTGATTTAAATAATCAAAGTACGTATGAAGCACGGCCGGCACAGTAAAATTCCAAAGAGGAAAGGCAATGACAATTTTATCAGCTTTCACAAATTGTTCTAGGTAACGATTAGCAATTTCTGCTGCTTTGTTTTCTGCTGCCGTCACTTCTAGCCCTCTTGCTAATTTAAACTGACCGTTTATCATGTCAGCACCTAAATAAGGAAGTTCTTCTTTGAACAAATTTAGCTCCATTATTTCTTCACCTTGGTGCGATTGTTGATAGCTTTCTAAAAACGCATCATATAATTTTACGCTGACCGCTTCACTTGCCGATCTGTCATTTGCTTTTATAAAAAGAGTATAACTCATACTAAAACCTCCACTGATTGTTGATACTCTTATTTTATTCGCTTTGTCCTTGCGTTTCGCACGACTTTATAATGAAATACTTTCATACTTTAGTCGGAGAAATCTTATATAAGTAAGAATTTTTAAAGAGCCAAAAATCACATTGACAACGATAATCATTATCATTAAAATTAGAGAGAAATTATTATTTATCATTTAAAGTAAGGGGAGCTTTTTATGTGGTCAAGTTTGGCTTTGTCGCTTCGTGAAGGTTTAGAAGCATCGCTTATCATTGGAATTATTTTAGCTCATGTTACAAAAATCGGCCGAAAAGACTTAAAATATTCCGTCTTTATTGGCGCTGCTGCTGGCCTTATTTTCAGCTTAGTATTTGGCTTTATTGGTTTTAATGAGGCGAAAGAGTTAGAAGAAGAGTCAGAAGAAATTTTTGAAGGAGTCATGATGCTTTTAGCTGCTGGCCTTATTGCTTATTTTATTCTGTGGTTGCACCGAAGCAAAGAAGTGACATCTTCAGTTACATCAAAAATTTCCAAAAGCTCTTCCAAGTGGGGATTAATCGTTTTAGCCTTTTTATCTGTCTTTCGTGAAGGAACAGAACTAATCATTTTTAATCTGACACAAGTGAATCAACACGCCTCTTCTATTGTATTCGGCAGTATAAGTGGCATTTTGCTGGCCGTCGTTATTACATACATTTTGTTCAAAACAGCTATTAAGCTGAACCTTTGGATTATTTTTAAAGCGCTTGGTATTTTCCTTATTTTTATTGGGGGAGAGTTATGCGGTGAAGGTTTGGTTAAGCTATTTGAAGCTGGTGGAGAACCCCTTGAGATAATTGGATTTAGTGTATTTACAGTTGCATCACTGTATCTATTCTTCCAAACGGAGTTAAAAAAATTAAGAGTAAGAAAACAAAAATCAGCATCATAATCATAAAAAAGCCCCCTAATGGCGGCTTTTTTAGTTTATAGATGAAACGGGAAGATGAATCACAACTTCCGTCCCTTGTTCTTCTTCACTTTTAATAAAAATCTCGCCTTTATGCTGACGGACAATAGTTTGTGCAATCGATAGTCCAAGCCCCGTTCCTCCCGTAGCTCTGCTTCTAGCTTTATCCACTCGGTAGAAACGTTCAAAAATATGTGCAAGATCTTCTTTTGGAATACCAATTCCATAGTCTTTCACTTTGATAATGACATCTTCCTGCTTTTTTTCCACGGTCACTTCAATTTTATTCGTACTGTATTTAATTGCATTATCAAGCAAAATAATCAGCACTTGCTTCATTTTCAGTTCATCCACTTGAATCATAATGGGCGTTTGATCATAATGAAGAACTAATTCTCTTTTGTATACCTGTTGCAGCTGCTTAACGATTTGTTCAAAAATAAGAACAAGATCTGTTTGCTTCATATCAAGCGTTTGTTCTTTTTCCACACTTGCCAGATCAAGCAGCGTTTCAATCATTTTTTGCATTTTGGTTGCTTCCGCATAGATGGTGTCGATCGCATCCAGCGTAATTTCTTCATTTTTAATCCCTCTTCTTCTTAATAAATTAGAATAACTGCGAATAACGGTTAGAGGGGTTTTTAATTCGTGAGAAGCATCAGAAACAAACTGATTTTGCTTTTCAATATTTTCTCGCAAGCGGTCAATCATATGATTAAACGTAACGGTCATACCCTGCAGTTCATCTCTCGTCTCCGTTTGAATGAGAACTTTTTTAGGAACACCGCTCTCTTCAATCTCTTTCATCGTTGTGACCATATTTTTAATAGGATGCATAATGACGCGTGATAACCATCTTCCTCCTAAAAGCGACAGTAAAATGGACACAAGCGAACAAAAAATCAAAATTGATAGCAAAATATCTTTGCGGGTTTCAAAACCAGTCAGGAGCTCACCAATCTCAAGCGTTTCAACGACTTGATTATTGACTTTGACAGGCATGCGAATAACCAATACTTGTTTTTCTCTAATTTTGCGAAGCTTCACCTTTTTTTTCTTTGAAAATTCGGGCTTAATTTTCACCAGATGAGGATCATTTGATACTTGATTAATGACCGTAGAATTTTCTGAGACTGTTCGGATAAATGAATGGTTGGTCAAATAAAATTTTAGTAACTCTGGCGAAAGCTCCACGGAATGATCTTGCTGACCTTTTTGAATAATCTCGCGTGCTTTTTCGAATAAAATGTCCTGTTCCATATTCACCGTAGATTTAGTGAAGGAGAAAAAAACAACGATGTTCATGATTAATAAAATAACCACTAGCCATGCTGTTGTCAGCAAATTAATCTTCGTCGTGATCTTCATGTTTCTCCTCTTTCATCATATATCCTACGCCCCGCACCGTATGAATGAGAGAAGTAGAAAAACCTTCATCTACTTTTTTTCTTAAGTGACGAATATACACATCAATTACGTTTGTTTCTCCTTCATATTCATAGCCCCAAACGTTTGTGAGAATCCCTTCTCTCGTGACAATTTTATTTTTATTCGTAAGCAAATACACGACTAAATCATACTCTTTCGGTGTCAACGTAATGGATTCATTGTTTCTTAGGACTTCCCTTGTTTCAAGATTAATGGTCAAATCATTGATCGTTAAGAGCTCTGCTTCAGCTTCTTTCGTTCCTGATGCTTCTACGAGCGAACGATAGCGAATACAAGAGCGAACTCGTGCTAACAGCTCTTCAATTTCAAACGGTTTTGTAACATAATCATTAGCCCCTTGGTCTAACCCCATTACCTTATCTAACGTCGTATTTCGGGCAGTTAATAAAATAACTGGCGTAAACACTTCCGCTTTCCGAAGTCTTCTTAACACCTCAATACCGCTCAGACTTGGAAGCATCACGTCGAGCAAAATGAGGTCATATTGAGCGGATATTGCCGTCTCTAAACCCGCTTTCCCGTCGTACTCAACATCTACTTCATAATCTTCAAATTCCAATTCAATCTTTAGCACTTTCGCAATTTGCGCTTCATCTTCCACAATTAAAATTTTCTCTTTCATATTATGCACCTCTCACCACATGTCTTAAGTGAAAGAATAGCTTCTTTAGATAAAAAAACAACACCTTTTTCAAAAGATGTTTGTTTTTTTATCTAAACCCTACTTTTTCAACATACTTGTTCTTTAGCTTATCCTTATTGTTTGTAAACATGAATGTTTTACGCATGAAGACCAATCGTTTGCTTTTCACCTAGAATCCAATTGACTACTGCTAAAAGTTCTTCAGGCGTTTGTGCTTCGATTTCTTTATGGTAAGCAGCAATCGCGTTATACAATGTGCTCATTTTATCAGCATCCTGCAGCACTGTCTGCAGCTGACTTTCTAACGATTGATCCGCCTTTAGTTCTTGAACTAAGTTTCGCTCTGTTAAATAGCGTAAATTCACCTCTTCTTGACCCGGTAAAGCAGAATGAACAAAAATCGGTAAATTTTTGCGAAGAGCTTCACTGACCGTGATACCACCTGGTTTTGTTACAATAGCATCCACTCGCTCATACAGTTCATTCATTTCTGTGCGTGATGAAATGTACGGAATTGGTGTAACGTGTTGTAGTTCCCACCCTTTGATTTCTTCATATAACTTTTGATTTTTGCCGCATAAGACAAAGTAATGAAAATGGCGCGCGTCTTTTAAATCATTGTAAAAATCCATAATATTGCCTAGACCGCTGCTGCCTCCGGCAATTAAAATATTTCGGTTACCATGATGCTTAACAGTTCTTGTTTTTGTTATTTCTTCATGTACCGGTATCCCTGTGACCATCATATTTTGAAGTGGAATTTCACTTTGAGCACGAAGCCCTCTTTTTACTTCTTCACTAGGAAGAAAGTGAAAGTCAATCTCTTCTTTTCCCCATAAATTATTAATAAAGAAATCCGTGTAGACATTTATAATAGGAACATTGCACTTGCCTTTTGCTTTTAATTGGCTGAGCAAATAAGAAGGAAATCCATGTGTGCATATAATTAAATCCGGATTTTCTTCTTTAACTAAGTGCTCCATTTTTTTTGCAAATACGTGATGATACCATTTAAATGAATGAACAGGCGGTTCATAAAAGAGATGTTTGTATGCCATATTGTATGTTTCTGGAGCATAACGAATCCATTTCAAATATGTGCCTGTAACCACTTTTTCTAATAGTTCGTTTGTATAACTTAATAAATCTATTTTTTTATAACAAATATTTGTTGTTCTTCTTTCCAATATATCCATTAACGCCTCTGCCACTTGATGATGGCCAGAAGGCATTTTTAGAAGAGGTAAAAATAAAACCTTTTTCAACTGTTTCATCTCCTATTCTAAAAGCAGTTTCTTCCTCTCCTTTTTATATCATTAAATGCCCTTGAATTTCGGATTTTAATTGATTTTTAATGTGAAATTCATCGTTTTTTTAGAGTGTCAATCTAAACTAAGAGTGAAAAGTACTGCATAAGGAGAAAACAAATGAACCTCAATTACGAAGTATTTCAATGGATTAACTCGTTTGCTGGTAAATCCAGCGCAATGGATTCTGTCATGGTTATCATTACGAATAGCGTTCCTTATTTTATAATGGCTTGTTTGCTTTTGCTTTGGTTTAGCGGAAAAACAGAAAGAACAATTTATCACCGTTATACGGCTTTATACATGTTGTTTACAATTGTCCTTTCTCTTTGTATCAATGAAGTCATTCACCTGGTGTATTACCACCCGCGTCCGTTTGTGACTCATCATGTTCATAAGCTGATTCCGCACCCGGCTAATTCATCTTTTGTCAGTGATCATTCGATTTTAGTCTTTTCTGCTGCTTGGATCATGTGGTTACGAAAAAACAAATGGAGAAGCGTCATTTTTATATGGGCTGCCATCTCGGGCCTTTCACGCATTTACGTAGGTGTCCACTATCCAGCAGATGTACTTGGAGGCATGGTAATTGCGGGAGCTATCAGCTGCTTTGTTATCTATCTTTCAGATAAAACAGCTCCTCTTATCCAGCGATTATTCTGGATTCACGATGTGATTATCAAGCGTATTCCGTTTCTGTCTCCTTACACGCATGAACAAATTAGTAAAAAAAATCATTCAGCTTAAAGACGCTGAGACAAAAATAGTATAGTTGAAGTGAAAAACGAACCACTAATCAAACCGTTTGATCAGTGGTTCGTTTTTTTTGGTTACAATGAACGTAGATTTTATCTGTTTCGTTCCTTCTGGCAGTTGATTGGAGGACAAAGCGAAGTCTTGCACGAAAATCAACTACCGTGTCACAAGCGGTCCATACGAGCTCATTTATCCGATTTGTTCGTCTTTAGATTGCATTGATTTCGTTATATCTCAATCTCTTTTTATTATTTATAAAAAAAAGATTGTTCACTTTCTTGACTTTCACTTTTATTTATTTTATATTAGTTGATGTATCAAACATTGATGTATCAAATATTAATCCATCAATAAATATCATAGAAAAAAGGGAGCGACTTTCTTGTCACATTCATGTTCTGAAAAAGCAAATGTTCTGTATGCTCTGCAAGAAGTTAATAAACAAATTAATCAAAAGTTTGAGCATTGTACCGGTGTTAGCCAATCACGTCTTGATATTTTACATCAGCTTTATGAAACAGGTGAAATGAGTCAAAAGGCGCTTCAACAGCAAGTAAACATTGATAATGCTGCAATTACAAGGCATTTAAAGCAGCTAGAAGAAAGAGATGTTGTATCACGCCGTAAAAATCCTGATGACAACCGCGTAACATTTGTAAAGCTTACGAAAAGCGGACATGAAAAAATCGGTGCATTTCGAAACGAAAAAGCTCGCTTTATTGATGAAGCATTTAAAGATTTCAGCGAAGAAGAACAGCTGCTGCTTTCCAAGATGCTTGAGCGTTTAAAAGTAAACATTTCGGCCATTGAACGGTCATAACATTTTTAACATAAAGGAGAGTTCATCATGACACAAACAAAAACACTAAACAATGATTTCCAAGATATTATTACAGGGCGCAGATCTATTCGTTATTACGATCCATCTGTCAAAATCAGCCGTGAAGAAATGAAAGAAATTTTAACAGAAGCGACGCTAGCTCCATCTTCTGTTAATGCACAGCCTTGGCGCTTTCTAGTAATTGATAGCCCTGAAGGAAAAGCAACACTAGCTCCGCTTGCTAAATTTAATCAATCACAAGTAGAAACATCGGCAGCTGTTATTGCGATATTCGGCGATTTAAAAAGCGAAGAAAATTTAGATGAAATTTACGATAAAGCTGTTGAACTAGGCTATATGCCACAAGAAATTAGAGATATGCAAATTCCAAAAATCAAAGCGCACTACGCAGCTGCTTCTGAAGAATTAAATAAAGAAACGGTATTAATTGACGGCGGTTTAGTATCTATGCAGTTAATGCTTGCTGCACGTGCTCACGGTTATGATACGAATGCTATTGGCGGTTATGAAAAAGATCAAATTGCCGAAGCATTCGGTTTAGACAAAGAACGCTATGCACCGGTTATGTTACTTTCAATCGGCAAAGCAGCAAATAGCGGTTACCCTTCTGTACGTTTACCAATTGAAAAAGTAGCTCAATTTAGATAATAAAAAAGGTGCTGTGTATTCAGCACCTTTTTTTATCCTCCACTAACGGGTGGAATAAATGCAACGGTATCTCCCGTTCCAATGATTTCTTCATCTGTTACAAACTCTTCGTTGACTGCCGTCATCGTTTGATTCAGAGAGGACAGCTTATATGTTTTTTGTACATATTCCTTTAATTCCTTCACTGTTATATCTTGCTTATCAACTGTTACTTGTTCCACTCCAGCCTCTTCACGTATAGCAGCGAAAAATAAGACGTTAATCATTTTTACATCTCCTTCAATGGCTTTCCTTCAGGATATTCTTTTGTTTCTAACTGATCGCCAATCCATTTTGTTCCATCTTCCCAAAATTCCTTTTTCCAAATTGGCACAATTTGCTTAATACGTTCAATAGCATACTCATTTGCTTCATAAGCTGTTTTGCGATGCGGAGAAGAAACCGCAATAACTACTGCGACTTCTGTTATATCAAGCTTTCCGATTCGATGAGTAATAGCTGTCAAAGCATCCGGCCACTTTTCCTGAATTTCGTCACCAATTTGGCTGAGCATTTTCACTGCCATTGGCACATAGGCTTGATATTCAAGAGAGAGCGTCTTTTTGCCTTTTGTAAATTCTCTTACCGTTCCAATAAATGTCGTAATAGCTCCCGCGTCTCTTCTAGAAACTTTTTTAATTATTTCATCTACCGCAATTGGCTGATTTACTACTTCAAATAAGTGCTGGTTCATCTTCTTTCCCCCACTTCTTTCAATAAAAAATTAAGATAAAGCTCGTCTTCTTGTAAGTGAAACATTGGATATGCTCGCTGCACTTCGTTTTTAAGCGGAATGTGACTAATCACGCATATGATATTGGTTAGAGAGGAAAGCAGAACAAGATCTTCTTCACTTCGAATCAAGACTGCTTTTGGATAGGATTCTTTTTTATATCCTTCAACAAAAATGACATCTGGCGAGAAAAATTGATAAAAATCAATCAGCTTTTTTAGGCTCCAGTCTTTACTGTTTGCCGTAAGCTGAAGGATCCCACCTCCTTCTACACCTGCCACATCGGCACCTGCTTGCTGGTGGCGATGACTGTCTTTTAGCTCACTGCTGCTATCTGGAGGTCCGCCGTGTCCATGGTGCTTAATAGAACCTACACGTAGATCGAATTGTTTCGCTTTTTTAATTAGCTTTTCCACTAAAGTCGTTTTTCCGCTGTTTTGAAATCCAACTACTTGTAAAACGGTGCAACTTGCTACCAAGGCCATTCACTTCCCTGCACGTCATCTAGCAATAAGACGTCAACCAGCATTCCTTCTTTGTACCCTCTCGTCCCTCCGGGAAATATAATTAACGTATCCGCATGAGCTAAAGAAGAAACAGCACTAGATTTTGTAAAGCTTAATGGAGAAGCAATCAGCTGTCCTCCCCTGTATGAAAGCCTGCCAGATACAAATCGCATAAAAGGATTTGGCTTTAAGAAGTCTTTTCCTAACAAAGCTTTTTCTTTCCGGAGGTGAGGGGTTCTTTTCCCCGCATATGTACTGATGACCGGACGAGCTAGCAGTTCAAAACCAACGTAGCAGGCCGTAGGGTTTCCCGATAGACCAAATAAAAGCTTGTCTTCCATACGTGCAACTGTTGTGACACTGCCTGGTCTCATCGCTATTTTATTAAAAAGAACTTCGGCCTGTAATTGCTTATACACCTCTGGTAGATAATCATAATCTCCTACTGAAACGCCCCCCGTTGTAATCAGCATGTCCACTTCTGATAGCGCAGATTTTACCGCGCTGTAGCACTGACTTAAATCATCGGGCATAATACCAAAATAGTTTACTTCTCCTCCAGCTTTTTCAATTTGGGCACGAAGCATATGAGCATTGCTATTACGAATTTTCCCTCGCTGAACAGGATCACGTACTTCCACTAGTTCACTTCCCGTTGCAAGTAATCCAACTACAGGCTTTTTGAAGACAGCTACGTTACTATAACCAAATGTGGCTAGAAGAGCAGCTACTCCCGGAGTGATATACGTTCCTTTTGAAACTAACATAGTGCCTTTTTTTGTTTCTTCTCCTTGAAACGAAATGTTATCTCCGCTGTTAAACGACCGCTTGATTTGAACGACGGGCTGGTTGTCTTTTGTATATTCTTTTGTTACTTCAAGCATTGCCACCGCATCGCAGCCTTTTGGAATAGGAGCTCCTGTCATAATACGCACAGCCTGCATCGCGTTGACTGTATGTTCAAAAACAGAACCCGCTCCTATCTCTCCTCGAACATCCAGTTCTACTGGATGAAGTGATGATGCTTTTTTCGTATCTTGTGACCGAATAGCAAAACCATCATATGGAGAACGATTAAAAGCAGGAACATCATGATCTGCCATTAAATCTTCTGCTAAAAATCTGCCGTGAGCTTCTTCAAGCGCAATGATTTCTTGCTTTCCGCTTTTGACATACTGCATCACTCGCCCAACGCATTCTCCGACAGGGATAGGAGTTCGCTTTTCTCTCATTTTTTCACTCCTTTACTCATCCTAATAAACGATAATATAAACTTCTCGCAAATTGAATATCATTCGTTCCATGAATAAATACACGGCCATCTTGAAAAATAACAAAGCGCTGCTCTGGAAGCTGACATGACAGAAGATATGGGTTGCGGTCTACTTTCCCTTGGTTTTTTAAACGCTTTTCCAATTCATCAAAGTTGTGTAAATGCTGCTGCGAGGGTCTGATCTGAACCGTCTCTCTGCCGCAAAGAACTTCTGTTTTAAGCTGATTTTCATACGCTAAGTACGGATATGTGCGTGCCGATCCGCAAGAAGAACATTCATAACTTTTCATTTTACCCGTCTTAAATTCAGCGTGCTGATTATTCCAGACGTCAAAAGTTAGAAATGTGTGTCGCAAAGCTTCAACGTCTCCCACTAAAATTTTTAATGCTTCGGTTATTTGATAGGCTGCCACAATTTGAACGGCTGGACTGATAATTCCTGCTGTCTCACACGTCGCTCCTCCCACAGGCACTTTTTTCAATATGCAGTGCAGACAAGGGGTTACGTTTGGGATAACGGTATAAGTGGTGCCATAACTCCCTACACATGAGCCGTAGATCCAAGGAACTTCATACTTATGTGACAAATCATTTAAAATAAAGCGAATGTCGAAATTGTCTGTCGCATCGATAATCAAATCAGCTGTTTGGACGATACTTTCTAAATTAGCAGGCTGAGCATCCATCACCAGCGCTTCGATTTTCACTTCTGTGTTTATTTGACGCAAACGATTTTTGGCTGCTACAGCTTTAGGCAGTTTGTTTTGCGCATCTTGTTCTGTATAAAGCTGCTGACGTTGCAGATTACTCCATTCTACATAATCACGATCTACAAGAGTCAATTTTCCAATTCCAGCACGCACGAGAGCTTCTGCACTAGCGCTGCCTAGAGCCCCTGCGCCTACAACTAAAACATGCTTACTTCTAATTTGCTGCTGCCCTTTGTTTCCAATGGGCTGGAAAAGCTGCTGACGTGAATAACGTTCTGTCACTCTTTTCTCTCCCTTTCTCGTTCAATCTATGACTTCACTATCTATTCCTTCGTCAAAGATATTTCTTTAAAAACATGCTATTATACACATAAAGCTAAGCTGCTTTACGGACGCTTATGTGCATAAATATACAAATATATTTTGATGGAGGTATTTAATAAATGTCCATTGCCGGCATTGTATTAGCAGGAGGAAAATCTTCTCGCTACGGTCAACCAAAAATGTTTGAAACCTATAACAAGAAATCATTTTACGAATATAGTATAGATGCATTAAAAGAAAATCACGTCACACCTATACTTGTGTCTACCAACCAAGATTTACTTCCTTATTTTCAAAGAAAAGATGTTTCATTTGCAGTTGAAAAATGCCCGTATCAAGGACCTTTGTATGCAATTCATCATGCTTTAACTGCAATTGATTGCCGTGCTGAATGGTTCTTTATTCTTTCGTGTGACATTCCTTTTGTTAATGCTGAGTTTGTTCATAATATGATTACCCTAACTCAGGCGAACTCAGCTGATATTGTTCTTCCTGTTCAGCCAAATCACATGCACCCGCTTCTAGCCCTCTATCACCGTAGAATGCTTCCTCTTATTGACCAACTCGTTACACAAGGTGAAAGAAGGCTTACAGGATTGTTGAATCAGGCAAACGTCCTTCGCGTGCCTTTTTCAGCAGAAGATCCTACTTTTATAAATGTGAATCATCGCAGTGATTGGCATTTATAAGGCTTTTTTTGAATTATCCACCAATATGAGACATTTCCACTTTCTCAGCGCCTTGGACCTGTCTTCCGTTAGCCCGCTCATCTGAGTAACGATCTTTCCGATGATTCCAGATATCAGAAATGGTGTCACAAACAGTATGATCAGATGCTTGTGATCGTATCAGTTTCCGGAGGTCGTACCCTTTTGACGCAAACAAGCAGGTATAGAGCTTTCCTTCAGCCGATACTCTTGCGCGTGAACAAGTCGAACAGAATGAATCTGTCACGGATGAAATGATACCAATTTCCTCTTCTGTCCCAACATACCGATACCTGGTAGCTACTTCTCCCGTGTAATGAGGCGGAATTTCTTCAAGAGGCATTTCTTGTCCAACTATATCAAGAATTTGTTTCTTTGTTATAACCTCATCCATTTTCCATCCGTTTGAATTTCCAACATCCATGTATTCAATAAAGCGCAGCGTATGTTTTTTGCCTTTAAAATATTGGGCCATCGGAAGGATATCCTGCTCGTTCTTGCCTTTTTGGACAACCATGTTTATTTTGACTGAAATCCCCGCAAGAGCTGCTGCCTCTATTCCTTCTAACACTCGTTTGACGCTTCCTCGATTTCCGTTCAGCTCTTGAAATCTCACTTCATCAAGCGAGTCTAAGCTGACGGTTACTCTTGATAATCCCGCTTTTGATAAGGCTTCTGCATGCTTCTTTAACAGTGAGCCGTTTGTTGTTATGGCAATATCATCTATACCCTCAATTTGCTTCAGACGATTGATTAGATCTGGCAAGCCTTTTCTTAGCAGTGGCTCTCCTCCCGTTATACGCACTTTTTTTACTCCTAGCGATGCGAATAATCTCGTGAGTCTCTCTAATTCATCAAACGAAAGAATATTTTCGGCAGGTAAAAATGGATAGTCTGCCCCAAAAATTTCTTCAGGCATACAATATCGACAGCGAAAGTTACAGCGATCTGTTACGGACAAACGCAAGTCTCGTAAAGGGCGCTTTAACGTATCAACTATAGTGTATGACATCTGCCTCATCTCTCCTCTCTAGCTGTCAGCTTCTCCACAGCAGATTAACTTTCTCTTAAAATTCTTTCCGGGCATGTATAAATATTCAACGAATCACTTCGGATAAACCCTACCGTTGTAATTCTCAATTCTTCTGCTAGATTTAAAGCAAGTTCAGTCGGAGCGGATTTTGAAAGAACCACTTCACACCCGATCTTCGCTACTTTCAACAAAATTTCTGAAGAAATACGGCCGCT
This sequence comes from Priestia sp. FSL R5-0597, assembly GCF_038006305.1. Taxonomy (NCBI): domain Bacteria; kingdom Bacillati; phylum Bacillota; class Bacilli; order Caryophanales; family Bacillaceae; genus Priestia; species Priestia sp. FSL R5-0597. Next base: position 4,807,013 of record NZ_JBBOUZ010000001.1, read on the forward strand.
GAAAACGACTACTTTATCCCTAATTGAAATATGGTGTTTTAAGCAATACCCATATAGTTTATCTAGAGCATTATGCCTGCCAATGTCCATTCTGCTAAGCATGAAACCATTTTTATCACAAATGGCAGCGTTATGAACGCCACCCGTTTCTTGAAACGTAGCAGCAGATTGCTGCAGCTTATTCATGAGTTGAAAACAATCCTTAATTGAAAGTTCTACCGATATATCATTCATTTTTTTAGCAGTCAGCGCATCATTTATAAAGACAAACCCTTGTCTGCTCGCCCCGCAGCAAGACGTGATATATCGTTTATTTTGAAGGTTTTGAAAATACGGGTTTAATTTATCTATTGTAACATGAACATACCCTTCTTTTTCTTGAACCCATATGTTTTTAATGTCTTTGTATTCTCGAATAACCCCTTCAGATGCTAAATAGCCAATTACCATATCTTCAATGTATTGAGGGCTACATACCATCGTGACAAACTCTTCTTCATTAATTTTCACAGTCACAGGAAACTCCGTTACAATTTTATCTTCCACGCTTTCCATTTCACCATTTTTAAATCTAAGAACTGTACGCTTCTTAACGGTCGAATTCATGTGATGTCTCCTTTTTCAAATAATGTTTTTATCAAAAACAAATACGGAAACCGCTATATTTTCTTTTATTTTCATATCTGAAAATAAATTAACCAGCTTTGCTCCTACCAATTCTTCTAGCCCTTCCGGCGGATTCGATGCATATACATCTTGAATCATTTTTGTTCGAGCTAAATGAACCATGTCACACCCTTCAGAAGTGCTTGCAATAAATGTTTCTGTCGGAGTTAAATTTCCATACAGTGTTGAGACAGCCATATTTTCAACAAAAACCGTATGTATTCTTTCCGGTCCTTTTCCAAATAAATCTTTTCGAAGCTTCCGAATAATATCATTAAATTCATGAATTGTTTTTGACATAATCAACGCTCTCCCACCGATTAAAATTAAATTGTGCATTTTATTCCTACAGTTTTTTTATCATAAATCAACACTTCAAAAAATAAAAGCCTAAAATCTTTGCAGCAAAACTTTTGAAGAGAGTTGGGTATTTAAAAAAGTTGTGCATTTAAAAACGTAGCGATATAATTATAAATAACCGAGATGGAATAATAATAATAATGAATTGTTATTACTCTATCACTTTTTCTTAACGATATAAATGGGCCGGATTGGCATATTAGTAAGACCTGCTAGTAAACTATTCCACCATGATTGCACTTCCCTTATTTAATTAGGCATGTGTATTCATGGTGGTTTTTTGTTTTATATAAAGGAGGAAAACAAATGAGTCGTGAAATCATCACTGTTCATATAAATGGCAACGAATACAAGGCAGCTTCAGGTTCTACCATACTCGAAATTATTAACCAGCAAAACATCGAGCATCCTCAGATTTGTTATGTGCCTGAAGTAGACCCTATTCAAACTTGTGACACATGTATTGTTGAAATGAATGGCGAGTTAGTTCGTTCTTGTTCTACAAAAGCTGAAAACGGCATGAAGATTGAATTACAATCAGCACCCGCAAAAGCGGCACAGACGGAAGCAATGGATCGCTTATTAGAAAATCATTTGCTATACTGCACCGTTTGCGATAATAACAACGGAAACTGTAAATTACATAATACAGCCGAAATGATGGAGATTGAACATCAAAAATACCCCTATACGCCAAAGGCCTCAGAGGATGAAGTCGATATGTCTCATCCGTTTTACCGTTATGACCCTAATCAATGCATTGCTTGTGGACAATGTGTAGAGGTTTGTCAAAATCTTCAAGTTAATGAAACGCTCTCTATCGACTGGGAAGCGAAACGTCCCCGCGTTCTCTGGGATGATGGTGTAGCAATCAATGAATCTTCTTGTGTGAGCTGCGGTCAATGTGTAACAGTATGCCCTTGTAATGCCTTAATGGAAAAATCTATGCTCGGAGAAGCTGGATTCATGACCGGACTTCCAAAAAGCGTTTTGAATCCAATGATTGATTTAGTTAAAGAAGTGGAACCAGGGTACAGCGGAATTTTTGCTGTTTCAGAGGTGGAAGCAGCTATGCGTGAAACTCGGACGAAAAAAACAAAAACCGTCTGTACATTTTGCGGAGTTGGATGTTCATTTGAAGTGTGGACAAAAGGCCGCGAAATCCTTAAAGTTCAACCTAGCTCAGATGCTCCCGCAAACGCTATTTCAACCTGTGTGAAAGGAAAATTCGGCTGGGATTTTGTAAACTCTGAAAAACGTATTACTAAGCCTTTAATCCGAAAAAATGGCGCATTTGTAGAGTCGTCATGGGAAGAAGCGCTCGATTTAGTAGCAAGCAGGTTAAACTCCATCAATCAGCAGTACGGACATGGATCCGTTGGTTTTATCTCTTCTTCTAAGATTACAAACGAAGAAAACTATGTTATTCAAAAGCTGGCTCGCCAAATGTTTGAAACAAATGACGTAGACAACTGTTCTCGCTACTGTCAGTCTCCTGCAACCGATGGATTATTTCGAACAGTCGGAATGGGAGGCGATGCCGGCACGATAAAAGACATCGCAAAAGCTGGACTGGTTATCATCGTTGGAGCTAACCCTGCCGAAGGTCACCCTGTATTAGCAACTCGTATCAAACGCGCGCATAAGCTTCATGACCAAAAACTAATCGTCGCAGATTTGCGCAAAAACGAAATGGCTGAACGCTCTGACATTTTTATCAGTCCAAAACAAGGTACGGACCAAGTATGGCTAATGGCTGTAACAAAATACATGATTGATCAAGGATGGCACAACGAAAAATTTATCCAAGAAAACGTCAACTATTTTGAAGACTTTAACTCTTTGCTTGAAAAGTACACGCTTGAATATGCTGAACAAATTACGGGTATTTCAGCAGCAACACTCATTCAAATAGCTGAAATGATTCGAGACGCCGATGGAACCTGTGTGCTGTGGGGTATGGGCGTGACGCAAAATACAGGAGGCTCTGATACATCAGCGGCTATCTCAAACCTGTTGCTTGCTACTGGAAACTATCGACGCCCTGGTGCAGGCGCTTATCCACTCCGAGGCCACAATAACGTGCAAGGCGCATGCGATATGGGAACTCTTCCCGCTTGGCTTCCAGGTTATCAGCACGTCACGGACTCAGTCGCTCGAGAAAAATTTGAAAAAGCATACGGCGTGAAAATTAAAGACAAGCCGGGTCTTGATAATATCCAAATGCTTCATTCAATTGATGAAGGAAAAATGAAAGCTATGTACCTTGTAGGAGAAGATATGGCTCTTGTCGATTCGAACGCTAATCACGTACACGAAATATTATCAAATCTAGATTTTTTTGTTGTCCAAGACATTTTCCTTTCAAGAACGGCTCAATATGCTGATGTTGTACTCCCTGCTGTTCCTTCTCTTGAAAAAGACGGAACGTTTACCAATACGGAGCGACGCGTACAAAGATTGTATCAAGCATTGCCAACGCTTGGTGATTCGAAGCCGGATTGGTGGATTGTTCAAGAGATTGCAAACCGCTTAGGTGCAAATTGGACGTATACACACCCTGGTGACATCTTTTCAGAAATGGCTAGTCTATCACCTCTGTTCAGCCAAGCCAGCTACGAAAACCTTGAAGGCTGGGATAGCTTCTTATGGGGGAGCTTAGAGGGGAAAAGCACGCCTTTACTTTACGTCGATGGGTTTAATTTCCCAGATAAAAAAGCGCGCTTTGCTTTATCAGATTGGGTTCTTCCTGCTGAATTTCCAGAGGAATATGATTTGCACATTAATAACGGACGAATGTTAGAACATTTTCATGAAGGGAATATGACCAATAAATCGAGCGGTATTCAATCAAAGGTACCGGAAGTATTTGTAGAAATTTCACCTCAGCTTGCCAAGGAGCGTGAAATTGAAGACGGTTCGCTTGTCAGATTAATCTCACCGTTTGGAGCAGTAAAAGTACAGGCATTAATTACAGAGCGAGTAAAAGCAAATGAGCTGTATCTTCCGATGCACTCCGTTCATAAAGATTCGGCTATTAACTTCTTGACGGGACCTGCAGTCGACCAACGAACAAATACGCCGGCTTACAAACAAACAAAAGTACGGATGGAAGTATTAAGCAAAGGTGGAAAAACGCCTTTACCGTCTACAAATCCGCGTAACAAAAAACGTCATCCTCAAAATGGGGTCGAGGTTCAGCGTAAATGGAATCGTCCTGGCTACGTCCATTTAACAAGTAAATAGGAGGAGAAAAGATGGCACAACCTATTACAGAAATTAAAAAGCCTCTTCTAAGCGAGGAAGAAAAAAAACAGCAAAAATTAGAAGACTTGACTTCTCTGCTGGCAGATAATGAAGAAGCGCTGAATCGTATTCTCGGTATTGTCGGAGAACTTAACGACATGGGTGTTCTTGAAGCTGCTGATTCAATGATTCAAGCAAAAGAAAAAATCTCAAAAATTGCGCTTCATCAAATTTCTAGAGAACCCGTAACCAATTTAATTAATACCCTTATGGGTGCAAGCAGCGGTTTGATGAAGGCAGACCCAGAGGTAACTGCTAAACTTGTTAACAGTGCAACAGCTGGTATGAACGAAGCAAATGAATATGTAAAAACAGGAAAAAAAGTAAGTGCGTTAGCTCTTATAAAAGCGCTAAATGATCCAGATGTTAATCGTGCAATTGGATTTGGACTTCACTTTTTAAAAGGAATGGGCAAAGCGTTGGAAGAGTAAATAAGGCAGCGACTTGAAAGTTTTTCCCTTTCAAGTCGCTGTTTTCTTTTTAGGAAGTCCTTTTCTAAGTGAACGTGATATAGTTATACTAAATTGCTCTACTAAAACTAATTGAGGTGACACGATGCAACAATACTTTAAACCCTTATTCGCACTATTATTTTTAATTATGTTTACTGCTGCTTGTTCGAACGGAACAAATACGAGTCAATCAGCGGCTCAGCACCAAAACGTCAGCTTAACGATATCCGCTGCAGCCAGCTTAAAAGATGCGCTTACCGATATTCAAAAGCAATATGAAACAAAGCATCCGAATGTCGACTTAAAATTTAATTTTGGGGCTTCAGGCTCGCTGCAACAGCAAATCGAAAACGGCGCACCGGCTGATTTGTTTTTTTCAGCAGCGGAAGATAAGTTTGATGCACTGGTAAAGTCAGGAGTTATTTCTAAAGAAAATGGAACTGACTTGGTTGGCAACGATCTTGTGCTTATCGTCCCAAAGAATAATTCGGCTGCCATCAAAAATTTTGAAGATCTATCAAAGCCTGCTGTTCAAAAAATTTCACTTGGCATACCGGAATCCGTTCCTGCCGGACAGTATGCAAAAGAGACTTTTGAACACATGAATCTGTGGACAAACATTGAGCCTAAAACCGTCTATGCAAAAGACGTACGCCAGGTGCTTTCCTATGTGGAGACAGGAAACGTTGAAGCTGGAGTTGTTTATAAAACCGATGCGTTGATTTCAAAAAAAGTGAAGATTGTCGCCACTGCAGATCATAGCACTCACAAACCAATTGTATATCCTGTAGGCGTTATTAAGGATTCGAAACATCCACAAGAAGCAAAGGATTTTTATCAATTTTTACAAAGTAAGACGGCTCTTAACACGTTTAAAAAATACGGTTTCACTGCGAATTGAGATTGCTATGATTCAAGAGTTTTTATCTCCTCTTCAGCTATCGCTTAAAATTGCATTAGTAGCGGGATTTGTCGTGATTATTCTAGGCACTGTTATAGGAAAACTGTTATCAAGGAAACACTTTAAGGGAAAAGTGATGGTTGAAACGGTGTTGATGCTACCATTGGTCCTGCCTCCGTCCGTTGTTGGATTTTTATTGATTGTCATATTCGGAAAACACAGCCTACTCGGCCGAGCAATTGAATGGGTCTTTCAACAACCCGTTATTTTTACGTGGTGGGCAGCTGTTATTGCATCCGTTGTCGTTGCGTTTCCCCTTATGTATCAATCTGCCAAAACGGGCTTCCAAGGCGTTGATCATGAAATTGAAGACGCAGCTCGAGTAGATGGTGCAAGCGAATGGAAAGTCTTTTTCTTTATTTCCATTCCTTTAGCTTCTAAAGCTATCGTAACAGGAGGTGTGTTAAGTCTGGCAAGAGCACTCGGAGAATTTGGAGCCACTTTGATGTTTGCTGGCAATATTCCAGGTGAAACTCAAACTGTTCCTACCGCTATCTACGTCGCGATTGACTCTGGAAACATGAATCTCGCTTGGCTATGGGTTATCTCGATCGTCTTTCTTTCCTTTCTTATGCTGCTTTTTGTTCAGCTTAAACAAAAGTAAAAGGATGCCTCTTACACAAAGAGGCATCCTTTTACTTTTGTACCGCTTTTTCAATTTTACATACATCATAAATTAAAAAGGAGCTAATCAAATGTAGATCATACATTTGATTAGCTCCTGTTATAAGTAAGGTAAGCCACCAAAAATATGTATTTGGTGGAGACGGTGGGAGTCGAACCCACGTCCAGAAATATCGCCACTTAAGCGTCTACGAGTGTAGTTGGCATATTGATCATTCGCGAGCTGTTCTGCCTACCAACAGGCGTCCCAGTCGCTAGTCTGATTATTCTCTTCCTTCGTCCTCAGACGGCGAACTCCGGCGTAGCCCACTTAAAGTGAGTCCCTTACCCTACCACATGGGCGATGGAGGGAGGAACCGCTAAGCTACTATTATGCAGCTAAAGCGAAGTTATTGTTAGATTTGCCAGTTATTATTGGCGTTGATGTTTTAACGAGGCCATCTCCTCGACTCGCAACCTAAGCTCGAACTATCCCTGTCGAATCCGTAACGTCCCCATATAAAAGGGAGTCGGAATGTGTAAGAAAAATTCTTACATCAGATAGCGACTTCAGTGTGCAAAATGAAATCTAACTGATAACAATATTTATTATATCACAAAATGAGCATTTTGCAATTGTAAGATTTTGTAATTTTACATCTTTTGACGATCACGAAATGCTCGTTCGATATCACGCTTGGCTTCTTTACGCTTTAAGTCTTCACGCTTATCATATTTCTTTTTACCCTTACCAAGCCCTAGTAAAACCTTTGCGTATCCATTTTTCAAATACACTTTTAACGGAACTAGTGAATAACCTGTTTCTTTTGAATAGCCAATTAGCTTGCTGATTTCGCGTTTATGCAGCAATAGCTTTCGTGTACGAAGTGGCTCATGATTGTATCGATTTCCTTGTTCGTAAGGACTAACGTGCATATTGTGTAAAAATACTTCTCCGTTTTGCACACGAGCAAAAGAGTCCTTTAAATTCACACGACCATTACGAATTGATTTAATTTCCGTTCCTTGTAGAACAATACCCGTCTCATATGTTTCTTCAATAAAAAAGTCGTGGCGGGCTTTTTTGTTTTGTGCAATTAATTTCCCTTCACCTTTTGGCATAAAACGTTCCTTCCCTTCAGCCGTACTTACGTATATGTATGATATTATGTATCATTTTACTGTATGGAAATCTAAACAACAACTAAAACGTTTAATAGAGCTGTTTTGAAGCAGAAGGTCTATCCTTCTGCTTCACTGCTGTCGATTATTTGCGCTTTTTCTTTTTACGCTTAACGTTTGGAGCGCCTTCGAAGAATCTTTTTTTCTTTTTCTTCTTTGGTTTTTGAGTAGACCACTCTTCATTTTTGCTTCGGCTGCCCTCTCGACCTTTTCCTTTATCGTCTTTGCGTGACTTTTGTTTTGCCTTAATCACTTTAGGACGATCTTTAGATAAGCGTTTGCGGCCTTCTTTCATTCCCACAATAACAAAGTCCACTGAACGCTCGTCTTTATTCACATCGGCAACTTTCACTTCAATTTCGTCTCCAATTCGGAAGACGTTGCCCGTTCTTTCTCCAATCATCGCATAATGACGTTCGTCGTAACGATAATAGTCATCCGTTAAGTCACTAACATGAACTAACCCTTCAATCGTATTTTCCAGCTCCACGAACATCCCAAAGTTTGTAACAGAGCTAATAATACCATTGAATACTTCCCCAACTTTATCAGCCATAAACTCAGCTTTTTTCATATCGTCCGTTTCTCGCTCAGCGTCAACTGAACGACGTTCCATATTAGAAGAATGCTCAGCAACATCAGGCAGAAGCTCGCGCCATTTTTCTTGCGTTTGCTGATCTGTTTTTCCTTCAATTAAATACGTACGAATGAGACGATGAACGATTAAATCCGGATAACGACGGATTGGAGACGTAAAATGCGTATAGAATTCAGCTGATAAACCAAAGTGGCCTAAACTTTCTGCTTCATATTTCGCTTGTTTCATCGAACGAAGCATAACAGTTGAAATAACCATCTCTTCAGGCGTACCCTTTACTTCTTCTAAAATATCTTGCAGCGCACGCGGATGAATATCGTTGCCTGTCCCTTTCACTGTATAACCAAAGTTTGTAATAAACTCTAAGAAACGAGTAAGCTTCTCTGCATCTGGATCTTCATGAATACGATAAATAAACGGTACGTTCATCCAGTGAAAATGTTCTGCTACTGTTTCATTCGCCGCCAGCATAAATTCTTCGATTAGCTTTTCAGCAACTGAACGTTCACGCAAAATAACATCGTGAGGATGTCCATCATCATCTACCAATACTTTTGCTTCTTTGAAATCAAAATCAATGGCACCGCGATCCATTCTCTTTTTACGAAGAATAGCTGCCAGCTTTTCCATACGCTCAAACATCGGAACGATTGGCTCGTAGCGTTCTAACACTTCTTCATCTTTATCCACTAAGATTTTGTTCACATCTGAATACGTCATTCGTTCTGTCGTTTTGATGACACTTTCAAAAATCTCATGTTTTACTACTTCACCTTGTGGATTAATTTCCATCTCACAAGAAAGTGTAAAACGGTTAACTTTTGGATTTAATGAGCAGATTCCGTTAGATAAACGGTGAGGAATCATCGGAATAACTCGGTCTACTAAATAGACGCTTGTTCCGCGCTCTGCTGCTTCTACATCAATCGGAGAACCTTCTTTAACGTAGTGACTTACATCTGCAATATGAACACCTAATTTGTAGTTTCCGTTTTCAAGCTCTGTAACCGTTACAGCGTCATCCAAATCTTTTGCATCTGCTCCGTCAATGGTTACAATAACTTGATCCCGAAGATCGCGACGGTTACCGATATCTTTTTCATCAATCGTCTCAGGTGTATCAATTGCTTGCGTTAAAGCGTCAGCAGGAAATTCTTGAGGAAGACCGTGCTTATGGATAACAGAAATGATATCGATCCCCGGATCGTTTTTATGTCCAAGAATTTGAACAACTTTTCCTTCTGCATTCATGCGGCCTTCCGGATAGGTTGTGAGCTCTACTACTACTTTATGGCCTTCAACTGCACCGTTTCTTGCTGCTTTGGGAATAAAGATATCACCTGCAATTTTTTTGTCATCCGCAATCACAAAGCCGAAATTCTTGCTTTGCGTATACGTACCTACAATTTGCTGGGTACCTCGTTCTAAGATTTTTACAATGGTTCCTTCACGACGAGCACCTGATGATTCTGATAACACTCTTGCAAGCACAATATCTCCGTGCATAGCATTGTTTGTTTCAGTAGGGGGAATAAATACATCACCCGCATCTTTTTCTTCAGGAACTACGAACGCAAACCCTTTTGCATGTCCGCTTACTTTCCCTTTGACAAAATTCATTTGTTCCGGCAGCCCGTAGCGGTCATTTCTTGCTCGGATAATTAAACCCTTCTCTTCCATAATAACAAGTGCCTTAACAAACTCTTTGAATGACTCTGCATCCTCCGTATTAAATTCTTTTGCAAGCTCTTGGACAGTCAAAGGTTTGTAATTATCCCTTTTCATAAAATCCAATATTTCATTCATATAGGGCTGATTTTCTTCTTTCACATCATGTCCCTCCTTTTTCCTTATTCGTATTATCTCTATTACCAATCAAGTGATTCCAAAAATGCATATACATCCTCGTGAAGCTGATCTCGCTCTTTATCAAAGGTAATGGTATGACCAGATTCTTCGTACCACTTTATATCTTTTGTAGGAGACTCGACGCTATTATAAATAATATTGGCGCTGTCTGTATTAATCATATGATCATGACGACCTTGTACAACAAATGTCGGTGCATAAATCATATCAACTGAATTTCGCACTTCAGCGATTAATTCCTGTAAAGACTTTAACGTGTTCATTGGTGTTTGTTTGAACTCTTCCATTTCTTGTTCAATCTGTTCAGACGATTTACCTTCACGCTTTTTATATTCGCGTGCATACGCTAAAACACCTTCATACATGACTTCTTCACTCTTTATATACATAGGCGCGCACATAGGCACAATACCCTTTATAGGTACAGTGTAACCTAATTTCAGTGAAAATACGCCACCTAGTGAAAGACCTACAGCGGCAATACTTTCATGGCCTTTACTTTTCAAAAACTCATAGCCTTCCATGACATCTTTCCACCAATCTTTTGGACCAGTATGAACAAGCTCTTCAGGCGCTACACCGTGTCCTTTATAGTGAGGTGCGTGGCATGTGTATCCTTTTTTCTCTAAAAAACGACCTAACATACGAACATCAGCAGAATTTCCGGTAAAACCGTGAAGTAATAAAACAGCCTTTTCGCCGCCTTCAAATGTAAATGGCTTTGGTTGTGCAATTTTCATATATCATTTAACTCCTTTTAGTTATAATATCTGCAGTCATAATAGAAAAAAACATGTATTTATGTGACGGTCATCACATAACAAGAGATGTGTCCGTCAACTTTTACGCTTTTATACTATATTTAGTACTTTTTTCTAAAGCTATATTATATCATTACTTAAAAATGAAATTAAAGTATTCAACACGCCCATTAAAAAAGCCACCTAATACATAAGTTGGTATACACCAAGTACGTATGCATTAGGTGGCAGTCTATCCAGTAACATATTAAAGTTTGAAATAAGATACAGCAAGTGTTAACGCAAAGAATAAGATAGATAACACTACTGTCAAACGGTGTAAAACTAAGTCAATTCCACGTGCTTTTTGTTTTCCAAATAACGTTTCAGCTCCACCGGAAATAGCTCCAGATAATCCAGTAGTTTTGCTTGATTGTAAAACGACCACAACAATCAATGCAATTGAAACAATCACTAGCAAAGTAATCAGCAATGTATGCACTAAGACACACCTCCTACACCAAGTAATAGTCAATCAGCGGGGTTTCTTCATCCCTTCTGATTGGCATTACCGGGGATAAAGTACGCGCACTACGCTAAGGTTAATTTATCATAAAAAACCCTCTCATACAAGTAATGACAGCGAAATACACCGGATTTTAACATAAAAAAAACGGATGACAATCGTCATCCGTTTTTTATGATTTCAACTTATTTTTTTAAGTTGTAGAAAGATTTAGCGCCATCGTATACAGCTAGAACACCTAGCTCGTCTTCGATGCGTAGTAATTGGTTGTATTTCGCAATACGGTCTGTACGGCTCATAGAACCAGTTTTGATTTGACCAGCATTTGTTGCAACAGCGATATCAGCGATTGTTGCATCTTCAGTTTCACCAGAACGGTGAGAAACTACTGCTGTGTAACCAGCACGTTTAGCCATTTCAATAGCTTCGAACGTTTCAGTTAATGTACCGATTTGGTTAACTTTGATAAGGATAGAGTTACCTACGCCTTGTTCGATACCTTGAGAAAGTTTTTTCGTGTTTGTTACGAATAAATCGTCACCAACAAGCTGTACTTTGCCGCCAATGCGCTCAGTTAATAGCTTGTGACCATCCCAGTCATTTTCGTCTAAACCGTCTTCGATTGAAACGATTGGGAATTCGTTAACTAACTGCTCGTAGAAATCTACCATTTCAGCAGAAGTTACGCCTGTACGACCTTCGCCTGCTAAGTCATATTTACCAGTTTCTTTGTTGAAGAATTCAGAAGAAGCAACGTCCATACCTAATTGGATGTCTTGACCAGCTTTGTAGCCAGCTTTTTCGATTGCTTCAACAATTACTTCTAATGCTTCACGGTTAGAACCAAGGTTTGGAGCGAATCCACCTTCGTCACCTACAGCTGTGTTTAAGCCTTTTGCAGATAAAACAGATTTTAACGCGTGGAATACTTCAGCACCCATACGGATTGCTTCTTTGAATGTAGGAGCTCCTACAGGTAAAATCATGAACTCTTGGAAGTCAACGTTGTTATCAGCATGAGAACCACCGTTGATGATGTTCATCATTGGAGTTGGTAATTGCTTCGCGTTGAATCCACCAAGGTAACGATATAATGGAAGACCTACGAAATCAGCTGCTGCGTGAGCTACTGCCATAGATACACCAAGGATAGCGTTAGCACCTAATTTACCTTTGTTTTCCGTACCATCTAGCTCAATCATAAGGCGGTCGATACCGATTTGATCAGTTGCGTCCATACCTACTAATTCAGGAGCGATAATTTCGTTTACGTTTTCTACTGCTTTTAATACACCTTTACCTAGGTAGCGAGATTTGTCACCATCGCGTAATTCTACTGCTTCGTGTTCACCAGTAGAAGCACCACTTGGTACGATTGCGCGTCCGAAAGCGCCTGATTCAGTATATACTTCTACTTCAACTGTTGGGTTACCGCGAGAATCTAATACTTCGCGTGCATAAATGTCAAGAATTGTTGGCATTTTAAAACTCTCCTTTATAATTAATTATTTAATTAATGTTTTACCTGTCATTTCTTTTGGCTGTGCTACATCTAGAAGAGTAAGCATTGTAGGAGCTAGATCCCCTAGAATACCGTCTTCACGAAGCTCTAAGCCTTGTTTTGTTACAATTACCGGAACAGGATTCGTTGTATGAGCCGTCATTGGATTACCTTCAAGTGTAATCACTTCATCAGCATTACCATGGTCTGCTGTGATAATTGCTGTACCGCCTTTAGCTAAAATTGCATCTACAATTTTGCCTAAGCACTCATCTACTGTTTCAATCGCTTTTACCGTTGGTTCTAACATACCTGAATGACCTACCATATCAGGGTTTGCAAAGTTTAATAAAATAGCGTCCTGCTTGTCGCCCTCGATTTCTGCAAGCAACGCGTCCGTCACTTCATAAGCACTCATCTCAGGTTTCAAGTCATATGTTGCTACTTTTGGTGAATCGATTAAGATACGTGTTTCACCAGGAAACTCTGCTTCACGTCCACCGCTCATAAAGAACGTTACGTGAGGATATTTTTCCGTTTCAGCAATACGAAGCTGCTTTAAGTTATTTTGAGATAATACTTCACCAAGCGTATTATCTAAGTTAATTGGCTTAAAGGCTACATATCCGTCAACTGTTTCGCTGAAGTGAGTTAGACATACAAAATGTAAGTTTTTCGGATGTTTCTCACCGCGATCAAATGAGCGGAAATCTTCGTTTGCGAACGTATTTGAAATTTGAATTGCGCGATCGGGACGGAAGTTGTAGAAAATGACTGCATCTTCGTCTTGAATTTTCGCAACTGGCGATCCGTCTTCCTTTGTAATAACAGAAGGTAAAACGAATTCGTCATAGATTCCATTTTCATATGAATCTTTTACGCACTCTTCAGCGCTTGTATATGATGGACCTTCACCGTACACCATTGCGCGGTATGATTTCTCTACGCGCTCCCAGCGTTTGTCGCGGTCCATTGAGTAGTAACGTCCTGAAAGTGTTGCAATTTCACCAACGCCGTACTCTTCAATTTTTTCATTAAGTTCTTTTAAATACGTTTCAGCAGATTGAGGTGCTACGTCACGACCATCTAAGAAGCCATGAATGTAGACTTTTTCTAAGCCTTCACTCTTAGCTAGACGCAATAATGCATAAAGATGTTCGATATGACTGTGTACACCGCCATCAGATAAAAGTCCGAAAAGATGAAGGTTTGTACCCTTTTCTTTTGCGTGCTTTACAGCTGCTACAAGCGTTTCGTTTTGTTCAAACTCGCCTTCACGAATTGCTACGTTTACACGAGTTAAGCTTTGGTACACAATTCGGCCTGCGCCGATGTTTAAGTGACCTACTTCAGAGTTACCCATTTGGCCTTCCGGTAAGCCTACAGCTTCTCCAGACGCCTGAAGTGTAGCATGAGGATACTCGTTCCAGAAACGGTCGAAGTTTGGTTTTTTTGCATGTGTTACCGCATTACCTTTATCTTCATCGCGTAATGCAAAACCATCTAAGATGATTAATGCTACTGGCTTTTTACTCATTACTTACCAGCCTCCAAAAGCTGTAAGAAAGAATCTGCTTCTAAGCTTGCTCCACCTACTAAAGCTCCGTCAATGTCTGATTGAGACATATATTCTTTAATATTAGCAGGTTTTACGCTACCGCCGTATTGAATACGTACAGCATCTGCAACATCTTGAGAGAATTGTTCTGCAACAACGCTACGGATGTATGCACAAACTTCGTTTGCACCTTCAGCAGTTGAAGATTTACCTGTACCGATTGCCCAGATTGGCTCATATGCGATAACCGTTTGTTTTACTTGCTCATCAGTTAGACCAGCTAATGCTTTTTGTACTTGATTAGCTACAACTGTTTTTGTTTGGTCTTGTTCATACTCTTCGTTTGTTTCACCGCAGCAAACGATTGGTGTTAAACCGTGTTTGAATGCAGCAATTGTTTTTTGGTTTACTGTTTCGTCCGTTTCAGCAAACATTTCACGACGTTCAGAGTGTCCTAAAATTACGTAGTTCACACCTAGGTCTGCTAATGCAACAGGGCTCACTTCTCCAGTGAACGCACCGTTTTCTTCGAAGTGCATGTTTTGTGCACCAATTTTTAAGTCTGTGCCTTTAGTCGCTTCTACTAAACGATCTAAAAATAGTGCAGGTGCACATACTACTGAATCTACGCTTTCAGGAGATGGTACTGCTCCTTTTACTTCTTCAACAAAGCTAGTTGCTTCAGAAAGTACTTTATTCATTTTCCAGTTTCCTGCAATAATTGGTTTACGCATGTGTAACACCGTCCTTTGTTTATTGTGGGTTTTCACTTCACGCGTTAGATGTCCAAGAGGGTGCTGTTAAAAGTGATTCGGTCCCTTTTATCTCTTGGTCATCCTTCTTCGCTGCTTGATAATTATTTATATTATCAGTCGTCAGGTCGGTCCTCCGTCTTACTGAAACATAAACTTACTTATCGTTTAGTGCAACTACGCCTGGAAGTTCTTTACCTTCCATAAACTCTAGTGACGCACCGCCACCTGTAGAAATATGGCTCATTTTATCAGCTAGGTTGAATTTTTCAACAGCTGCTGCAGAGTCTCCTCCGCCGATTACTGAATATGTGTCAGTTGCTTCTGCTAAAGCTTCAGCTACTGCTTTTGTTCCATTAGCAAATGCGTCTAATTCAAATACACCCATTGGTCCATTCCAAATAACTAACTTAGAGTTTTTGATTACGTCAGCATAGATTTCACGCGTTTTCGGTCCTGCGTCTAAGCCTTCCCAATCGCTTGGAATGTTTTCAATTGATACAACTTGAATATTAGCATCATTTGAGAAGTCATCTGCTACTACCACGTCCACTGGCATGTAGAAGTTTACTCCGTTTTTCTTAGCTTTTTCCATGAAAGATTTTGCAAGTTCAATCTTGTCTTCTTCAAGAAGTGATTTACCTACTTCATGGCCTAGTGCCTTAATAAATGTGTAAGAAAGTCCTCCACCGATGATTAAGTTATCTACTTTATCAAGTAAGTGGTCAATTACACCGATTTTGTCTTTAACTTTTGCTCCACCAACGATTGCAGTAAATGGACGTTCTGGGTTCGATAATGCTTTTGAAAGCACATCAAGCTCTTTTTCCATTAAGAAACCTGCTACTGCTGGAATGTGTTGAGCAATTCCTTCTGTTGAAGCATGCGCACGGTGAGCTGCACCGAATGCATCGTTTACGTATACATCTGCTAATTCAGCAAACGCTTTTGCTAATTCAGGATCGTTTTTCTCTTCGCCTGGGTAAAAACGTACGTTTTCAAGTACTAAAACATCGCCTTCGCTCATGCCGTCGATTGTTTTCTTTACTTCTTCACCAAAAGCTTCGTCAGCTTTTGCAACGTCTTTACCAAGAAGAGCTTGTAAACGTTCTGCAACAGCATTTAGACGTAATTCTTCAACAACTTCGCCTTTTGGACGTCCAAGATGGCTAGCTAAAATTACTTTTGCACCTTGTTCTACTAAATATTGAATAGTAGGAACAGCTGCACGAATGCGAGTTTCGTCTGTTACTTTTCCGTCTTTCATTGGTACGTTAAAGTCTACGCGACAAAATACTCGCTTTCCTTTTACATCGATGTCTTTCAACGTTTTTTTGTTCATCGTTAAAAGGCCTCCTTAAGTATTTATGGTACTAAGCAAGTAGGCTTCTATGTAATCATCAATCCACAAACCAACGGACATTTCATTTTATATATTGGCGCCTTTCTATATAAAGTGAAACTCCAGTTAGCTGTTTATGACGCTTTTTCATGTAGAAGCCAATACATAAATCAAGGAAGAGGGGGTATGCCCCTCTCTTCCTTAGCAAGTCTTATTATAGTCGTTCTATTTTCAGATATCCAATAAAAAAGGAAAGTCTAGTCGATTTCTGTCTTATTGAATCAAATAGAAGCGAATTTTAAGTTATTCTTATAGTCCTTTAGCAGCGATGTATTGAGCAAGGTCTACTACACGGTTAGAATATCCGCTCTCGTTATCGTACCAAGAGATAACTTTAACCATGTTACCTTCCATTACCATTGTAGATAATGCATCGATTGTAGAAGAGTTGATGTTACCGTTGTAGTCACCAGATACTAGTGGCTCTTCACTGTAACCAAGGATGCCTTTAAGATCGCCTTCAGCAGCTTCTTTAAGAGCATTGTTTACATCTTCAACAGTTACTTCTTTGTCAAGTTCAGCAACTAAGTCTACTAAAGAAACGTTTGGAGTTGGAACACGCATAGCTCCACCGTTTAATTTACCTTTTAATTCAGGTAATACTAGAGATACAGCTTTAGCAGCACCAGTTGAAGTTGGGATGATGTTTTCAGCAGCTGCACGAGCACGACGGTAATCTTTGTGTGGTAAGTCTAAGATTTGTTGGTCGTTTGTGTAAGAGTGAACTGTTGTCATCATTCCACGTTTAAGACCGAACTTGTCGTTTAACACTTTAGCAAATGGCGCTAAGCAGTTAGTCGTACAAGAAGCATTTGAAATTACGTTGTGGTTAGCTGCATCGTATTTGTCTTCGTTAACACCCATTACGATTGTGATGTCTTCATCAGATGCTGGAGCAGAGATAATTACTTTTTTAGCTCCTGCTTCTAAGTGTTTTGCAGCGTCAGCGCGTTTTGTGAAGAATCCAGTAGATTCAACAACAACTTCTACGCCTTGTTTGCCCCAAGATAATTGAGCTGGGTCGCGTTCAGCAGAGATTTCGATTGTTTTACCGTTTACTACTAAGTTGCTACCATCTACTACTACTTCTGCATCTAATTTTCCGTGTACAGAATCATATTTTAAAAGGTGAGCAAGCATGTTAGCATCTGTTAAGTCGTTGATTGCTACTACTTCAACGTTATCATTTTTTAAAGCTGCGCGGAATACATTACGGCCGATACGACCAAATCCGTTAATACCAATTTTTACTGCCATGGGTATTTCCTCCTTGAATGTAAAAAGTATTTTTTTATATGAGGGATTAATTAAAATCCCTTACTAACTCTTTTGCGGCGCCTTCATCTGTAATGAGAATCGAATCATGCGCTTGTTGCATAAACGCTTTAATTGCCTTTGCTTTTGATGAACCTCCTGCAACAGCAATAACACATTTATTGTTCTTTAAATCATCGAGTTGTATGCCAACTGTTTTAACTTTATGAACAACCTCGCCTTGATGATTAAAATAGTATCCAAATGCCTCACCTACAGCATGTCCATTTTTCACTTTTTCTAAGTCAGCTTGTGGTGTTTTACGGCGTTCTGCCATTGTCATAGCGTCTCCTATTCCGTGAACAACCATACCAGCGGACTTGATTAAATGAAGCATGTCTTTAATAGATGGCTCACCGATAATGGATCGGTATGCTTCATCACTAAGCTGATCTGGAACATGAAGCAAGCGATAGTGACTCATGGACTTTTCAGCCATCTTAGCACAAATCGTGTTTGCTTGGTTTTGTACATTTTCACCTAGCCCTCCGCGAGCAGGTACAAAAAGTACATCAGGGTGTTTTGAATCAGGTGTCATCATTTCGGCAACGGCGGCAAGCGTTGTACCACCTGTAACAGCAACGGTATTTTTTTCACCAACAAGGCGCTCCTTGATACACGAAACAGATGCTCGACCCATTTCATTTTTGACCCAAGGAGACTGATCACTATCTCCAGATACAACAACAACTTCTGATAAAGAAAACGCCTCTTTTAATGTTGTTTCCAATAATCGAAGTCCTGAAACTTCCTTCATTACTTCTTCTAACTCAGCTAGAAGTAGTTCTCCCTCGTTTGTAAGCGTCATCCCACTAGGGTAAATGTCAATCAAATCTTGTTCTTTTAAGAATGTTACTTCGCTTCGTAACACACGCTCTGTTAGCCCAAGGCTTACAGCTAAGTTTCTGCGGCCAATCGGCTGCATTAAACGTATGTATTGCAAGATTTGATAGCGCTTTTGCATAACTGAGAGAAGTTCAGGTAATAATTTTCGTTGTACTTCTATTAAAGAACGCATGTTAAAATCCCCTTAAGGCATAAACTTGCTGGACATATTTTGTCCCATATAGACATATTATGTCCCACCTTGCGCAAAAAAAATTCACCCTGCTACAAAATCTATTCTAACAGGAGTGAATCCTTTATTCAACTCATGTGTTGCCTATTTTTAAAAGTAAGCGTTTTCTTAATGGAATACCTGTTATTTTTCCATATTCCACTTCTTCTCCATCCATTTCTACTACAGGAATCGCAAGGTGATACTTTTCCAGCCACTCATCGTTTTTGTAAATATCTCGTTCCATAAGCTGAAAGGGAAACTCAGACTGCATCTCTGCAAGCAGCTTCTTTGCATCATCGCATAAATGACAGCCATTTTTGGTATATAGTACGACTTCCACATTCCCACTCCTTTACTGCGTGACAAAAAGTTTTCGTTGACTGGATGGTAGAACGTTTAATTGGTCTCGATATTTGGCTACCGTTCTTCTTGAAATAGTAACGTTATAATTGCTTTGCAAGACGTTAGCCAACTGCTGATCTGAAAGCGGACGCTGTTTGTTTTCTTCTGATACTAGCTTTTTAAGCAGTTCTTTTACGTGAGTTGTAGAAGTCGCTTCGTTGTTGCCCAGTTGAATACTAGTTGAGAAAAAAGATTTCATTGAAAAGGTGCCAAAAGGCGTTTGAATATATTTGTGCCGAGTAGCACGGCTAATCGTTGATTCATGCACAGAGGTTTGTTCCGCTACTTCCTTCATCGTTAACGGCTTCAAATACGAAGGGCCCTTTTTAAAAAACGCTTCTTGTTCAACGAGTAAAGTATTCATTAATGCGTTTAATGTGTCTTTGCGTGTGTGTAAACTTTTCATAATCCATTGAAATTCACGATATTTCTCTTGCAAATAAGAAAACATTTCTTGGTTCTGCTTATTTTTCAGCTGAAGTTTGTATTGTTCGTTCACTGAAAGACGAGGTTCCAAATCCTCATTTGCATAAGCAACGACATTTCCATCTTCAATTTTCACAATAAAATCCGGTACAATGAATCGTTCATTGGACTTCATATAAAATGATCCAGGACGAGGATTTAATTTCTTAATCTGTTCATGTAATTGTTGAAGAGCTTCAAGTGAGATTTGACATAACTTTGAGATTTTCATCCATTTTTTATAAGCAAATTCCTCAAAGTGATGTGTCAAAATTTGCTCTATTTTTTCTGTCCATTGATTACTTCTTTTTAATTGGAGCATTAAGCACTCCTGTAAACTTCTCGCCCCTACTCCTGCCGGGTCCATCTGCTGCACAAGTTGAAGAGCCTTTTCAACCTGCTCTTGATCTTGGCCAAGCTGGTTAGCAAGTATGATTAACTCATCGTGCAAATAGCCAGCATCATCCAGACTATGAATAACAAACTCAACGGCTGCCTGCTCACATTCATCTAATTTTAATAATGCGGATTGATTCATTAAATGTTCGTACAGCGTTTCTTTAGGAGCTGGTATACTGCTCATATAATCTGTTGAATCAGAAGTTGCATGATTTTTTTGATTGTGAGATGTATTGACGGGCAGCTCTGAAAAATCTATAAGCGGATTTTGAAGCGCCTGCTCATGTAAAAACGCTACAATATCCATCGATGAATATTGTAAAAGAGAAATAGCTTGTGATAATTCTTTTGACATCGTCAGTTTTAACGACTGCTGCTGAAATAATCCAATCTCCATTATTTCTCCCCTCCCCTTCATCTATTTTACTATAAAAACGCTTTCAAAGAGCATGTAACTATTTTTTATATGTAATTTTTTCATCAAAAAATCTCCGTCAACCTTTGTTAACGAAGCATTTCATCCTATTTTTAGTTACTAACCATCAAAAAAGTAATAGAGCTATACACCTTTATAACTTTTCATTATAATTCGCGCCTACTACATGATCCGAGTACTAATTCGACATGACGTTTTCTTCGTCATGTCGAATTTTCTGCATTTGTATAATATATAGAAGAATTGCTTATTGAATAGTTTGTGCCATTTGCATAAACTTGTCTAAGTTTTCTGCGTCATTTTTCGTAAAAATGGTTAGCTTCATTGGTTTCTTTCCTTTAACCAACACGGCGTTTACCGTATGATCGCCAGATGTGGCTTCATACCAAACAGAATCTTTGAAGATTCCATTCTCTTCAAGATTCTTTTTCTCTGCTGCATTTTTATTAACTGCTGTTGCCGTTTGTTTAACAGATTGAGCAGCGTCATCCAGCGATGCTTCTGATGAAAGCATTTCAATACGCATAAATTGAGAATCATCTGAAGTTAACACTAACGCATCTTTTCCAGGTTCTTCACCCGTTAGTTTATAGCCGTCCATTACTTGAATAGAATAATCTTGTTCTGGGCTTTTTGTTAGTTTTGTTTCTGAAGAAGACCTTGACTGTCCACCTTCCGCCGTTTCGCTAGTCGATGATTGACTTCCTGAAGGTTCGGCTGAGACCTCAGCAGAATCCGCATCTTTTTTCGACTCTTCTTTTGCAGCGCCTGATGTTTGATCAGATTTAGAAGCTGTATCCTGCTGAACATTTTCTGCTTGATTATTAGACTTCGGCTGAGCAGAATCTTCGTTCGTCCCGCATGCAGATAGTAATAGGGCTACCGATGCACTGACAATGAAAAGTTTGTTCATGTATTTCATATTTATTCCTCCTCCGTGTTTCTTTTCCTTATATACTGTTTTATAGTATTCTGACAAATTCCGCAACCGGTACAATGGAATTAATTTCTTGCTTCCTTACGCGTATAAAGGGTTATAGAAGGAAAATAAATATTATTTTTTGAGAAGATGAGCCTTTTTACTCAAAATAAAAAACGTTGCGTAATCCGCAACGTTTTAAGACGCCCTCGACAGGATTCGAACCCACCCTAAGAGAACCGGAATCTCTTGTGCTATCCACTACACTACGAGGGCATATTTGTCACAACTTCCATTATAGGAGAGAAAACTTCTCTTTTCAATAGAATACTACGTTTATTTTTTTTAGAAGGGGGAAAAATTTTAATAATGTCAAAGAGGAATACATAGTCTTTTAAGCGAATATGTGTAGTAGAGGTTC
This sequence comes from Priestia sp. FSL R5-0597, assembly GCF_038006305.1. Taxonomy (NCBI): domain Bacteria; kingdom Bacillati; phylum Bacillota; class Bacilli; order Caryophanales; family Bacillaceae; genus Priestia; species Priestia sp. FSL R5-0597. The sequence goes on from NZ_JBBOUZ010000001.1 coordinate 4,828,905, forward strand.
TTTTGTTTGACCTTTATTGACCATACGTGTATTATAGGTACATAACAAATTATTCTTGTTAAGGAGGAATTTAATATGAACTTAATTCCTACAGTTATTGAACAAACAAACCGTGGTGAACGTGCTTATGACATTTATTCACGTTTATTAAAAGACCGCATTATTATTTTAGGTAGTGCTATTGATGATAATGTAGCTAACTCGATCGTTTCTCAGCTTCTATTCTTAGCTGCTGAAGACCCAGAAAAAGATATCTCACTTTATATCAACAGCCCAGGTGGCTCTATTACAGCTGGAATGGCTATCTATGATACGATGCAATTCATTAAGCCAAAAGTTTCTACAATTTGTATCGGTATGGCTGCATCAATGGGTGCTTTCTTACTGGCTGCTGGTGAAAAGGGCAAACGTTTTGCTCTTCCAAACAGCGAAGTAATGATTCATCAACCTCTTGGTGGTGCTCAAGGACAAGCTACTGAAATCGAAATTGCGGCAAAACGTATTCTATTCTTACGTGAAAAACTAAATTCAATTTTAGCTGAGCGTACAGGTCAACCGTTAGAAGTGCTACAACGTGATACAGATCGTGATAATTTCATGACTGCTGAACGCGCTTTAGAATACGGTCTAATTGACAAAGTATTAGAAAACGACCCTAAATAAGAAAAAAGCCTTTCCCACTTTGGGAAAGGCTTTTTTATGCATCGTTCTCTACGTAAGCGACTAACGCATCCATTGCTTCTTTTTCATCTACCCCTTCAACAATGAGCGTAATAAGAGAACCGTTATTAATCGCTAAGCTCATTAACCCCATGATACTTTTAGCGTTGACTACTTTCTCATCTTTCTTCAAGTACACATCAGATGTAAAACGAGTTGCTTCTTGCACGAATAGTGCCGCAACACGAGCTTGTAATCCCGTTTTTAATTTTACTTCTACTTGTTTTTCCATGATAAAATCCTCCCCCTTGCAATTCCCCTTATGTGACTGGCTGACCGGCGCGAAGCTTGTCTGCTATTTGGTCAATTTTACGCAATCGATGGTTAATGCCTGATTTGCTAATTTGACCTCCAGATACCATCTCACCAAGCTCCTTTAACGTAACGTCTTGATATTCCACACGCAAACGAGCAATTTCTCTCAGCTTTTCTGGTAAGATATCTAATCCAGCTGTTTCATCAATATAACGAATGTTTTCCACTTGACGAATGGCCGCTCCGATTGTTTTGTTTAAGTTAGCTGTTTCACAATTAACTAAGCGATTAACGGAATTTCGCATATCTCGGACAATTCTTACATCCTCAAACCGTAAAAGAGCGTTATGGGCTCCAATGATATTTAGAAACTCCGTAATTTTTTCAGCTTCTTTCAAATAGTTAATATAGCCTTTTTTTCGTTCTAATGTTTTACTATTCAATTGAAATTCGTTCATTAAATTGCATAAAGCTTCGTTGTGCTCTTCATACAATGAAAAGATTTCAAGATGGTACGATGATGTCTCCGGGTTATTAATAGAGCCGCCGGCTAAAAATGCGCCTCTTAAGTAGGATCGCTTACAGCATTTCTTTTGTACTAGCTCTGGTGAAATACGATGTGTAAACGTGAATCCTTCTTCTACAATTTTTAAGTCTTCCAAAAGCATTCTTGTTTTCTCTACTAATCGAACAATATACACATTGTTTTTCTTCAGCCGCATTTTCTTACGTACAAGCAGTTCTACTGACACATCATAATTTTTCTTAAGCAGGACATAAATGCGTCGAGCAATCGCTGCATTTTCAGTTTGGACATCAACTGTGAATTTTTTATTCGAAAAAGAAAGTGAACCATTCATTCGAATTAATGCAGAGAGCTCTGCTTTTGCACAGCAATCCTTGACTTCTAAATTCGTTAACTCTTTTTTTGTTTCTGATGCAAATGACATAACTTCACCTCCAATCTACATACGGAAATAGTGTTAAACACCAGTATTCGCTTTACCTTGCAGCGATGTCAGCATAGAATACACAAGCTTTGCTACTTTTTTTGTATCATGCCTAATTACGCTGCCGTCATACTGAATAATTTGATCTTCAATCACTTCTAACCCTAATTTTAGCAATACTTCACGGTCATATTCTACAGGCTGAGCCTGCTCTACTTGATATTTCTTTTTTAAAGGTGCCGGAATAGGTGCATTATTGACAATAATCGCATCTAAAAACGCACACGGCATATGGTTGTAAAGCGCTTTAATATGATCACTTGCCTTAAAACCCAATGTCTCACCCGGCTGCGTCATCACGTTGCACACGTACACTTTCTTTGCTTTTGTCGAACAAAGCTCATTACAAATATCTTGCACCAGTAAATTCGGCAAAATACTTGTATAAAGACTTCCCGGCCCCAATACAATTAAATCAGCGCGTCGAATAGCTTTTATTGTCTCGACAAGCGGTTTCACATCGGCAGGCGATAAAAACACTTTATTAATTTTTTTATTAACTTCTGGAATTTTAGATTCACCTGTTACGATGGATCCATCTTGCATCTCCGCATGCAGCACAACACTTTGATTAGCTGCCGGAAGCACTTTCCCTCTGACGTTTAGTACTTTGCTCATTTCTCGTATAGCATGCACAAAATCGCCAGTAATAGACGTCATAGCTGCAAGCAACAAATTGCCAAGAGAATGGCCTGTAAGCTCATTTCCTGTATCAAATCGATGTTGAAAAAGCTCTTCAACTAGTGGCTCTACATCAGATAAAGCAGCTAGCACATTTCGAATATCACCAGGAGCAGGGATTTCAAGTTCATCGCGCAATCGGCCAGAACTTCCCCCGTCGTCTGCTACGGTTACGATGGCTGTAAGATCAAGAGGGTATTCCTTCAACCCTCTTAACAGCACTGGTAAACCCGTTCCTCCCCCAATGACGACAACTTTTGGAAGCTGTTCACTGCTCATCTATGATTTTCCTTTCTCCTCTCAATGTCACGATGAGAAATATGAGTTTTGTATTCATTCTGGAAATGGTGACCTAAATATTCAGCTAATGTGACGGAGCGATGCTGTCCCCCTGTACACCCTATAGCGATGACCAGCTGGCTTTTACCTTCTCGCTTGTACTGCGGAAGCATAAACGAAAGTAGGTCTACTACTTTTTCAATGAACTTTTGAGTTTCCGTCCATTTTAATACGTAAGAAGAAACCTCTTCTTCAAGCCCTGTTTTAGGACGCATATGGTCAATATAGTGAGGGTTTGGCAAAAAGCGCACATCAAAGACTAAATCAGCGTCAATAGGCACCCCGTATTTAAAACCAAATGACATCACATTAACAGTAAAAACTTGTGAAGCGTGCGAAGAAAACTGAGTTAAAATCTTTTCTCTAAGCTCTCTTGGCTTTAACTCTGATGTCTCATAAATAAGCTGAGCTCTTCCTTTTAACTCCTCAAGCAGCTCCCGTTCCATACCAATTCCTTCTAACGGTAAACCCGAAGGAGCTAGCGGATGTGAACGTCTCGTTTCTTTGTAGCGCGTCACCAGTACAGAATCTTTTGCATCTAAAAATAAAATTTGTGGCGTGACCCACGTTGTTTCACTCATGTTATCTAATGCTTCAAATAGGCTTTCAAAAAACTCTCTGCCTCGCAAATCCATAACAAGAGCAACTTTATTCATTTTATTCCCTGACTCTTTCATGAGTTCCAAAAATTTCGGTAGCAATGTAGGGGGTAAATTATCTACACAAAAGAACCCTAAATCTTCAAAACTCTGAATTGCTACTGTTTTTCCTGCACCTGACATTCCAGTAATAATCACTAATTGAATATCGCTTACAGACCCAGTACTCATTTTTCATCCCCCTCAATCTATGCATACATGTCTATTTATCATTAACAAGGATCAATTCGATAAGATAATAACTCGAAATCCGTTGTATACGTAAAGTTGCCATAAATAACACCCGACCCTTTTGCTACATAATCGATAATGTGATGATCTCCCGGGGCCATCGGCAATTCACTTACTTCACTCAAATTATGCCAACCGAGTTTGCCTTCTTCTGATTCTAGCACATTTGTCCCATCAAAATCTGTAGCAAAAAAAGTAAACATCATCCACTCAGATGAAATTTGATCGTTTTCTTTCATCGTAAATGTAAAAATACCTTTTACAGTGGGATTTTTCAAATAAATTCCTGTTTCTTCACGAAATTCTCTTACAACAGAGTCTTTTACAGATTCTCCTTGCTCCATTTTCCCACCCGGGGCCACCCACCAGTTTCTTCGTGGCTTTTGAAGCAACAATACTTTATCGTCTTTCATTAATACACAATTTGTGACCCTTTGCATGTTTTCCACCTCATCATATGTATACTGACATTTTCTTTTATTATACTACGAAACAAACTTCTCTCACAACGGAGATGAACTAACTATTACTAAATTTTCTGAAAATAAACGCTTGCTGTTATATACGTAAATTCAATCTGTTATAGTCAAAAAAAAGAGGCATAGGAACACGTCCTATGCCCGACATACATATATTTTATAAAAGGGGGTCAATTACTATCTATATAGTACCCCATCAATGTTTCACAGGTGTTACAGAACAGTTAAAACCGAATTACGTTTTGTAAACGATTGATTTCAGCCTTATTGCTGAATAGCTTTTAACTTTTCTTTTAACTCTTCTACATAGTGCTGAGCCGCTTGAGCAGCAATGCTGCCATCACCTGTAGCTGTTACAATTTGACGAAGAGCCTTTTCACGAACGTCTCCAGCTGCGAACACACCTGGTACTTTTGTTTCCATTTGCTCGTTCGTTTCAATATATCCTTCTTTATTCGTGATGTTTAGGCTTTCGAATGGTTTTGTTAGTGGAACCATTCCAACATAAATGAATACGCCGTCCGCACCAAACTCGCGCTCTTCACCTGTTTTTGTGTCTACTAACGTTACGCTGCCTACTTTACCGTCTTTTTCATTTACTTCTTTGACTGTTGTATTCCAGATAAAATCAACTTTTTCGTTGTCAAATGCACGCTGCTGTAGGATTTTCTGCGCGCGAAGCTCATCGCGTCGGTGAATAATTGTTACTTTTGTTGCGAAGCGTGTTAAATATACGCCTTCCTCAACCGCAGAGTCTCCACCGCCTACAACGACTAGCTCTTTACCTTTAAAGAATGCACCGTCACATACAGCACAATAAGATACGCCGCGGCCGCCTAGTTCTTTTTCTCCTGGCGCACCTAATTTTTTATATTCAGCACCAGTAGCAACGATTACTGAACGTGTTTTATATTCTTTGCTGCCTGCACGAACTGTCTTGTATTCTTCTCCGTCGATGATTTCTTTAATATCACCGTACGCATATTCCGCACCGAATTTTTTTGCATGCTCAAACATTTTGTTAGAAAGGTCAGGACCAAGGATATGATCATAACCTGGATAGTTTTCTACATCTTCCGTATTAGCCATTTGACCGCCTGGAATTCCGCGTTCAATCATTAGTGTTGATAAATCTGCACGAGATGTATATACAGCAGCAGTCATACCTGCTGGACCTGCCCCAATAATAATGACATCATAAATTTTTTCTTCTGTCATTTCTTTACACTCCTTTTAGGAAATTCCTTCGTAGTTGATTCCAAATTTATGGATAATTATTTCGTTACCACTATCCTAATATGTTCTTCCTATTATCGTCTATTTTTTTGCTCAATTTAATAACGTATTCACAATTTTACTGTACTTTCTAACTGTTGCAGCCGAAATGGAATATTGTTTTGCCGCATCGGCTTGAGTAATAGACTGGTTTTGTTCTTTCGCCCATATATATGTGACGGCTGCAGCCCATGCATTTACGTTCACATGCTGAAAATAATAGGATTGTTTATATACCTGTACATATACATAAAACCAAAAGCTTAAAAGATCCTGGGTATCACTTTCAGTCTGCGATTCCATCTCCAGTTCAATAACATCTGCCACCTCAAAAATCACATGTTGTTTATCCTGCCATACATACGTATATACTTCATCCAAAAGTGTACTCATATGTATGGACGATTTGATTTCTTCTAAAAGAAGCAGACGCTGCTGTTCAGGAAGCTTTTTTGCCATATACAAGCTGTAAAGCTGATCGTGAACATTGTTTGTTGCACACTTCTTTTTCGCTGTAACATCCACTTTCGATTGAAAAACCTTCGCAGCTTTTTGACTGATGCGCCAAGGCTCCTCTCCTTCTTTATCAGGAACGTCTTCCAATGCCAGCTTCCACATTTCTTTAGCGAAGGCTTCATGTCCAGTATAGTAAGAGGCGTATGAAAGCCAATAATGAAATGAGTTGTCTCCTTGAAAACCTTGTGTATAAAGCTTTTTTAACCATCTGTATGATAGTTTGTATTGACCAATCAACGCAAATGTTGCTCCAAGCTTATAGCGGTGTTCAAATGACATCGGATAAACGCGGCTAAGCCCGTCTGTAAGCTCCTCAACTTCTTTATGCTTATGGCAATAATAATAGAAAATCAGCTGATTGCATAACGCATGAAGATTTCCAGGGTTTTTCTCCAATACTTCATTCAGCAAATCCATTGCCTCATCAATTTTATTTAAATAAAAATAAGCTAACGCTAAATTATTATATGCAGACCAGAATTCTGGATACTCATCAATTATTTCAGTTAACAAATCCACTGCTTCTTCAAAATTCGTTGCTTCAAGCAGTCGTTTTGCTTGTTCTTGTTTTATAATCAGCATGTCGCCTAGCTGATTTTTAGGCTCTTCATCTTCTTCATCCACATCAATTGATAGTAAATCTAACAGATCTGTAGCCGATCGAAAGAGGTCACCATTTGGAAAATGCTCAATGTAATACATCGCGTATTTTTTTGATTCTTCAAACAGTCCAAGATGCGCATAGCTGTTGGCTATATAGTAGTAACAGCTTCCTAATGTATCGTCCATATGATGAATCACATGGAGAAAAAGCTCGTTGGCATCTTGATAATCTCCCTGCTCCGTTAAAGCTACTCCAACGTTTGTAAGAAGCTGTGGATTACGGGCATTTTCTTTGTTTGCACGCGTTAAATACTTGAGCGCTTTATCTGACTCCTCTTCTTCAAACGCCTGCAGCGCTTTTTCGAAATAGAAGTCACCCGTTTGCGAAAATGGAATTACTTGTGCCATTTTTTGAATTACTTTTGAGTGTTTTTCCATTAAGCCCTCCAAATAAGTTGATAATTTCGACGTTCGTAGTATATCACATTTGCCAAGAAGTTTAATACCTCTATTCAAAAAAGGAGCCTGCAAGCAGTCGTTTCTTGACGCAAATAAGAGAAGGTTTTGCCTCTTTTATCTAAAATGAGACAACTCCTTCTCTCCTTTCACTATGTAGCTATTAGCTAGAGTGACGTTCCTTTAATACTGATAGGACATCGTCCAAAGGCAGCTTTTGCTCACGAAGTAAAACAAGTACGTGGTACAGTAAATCCGCAACTTCCCACTTCAGCTCATCATGGTCACGATTTTTTGCTGCAATAATCACTTCACCTGCTTCTTCTCCTACTTTTTTGAGGATTTTATCTACGCCTTTATCGAATAAGTACGTCGTATAAGCTCCTTCTGGCATTTCAGCTTCACGCTTAGCAATCACTTCTTCTAGCTCATTAATAATAGCAAACCGATTATCATTTTGTTTATTTTCGCCAAGAATTGTTTCATTAAAACAGCTGTAAGCCCCCGTATGACAAGCAGGACCTTGAGGCTCCACTTTTACAACAAGAGAATCAGCATCACAGTCATATGCCATGCTCACAATTTTTTGTGTGTTCCCAGAGGTTGCGCCCTTGTGCCATAACTCTTGTCGAGAACGGCTGTAAAACCATGTTTCACGTGTATCAATTGATTTTTGAAGTGATTCTTCGTTCATATAAGCCAATGTTAAAACTTCTTTGCTCACAGCATCTTGTACAATAGCTGGCACAAGTCCATCACTGTTGAATTTAATGTTTTCAATCGTCATCGAATGCTCACTCCTTGTTGTTTTGCATAGCTTTTAATTTCTTTTACAGATGTTTCTTTATAGTGAAAGATCGAAGCCGCCAAAGCCGCGTCAGCTTCTCCTTTTTCAAACGCATCGACAAAATCTTGACCATTTCCTGCGCCGCCAGAAGCAATAACAGGAACGCTCACCGCTTGGCTGACCGCTTTGGTTAACGCTAAATCAAACCCTGACTTTTCGCCGTCTTTATCCATGCTCGTTAACAAGATCTCACCCGCACCGCGCTTCACTGCTTCTCTTGCCCAGTCGATTACTTCCCAGTCCGTTGCATTGCGGCCTCCGTGTGTATAGACTCGCCATGATTGTAAGCTTTCATCGTACTTAGCATCGATTGCTACCACAATACACTGAGCTCCAAAAAAGTCGGACCCTTCTGTAATCAGTGCCGGATTGAGTACGGCCGCTGTATTTAATGACACTTTGTCTGCACCAGCACGAAGCATTCTCTTCATATCTTCTAATGCATTAATTCCTCCGCCCACCGTAAAAGGAATCGCTAGCTGAGATGCTACTTCTTCTACAACATGTACCATTGTTTTGCGTCCTTCATGAGAAGCAGAAATATCTAAAAAGACTAATTCGTCTGCGCCTTCTTCATCATAAAATTTCGCCAACTCTACAGGATCTCCTGCATCTCGAAGTTCCACAAACTGAACTCCTTTTACCACACGGCCGTCCTTTACATCTAAACAAGGAATGATTCGTTTTGTAATCATTACGCTTTCACCTCTTGAAGTGCTTCAGCTACTGTAAACTTATTTGTATAAAGTGCTTTCCCTACAATCGCACCAATAACGCCGTCAGCTTCATATTTCTTTAGTGCATCTAGATCAGCAAGCTTACTAACTCCCCCTGATGCAATCACACCTTTTCCAGTAGCCTTAGCCATTTCAACAATTCCTTCCACATTAGGACCAGACAGCATACCATCTGTAGAAATATCCGTGAAAATAAATGTTTCCGCACCAGCATTAGCCAATTCTTTTCCTAGTTCTGTCGCTTTGATTGTAGATGTTTCCACCCAGCCTTCCGTCGCAACATAGCCATCACGTGCATCAATACCAATAGCAATACGCGCACCATATTCCTTCAACATTTTTTTCACAAATTCAGGATTTGAAATAGCTGCACTTCCTAAAATAACGCGGTCAATTCCGTTTTCTAAATAGTAAGCAACGTCAGCTTCTGAGCGAATGCCTCCTCCAATTTGCACACGTACATTTAATTTCTTTTTCACGCCTAGCACAAATTCATCATTCACGCGCTTAGCCGCTTTTGCGCCGTCTAAATCAACCATGTGAATCCACTGAGCGCCTTCACTTGCGAATTGTGTGGCCATATCTACCGGAGAGTCTCCGTACACCGTTTCTTTTGTGTAATCTCCTTGAAGCAAACGGACGCACTTCCCTCCGCGCATATCAATGGCTGGATATATTTCAAATTTGCTCATACGATGGGCTCCTTTTCTCTACGAAGTTTGCATAATTTTGAAGCATTTGCATTCCGATTGCACTGCTTTTTTCAGGGTGGAATTGAGTGCCAAATACGTGTTCTTTTCCAACAACTGCTGGAACTTCAACATCATAAGGACTTGTTGCTAAAAGCACGTCTTGGTCATTTGTTTTTACGTAATAAGAGTGAACAAAGTACACGTGACCTGCACTGATTCCATCAAGCAGAGCGGACTGCTGATGAAAATCTAAAGAGTTCCAGCCCATATGCGGAACTTTATATGTCTGTCCTTCGGCAGTAATGCCGGGAATACGCTCGACTCTCCCTTTTAACAGTTCCAGCCCTTTTGTTACACCGTTCTCATCGCTTTCTTCAAATAAAAGCTGCATACCTAAACAAATTCCAAGCAAAGGCATCCCTTTTTCTACTTCTTCTTTAATAAAGTCCGTCAGCTTTGTTTGATTCAGCTGTTCCATCGCATCTTTGAATGCTCCAACTCCAGGAAGAATCAGCCCTTTTGCCTTTCTTAGTTCTGCAGGATCTGCGGAGATGATATAGTCATAGTTTAATCGTTCAAGAGCTTTACTTACGCTGTATAAGTTTCCCATCCCATAGTCAATAATGCCAATCATTTACAACATCCCTTTCGTCGAAGGCACACCTTTGACACGCGGATCAATCGTTGTCGCTTCGTCCAAAGCACGTGCTAATGCCTTAAATACCGCTTCAATAATGTGGTGCGTATTTTTACCGTAGTGTACGATTACATGTACATTCATGCGAGATTCTAATGCAAATTTCCATAAAAATTCATATACAAGCTCTGTATCAAATGTACCGACGCGCGAAGCGGGAATGTCACCTTTAAATTCAAAATGAGGACGATTGCTTAAATCTACTACGACTTGGGCTAACGCGTCATCCATTGGTACAAACGCATTTCCATAGCGTTTAATTCCTTTTTTATCACCGAGCGCTTCTTTGAACGTTTGACCAAGGCAAATACCGATATCTTCCGTTGTATGGTGATCATCAATCTCCGTGTCTCCATCTGCTTTTACATCAAGGTTAAACTGTCCGTGTTTGGTAAATAAATCGAGCATATGATTTAAAAAAGGAACGCCTGTATCAATGTTCGCTTTTCCTTCTCCATCGATTCCAATCGCTAATGCAATATCCGTTTCGTTTGTTGTACGTTTAATACTTGACTCTCTCATTGTGAAACTCCTTTCAACTGTGCATGTAATAAGTAAAGAAAAGAACATTTCTACTCTTTTTTTTTAATCTCCGCCTTATTTTTTAAAGCGTTCTTCAACCGCCCTTGCATGAGCTTCTAGCCCTTCTAAACGAGCAAACGCTGCGATTTTTGAGACATTTTTCTGCAGGGCTTGTTGGCTGTATGAAATAATACTAGACTTCTTCACAAATGAATCAACTGATAAAGGACTTGAGAATTTTGCTGTCCCATTGGTTGGAAGAACATGGTTTGGTCCTGCGAAATAATCGCCAACAGGTTCTGAACTGTATCTTCCTAGAAAAATAGCACCGGCATGACGAATGGAACCTAAAAGTTCAAGGGGACTTTCAGTCATAATTTCTAAATGCTCAGGGGCTAATTGATTCACAGCTTCAACCGCTTCTTCTAATGACCCGGTCACATAAATAGCACCATGGTTATCAATAGAAGGTTTGGCAATTTCTTTACGTGGTAAAGATTCTACTTGCCTTTCCACTTCTTCTTTAACAGCTTCGGCTAACTTCATAGAAGGCGTAACTAAAATACTTGAAGCTAATTTGTCATGTTCTGCTTGAGACAATAAATCAGCGGCCACTTCGTTCGGCTTAGCCGTATCGTCTGCTAGTACGACAATTTCACTAGGTCCAGCAATTGAGTCAATGTCTACTAAGCCATATACTTCTCTCTTCGCCAATGCAACAAAGATATTACCAGGCCCTACAATTTTATCGACGGGTTGAATTGTTTCTGTTCCATAGGCAAGTGCTCCTACTGCCTGAGCTCCCCCTACTTTATAAATCTCTTCTACCCCAAGCTCACTCGCTGCTACAACTACTCCAGCAGGAAGCGCGCCGTCTTTTCCTGGAGGTGAAACCATCACGATACGTTTTACACCTGCCACTTGAGCAGGAATGACATTCATTAAAACGGAAGAAGGATACGCTGCAAGACCTCCCGGTACATAAACACCTACTGCATCTAAAGGCGTTACTTTCTGCCCTAAAATGGTGCCGTCTTCTTTTGTTGTCATCCAAGACTGCTCGACCATTCTTGCGTGGTAATCACGAATGTTGTCAGCAGCTTCACGAATGATTGACAGCATATCTGCATCAACCAGCTCATAAGCACGCTTCTTTTCTTGTTCTGTCACAAGCAAAGAAGAAAGCTCAACGCCGTCAAATTGGGCTGTATATCTTTTTAAAGCTTCGTCTTTTTGCTCTTGCACTTGTTTTAAAATATTTACGACAATTTCTCTTTGGGCACTCGTCCCTTGATCAATCGTACGCTTTAAGCTCACTTGTTCTGTTACACGTGTAATTTTCAATGTATGTCACCTCTTTTATACAGGTTGAACCACTTGGGCTAAACGATTCACTAAATCATCAATTCGTTCGTCTTTTAAACGATAGCTTACAGGGTTCACAATCAAACGCGATGTAATATCTTCAATGTGCTCCAATTCAACAAGTCCGTTCTCTTTTAGTGTTTGTCCTGTTGATACAATATCAACAATCCGATCAGCAAGGCCGATTAAAGGCGCTAATTCAATCGAACCATTCAATTTAATAATCTCTACTTGCTCTCCTTGCTCCCTGAAATAAGTAGATGCTACATTTGGATATTTGGTTGCCACTTTTTGAGCAATTTCTGATTTTTTAGCATTAGGCAAGCCGGCAACGGCCAGATGACATTTACTAATATTTAAATCCAACAGCTCATAGACATCTCGTTCTTCTTCTAACATTACGTCTTTGCCTGCAATACCAAGATCCGCTACTCCGTATTCTACATAAGTAGTAACGTCCATTGGTTTCGCTAAAATAAAGCGCATGTTCTCTTCAGGAATGTCTACAATCAGCTTGCGCGAATCGTCAAATTCTGGCGGCAATTGAAAGTTTGCTTGACGCAAAAGTTCAGCTGCTTCTTCAAAAATACGTCCTTTTGGCATTGCAATTGTTAATAGTTCACTCATTATTGTCCCCCCTTGCCTCGTTTTCCAATTAGAAACGTGACTTCTTCAAACTGTGCAGTAAATACATCAACATCATCAACGCCCGCAATTTCCTGAGTCACTACCCGGTATCCTTGCTTGCGCTGTTCAGCAGCTAAAGCTAATGCCTCATCTAAACGCTCTTGACTATATAATATGCCGTACACTACTGAAGGCTCATATACTTCTTCGCCCAGCGCTTCAATTAAGCGGTCGAGCTGAATTCCAAATCCTGTAGCTGGTGTTTTAGACGCGAATTTTTCAAGAAGCTGGTCATAACGTCCTCCATTACCGATATGGAAACCAACGTTTTCAGCAAAAACTTCAAATAAAATACCTGTGTAATAGCTCATATGACTGACTAAGTTAAAATCAATTTTAATTTCATCCGTTACACCGTACGCATCAAGCATATTCCATAGCTTTTTCAAATCACCGGCTGCTTTTTGCCCAGCTTCGTTTTCAACGAGTTCAACCGCTTCTTCAATCTTCTTTTCATCTCCACGCAGGTTAAGCAGCTGAAGGAGACGCTGTTTATCGATAGAAGATAGATTCAAATCTTTTACATGATTACGATAACCCACGTAATTTTTCTCATATAAAAAGCGGCGAAGCACGTTAGCACGTTCTTCATTTCCGACAATCTCTAAAAAAAGCGAATTAACGAACCCGATGTGGCCAATTGCGACTTTAAATGATTTAAGTCCCGCTCTTTTTAATGCGCCGATCATGAGAGCAATGACTTCAGCATCGCTGCTCATCGTAGCATCTCCAATTAGCTCAACGCCTATTTGCTCAAACTCCGCCGGGCGGCCACCCTCACGCTGCTGAGCTCGGAATACATTTGCTTCATAAGCTAAGCGCAAAGGAGAATTATTTAAAAGTTTTGAAGCGGCCACACGTGCAAATGGCGTTGTTACATCCGGTCGCAGCACAAGCGTATGCCCTTCTTTATCTAAAAGTTTAAACAATTGTTGATCTAAAATAGCTGATGCGCTTCCTACCGTCTCGTAGTATTCCACAGTAGGTGTTGCCATATATTGATAGCCCCAGCTGCTGATTTCATCTGCCAGCTGACTGCGAACTTGTTTTTTTCTTTCAAAAAGAGCTGGCAGGGTATCTCTCATTCCAAGGGGTTTTTCAAACATAAATAACTTTGACATTCTGACACGTCCTTTAAGCTTGATTTTATCTATTAAGGAACCATTGATAGGTTGATTTTACTTTATCGCGCTAATGTATTAGCGAAATAACAAATTAAAGTTATTGATAGTTTACACCCGATAAAGTCAGCCGTCAACCGCCAGCTGTTCAAATTTACAAAAAAAACCACAGCTTAGTTCTTGCTAAGTTGTGGCTTTAGGTTCTGCTTCCCTGCGCTTTTCCATTTCTTCTTTTGTATAGATGACACGCATAGGGTTACCTCCAACAAAGAAACCGGGTGCTACATCTTTATGAACCACCGTTCCAGCCGCTACAACCGCTTCGTTGCCGATTGTTACACCTGGAAGGATGGTGCTATTTGCTCCAATCATCACTTCATCCCCAATGATGACATCTCCAAGACGATATTCCGTTATCAGATATTCATGAGCGAGAATAGTGGTATTGTATCCAATGACCGTATTGCGTCCTACTTGTATTTTTTCAGGAAACATAATATCAAGCATCACCATAAGGGCAAAGGATGTTTGAGGTCCTACTTTCATCCCTAAGCACGCTTTATACAGCCAGTTTTTCATCGAAAGAACAGGCGTATAACGAGCGCATTGAATGATGAGGAAGTTGCGCACTACTTTCCAAAAAGGCACGGTCTTATAGACATGCCAAAGGGAGTTAGCTCCTTTAACCGGATAGCGCGTTGTTTTTCTCACTGACGTTCTCCTTTTAATATATTAATTAAATCCGTCATATTTTCTAAAATAATATCAGGGTTATAAGAAGCGATATGATCTCTTCCTTTTGCACTCCAAGCAACTCCAGCTGTTTTCATGTAAGCTCTTTGGCCGGAAACGATATCGTGATGGTTATCTCCTACCATCAGCGCTTCTTCAGGTTTAGCATCAAGCAGATTCAGCGCTTTTTCGACCGGCTCAGGATGCGGCTTTGCATTTGTTACGTCTTCAATTGCGACAATCGTATTAAAGAACTGATCTAACTTTGTTAACTTAAGCCCCATCATGACCGTATTTCTTTGCTTAGTTGTGACAATACCTAATTTATAATTCTGCTCGTGCAGCCATTTAACTGTTTCAAGTACGCCTTCAAATTCTTTCACAAGCAAATCATGATTGGCTAGATTATGCGTGCGATACATCTCAATCATTTCGTTTACTTTCGTTTTATCCATTTCTACAAACGTGTCGTATAAAGGCGGACCCATGAACTGTAAAATATCTTCACGAGTGTATTGTTCAGGATAATAGTGATTAAGCGTATGAGTAAACGAAGCAATAATTAATTCATTTGTATCAATTAACGTACCGTCTAAATCAAACAAAACCGTATTAATCGTCATTATTCATTTCCTTCCCTTGCGTCAAATCAAGTTTGTCTAAACCTTGTAGCTTTTCTTCATTTACGCCTTAGATTGTGTTTCTTCATTCTCTAAGTATTTCTGTTTACTCATTCCCGTCACGCGGCGGATAATAATTAAAATAATGGCTATGACAATCAGTGCAAGTGAAACAACTTGAGCGATTCTGAGTGTATGCGTCAGCATTAAACTATCCGTGCGAAGCCCTTCTACAAAGAAGCGTCCAACTGAGTACCAGATTAAATAAGATAAGAAAATTTCTCCTTTTCGCAGACTGGTGCGGCGAAGTACCATCAACAGGATAAATCCGGCAAAATCCCATAATGATTCGTATAAAAACGTAGGGTGATAATATGTACCATTAATATACATTTGGTTAATAATAAAATTTGGAAGGTGCAACCCTTCTAAAAAAGCACGGGTAACCGGCCCCCCATGTGCCTCTTGATTCATAAAGTTGCCCCAGCGCCCAATGGCTTGGCCAAGGATTAAACTAGGCGCAGCAATATCAGCCAACTTCCAAAATGAAATCTTTTTTACTTTCGAATACACAATGGCAGTTAATACGCCTCCGATTAAGCCACCATGAATGGCGATCCCGCCTTGCCAAATCTGAGGTATTTCGTTCAAATGCTTTGAATAGTATCCCCATTCAAAGGATACATAATAAATTCGTGCACAAATAATAGCTATTGGCACAGCAAATAGAATAAGATCAACAAATGTATCTTTTGATAAGCCTCTTCTTACGCTTTCTCTTGTCGCAATATAAAGACCCAACAGAACACCTGCACCGATAATGACACCATACCAGTAGACCGTTAGAGGGCCAATTTCAAGGAAAACGCGATCTAACGGCTGAATAGTTGCTTCCACAAGTTAACACCCTTTCTTATAAATCTTCACGGTCTCCTTCTTCAATTACATCTGTTAGACGTGCAGAAAATTGTTCTGCTGCGTTAATACCCATACGCTTTAAGCGGAAGTTCATTGCTGCCACTTCAATGATAACAGCTAAGTTTCGTCCCGGACGTACTGGCAATGTAATTTTTGTAACGTCTGTATCAATAATTTTCATTTTATCTTCTTCTAAACCAAGGCGATCATAATGTTTCTGCTGATCCCATGTCTCTAACTGAATAACAAGTGAAATTCGCTTATAGCTTCGTACAGCTCCTGCGCCGAATAGCGTCATCACATTGATGATCCCTAGTCCTCGAATTTCAAGCAAATGCTCGATTAAACCAGGCGCATTTCCTACAAGGGTGTCTTGATCTTCTTGACGGATTTCCACACAGTCATCGGCTACTAGACGATGACCCCTCTTAACAAGCTCTAGAGCTGTTTCACTTTTACCAACGCCGCTTTTTCCCATGATTAATACACCAATTCCGTATATATCAACTAATACGCCGTGCAGGGCAGTCGTAGGTGCTAGCCGGCTTTCAAGAAAATTCGTTAAATGGCTGGAAAGTCGCGTTGTTTTAAAGCTCGAACGCAGCACAGGAACTGATTCACGCTCTGAAGCTTCGATAAGTTCTTTCGGTACATCCATTTCGCGCGAAACAATGATAGCCGGCGTGATATCTGTACACATCTTTTCCATTCGAACTTTTTTTTGTTCATCATCTAACTGTTTAAAAAATGATAGTTCTGTTTTACCTAACAGCTGAATACGTTCTGCTGGGTAATATGTAAAATAACCTGCCATTTCAATACCCGGGCGTGAAATATCACTTGTTGAAATAGGACGGTCGATTCCTTCTTCTCCGCTAATAAGCTCTAATTTAAATTTCTCAATGATGTCTTTTGTACGTACTTTAACCACCGTGCATCCTCCTTTTATAAACAGTCATATACCTGTTCATGTCTACAGTATATCCAACTCTCGCTTTTATGTCGCGTTTGGTTCTACTAGCCACTTTATTTTATCATTAATACGGAAAGAAAAGAAAAAAAGATGGCATAGGCTGCATCGCCTTACCATCTTTTTTAGAAAATTAAATATTGCAAGAAAGTTATCTTCTATTTTGAAGCGGTTCAACAATCACTCGTTGAATAAGCGCATTTAAAAGCGACATGATTACTGAGGCTAAAAGCGCTGTACCAAACCCGTCAACATTAAAAGAATCTCCCATAACACTTTGTGTAATCATCAGCGTAATGGCATTAATGACGAATAAGAATAGGCCAAGCGTAAGAAACGTCACCGGCAGGGTGAGTAAAATTAAAATCGGCTTAACAAACACATTCAAAATCGATAGAATTAAGCTCGCGATAATAGCTGCACTGACCGATTCCAAGTGAAAGGTGTCAATATAACCTGCGATTACGATTAATACGAGGGCATTGATTAAAATACTAATGATTCCACGCAATAACATTTTTAGAAATCTCCTTCTTCATTTGGAACTAAAAACACAAAAATCATATATAAAATGACCGGAGTACCTACTGTAAAAAATAAACTGATGATAAACAATACGCGGAGTAGTGAAGCATCTATTCCGATATACTGAGAAATACCGCCGATAACACCCGCAAGCTTGCGATTTGTTCGCGAACGATACAACTTTCGCACGTTAATCATCTCCTTTGTTTTTTTACTAAAACAAGCATTTTCTATTTTATAACAATTGAGCCCGTTTTGGATTCAGCTAACAATTTATAGCCTTTCGGCGAAGCGACATTTGCTTTGAAACGAAGTTGTTTCATCACCGTTTCTTTTTTCTCATCTACTATTTCCATCTCAGGAAGTGTACACGTAAAATTCCCAAAGTTAGATTTCAAATCTCCATCAACGGAGAGGTGGGACGGCGTATAGAGCGTAATGCTTCCTGTAGTCGTTTTGAAAAATGCTTTTTCAATACGCTCTCCTTTTAAATACGTATCAATATCCCCGTTAAATGTCTGAACATCAATCTTTTTTGTATCTCCATCAAATTTAACCGTTCCATTGATTGTTTCAAGCTCACATTTCGAAGCGAGTATTCGAGAAAGTTCCATATGCCCGTTTGATGTCTCCATTTCAAGAGAATGGCTATTCACATCGTAAAAGCGGATGGTGCCATTAGCTGTTTTGGCTTTCAGGTCTCGTACGCTTAGTCTTTCCCCATCGATTGAACCATTAAACATACGGAGCTTGACGCGTTCATATTCCATTTCTGGAATATAAATAATCGCTTTCACCTTCATTTGCTTTTGCTGAATTGCAAAGCGCAGTTTGCCATTTTCGATGGAAAATGCGGTATGCTGCAAGAAAGTGCGGCGCGCTTCATCCGAATTCTCTACTTTGTAGATAGCAGCTTCACACTCTATTCGTACTTCTGTACTTCCCCAAGGTCGGAGTTGAACGCTTCCATTTGCTAAATCTACGTCAATCTCTTGAATATATGCTTCTGATTGCTGAAAGATGTGCTGAACGTCAATCGAAGGACCAAAGTTAAAATCTAAATCTCCTTCTTTTACTTTTTTTACCGTTTGATCTACAAATGTAAATAATTTTTCCTTTAAAGAGCTTTGAGATGACTTAGAAGCGTACGTTTTTTTCTGTTTTCCTCCTACATAAGGGGATAGCTCAGCTTTATCAGGCGTAGCATAGTAAGAGTCATTAGCTGAGTCTTTTTCCAGTGAATTCAGCAAGGTTAAAGCCTCATCTACGCTAAGTTTCCCTTCTTCTACCATCTGTAAAATTTGTTTGCGCTTTTCACTCATACCTTCCATCTCCTCTTTACGTTTTAGTCATTTAACTTTTATCTGCTTAATATTTGTATCCCTTTTACAATATTCCATACAAACACAACAACATTAACTAAAGAAACAACAACTAAAGCTACAATTAAAAGAATAAATACCGTTCCACTAGAGCCAGTAAGAGCAGGAAGCAAGAAAAATAAGAACAAGATCGCTGTAGCGATAGGTAATAAATGTGACAAAAATGCAGTTTTTGCATGTTTCTTTACTTCTATGTTATGAACAACAAAATAAATAATAATAGGTAATAAAAATGGTGCAAAGAAAACGCTAAAATAATTTAAGGAAGATAGTATGCGATTTCCTTCCATAATAATCAGCTCCTTATATCATGTATTACGTTTTAATGAGTTAAAAAGTTTCATTCTTTATAAAAAAGACACCAATGCTGGTGTCTTTTAACGAGTTAATGCCTCTGCTTTTTCAACTTTTTTCTCCATACGCTTACGGTCACGTTCTAAAATTGGCTTCAAATAATGGCCCGTATAGGATTCTTTTACTTTCGCCACTTCTTCTGGCGTACCCGTAGCCACAATTTGTCCGCCTTTATCTCCACCTTCAGGCCCTAAATCAAGTAGATAATCAGCTGCTTTGATCACGTCTAAATTATGTTCGATCACTAGAACTGTATCTCCATTTTCAACTAAACGCTGAAGCACTTTTAATAAACGTGCGATATCATCGACATGAAGACCGGTAGTCGGTTCGTCTAAAATGTACAGCGTTCTTCCTGTTGAGCGACGGTGAAGCTCTGAAGCTAACTTTACACGCTGGGCCTCTCCACCCGATAAAGTAGTGGCCGGCTGTCCAAGCGTGATATAGCCAAGTCCTACATCGTAAATGGTCTGCAGCTTCCGCTTAATCTTTGGAATGTTTTCAAAGAAGTGAAGCGCGTCTTCAACTGTCATATCCAACACATCTGAAATGTTTTGATCTTTGTATTTTACTTCTAAAGTTTCCCGGTTATATCGTTTGCCGTGGCAGACTTCGCAAGGAACGTATACATCTGGCAGGAAATGCATTTCGATTTTAATAATACCGTCTCCTCGACAAGCTTCACAGCGGCCGCCTTTCACGTTAAAGCTAAAGCGGCCTTTTTTATATCCGCGCACTTTTGCTTCGTTTGTTTGGGCAAATACATCTCGAATGTCATCAAATACACCTGTATAGGTTGCAGGGTTTGAACGAGGCGTACGGCCTATGGGAGACTGATCAATATCAATGACTTTATCTAAATGTTCAATGCCTTTGATTTCTTTATGTTCTCCTGCTTTGCTTTTTGCTTTATGCAGCTTTTGCGCCAATGATTTGTGAAGGATATCATTTACAAGCGTACTCTTACCTGATCCAGATACACCTGTAACAGCTGTGAATACACCTAACGGAAGCTTTGCTTTTACATTTTTCAAATTATTTTCTTTTGCTCCTATAATTTCAATCATCCGATCTTTATCTATCGAACGTCTTTCGGCTGGAAGTGGAATAAACTTCTCTCCTGATAGATATTGACCCGTTAAGGAATTTTCATCATCCATCACTTCCTGAGGCGTGCCTTGAGAAACAACGGCACCCCCGTGTACGCCGGCTCCTGGTCCGATATCAATTAAATAATCAGCTGCCATCATCGTATCTTCATCATGCTCTACAACAATCAACGTATTTCCAATATCGCGCATGTCTTGCATTGTGCGAATTAAGCGATCGTTGTCACGTTGATGAAGACCGATAGAAGGTTCATCTAAAATATAAAGAACCCCCGTCAAACGAGAACCGATTTGAGTAGCCAAGCGAATGCGCTGCGCTTCCCCTCCTGAAAGAGTTCCAGCAGAGCGGTTCAATGTTAAGTAATCAAGTCCCACGTTAATGAGAAAGCTTAGACGCTCACGAATTTCACGCAGTATCATATCCGCAATCTTCATGTCTTTTTCAGATAAACTGAGACTTTCAAAAAAGTCATATGCTTCTTTTACTGAAAAGCGTGTTGTATCTCCTATATGCTTTTCGTCAATAAGCACCGCTAAGCTTTCGCGTTTTAAACGATTTCCTTTACATTTTGGACAAGCTTGCTGAGCCATGTATTTTTCCATTTGCTCACGGATATAATCAGAACTTGTTTCATGATAACGGCGTTCTACGTTCCGAAGCACACCTTCAAATTCGATATGATTTTCTCTTACTTGGCCAAAATCATTTTCATAGCGAAAGTAAATTTTTTCTTTACCGCTGCCATATAATACTTTATCAAATAAATGTTCCGGGATATCTCGAACCGGCACATCCATGTCGATGCCGTAATGTGTACATACGGCTTCAAGCAGCTGCGGATAGTATTGAGAACTTGTTGGCTCCCAAGGTGCAATTGCGTGCTGATGAAGTGTTAAGTCATAGTTAGGAATCACTAAATCTTTATCCACTTCCAATTTCGTTCCTAACCCGTCACACGTTGGACACGCCCCGTACGGACTATTAAATGAAAACATGCGGGGCTCAAGTTCTCCAATGGAGAAGCCACATTTTGGACAAGCATGATGCTCGCTAAAAAGTAATTCTTCCTCACCTATTACATCAATAATTACTTTCCCATCTCCAAGGCGAAGAGCTGATTCCAAAGAGTCCGACAAACGAGCGGCTACACCTTCTTTGACAACAACGCGATCAATCACTACTTCAATGGAGTGCTTTTTGTTTTTTTCCAGTTCAATTTCTTCTGTTATTTCACGCATTTCTCCGTCTACTCGAATGCGAACGTACCCTTCCTTTTTAATATCTTCTAATACTTTTACATGGGTGCCTTTTCGGCCAGATACCACAGGGGCCAGTACTTGAAGTTTTGTACGTTCAGGGTACTCTAAAATTCTATCTACCATTTGCTCAATCGTTTGAGACGTAATTTCAATTCCATGATTAGGACAAATCGGCTTTCCTACACGAGCAAACAAAAGGCGCAAATAGTCATAGATTTCGGTCACAGTTCCGACGGTTGAACGAGGGTTTCGGCTCGTTGTTTTTTGATCGATTGAAATAGCAGGCGACAATCCTTCGATCGAATCTACATCTGGCTTATCCATTTGACCTAAAAACTGTCTTGCATACGCCGAAAGTGACTCGACATAACGTCTTTGTCCTTCAGCATAGATTGTATCGAAAGCTAAAGAAGATTTACCAGAACCTGACAAACCTGTTAATACCACTAATTTGTCTCGCGGGATTTCAATATCGATATTTTTCAAATTGTGGGCTCGTGCACCTTTTACCACGATTTTTTCCATCGCCATGTTTTATCACCCTTCCGCTTTTAATTCTAGAATCAAGTCACGAAGCTCAGCTGCGCGTTCAAAGTTAAGCGCTTTGGCTGCTTCTTTCATTTCTTGTTCCATTTCTTCTACGAGCTTTGCTTTTTCTTTTTTATTGAGTTTATCAAATGCCGGTGCTTCTTCATACGTTTCTGTATCTTCTGCTACTACTGTTGCACGAATTGAGCCTCGAACTTCTTTTTGAATCGTTGTCGGTGTAATACCATGCTCTTCGTTGTAAGCTTCTTGAATACTTCTACGACGCTTGGTCTCATTGATAGCAATGTCCATAGAGTTTGTGATGCGATCTGCATACATAATGACATGTCCATTAGCATTTCGCGCAGCACGTCCAATGGTTTGAATAAGCGATCGTTCTGAACGCAAGAATCCTTCTTTGTCCGCATCTAATATGGTTACTAACGAAACTTCTGGAATATCTAAACCTTCACGAAGTAAGTTAATCCCTATGAGCACATCATATTTTCCAAGCCGCAGCTCTCGGATAATTTCAATACGCTCGAGCGTCTTCACCTCAGAGTGAAGATATTGAACTTTAATGCCAATTTCTTTTAAGTAGTTCGTTAAATCCTCAGACATTTTCTTTGTTAACGTCGTGACGAGCACTCGTTCATTTCGCTTAATCCGGTCGTGAATTTCTCCAATTAAATCATCAATCTGCCCTTCAATTGGTCGAACTTCAATATTTGGATCTAATAATCCCGTTGGACGGATAATTTGTTCAATCACCTCAGGCGCCTTCTCAAGTTCGTAAGGACCTGGTGTTGCTGAAACATGGACGATTTGTTTAATATGCTGTTCAAATTCATCAAATTTAAGCGGACGGTTATCTAATGCAGACGGCAAGCGGAAACCATGGTCCACCAACACTTGTTTACGCGCTTGGTCTCCATTATACATTCCTCTAACTTGAGGAATGGTAACGTGGGATTCATCCACCACAAGAAGGAAATCTTCCGGGAAGAAATCCAGCAGTGTATAAGGTGTAGAACCAGCCGGACGAAGCGTTAAATGACGAGAGTAATTCTCGATTCCTGAACAAAATCCCATTTCTCTCATCATTTCTAGGTCGTAGCGAGTGCGCTGCTCCAAGCGCTGCGCTTCTAAAAGCTTTCCTGCTTCTTTTAACTTCTCTAGCTGTTCTTCTAGTTCTTTTTCAATGTTTTGAATGGCCACACGCATTTTTTCTTCCCTCGTGACGAAGTGAGATGCCGGGAAGATAGCCACGTGTTCACGATCTCCAATAATTTCTCCTGTTAAGGCGTCGACTTCGCGAATGCGGTCAATTTCATCCCCGAAAAATTCCACGCGAATACAGTGTTCATCTCGAGACACAGGAAAAATCTCAACAACATCACCGCGAACGCGGAACGTTCCGCGCTTGAAGTCAATATCGTTTCTTTCGTACTGTACATCCACTAGCGTACGAAGCAGCTGATTGCGTTCTTTTTCCATTCCTACTCGAAGAGATACGACCATTTCTTTGTATTCTTCCGGAGACCCTAATCCATAAATACAGGATACGCTGGCAATAATAATGACATCTTTTCGTTCAAAAAGAGCAGAAGTTGCCGAGTGACGAAGTTTATCAATCTCGTCATTAATGCTTGCATCTTTTTCAATAAATGTATCTGTTTGAGGTACATAAGCTTCAGGCTGATAGTAATCATAGTAACTGACAAAGTATTCGACTGCATTATTAGGAAAAAACTCTTTAAACTCACTGTACAATTGACCAGCAAGCGTTTTGTTATGAGCCATAATTAATGTCGGCTTATTTATTTCCTTAATAACATTAGACATAGTGAAGGTTTTTCCCGTTCCTGTAGCACCTAATAATACTTGATGCTGCTTACCTTCTTTAATTCCTTTCACAATCTTTTCAATTGCCTTTGGCTGATCACCTTGCGGTTGATATGGGGATACTAATTCAAACTGATCTTTCAAATGAAGGCCTCCGTTTCTATTTTCTTGTTTTATCTATTTTTATTACGATATGTAAAAACCGAAAACGCGAACTGATATTCGTATTTTATCACTTTATACTCATAAATGAAACTAATGAGTATTAATCTTATATAGTGTTTGTTTGTTTTGATTTTTTACCCTGTTACTTTATTACCCACTAAATTCTTATACTACCCTTTTCGAGGGGAATACAACTCTTTAGATGAAAGCAATAAAAGAAAGTAAGCTGCCTAATTGTTTGAAAAAGATAGGCTTTTGCGCCAATTTCTAAATTATGATACAGTATAAAAAATATGTACTGAGAGGGGTTTAGTATGGCAAGCGTTGATCAAGTTCTTATAAATAACTCCTTTATAACAGTTGAAGAATCAACTTCTTTAGCTAAAGTGAAATCTGAACTTTCCAACTATGATTTCGTTGTAGTCACAGCAAGTACCTTTTATGTAATACAAAAAGATGAACGATACCTTTTAACAGGTCATGACGAGGCATCGTCCATTAAAAAAGTAATAGCGGACACAAATTGGCCTTCATCTTCTACTTCTACGTTAGCCAATTTACAAGCCAACACAAACTGGAATAGACCAGTCCTCATTCAAGCAGAAAACCAAGAAACCACAATAGGACTTGTAACACCTTCACAGTGGATTACACATTTGCATAGCCAAAATGAGATATTAGCTTCCTATTTTGATACATTGGCAGAAACCATTAATGATGCAGTGACAGCGGTCGATCATGAAGGAAATGTAATCTTGTGGAATACTGCTGCGGAACATACGTATAAGATTCAGAGAGATGATATTATTGGTAGAAAAATCGGAGAGCATTTTAAAGATGAATCCATCATTCTACATACGATT
The DNA here is from genome assembly GCF_038006305.1 of Priestia sp. FSL R5-0597. NCBI lineage: Bacteria > Bacillati > Bacillota > Bacilli > Caryophanales > Bacillaceae > Priestia > Priestia sp. FSL R5-0597. The sequence continues at coordinate 4,854,068 of NZ_JBBOUZ010000001.1, forward strand.
CTAAATGAAGGGCGTCCTGTGCGCGGAACGTATCATCGTCCTAATGAACAAACTCACGTGCTTATCAATGCATCTCCTATTATAAGAAACAACCGAGTCATAGGTGGAGTCGCAACCGAACATGACATTACCAATATTGTAAGACTAAATGAAGAAATTGATGTATCTCTTCTCATTCCGAAAGATAATCCATTTTCTTCTTTTGCGGGTATCAGTCCTGAAATTAAGCAAGCCGTTGACATTGCCAAAAAAGTGGCATCTACAGATATGCCTATTTTATTAACAGGAGAACCTGGTTCTGGGAAAGAAATGCTGGCTCAGGCCATCCACTACGGGGGATCCAAACATAAAGAACCTTTTTTATCTTTAAATTGCGCCACTATTCCATCTGGACTTCTGGAAATTGAACTCTTTGGTCATCAAAAAGACGTCTTTTCAGAAGATCCAACGACCATTGCAGGAAAACTGGAGCAGGCTCATAACGGGACGTTATTTATTGAAGAAATTGATAAAATGCCTCTTGAAATTCAAGTTAAGTTTCTCCGTTACTTGGAAGAACGAGCCTTTTATCACGTTGGAGGCACGGAAGAAATTCAAGTCCAAACCCGAATTGTAGCCTCTACTACGACGCCTTTGGAAGAGTTGCTAAAAGCCGGTGAATTCCATGAAAATCTTTACTATTTGCTGACCGTCATTAATATTATCATTCCGCCGCTTCGAGACCATAAAGAAGACATTGAAGCATTAACGCAGCAATTTGTACAGGAATTTAGTAAAAAGTATAAAAAGAAGGCTCCTTTCATCAGCTCTGAAGTTCTCGAAGCCTTTATGCAATACGATTGGCCAGGAAATATTCGCGAGCTGAGAAATACGATTGAACGAATGATTTTTCTTAGTGATCAGTCGTTGATTACCCTTACGCACCTTCCTGACAATCTGAAGGATGCCAGTTCTTTCACAGAAGTTCAAAAAGAAGAAGATTCTCTCCAAGAAGCTAGGCTAATAGAAGAGACTCTTCAAAAAACCTACGGAAACAAAAGTGCAGCAGCAGATCTGCTTGGCATTTCGCGCGGCACCCTTTATAACAAAATCAAAGAATACGGATTAAACTAATTAAAAAATTCGACACGAAGCTCAGGATACTTGTGTCGAATTTTTTATGTTTCTTGAACTGAACTTATTTGGAGAAATTTTTTAATACGAACCATACGTTGGCGGGGCGTTCGGCTAGGCGTCTCATGAAATACCCAAACCAATCAATTCCGTAAGGAACATAAACCCTGACTTTATATCCTTCTTTGACCAGACGATCCTGTAGCTCTACGCAAATTCCATAAAGCATTTGGAACTCAAACTGATCATTTGAAATGCCGTTTTCTCTTACTAATCGTTTTGTATACTGAATCATTTCCTCATCGTGACTTGCTACAGCTGTATAGTGTCCATTTAATAAATGCATTTTAATGATTTTTTTATAGTTTTCATCTACGTCTTTCTTTTCCGGAAACGATACTTCTGGCGATTCTTTGTAAGCTCCTTTTACCAGACGTAAATTGGCTTGATATTGATGTAAGTCATTCATATCTTGTTCTGTACGATAAAGATACGCTTGAATCACAATTCCAATATTATCAAATTCTTTACGTAATTCTTTATACATATCAAGGGAGATTTGGCAGTGCAAGTAGTCTTCCATATCAATTCGAACAAAAATATCATTCACTCTGGCTGTGTGTAGAATTCTGCGCATATTTTCCATACAAAGCTCTTTGCTAATATCCAATCCTAAAGAAGTCATCTTTAATGATAAATTTGATTGAACGCCCGATGCTGCAATGGCTTCTAGTGTCTGAATGCACATGGCCGTAGATAACCTAGCTTCCTCTTCTGTAAAAACAAATTCGCCTAAATGATCGAGTGTCACAACTTTCCCACCATTGTTAAGCTCCTTGGATGTTTGAATTGCTGATTCAATTGAGTCTCCAGCAACAAAACGAGCTGCCCCCATCCGCAATCCATACTTTTTAGCTAATTTATTCATTGAATGATTTTTGCCAAGCGACTGAAACATCGTTCTCATTAACACTTCCATCGATACTAAACCTCCTTTTATTTTTAAAAATCAAAATAAATATAATTTTCAGATTAATTTCTTTATTTTTCTATACCCCAACTACATATTTGTACACACATTTAAAATAATTTACACAAAATTGTTTAAGTTATTTTATTTACAAACATATTTGTATAATTAATTTAATTATACTCATTTATCGATGGAACCGTAACAACAGTGTTATGAGTTCTAACTCGTTTTTCGACATAAAAAAGCTCTCCACATTTCGTAGAGAGCTTTTGCGTACGTTTTGATAATAGGACGATTCACTTATCATCAAAGCAACAATCTTTATTTTCCAGCTGCTAGCATGCCTTTTGCATATATAAAACCAATGGCTGCTGAAAGTAAATCTATTAAAATAATAAGCGGATAATCTGCGTACCCTTTATATACAGAAACAGCTATCAACAAAAGCGTCAGCGCTGTGGCAACATATAGGTTATATGTTACTCTAGCAAACAGAACAAGCAATATGGCGGGTAGAAAAACTGCGGCAATCGTTTTGACTTCCACAAACATTTCTCCTTTTTATCCGTCTTTTAACCAGCTTGTGAATTACGTTTTGTATAATTGTGTACAAACAAAATACCTAGTTCATGATGTTCGTTGTCATACAATGCTCGCTGAGTAAAGCGAACTTCTCCATTTTCGTCAATAACTTCTAGCTTACAAAAAGCACGGTTATTCACTTGTAATGCTTCATAAAATTTATGGACTTCAGATATAGCGATTCCATTTACTTTAATAATCACTTCTCCTACTTTCAAACCCATTTTCTCTGCCGGAGAATGAGGGATGATTCCTAACACAACCAAACCTTGCGTACGCTTAGTAAATAGTGCGGGCGCTTTTTCATCGCTTCGACGCTGCTGCAAACGAATCCACTCTCTTCCTATGATCGCTAGAATAACAACAGCGACAGCGGCAGGAGGATAAAGAATAGCAGCAATTGTAATAATCGTTAATCCCACGCCTAATGCTAATACACGCTTACCGGTAAATTCAATAGATTTAAACGGAACCATACTTTGAATTCGCTGATAAAAACCGATAGCAAAAGGAACAAAAAACAGGCTAAATGATGTTCCGTCAATAGATAACACAGGCCACCATGGAAACACAGACGTAATGGCGCTGCCTGGAATTAAGACAAAAAGCGGAACAACCCATAATTTTTGAGAATAATGAGCCCCAATTTCCTGCCCTCTTTTACTTTTCACAATGGCTGGAGACGTACCTTTTGCTCCAAACTTCCAAATTAAATATCCTTCTGCTAATACAAGCAGCGACATTAAAATAGTAAGAGAAGGTAAATCTGCGTTATGAGCTTGCACAGACCACGTTTGAATAAATCCTTCACCGAAACCAGCTGCAGGAATAAGCAAGGTCGCAAGCACAGCCAGTCCTACGGTATAAGAAGGAGAAAGCCATTTAAACGTCCACGGGCCGCTTATGATAAAAGTTAAAACAGCTACAAGTACAATCGTTCCTATAGATACATAGACACCTAGCAACACGGTAACAACGGATAAAATCAAACCAATAATGATACCTGGAAAAAATAAATATTTTGCTTCTAAAATAAAATCAAACACGCGAACATGAAAATTCTGACGCTCTCTCTTGACGCGAGAAAGACCTACAAAAAACGAGACGAGCAGAAATAAATAAGTTAACGGGTGCAAAAATAAACGCCCGATACCTTTTAAAAGCTCTAATGCAAAATCCATTTTTTCACCACCTGTATTTTTCACATTTTTATTACAACATTTACGATTGATTGTTATGTATCATAGGCTTCTTTATTTTATCAAAATGCATCACTAACCGACAATGTTGTTTTTACTAAAAAAGTTCCGTGCTTTGGAAAAGCACGGAACTTTTTCTACTTCTTATTGACTAGCTAGCTTTAAAGCCGTTTGAAGCTGACGATCTTCATCTTTGGATTTAATTTTTTCTAATAGTTTTGTTTGTAAAAGCGCTGCTGTATCTTCATCAATTTCACCTGTAGCTTTTTGCTTATTGGCTTTTTGGAATGCAGTTACAGCTGTTTCTGTCTCTTTACTAAAATATCCGTCTGTACGTCCAGGTTCAAAGCCAAGGCCTTTTAGCATCACTTGAGCATTCTTCACTTGGTCACCTGTCATATCACGTGTTAATGGCTTTTTATCAACTTGAATTGGATTTGCATAATAGTAATCCGGCTGCTTGACTTCTACCGTTGGTTTTATACCTTTTTCGTTAATCCAGTTTCCATCAGGCGTTAGCCATTTATAGAACGTTAATTTTAAATTACTGCCGTCTTCCATTGGAACAGCTTGTTGAACCGTTCCTTTTCCATAGGATTTTTCACCGACTAGCTTGTATCCGCCTGCTTCTTTTAATGCCCCGGCAAGAATTTCAGAAGCAGATGCACTTCCTCCATCAATCAAGGCCACAATTGGATAATCCTTTTGCTTTTTCATTGAAGAAACCACTTTTTGACGTTCACCGTTACGATCTTCAATTTGAATGTATGGCTTTTTATTCGTTACTAATTTATCGAGCATTTTTTCAACACTCGTTAAATAGCCACCAGGATTTCCACGAACATCTAGAACTAAACCATCAATATGTTTATTTTCAAGTTTTTTCAACTGTTTCGTAAATTCGTCTCCCGTTGATTCAGAGAATGACGTAATTTCCATGTAACCAATTTTTTTATTGTTTACATTTTTAACAGAAGAATAGACGGTTTCAATTGGAATCTCATCTCTTACAACTTTTACTTTCATCGTTTCTTTCACGCCTGGTCTTTGAACATCTAATGTCACGGTAGAGCCTTTTTTACCGCGAATTTTTAATACCGCTTCATTCAATTCAAGACCCGCGATACTTTTACCATCGATCTTTAAAATCTGATCATTTGGTTTTAATCCTGCTTTTTCCGCAGGAGATTGTTTAAACGGAGCTACGATTGTTACTTTTCCATCTACCATGCTTACTTCAGCACCAATCCCCTCAAACGATGAATCAAGAGACTGCGTGAATTGCTGTGCCGTTTTCTTATCCATGTAAGATGAGTGAGGGTCTCCTAAGGTTTGTACCATTCCTTGGATTGCGCCATCTAATAATTTTTTGTCATCTACATCTTTGTAATATTTTGAAGATATCAGTTCGTAAGCCTGCTTGATTTTGTCTAGCTCTTCCTTTTCCACTTTACTATCATTTGAAGAAGTTGTAAGGGGGGTACTGACCGTTCCAGCATTTGCATACTGAATGCCAAAATATGTACCTGCTGCTCCAACAACTAAGGAGAGTGCCATTAATAGTGCAACGATTTTCCGATTCAAGTTCTTTCATCCTCCTCAACCTTAAGCCATCTCTTCTTATTATAATAGATACAACCAAAACTATGTAATAAAAAGGATGCATGTGTTATTTGTAGCAAAAGGCACCACACAAATCAAGTGCGATGCCTTTTTGTTAAACTATATGTTGAGCTTGTACCACGTATGCTAGGAACTTAAAATTTAATATAACGTTCAGGGTTTACAGCAGAGCTTTTGCCTTTCCAATCGCCCTTATGCAATTCAAAATGCAGGTGAGCACCAAACGAACGTCCTGTGTTCCCTATATAACCTAATTGTTGACCTTTATTGATAGATTGACCACTTGAGACGCTGTAGCTCTCTAAGTGAGCATAAACTGTAACCCACGTCTGACCTTCGACATTGTGACGAATAAATACGGCATTACCAAAAGAAGAAGAATGATATGCTCTAATTACTTTTCCGCTTGCTGCGGCTACAACTGGCACACTTTCTCCTCGCTTTCCAATATCAATACCGTAATGTCCTCTTCCAAACGTTTCTCGATATCCAAAATGAGATGTTACCGGGCCCTTTGCCGGCCTCATAAACGACCCGCTTGTAACAGGTGGTGCCTCCTCTGTTGCCCCGGCTTTTTCAATTTCTTGCTGTTGAGCTTGTGCTGCATTTTTTTGATCGGCTAAAATAGAAGCTTGCTCTTCTAATCCAACGGCTTCTTCATTAAATTCTTTTTCCTGATCTTTGAGCGTTTGCATGAGGTGATTCTTTTCATCCACTTGTTTTTGCAGCTGCGCACGAAGATTTTTAAGTTCTTCAAGCGCTTGATTTACTTCCGTTAGCTTGTTTTGAACTTTTGTTTCTTTCTCTTCTTTTGCCTTTTTATCAGCTTCATGCTGCATTAACAAATCGCGGTCAGCCCCTACAATTGTCGAAACCGCACTCACTCTGCTAATAAAGTCTCCGAAGCTTTCAGAGCCTAGCAGTACATCTATGTAATCCACAGACCCGCCGTTTTCTTGTAAAGCACGAGCACGCTTTTTTAATAGCTCATTTCGTTTTTCAATTCTTTTTTTTACAACGTCAATTTCATTTTTCAGCTTTTCGATGTCTTGCTTTGCTTTTTCTACTTCAGCTTCACGGCTGCGGATGTCTGCATTTGTCTGTCCGACTTCTGAATCCAAACGCGCAATCTCAGCTTCTTCGTTTTTTTGCTGTTCTTGAACTTCTTTTAATTTCTCTTTATTTTGATTAATATTTTGGTTCACATCGTTACTTTTTTTCTCTAAATCACTGAGTTTAGTAGTGCTGGCACTTTCTGCATAAGCAACTTTTTCATTACCTATCCAAGCTGTACCTAGTCCAACTAAAACTGCTGCTGTCATTACTAATGTCTTACGTGTCATTTGTTTCTCCCCATTTGCACATATTTCCCCGTATAAACGGGCATTAGCAAGACCCCCATTAGCACTTTTTTCTATTTTTATCTGTAATTACACAACAACCTCACATCTGATAAACATCAAATGTGAGGTTGTTATAATCTATTATGTTAAAAATCTATCTTTATTTTCGTAAGAATTTACGGATGGATAATGTACTTCCCCACATCCCAATTAGACCACCGATTACAAGTAGTAATAGCGATACTTGAAGCACGAATGGAAAAGCAGGTAAAAGTTCAAAGAATCCATCGAACTTAGGCTGAACTTCATTATATAAAACGCTGTACACACCGATAATAACAGCAATTGGCACAATAGAACCAAGCACTCCTAAAAACAGACCTTCAATAAAGAACGGCCAGCGAATAAAGGAGTTTGTGGCTCCAACTAAGCGCATAATTTCAATCTCTTCACGGCGAGCTACAATCGTAATTTTAATTGTATTTGAAATGAGGAACATCGCTGTAAATAGAAGCCCTAAAATCAGTACTACTCCGATATTACGAGCTACTTTCAGCACTTTAAATAACTTTTCAACTTGATCTTGTCCGTATTGAACTTTTGCTGCATACGGATATTTCTCAATTTGTTTAGCTACTTTTGCGACATCAGTCGGCTCTTTTGTTTTAACAACAAACACATCATTTAATGGGTTTTGCTGCTCAAACGGTTCAAAAGCTTGTCCTTCATCACCCATACTATTAATTAAATCTTTTAACTCTTTATCTTTAGAAGAAAACGTCACCGTATCAACTTGCTTAATTGCATCTAGCTTTTCTTTCATTGCTTTTCGATCATCCGCTGTCGCTGCAGCATCAACGTGAACGCGAATTTCCACATCATTTTCAATCAATTTAGCAATGTGGTTTAAATTCATCATCAACATAAAAAATACGCCTACAAGCAAGAGCGTCACGGTAACCGCGCTTGCAGATGCGAATGTCATCCAGCCGTTTCTTCCTAAACTTTTAGATCCTTCACGTAAGTGGCGACCGAATGTCCTAGCCTTCATATCCGTATTCACCTCTTACTTCATCACGCACAACATTTCCATTTTCAATCGCAATTACGCGCTTTCGAATTGTATTTACAATTTCACGGTTATGCGTTGCCATTAAAATAGTCGTACCGCGTTTATTAATCTCCTCAAAAATATCCATGATTTCCCACGAAGTCTCCGGATCAAGGTTCCCTGTCGGTTCGTCGGCGATGACAACCTTAGGACTATTCACAATTGAACGCGCAATAGACACACGCTGCTGCTCTCCTCCAGATAATTCATCAGGGAAAGAATCCATTTTACCCTTTAACTTAACAAGCTCTAGCACCTCTAGCACTCGCTTTTTAATTTCTTCGGGACTTTGCTCAATTACTTCTAGTGCAAAAGCAATGTTTTCATAGACCGTTAATTTTGGAAGCAGCTTGAAATCTTGAAAGACTACACCAATATGACGTCTAAAGATAGGAACTCTGCTATCTTTTATTTTTGCTACATTTGCACCGTTTACAATGATATTTCCTGAAGAAGGCTTTTCTTCACGATACATCATTTTAATAAAAGTGGATTTTCCTGCTCCACTTGGTCCTACGATATAAGCAAACTCACCTTGATTAATCTTGATGCTAATGCCATTGATTGCTTTTACACCGTTCGGATACGTTTTATATACATTTTGCATTTCAATCATAAGTAATCACCTAATCAAGTGTGTTATTTTAATACTATGTAAAACTTGTCAAAATACGACAAAACTCTACAATTCAAACCAAAAATTCGACTCTTCTCACGCGCTTTCTCATTATAACATCACTCTTCGTGAAAATAAGCCCCAAAAATATTACATTTTTATTTCAAATATGACATAAGTAGGATATTTTTAGCAGGGTATGAGAATTTATCCTTATTTTTAATTCTGTTGTTTTTTGCTGTTCATTTTTTTACGAATATCGTTAGACAAAGCACATTCATGTCTACTTTTTTACAAACAAGGTATGATAAATAAGAAAAACGATGAGGAGAGATAACATGATCACTATTTATGGAAGTTCACGGGAAAACGGAAATACGGAAGAATTGGCTAAAGCAGTCTTAAAAGATATCAATACTGAAGAAGTTTACTTACGTAGGCATACCATTAACCCCATTACTGATATGCGTCACGATGAACATGGATTTACCAATCAACAAGATGATTATTATGATATAGCGAAAAAGATGGCAGCGCACGATACTATTTTATTTGTTACGCCTCTTTACTGGTACGGTATGAGCGGATTGATGAAGAACTTTGTGGATCGTTGGTCTGAAAGCCTTAGAGATTCGACAATCAACTTTAAAGAACAAATGAAAAATAAGCGCGTCTATGTATTAGTAGTCGGGGGCACAGGCGCATCTGTAAAGGCCCTTCCTCTTATTATGCAATTTCAATACATTGTCGATTTTATTGGTTCTTCCTTTAGCGGATACATCATTGGAGAAGCCAATGCACCTGGAGACATAGCAAAAGATGTCAAAGCTCAACAGCAAGCTATTGTCTTAAATGAACAATTAAAGCAGCTTTAACACAAAAATAAGACGGATACCCGTCTTATTTTTTCTTTGCCAGCCAAGCCGCAACTTTTTTGGCATCTTCTTCATTAATCAGTCCTTTTGGCATACCGCCTTGACCATTGTTAATAATGTTTTCAATTTCAGCTTCTGAGTGCTTGCTGCCTACATGCTGCAAGCTTGGCCCATTTGCTCCTCCTAAATCTACACCGTGACAGCCTGTACAGTTTTTCTTCACAATATCTTCTGCACTCGCTGAAGATTCACCGGCAGATTCATTTTTGGAACTGCCTCCGCCGCACGCGGACAAAACAAGCGCTAGGCCAATTGTTAACGTTAATAATACTTTTTTCAAGCCTTCTCCCCCTTGCTGTAGAGTTTTCACTCTATTATAACCTACTCAAGAATGTTTAAAACACTCTGTTTACAAGGACTTTGTTTCAATTTCATGAATTCTCTCATCGTATTTATGTATGAGGTCAAGCAATTGATTCGTTTCCTAAACGTTTTTTGTATACTACGCGTGAAATTGTCACACTGAGCTCATATAAGAGCAGAAGCGGGACAATGACTAAAATATCCGAAATAAAATCAGGAGGAGTAATAAGCACAGATATCACAATTAAAGCAAAATAAGATAACTTCCTTGCTTTAGCTAACCTCACTGGATTTAGAACCCCTAAACGCGTTAAAAATAAGACAACTAAAGGCATTTCAAATAAAAAACCAAATGGTAAACACAGATTAAGCATAAAACGGAAATAATGCTCCGCCGTAAACATGAGTGAAAACTGATCATTCGACAAACCTGTTAAAAATGCTAAAACCATTGGAAATAAAACAAAATAACCAAACCCCAAGCCACTTACAAATAAGAGAAAAAAGAATGGAATGAAGGTAATCATAATCTTATACTCTTCCTTTTTTAATCCCGGTGAAACAAACCGAAATACTTGATAAGCAGCTACTGGAAGTGTAAAAGCAAGCGCAAAAACAAATGCAATCACCATATAAATCCATACAATTTCACTTGGTCCAAGTACAGCAAGCTTACCGTCCAAATCTTTCACTAGCCACTGATAAATATCTTGTACAAATACAAAACTGACAATAAGTAAAACTACAAATGCACAAAGTGTTTTAATAATACGAACACGCAATTCTTCAAGGTGCTCCATCAAGCTCATTTCTCCCATTGTCTATTTCTCCTTTCTGACAAGTAGAAATAGACGAGTTTCCTCGTCTATTTCCTTACTTACAATGTCGATTCATTCCTTTTTTGTTCAGAAACGGTTGCTGCCTGCTTTTCTTTAACACTTTCATCATCTGATACGAGCCCTTTTGCTGCTCCTTTAAATTCAGTTAATGTTCGCCCAAACGCCCGTCCAACTTCCGGCAGCTTAGACGGCCCAAAAATAATTAACGCAATGACCAAAATAATAACTAAACCAGGAATTCCAATATTAGAAAGCATACTTGACCTCCTTTCCCTTACTCAATTTACTGCTGTACTTTTTCTTTCTTTTTCAACTCTTGTTTTTCATGTGCTTTCCCGTGTGCCCGCATACGATCTTCCTCTACTTCCTTAGAAATCTTTAGCCCACGCGGCACGTTATTTACTTCAACTTCTGTCATACCTTTTCCATCTTTTTTATATTGAAAGGAAGCTCGAGTTGAAATTTCCGCACCAGGTTCTGTTACAAAAGGCACAACGCGATAATCAGCTTGCCATATATCAGGAGTGACCGTACACCTTACATATCCTCTGTAATCATTAAAGAATGTAAGATGTGGATTTTGACTTAAAATTTTATCCGTATCAGCTCGTTTATCTGCTCCGTTCCCTCCGGAAGTGATGGAGGTGCCAACGAACTCTGCACCAATAATTCTTGAATTAAGATTGGCAAAATCCGTGTGTAAATTAGAAGCCCAGTTAGCGTGCACATCTCCAGTTAGTACAATGACGTTGTCCAACTTTTTCTTTTCAATAAAATCAATAACACGCTGACGATTCGCCGTATACCCATCCCATGCATCCATGCTGTATGTAGGCTTAGCCGCCGTTCCAAATTTTCTGGGAGCAAAGAAAATTTGTTGAGCCAGTACGTTCCAATGACACGCTGATTTTTCAAGATTAGTAAAAAGCCATTTTTCTTGTTCAATCCCTAATAGTGTACGTTTAGGATCAAGAGATTCTGGCGTTTGCGGCTTTGTTCCGTCTCCGTTTGCTTGATCGTCTCTGTATTGACGCGTATCCAACACTTGAAAGGAAGCTAGTTTCCCATATGAAAAGTCACGATACAATCTCATATCCGTTCCGTGAGGCAAGGATGTTTGACGCAAAGGCATATGTTCGTAATAAGCTTGATAAGCTGCCGCGCGGCGTTGAATAAATGCTTCTACTGATTGTCCTTTTTCAGGAATTACATTTGCATAATTGTTTTCTACTTCATGATCATCCCACGTCACAATCCAAGGAAAAGCAGCATGAGCAGACTTCAAATTGGCATCTGACCTGTACTGAGCATGCCTGTTTCGATAGTCTTGAAGCGTTTGAATTTCTGCGCTGCTGTGAGTACGAACATTTCCGCTTGCAGCCACATACTCGTTTGGTCCATATTCATAGATGTAATCGCCCAAATGAACCACAAAATCCAATTGTTCTTTAACCATATGTTCATAAGCTGTAAAGTAACCATGTTCATACTGTTGACACGAAGCGAATGCAAACGTCATGCTGGCTACTTCTGCATTTGCTGAAGGAAGTGTTTTTGTTTTTCCAACCGGGCTTAACTCATGACCGCTTTTAAATCGATAATAATAAATACGGCCTGGCTTTAATCCTTTTACATCAACGTGAACAGAGTGAGCAAGTTCAGGTCTAGCTATTTCTGTTCCTCGTTTGACAATTCGATGAAAGTCTTCATCTTCGGCAAGCTCCCATTTTACTGGAACGGGTTGATTAGGCATTCCCCCGCCATTCAATGGGTCTGGTGCTAATCTTGTCCAAAGAACAATACTATCTGCTAAAGGATCTCCCGATGCGACGCCTAAAGTGAACGGATAACTTGAAAATTTAGGCGCTGCCGCTGAAACTTCTACTGCATTTAAACCGATAGACTGAGCAATTGTTAAGCCAAGTGATACTCCTGCTACTTTTCCAGCTCCTTGTAAAAAACGCCTTCTATCAAACCCTTTACTCGAAGAAAAACTGTTCTGTTTTACTTGCTCTATTAATTCGTGTAACGATTTATTTGCCACTGCACATGCCCCTTCCTCTTGATTTAACTCAAATTATAAAAGCTGTTTGTAAAAGAGGTATAAAGGATTGTAAAGAAGCATTTACCATAAAATAGGTATTTTAAACCATTTTATTTCATTGACAAAATAAGCGAACGGACGACAGCAACCTTTAAATTTCTGCATTTTCTTAATTTTCTATCTACAAATAGTTCTTTACGCTCGTTTTTCTTCATTCAAATTTTACAAAGTCCTAACAACTAAAAAAAGGCAGCATACCGAGGTATACTGCCTTTTGATTAAATATGAGAACGTAAATACGCATCAATAAACGGATCTAGATCTCCATCCATTACACTTTGCGTGTTTCCGACTTCGGTATTTGTGCGGTGATCTTTTACTAACGAATACGGATGGAATACGTAAGAACGAATTTGACTTCCCCATCCAATATCTTTTTGTTCTCCGCGGATTTCAGCTAGCTGTTCTTGCTGCTTCTCAATTTCTAACTGATACAACTTAGATTTTAACATCTTCATTGCTTGCTCACGGTTTTTAATTTGTGAACGTTCCGTCTGACAAGATACGACTACATTAGTTGGGAGGTGAGTAATACGAACAGCTGAATCTGTTGTATTGATATGCTGACCTCCGGCACCGCTTGCACGGTACGTATCAACCTTCAAATCTTCCGTACGAATATCAATTGAAATTTCATCGTTAAATTCCGGCATTATGTCGCACGATACGAATGACGTATGGCGACGGCCTGATGAATCAAACGGAGAAATACGAACGAGACGATGAACGCCTTTTTCAGCTTTTAAATACCCGTACGCATTATGGCCTTTAATTAAAAGCGTTACACTTTTAATACCAGCTTCATCCCCAGGTAAGTAATCAAGTGTTTCTACTTTGAAACCTTTTTTCTCCGCCCAGCGCGTATACATACGTAGTAACATTGAACCCCAATCCTGTGATTCTGTTCCACCAGCACCTGGGTGCAATTCTAAAATGGCGTTATTTTTATCATACGGCTCGCTTAAAAGCAGCTGTAATTCAAAGTCGTTCATGCCTGAAATAAGCTCTTTTAGTTCACTAACTAGTTCTTCTGCTAAATCTTCATCGTATTCTTCTTTTACAAGTTCATGAGATATCTGTAAATTTTCGTATGTTTCATCTAAGTGGTTAAATTGATTTACTGCATCTTTTAAACCATTGGCTTCATTAATAACAGTCTGAGCTGCCTGCTGGTCATTCCAAAAATTTGGATCAGCCATAGTCTCATCTAATTCATCGATACGAGCTTGTTTTGTATCGAGGTCAAAGAGACCCCCTAAAGTCCGCTAATCGCTTAGCTGTTTTGTCAAGTTCTTGCTTAATTTCTACTAAATCCATGAGTTAAACACCTCTATTTTATTTTTGACGCACAGGAAGGAAATGAGAAGACTCATTTCCTTCCTGTACTAGTTCATTCTATACTAATTGACTCTTATTTTATGATTCTTTACCGCAGCAGTTTTTATACTTTTTGCCACTTCCACAGATACAAGGATCATTTCGGCCAACTTCTATCGCATTTACTTTTGGCTTCTTCTTAGCCGGCGCGTCTCCTTCTTTTGGATGAACAGCCGCCTGACCTTGCGCTACTTCTTGACGCTCAAGGTTGTTGTTAATTTCTGCTTTCATGATATACTTCGTCACTTCTTCTTCAATGGTTGCAATCATATTTTCAAACATCGCAAAACCTTCCATTTGGTATTCGCGAAGAGGATCTGTTTGACCGTACGCACGAAGGTGGATACCCTGGCGAAGCTGATCCATCGTATCGATATGATCCATCCATTTAGAATCAACTGCTCTAAGAACAACTACTTTTTCGAATTCACGCATTTGTTCTTCAGGGAGCTGCTCTTCTTTTTCATTATAACGAGCTTTTGCATGATCTACCAGCAGTTCTACCATTTCTTCAGGCTCTTTACGGCGAAGATCTTCTTCTGTGACTTCGCCTTCCTCAAGAACATTAGCATTTACGTAATCAATAATCGCTTGTAAATTCCATTCTTCTTCTAATTCTTCACGCGGTGTATTTACCTCAACCACACGCTGTAGCGTTGATTCAATCATACGTTCTACAATCGCACGTAAGTTGTCTGAATCAAGCACTTCAAAGCGTTGTTTGTAAATAACTTCACGCTGCTGACGAAGAACATCATCATATTGAAGCAATTGTTTACGCGCATCAAAGTTATTACCTTCAACGCGTTTTTGAGCGGATTCAACAGCTCTTGTTACAATTTTACTTTGAATTGGCTGTGAATCATCCATACCAAGACGATCCATCATCGCCATCATATTATCAGAACCAAATCGGCGCATTAATTCATCTTCCATGGATAGATAGAATTGAGACACCCCTGGGTCCCCTTGACGTCCAGCACGTCCGCGGAGCTGATTATCAATACGGCGTGATTCATGACGCTCTGTACCAATTACAGCAAGACCTCCAGCTTCAACGACACCTTCACCTAGTTTAATATCCGTACCACGACCGGCCATATTCGTTGCGATTGTTACCGCACCTTTGTGACCCGCATTCTCGATAATATCCGCTTCACGCTCATGCTGTTTTGCATTTAAAACGTGATGGCGAATGCCTTTTTTCTTTAATAATGCTGATAAAACTTCAGATGTTTCAATCGCAACTGTACCAACAAGAACAGGCTGTCCTTTTGCGTGGCGCTCGGCAATATCTTCCACTACCGCATTAAACTTGCCTTCCATTGACTTGTAAATTAAATCCGCTTTATCATCACGTGAAATTGGCTTGTTTGTCGGAATAACGACAACGTGCATGTTGTAGATATTACGGAATTCTTCTTCTTCCGTTTTAGCTGTACCCGTCATACCTGATAATTTTTCATACATACGGAAGTAGTTTTGGAATGTAATTGTAGCTAACGTCATGCTTTCATTTTGAATCTCAACGTTCTCTTTAGCTTCGATAGCTTGATGCAAGCCGTCACTAAAACGTCTTCCTTTCATCAAACGACCAGTAAATTGGTCAACGATTACGACTTGATCTTCATCAATTACATAATCCACATCGTTTTGCATCGTTACATGTGCTTTAAGCGCTTGGTTGATGTGATGGTTTAGCGCTACGTGTGAAATATCAAATAAGTTTTCAATGCCAAATGCGCGCTCGGCTTTTGACATACCTTCTTCGGTTAGCTGAACGCTTTTTGTTTTGATATCAAAAGTAAAATCGGTTTCTTTATCAAGCGTGCGAACGAATGCATTAGCTTGAATATAAAGCGCAGTCGATTTCTGTGCGCTGCCGGATATAATAAGCGGCGTACGTGCTTCATCAATTAAGATAGAGTCAACTTCATCGATTACAGCAAAATGAAGCGGACGTTGAACCATTTGTTCTTTATAAAGCACCATGTTATCACGTAAATAGTCAAATCCTAGTTCATTATTTGTACTATACGTAATATCCGCTGCATATGCTTCTTGTTTTTCTTCACGCGTTAAATGGTTTAAGTTTAACCCTACTTTCAAGCCTAGGAATTCATATAAACGACCCATTTCACTAGCATCACGGCTCGCTAAGTATTCATTGACTGTTACTACATGTACACCTTTGCCTGTAATGGCGTTTAAGTATACAGGCATAGTAGCTGTCAACGTTTTACCTTCACCCGTTTTCATTTCCGAGATATTCCCTTCATGCAGAGAAATACCCCCCATTAGCTGAACTTTGTACGGATACATGCCTAACACACGTTTCGCTGCTTCACGTACAACCGCAAAAGCTTCATCTAATAGGTTATCGAGCGATTCACCATTTTGGTAGCGTTGTTGAAATTCAGCTGTTTTTTCACGAAGCTGATCGTCCGTTAAAGACGCTATTTCAGGACCTAACGCATCAATTTGGTCCGCCATTTTTTCTAAACGGCCGATTTGGCGCTGATTGCCGTCAAACACTTTTTTAAATAATCCAAGCATATTAAAACGCTCCTCTATTTATAATCAGTACATTTTATACTATTTTCATTCATATCTGTATCTTTCATTATAAAACATTCTGAGTAAAATTGTAACATTGCAGCTAAACAAGTAGCAACTTGTACCCTTTTTCGTCTGTCTCTTTACTAGTACTACTCTATTAAGGAGTTATTTTCTATTGTGATTTTCCCTGCCTCACTCTTACAATAAAAAAGGGGGATGTAGAATGAACGTTCAAACGATTACGAAAGAACAAGCTTGGGAAGTCCGACATATCGTCATGTGGCCTCATAAAGATTTCAGTTATGTTCAGCTGAAAGAGGATCCATCAGGCATGCACTATGGACTGTTTGAAAAAGGAGAGTTAAAATCAGTTGTTTCCTTATTTATAACAGGTGATGAAGCTCAATTCCGGAAATTTGCTACGCTCAAAGAAGAACAAGGAAAAGGGTACGGCAGTCATTTGCTAAAAGAAGTTTTGTTCAAACTCAAGAATCTTGGGATACGAAGGGTCTGGTGTAACGCACGAGAAAATAAAGTATCTTTTTATCAGGCATTCAAAATGAAAGAAACCACGCGTGTATTCACCAAATCTTCTACACGCTATGTAGTTATGGAACTATTTTTTTAAACAGCTAAAAAAGCAGCGTGCGGAAGCACGCTGCTTTTATTTTACTGCTCTTATTTAAGAAAGACTGTAACCTTTAGTTTGGTTCAATCAATCCATATCGGCCATCTTTTCTTCGGTACACAACGTTTGTAATGTTTGTCTCAGCATTTGTAAATACAAAGAAACTATGTCCTAACATATTCATTTGTAAAATAGCCTCTTCGCTATCCATTGGTTTTAAATTAAATCGTTTTGTACGAACTAGCTCTAATTCATCCTCTTCAGTTGCAACAGCTACGTTCGCTTCACTTTCTAATGCTGCAAATAGATACTTCTCAGCACCTTTTTCACGCATTTTTCGATTCACTTTTGTTTTATGTTTACGAATTTGACGCTCTAATTTATCTAGGACAAGATCGACAGCTGCGTATAAATCACTGTGGGTCTCTTCAGCTCTCAATACGAGATCATTCATTGGGATTGTGACTTCTATTTTTTGATCGTTATTGTAGACTTTTAAGTTTACATTTACGTCAGCAGTTGGTGTCTCGTCGAAATAACGCTCTAACTTACCAAGCTTTTTCTCTACGTATTCCCTAATTGCTGGAGTCACCTCAATGTTTTCACCGCGAATGTTATACATCATGTTCGAACTCCTCCTTTAATCCATTGCTATACCTCTACAATTCTACAATACCCGACACAATCCCTTCCTAAACTATTAAAATTTTTAGAAAATTTAGTGAAAATTTTTGGAACTTGAGAAAAGTTTATGAAAAAACCAAAAAAATAGACCTTCTTCATAAGAAGAAGGGTTGTATTTTTTACGCAAAATTAATTTTTTTTATCGTAAAACATCCCATCAAACGATTTCATTTCGTAAGGGTTTACATAGCTGTTATTATGCTTTTTTTTCACTTTTAGCAAACGGAGATCTTCCATGATTCGATGCCGGATGAAGATCAGATTTTGATCAATCGTCTTATTCATTTCGACAATTTTCTTACCCATCCATTCATGATCTCTACTTTTTGGCGGCAGCTTCTCCATGAGGTCACGTCTTTTTAATAGAAGATACTCTAATTTCTGAATGTCCTCTTCTCGATTTTTGTCAGAAAATATTTGAGTAAGTCGGTAAATCTCGTCAGTTATCTGATACAGTTCGTTTATCATATTTATGCTTGGCCGCCGCTTCCATGGACTTGCTGGCGGTGAAGCTGCACAACTTGCTTCCACGTATCGCGGAACTCTGTTACATATTGTTCGGCTTCATCCAAGCTCTCTATGTCATTTTTTGTGTTCGCTTCAATTAAACACTGGTTGATATAGTCATACATAGTCATCATAGACTTAGCAACTTGCACGTTTGTATCAAGGGTAATCATTAATTCTTGAATAATATTTTGTGCTTTTAACAAATTCGTATTTTTTAGCTCAATATTTTTTTCCTGTATGCCTGTTCGTGCAAGTTTGATAAATTTCAAACACCCGTTATACAGCATAAGCGTTAACTCTCCTGGAGAGGCAGTCTGAACAGCTCCCTGCTGATACGCTTGATATGGATTATTTGCTGCCATAAACGTTCACTCCTTCTTAACTAAAATATTGCGATAACTGCGCGCTTTGAGCATTTGCATTTTGAATGGCTTTCTCCATTGCTGTAAACTGACGATAATACCGGTCCTCTACTTGTGTGAGCCTGCTTTCAAAACTAGTAATTTGGCTGTTTACGCTTTTTAAATTCCGCCCAAGCAAAAATTGTTCACTTGTCCATGTTGAACGGCCAGCGCGCTGCTCAACTTTGGATACGGTTTGAGTAATCGTATCTCGTAAACGTCGTACAATCCCTTTTTCACTTGTTGTACTTCCACTTTTCATAAATAAATCCATAACAGACTGCGGGTCTTTTTCAATTGCTTCTTTTAATTTAGTCCCGTCACCTTCAATCACTAGCTTGCCTCGATCACTATAGTTTGCGCTAGTTGAAATGCCGATGTCCGTTAGCTGTGAAAATGCTCCGCTCACTCCTGATACAGAGGCATACCAGTTAGAACGCATTTGATTCAGCCCGCTTGATAAAATTGTGTCTCCTTTTAACAAACCGCTTTTTGCTTTATCATCCCACTGCTCAGCTTGTTTGTCCGTTAGCTTTTCTCTTTCTTGATCCGTCAAAGGCTGATAGTTTCGGTCTCTTTCTTCGGTAATCTTTCCATTAATTTTCTCAATCAGCTCATTATATTTAGTCACAAAATCTTTGATTGTATCAAATACTTTTTGCGTATCATTGCTTACGTTAACGCGCACATCTCCTGTGAAATTATTTTGAAGGGTATAGGTAACGCCTCCCGTTGTAAATGTATTAGACTTACGAGTTGTTTCTAGACCGTTTAGCGTAAATTTTGCGTCTGTTCCGCCGGTTTCTTTTTGAGTATTTAATTTTAAGAAATTGGTTAAAAACTCTCCTGAGAACACCATTTTTTGACCGCCTGCACTACCGGTTTTTGACAAATCTCCTGTGTCTTTGCGAGTAAAGACAACTTTATCTGTTCCTTCATCGTAAAAGGCTGAAATACCTACTTTTGAATTACTAAGTTGGGTCAAAACAGTATTTAATGACGCTGAACCATCAAATTCAAATGACATACTGCCGTCTTCGTTATCTCCTGTTGCTTTTCCATTGCTGTCATACGTTGTAATAGAAAACTGGAGGACATTTTGCTTATACGTAAATCCTTGAACAGTACTACCGTTTGCTAACGTGGAACCGAATGTCATTTCGCCCGTATTCATATTAACGAATACATCATTCTCTCCTATTAAAGTAGGATCACCTGTAGTTTTTATATTAAATTCTTGAGAAGATTCTCCATTTTTCACTTGAATAGAGGAAGGCAGGCTTCCCTCAAAAATGGCTCCTTTGGATAACTTGGCAGTCTTTGTATCAGCACTTATTGTAATGTCAGGTTGCTTGACCTCTTTTCCACTCCACGCACTGCCAAGCAAGGTTTTTTGTTCCCATAAACTTTTAGTAGGGTCAATAGTGCCTTCTGAAATTTTCCCACTACTGATATTTTGCGCAGCAGTCGCCATTGTCACGTTTGAAAGGGTATAAGACGCATTTCCTGCTGAGGAAGTAGCTGCTGCTTTTACTTTTGTTTCATCTGCTGAAGATACCGTTTTGGACGAATAAGAAGACTGCAAGGTCATATTAAAAGCAAGATTATTAAAGTCTGATAACAGCAAATTCATAGAGCGATAATCGTCGCGCTGCCACTCTAACGTTTGCTTTTGTTTTTTCATCTTATCAATAGGCATTCGTTCAGCCTTCATTAAATCACTGACGATTTGATCAATATCCATCCCACTTGCTAATCCACTTACTCTTACCACTTACCATCACCACCGTTTTTTTATTCATCTATCCATCAACTGCTAGCCATAAAATATAAGTATATTTTTTCGAATCTCCCTATTCGTTCATAGGTTCACCACTTCTCTATTTTGTATCGGTAAAACGAACATTTTTTTCATAGGTCAAAGGGTGCAAGATAGAAAAAGCTCACTTATTTTTTTACAATAAGTGAGCTTTTTATTATTGGCCAAACAAGTTCAGTTTCTGGGATAAATTCCTTTGAATATCCTTAGGAATAAGGTATGGTGCTAGATTTATAATATCTCGTAACGAATCAATGGTTACAGAGGCAGATAAATTTATATATTCATCCGTTGTATCTGCTTGCTCAAACGAAATGGAATCTGGCAAATTATTGAGCAGAGTAATTTCATTCATTTCTTTATCGACCGTGACATCAGAAGACTCGTTAATATTTAAGCGATCCCATACAAGAGACCTCGGAATCGGCATTCTTCCTAAATGCACACTATTCACCTTCAAAACAAGCTTTCCATTCTCGGCATTTGGTGTTACATCAACTACAAACTGTGATTCCATAAAAGATACTACATGTTTATTAATATAAAATTTTATATGTTCCGGAAGCAACTCCGCTTCTGCTCCCTCAACCGTTTCATCATTTTCATAAAGGTAGCTGCGCAAATAATCGTTAACATCGCTCTCGCTCAATCGGTAGCCTAAAATAGGGGAGCCTCCGTTCAGTTCTAGCGACGTCGCACGAGCGGACTTTTCTTGTGCTAGTGAAGATAATGAAGCAGTCTGATCAAGCTTTTCAACATTTCTAACTGGACTAACGAAAAAATACAACCCAAATAAAAGGATAATAAATAGAAAAATAACAGCTATAAATTTTCTCAAACACACGCACCCTTTCAAACATTCTTCTTGGAACATAATACCGATTTATCTTTTATCATACAAGATAAATAAGATGTATGTCGAAAACTTGTATAAAATGTACGTATATACTCGACATCCCAAATGGCGAATAAGTCTATAGTGAATAAAACGAGTCTTTTTCGACTTAAAATGCGTCGATTTTAGTAACTTAAAGTCGATTTTTATAGGAATTTGATAATTGGCACACTTCTTGCTTATTATAAAGGTAAGGGGAGGAATTTCTATTTATATTTTCAGAATTTACTTTATTTTCTAATAGTCTTTCGATAATTTTAAAGGAGTGAATACGATGGGAAACAAAACAGAATCACACGGAAAGTTAAAGCAACGTCACGTTTCCATGATTTCCATTGCAGGTATTATCGGGGCCGGCTTGTTTGTAGGAAGCGGATCCGTTATTAACGCAACAGGCCCAGCAGCAGTAGTTTCATATGCAGCAGCCGGACTGTTAGTCGTTCTATTAATGCGTATGCTCGGTGAAATGGCTATGGTAAATCCAGATAAAGGTTCATTCGCGACATATGCTCAGCAAGGAATTGGCCCGTGGGCAGGTTATGCTGTTGGATGGCTTTACTGGTTTTTCTGGCTAATTGTAATTGCAATCGAAGCCACTGCAGGAGGAGCAATTGTTCATGAATGGCTCCCTTCCGTACCAATTTGGCTTTTAAGCTTAATCTTAACCTTTGCATTAACCTTAACAAACTTATTCTCTGTCAAATCATTTGGAGAATTTGAATATTGGTTTGCAATGATTAAAATTGTGGCAATCGTTGCTTTTATGGGGATCGGTTTAGCTATTATTTTCGGATTAATCCCAGGTACATCTTCACCTGGTTTAGCTAATTTAACGGGGCACGGAGGCTTTATGCCAAAAGGTACGAACTCTATCTTTTTAGGAGTTATTACCGTTATTTTCTCTTATTTTGGAGCTGAAATTGCGGCTATTGCAGCTAGTGAATCAGAAAATCCAGCAAAAGCTATTACAACTGCTATTCGCAGTGTCGTATGGCGAATTTTAATTTTCTATATTGGTTCAGTTGCTATTTTAGTAACTCTTTTACCTTGGAACTCAGCTGATTTACTAAAAAGTCCGTACGTAACAATGTTAGAAATGGTCAACATTCCAGCAGCTGCACAAATTATGAATTTAGTCGTATTAGTATCCGTTTTGTCTTGCTTAAACTCTGCTTTATATACGAACTCGCGAATGATTTTATCATTAGCTCAAAAAGGACAAGCTCCTCGTGCTTTAGCAAAGGTAAGCAAATCAGGCGTGCCGGCAAGAGCCGTATGGATTAGCACAGCTGCCGCATATGTATGTGCTATCTTTAGCTTCGTTTCGCCGGATAAACTCTTTTTATTCTTAGTTAACGCATCAGGAGCCATTGCTCTTATTGTGTACTTAGCTATCGCTATTTCGCATTTACGCCTGCGTAAGAAAATGATTCAAGCCAACCAGCCAATTAAAGGAATGAAAATGTGGTTGTTCCCGTATTTAACATACGTAACAATTGCTGTTATTACCGTGATCTTCTTATCAATGGCATTTATTGATTCGATGCGCTCACAGTTTTTCTTAACTCTTGGATTAACCGCTGTTGTTCTTCTTTCATACTCATTCATCAAAAAAACAAATAACAAGCGACCTGACGATCAATTTTCCGAGTCAGAAAATATTGCAAAATAAAAAAAGCCGCATCTGCGGCTTTTTTTATTTTGTTTTTGATTATTTCTCAACCGATATGTCACGATGAAGGTTTCGAAGCGGCTGAGGAGGGCAAATACGTCGCGTTGCGTAAGAAACAATAAAAATAGTTAACAACCCGCCTACCATCGCAAATGTACGAAATGGAAACATGACCACCCCGTCTTCTATCATCGGATACGGAAGCAGCGCTTTTAAATGAAGCAGCGGTTCCCCTCCACCGATTCGAAGAACAAGAGACACAATGAATCCAGCCAACGATCCGTACCAGTTTGCTCCTTTAAAGAACAAAGCGCAAACCAATTGTGGAAAAAGAATACAATACACTAGGTCCCCTGATAAATACCATAAGGAGTAGACACTCTCAGAGTTTAAAGCAATTAAAGTTGCTCCAGTTCCAATGATAATGATAGAACGTTTAATAACTTTATCTAACTGCGCCTGTGTCGCATTTGGTTTTACAATCGGACGATACACGTTCCAAGCTGCCATTCCCGAAGCTGAAAGTAACGAAGCCGCTACTGCAGCCATGACGGCAGCAGCTAGTCCTCCAAGCGCAATCGCTCCTACTAAATCAGGCGTTAGATATTTAAATACGTATGTTAAAATCATAGACGCGCTCTCAGGGCTTGACGCTCCAAATGAAGACCAGTCCGCACTGTAACCAATCATTCCTATTAAAGTTGGAGGCAAGGCCGCTAGAGCGCAAAAAATGCCGGCTGTAATAGATAGCCACATTGCTGCTTTTTCATTTTTAGCAGATAACACGCGCTGAAAATAAATCTGCCATGGAATACCACCAAAAATAAGTAAAAATGTGCTATCCCACCATTGCCAATATGTATTTCCCCATTTTGGATCTTCCCAGCCTTTTAATGGAGGAAATAAATGAAGAGAACCAGTCATACCTTCTGAATAAGTAGAAAAAACGGCTCCCACCCCTCCCGTATTCGAAAATGCAAAAGGAAGCACCAGAAATAATCCTAAAAACATAATAGAAAGCTGTAAGATATCGGTATGTGCTACTGCCCACAAGCCGCCAATCACGGTGTATGCAATGGCAATAAGTGCGGAAAGAATGATGGAAATTGAAAAACTGAGGCCTAAAATCACACCGAATGTTGTTCCTAAAGCAGTTAAGATAGCTGCGCTCCAAAACAGCTCTCCTAATATAGCTGGAAAATAAAGAACCGTAGCCATTTTCTTACCGAAACGAGATTCTAGAGGATCGAGCATTGTCATAAACTCAAACCTTCTCATCTTTCTAGCAAAAAAGATACCGCCTAAAATTAAGCTGATTGAATAACACCATGGCGCTTGCGTCCAAGTCAGTCCTGAGGAATAAACAGTTTCGGCCGTTCCAGCAATATACCCTCCACCTACCCAAGTAGCGGTCATTGTGAACATTGAAATCCATAGCGGCATAGATCTTCCCGCAACAAGCATATCATCTGATTTTCCTTTTTTACTTGCAGCAGCTCGAGCACCAATAAAATAAATAACACCATACATAATGAACATTAAAATGAGGCCTGGCCAATAGAGATCTGGATTATAGAGAGAATAGATAAATGCGACAACCATAAAGATGAAAAATCCTATAATAGTTGTCCATAAGGGGGTTAGTAGACGGTTGTTTCTGTTTGATTTCCCTGAAAAGTCAGAAGTCTCATTCGACTTTTCAGGCCTGGCTTGTTGTGTGTCTGAACGAAATGGCTTTTTAGCATTTTGCATCGTCTCACATCCTTTAAATTGATAAAGAAATCTAAAGACATAACTGTCCTCTATTCCTTTTTCCTACCAGCATACAATTAAACCTAAAAATAGATTTTTTTAGAATAAACTATAAATAGTTGGATTATAAATACCAATACGAAGGGGAGAAATTACGTTTATATAATTATATTAAAATAATTTAAATTGACTTATTTTATTATTCAGCTAAAAATTCATAATTATTTTCATCTTCTCTCTAAACTCCTTTCTTAATTTCCACATTCAAAATCCTTTGTTTCTCAAGGTTTGTATGCAAGCAGATATCGTACTATGGTTAATATATCTGAATGTTTAGGATATTGTCAAAAAAGTTTAAGGGTTTTCATATAAAAAAAGAATAATATTCTCATAGCTCATACATAAAAAAACCTTTTGTATCAAGGGACATAGCAATCAGTATTTTTTAATTACTTTTTGTTAAATTTTTTCTTAATATCCGAATAATCAGCTCTTAATAGAGAAGAAAATCAATTTAAATTCAGAACATTTAAAGTTTTTGGATTTGACTAAATTAAATGGCCGATGCTATAATTCAAATTGTTAAGAACGTTAAATATAAATTTAACAAATTCTATTATTTGGAGGTCGATGCTATTGGAACAAACACTTATGCTTGAGAAAATGCACATAAACGGCCAATGGGTTGAAGCACGCAGCGGCGAGAAAAGAGAAATTGTAAACCCCTTTAATCAAGAGGTTATCGCTGTCGTTACAGAAGGAAATCGTGCTGATGCCATAGAAGCCATTGAATCAGCTAGAAAAGCTTTTGATGCAGGTGAATGGTCTAAATTTACAGCGGCCGAAAGAGGTTCTTTGTTATTTAAAGTAGCGGAAGAAATTCGCAATGATCGCGAGGAACTAGCAAAGCTTGAAACCTTAAATACCGGAAAAACCCTCGTTGAAAGCCTAGCAGACATGGATGGAATTGCTGATGTCTTTCAATACTATGCTGGATTAGCAGATAAAGATGGCGGACAGATGATTGAGTCACCTAATCCCGATTCTGTTAGCCGCGTTGTCCGTGAGCCTGTAGGCGTGTGCAGCCAAATTACTCCTTGGAATTACCCGTTATTGCAAGCCTCTTGGAAATTGGCTCCCGCACTTGCTGCTGGGAACACAATTGTTATTAAACCAAGCGAAATCACCCCTTTAACAACTATTCATATGATGAAAATTTTTGAAAGAGTTGGCTTTCCAGCAGGCGTCATTAACATTGTGCTCGGTCCAGGTGCGACCGTTGGACAAGAAATGGCAGAGAGTCACTTAGTAGATTTAGTTTCCTTTACAGGTGGCGGAGTATCTGGACGTAAAGTCATGCAGGCTGCCGCAGGCAACTTTAAAAAAATTGCTCTTGAACTCGGAGGGAAAAATCCGAATATCGTCTTTGCTGACGCTGACTTTGACACTGCGGTTGACTATGCATTAAATGCGGTCTTCTTTCATGCTGGTCAAGTTTGTTCAGCTGGTGCGAGATTACTCGTTCAAGATGATATTCACGATAAATTTGTTTCAGCAGTTATTGAACAAGCCAAAAAAATTAAGCTAGGGGACGGCATGGACGAAGCCACTCAAATGGGACCCGTTATCTCAAAAGAACATCTAGCTAAAGTGGAACATTATATTGAGCTAGGGAAACAAGAAGGTGCTTCTCTTGTTTTAGGAGGCAAGCGTCCGACTCAGGATTCTTTACAAAAAGGCTTATTTATCGAACCAACTATTTTTACAAACTGTCATGGAGACATGAAAGTTGTCCAAGAAGAGTCATTTGGTCCGATTATGACAATTGAGCGCTTCAGTACTGAAGAAGAAGCAGTCGCACTTGCTAACGATACGATCTATGGATTAGCTGGAGCTGTTTGGACAAGTGATATGAACCGAGCTGAACGTGTAGTGAAAGCACTTCGTATGGGAACAACTTGGGTTAACGATTATCATCCCTACTTCCCGCAGGCTCCTTGGGGAGGTTATAAGCAATCTGGGATTGGAAGAGAGCTTAGCCATATCGGTCTAGAAGAGTATACGGAAATTAAACATATTTATACCAATACAAATCCACAGCCAATGCGCTGGTTTCAATAAAAATTAAGGGGGAATTTAAAGATGTTTATGCGATTTGAAAGAATGGAACGTTTAAAAAGTTTTGAGATGCCAACGGTTGTAAAACATGGAATTGGTGCTGTAAAACATACTGGAGAGGAAGTAAAAAACCTAGGTGTGTCTAAAGTTTTATTAGTAACAGATCCTGGTGTAAAAAAAGTAGGTTTAGCAGATCCCGTAATCGCTAGTTTAAAAGAAGCGGACGTAGACGTTATTCTATTTGACCAAGTAGAAGCCAACCCTTCTATTCACGTAGTAGCAGACGGCACAAAAATGTACAAGGAAAATGGATGCAACGGACTAGTAGCTGTTGGAGGCGGAAGTTCAATGGATACGGCAAAAGCTATTGGTGTAGAAGTAGCTCATAATGCTCCCGTCTTAGATTATGAAGCAGCTGAAGGAAAAAAACCTTTAACAAAACGTATCCCTCCTTTAACAACAATCCCTACAACTGCGGGTACAGGAAGCGAAGTCACACAATGGGCCGTCATTACGGATCCTGTTCGTGAGTTTAAGTTTAATACAGGTGGACCTTTAATTGCTGCTCACTTAACAATTATTGATCCAGAACTGCACGTATCTATGCCTTCACATATTACGGCCGGTACAGGAATTGACGCATTAGCTCATGCAATTGAGTGTTATACATGCCACTTTGCGCAACCAATGACAGACTCTGTTGCTTTATTGGCTATTGAGTACGTTGGAAAATACTTACGACGTGCAGTTGCAAATGGACAGGATATCGAAGCACGCTATGGAATGGCGCATGCAGCTATGCTTGCTGGCCTTTCATATGGAAGTGAATCTGCAGGAGCAGCTCACGCGATGGCTCAAACATTAGGAGGCATTTATCCAATTGCCCATGGCCCTTGCGTAGCAGCAATGCTAGGTCCTGTAATGGAGTATAACTGGATGGGTGAGCCTGAGAAATTTGCGCGCATAGCTCAAGCTCTAGGGGTTAATACACATGAACTAACACTTGAAGAAGCAGCTCAAGCAGCTGTTCGTGAAGTATATCAATTAGTTAAAGATGTACAAATCCCTTCTTTAGAAGAACAAGGTGTTCCAAAAGAAGCGGTTTCTCGCTTAGCGCAAGAAGCATTTAATGATCCTCAAACAGTTGGGAATCCTCGTGATTTAACTGTAAAAAGTTACGAATGGATTTATAACCGCTGTTTTGAAGCTACACCATTAACCGTATAAAAATGATAAAAGGCTGTTGATTTTTCAACAGCCTTTTTTATGTTACTCTTTCGCTAATTCTTCATTTAAAATATCGATGATTCTTCGGTCGTCAAAAACTTTCACTACTTTTTTCAAGAAATGATAATAATGTTTGGACTCTATAATCTGCGCTAAATTACGCTTTGCTTTTACTGCGATCTCCTCAGGTACATCTTCATCATTTAAAAGAATCTGCAGCTTGTTTTCCGCTTCTTCGATTGCCTCTAAATTAACTGAAATTTCTCTTTGCCACTTCTTACAGAAAAATGAAAAAAAGGACTTAGAAAAATCTTTTTCTGCTTCATATAAGTCTTTTCGAACACCTTTTTTCCACACTTTGTGGACCATGTCAATATTTTGCAGCGAACGAATAGATGTACTCATCGTTGGTTTACTCATACCCAATTCTTCACTCATTTGATCTAATGTAACAGGTTCATCCATAAAATAAAGCATGCCATACAGCCTTCCTACTGAAGGTGTAACACCATATAAATCCATCGTATCAGCTAAAGCACTGACAACCACATCTTCGGCTTCTTTTAATAAATCATGATACTCTTGAACATCACTCATTTACTCTTCTCCTCTTTTGTTAAACTTATTTGAATTATACTTAATAAATTTAATGATACACGATAAAAAGGAAAAAAACAGAAATTCAGTTCAATTTTTTGATAAAAAAGAAGCCTTCTCTTAAAGAGAAAGGCTTAAGACATAGTGGGGAATACTATATGTTTATCTTTCCCGATTTAGCTATTATTTATACGGTATATTTTTAATTATTTTCAACCTGATTGTTTTATTTCTTTTTCGGTAATTGTTTCAGCATATCAATAGCATGTAATGTAATTTGAGAAGCACTTTTATTTTCGTTACGTATTTCTTCATAAATCTCTTGTCTATGAATATCTACAGACTTTGGAGCTTGAATTCCTAACTTTACTTGATCACCATTAACTGCAAGGACGGTCACTTCAATTTCATCACCTATTTTGATTGTTTCATGTAACTTTCGTGTTAAAACAAGCATGGACTCACTCCTTATCTATTCCTCTTACTCAAATAACCTGTGCTTCGTTTCGTAAGCTGTATTCATTAAAATCACTTGCTTAGCAAGCTGTTGCTTTGTATTAATAATAACAGGAGCCTGCAAATTAGCCGTTATCTTTTCCACAGAATCTGACATCGTAAGCAATACGTAAACAGCTGCATCTTCCGCTTGTTGTAATTGAAGCTTTTCGATTTCCTGAGGTTCTAGTTGAAAATCATAATCTAAAAAAAACTGAAATGGATCCGTGATAATAAAAGCTAATTCTTTGGTTTGAGTAGACTGCAGAACTTGGAAAGCTTCGGCTTCCGGAAGTGGTAAAATAACAAATTCAGTTTCTTCCAAAAAACCTGGAATCCCTTGATTAAATGTCAGTGTTTGCTGATTATCTATTTCTATATCTCCATGATAGCTTGTGGAAATTTTCATCTCATCACACCTTTGCTAATTAATTTTTTCTTGTTATCTTTTTTCATTATAAAAAAGCTCCTTCTGTTTAGAAGGAGCTTTTTAACGCAAGAAATCTAGCAGCGTAGGCTGAATAATTTGAGCCCCTACTCCCAAAGCAGCACGATGCACGCTTTCTTGTACGGTTAAATCCGTAATGACTTTTTCAATATCTGCATCTTCATTATTTGAAAGCATCTTAGTAGCCGTAATTTCCTGTGAATCAAGGCGGTTTTCGATCAGCTCAAGCCGATTGCTCCTTGCTCCCAATTCAGATCGCTCCGCTAATAGCGTAGACAGCTGCGTGTCTACCTGTGTAGAAAGATCTTTTAGTGAGTTTACATCGTTTTGTTCAAAAGCTGTTTGAACATTGTTCATTAAGTCGAATGCACCTTGTCCAAAGATGTTTTCAGGATGAATATTGACTCTCAGCTGGATACCTTTTGATACCTCAACCGAAAAAGGATCCAGATTAATATTCGATTCTATCATACCGCTTGCATTCTCACTAATCGGCGGTGCTCCCACATTTACACCGTTAAAGATATAGTTTCCTGCCACCTGCGTATTGCCGACTTGCATATAATCCAGCTTTAACTGTTCAATTTCACGTGCAATCGCTTGTCGGTCATCACTTTCATTCGTACCGTTTAACCCTTGCACGACCAGCTCTTTAGTGCGCTGAAGAATGGAATTGACTTGTTCAAGTCCTGATTCTGAACTATCAAACCAAGACTGAGCTTCTGTTAAATTACGTTTATATTGATTTACTTCAGAAAGATTAGACCGATACGCCATTCCTTTCGTAGCGACTACCGGGTCATCGGAAGGACGAGTAATTTTCTTTCCCGTTGATAATTGGTTTTGAAGGGTTTCCAGCTTATTATAGCTATTGCTAATCTGTTTTAACGAATTAGCCGCTAACATTCCTTGTGTGACACGCATCTTTACCTTCCTCCAGTTCCAAGACCGTTTACAATTTTATCAAGCATTTCATCAATCATCGTCACCATACGGGCACTAGCGTTATATGCATGCTGAAACTGAATCATATTGGTCATCTCTTCATCCAATGAAACTGCACTGGTAGACTGGCGCCTTTGCTCCACAGCTCCTTGGAGAGTTTCTGAATTACTTTTTAAGCGGTTGGCTTGTTGGGCATCTACTGACATTTGGCCAATGACAGATTGATAAAATCCATCTAATGAAACAGCTCCGTTTCCGGAATTAATAAGCACCTTTTGACGAAATTGAGACAACAGCTGAGCATTTTGTCCATCTCCTTTGCGGCCAGTTCCATCATCTTCAGAAGAGGCCGAAGAAGCAGCAGCGATATTGTTTGTGTTTTGTTTGATTTTATCAGCAATAACAATTCCAGTTGCAGCTCCTTCTTTTTGAGAAATCTCATTAAAAAAGGACACACCATTCTCACCATCTAGCGTGACACCTTGTTCGTGCTTATCATTAAACCAGTTCACAAATTCATATGCCATTTCATCTAAATCATCAATCATTGAAGCGTAAACACCAGTTCTATTACCACTATTATCTATATATCCAGAAGCCTCAATTAACCCTTTAAGTTTTCCTTGAGGAAATGACTCAGGTTTCCGTATCTCATCCCCTATATGAATGCCCGTCACATAGGAATCTTGATTTGTTGTCAAACTGATGGTATTTATTTGATGAGTTTTCCCATCTAAAAGAGTAATAGGTCCTTGAGACGTTTGAAGCTGAACCGTTACCACTCCTTCTGACGTTGCAGAAGCGTTCCCGCTGCTTTTTGTATACTCTAAAGAAACCGGCATAAATTTAGAAATCTCATCTAGCAGCCGATCTCTTTCATCATACAAATCATTAGGTAAATAGCCATTTGGTTCTACGTTTTGTATTTGTTGGTTCACATTATTTATTTGCTCTAGCAACGAATTTACTTGTGTTACGGCTACGTCACGCTCGTTTTGTAAATCACCTTGAATCGTTTTTAAAGAAGTAGATAAATAAGAGAAAGTATCGCCTACTGCTTCAGCTCGTTCAATCATAACAGACCTGGCTCCTGCTTCTGAAGGGTGTGAAGCTACATCTTGAATGGCCTCAAAGAATTGATTAAAAACAGCTGAAAGTCCATCTTCAGTAGGTTCATTCATAATTTCCTCCATTTTTTCAAGAGCACCAGCGCGTGCATCCCAATACCCCACTTTAATGGTTTCATCTCGATACTGGGTATCTAAAAATGTATCACGTATTCGCTCTACCGTGCTGGCTTCTACTCCCATTCCTATTTGACCCGCAGTCCCAGTCTGATTCATCCCTGGGGCCGGATAAGCTGGGAACGTTTCTAAACTTACTCGCTGACGCGTATAGCCCGGCGTATTTGCATTAGATACGTTATGGCCAATCGTGTAAAGAGCCGCTTGTTGGGCGTCCATTCCTCGTTTAGCCACCTGCAAACCATGAAATGTTGAACTCATTCTGCTTTCCTCCGTTCTTTATGCCTTCGAATTAAAAATAGAGTTGGACTGAAACGATCTATTATTTGTTTTTGTGTAATTGAACGAATCCTCTCGCTTCGATGGAACAAGAAGGTCTAGTTCGGTATGAATCAGCTGTAAAGACTGTGTGAGCAGCTGATTGTTTAAGTCATTTGCATACTTTATATCTTGAATGATATCTATTAGCTGTTTTTGAAAGGGTATCAAGATGGAGTATTCAGAGAATGAGCCTGCTATTTCTTCAATGGAGCGAGCAGTATGTCCGCCTTTTTCCATTGCTTCTATACGTTTTGTTTCCAGTGCAGAAATAGCAGCTATATGAGATTGCTCTTTTTGCAAAGAAGCCGTCAATGCCTTTACATCTTGTTTAATAATAAAATTCGTTTTCTCTTTAACAATGACATACAAACTTTTATGAAGCGTTACTTGTTTTTCTAGTATCGTTTGAATTTCTTGCACGTTCAATCAATGTCAGTCCTTTTATTTTTTATAGAAATCTACAATACTTTTAGCAATTTCTTTTCCGTTAATTTCGTATGTTCCGCTGTTAATTTGCTGTTTGAGCTTCTCCAATTTTTCAAGTCTTTCTGGAGATGGTTCATTTCCCTGAAGTTTCTTCGCCTCAGATGAAATATGAATCTGATCTTGTGGATTTTTTTTAGAGACCTGTTCTGTTTTTTCTGATTGTTTTTTGTACGGATTTATTCCAAATAAGTTCGATGGGTTAATCTTCATCTCTCTCACCTCTTTTTATATTTGTATCCGTTATCTCTATTCATTATATCGGAATTTCCACCTAAACCTTTAGCATCCGCAAGGAAGTTGAGACCATTTTCACAGTCCACCTTAAACATAGGTCTATAGATAGAGAGTCTGCAAACATTCAGCACACTTTTACTCTTTTTTCCTTTCGTTAGAACGATAGGTGGGACGCGTGGGCTCTTCATTTGAACGAATCATCTCACGATTATGCTTTTCTAACCCATGTTTAATTTCTTGAGAGCATGAATGGCAAAGTTTCCCTTCCCGAATCTGAGCGTTGCATTGCATGCATGGATAGCTTATATTTGGAAAGTTAGCTAACACTAAGCGACCTTGTCGAATAAATTGATGAATTAACAAATCTGAAACGCCCGTTTCTTTCATCACTTCGTAAGTCGTTGCTGTACGATTTGCTCTTTTCTTCAAGAATGAAGAAACACGTTGAAACAGAGCTTCTTCTTTGTCAAAACATGATTTACATATATTTATTGATCCAATTTTCACAAATAAATGACCGCATTCCCTGCAATTATCTAACGTTCCCATATTCGAAACTCCTCATTTGTTTTTTATTTTACTATCGGTCAAAGTTTTAAATTATACATCTTCATGCACGAATTAAAGTGAGCGAACGAACTGAACGTGCCCCAGCTTCCTGCAAACACTTTGCCGCTTGGCGCACGGTTGCTCCTGTTGTATAAATGTCATCAATCAAGAGAAATTCTTGATTCGTAACCATTGAGGAGTCGACTACTTTAAATTCCAGCCTTTCTGTCAGCCGACTTCGCCTATTTTTCTTTGATTGCTTTGTTCCTGAACAACGAACAAGAGGCATTTCTATGTTGTCACTGATCAGTTCAGCTAGTGCTAAAGATTGGTTAAACCCTCTTTCGTATAATCTCTCCTCCGTTAAAGGTACAGGAACTAGTATAGCTTTTGGGTTACATTCTTTTTTATAGAACTTATACCACTGCTCCTTGAATGCTTGGATAATTTCATAGTCTCCTTGAAATTTAAAACGCTCTATTATGCTTTGCATAAAATCACTGTACGTATAAAGAGAACGGTTAAAAAAAGAAGCATCATTCCATTTCTGACAGTCCTTACATGTGTCTAGCTCATAATGAGAAGGAGCCAGGTCTGCAAGAGAGCGGCCGCATCCCCTGCAAACGCTACTGGTGATGATGGGACATCTTTGCAAGCAAACAGTGCAAATCCTATCCGTTGAAGAAGATTTTAACAATGACCTCCAATCGAAAGAAGAGACAAGAGGTTCAAAACAAATCAGACATATTGTCATCGATCAATCAGCCCTTCCTTATAAGCTAGAGCATTCATATGTTCAATATGTCCTTTTGCTTTTCGCATAGACAGAGATTGTCCATAATGAAAAAAGACCACGTCTCCCGTTGGAAATTGAGCACTCCTCCCCACCCTTCCTGAAATCTGCACAAGAGCACTTTCAGTAAAAATCGTTTCTTCTGCTCCCAATACTGCAACATCTATGTTGGGAACCGTTACGCCTCGCTCCAATATGGTTGTCGTTACTAAAATAACGAGCTGCCCTTCTCTAAATTTCATTACTTTTTCTTTTCGCTGGGAATCTTCAGCATGGACACCGTCTACCTTTTCGGTCAGCTTTCGAATCATGTCTGTGATCGGAGCAATCCACTTAATTTGCGGGACGAAGACAAAGCATTGTTTCCCTTCATCTATTCTTTTTTTTACCCATTTCTCAACATTAGCAGGCAAGGTATCTGTTTTTATTTTTTTCTTCCAATTGCCACACCATTCAAACCGAGGAACAGGAATAAGCATTCGGTGATAGCGGGCTGGAATTTTAACTACTTGTTTTTTTCCTTGCTCAACGTCTTTTTTTAATGATTCACTTGGAGTCGCTGTTAAATAAATCTTTGACGCAACGTGTTTAGCTGCTTTTGCAACAGCATAGTGCAGCATAGGCTCTGTTGAATACGGGAATGCATCTACTTCGTCAATAATAAGCACATCGAATGCTTGATAATAATGCAAAAGTTGATGAGTGGTGGAAATAATAAGAGAGGATTCATGAAAACGGTCTTCGCTGCCTCCATACATAGCCAGCACAGATATATCCGGAAATGCCGATTGAATTCTTGGCTTTAACTCAATAACCACGTCTGTTCTTGGAGTAGCAATACAGACTTTCTTTCCGCTGTTCAACGCGGATTCAATACCTTTAAATAAAATTTCCGTTTTTCCTGCTCCGCAAACAGCCCAAATTAACAGCTCTCCATCCTTTTTTATAGCTTGAATGAGCTCATTTGAAGCACGTTCTTGAGCTTTAGACAGCGTGCCTTTCCAATTCATCACGCTGCTTTTTGGCAGGGCGTTACTTGCTGGCCCTTCCCAGTTTATAAAGGGTGTGCATTCACTTACTTTGCCCATTACAATACATGCTCGGCAATAGTAGCAGTTCTGGTGACATCTACTGCATGGAAATGAAGCGAAATAAAAAGGGCTATCACTTCCACACCGGTTGCATCTATATCGATTTTCTTTTTGGGTGATTGCTTTTTGATAGGAAATATATCCGTTTAGGTAATGTTCACGAATGAGGGGTAAAGGATAGGGAGTCTGATTGAGTAGCAGCTGCTTTCCGCTTAAAGAGCGCTGAAGATCTAAAGAGTAAGGGTATGAAGGATTTAAAGGTGGAGTTCTCCACGTATCGATTTGAGAGAGAGGAAAAGCATCAGGACTAGGCACTTGAACGGGATCTAGCAGTTCTTGTTTAACAGTAAAAAGCATCTCTTCATTCCTTTCCATTTTTATCGTACACATCTATATACGCAAAAAAAGGTGTTTTTTCCTGCAAAAAAACCAAATCAAATGATTTGGTTTTCGATTACTTTTTATACCAGCCTATACCGATGGCACCTTCACCTAAATGCGTGCCAATGACAGCCCCAAAATAAGAAAGGCTCCATTCAATATGAGGATATTCTTGTTCTAAGTCTCGTTGAATTTCTTTTGCTTCATTTTCACGATTAGAATGAATAACTACAGCTTTCATAGGTACGTTTTCTTTTGCATCTTCATCAAGAAGCTCGGTAATTCGTTTTAATGCTCGCTTACGCGTACGAATTTTTTCAAACGGAACGATTTTTTTAGATTCAAAATGGAGCACGGGCTTTACTTGAAGAAGACTGCCAATAATAGCCTGAGCAGCATTTAGGCGACCTCCGCGCTGTAAGTGAGATAAATCATCTACCATAAAATACGCACGCATTGATAGTTTCATCTCTTCGAAACGCGCAATGATTTCGTCAGGATGTTTATTTAATCGGACCATCTCGGCTCCTTCAATCGCATAAAAGCCCTGAACCATACAGCTGATTTCTGAATCAAATACGTGCACATCAAAGTCTTCTACCATGCTACCTGCCGTCAAAGCACCCTGATACGTTCCGCTAATTCCACTAGATAACGTAATAACGATAGCAGCATCGAACTGATCTCGTTTTAACTGTTCAAACAACTCTACAAATTCTCCAATAGCAGGCTGAGAAGTGGTTGGAAGATTTTTTGCTTCTTTAATTTTTTCAAAATATTGATTTGCAGTCATATCTACTTCTTCACGATATGTTTCTTCACCAAAAATAACGCTTAGCGGTACCATATGTATATGATAGTTTGATCGAATTTCCTCTGATATATAGGCGGTACTATCTGTAATAATTGCTGTTTTCATAAGATAGGGATCCATCCTTTGTTATATAAAATAATTTCACTCTATTCTACAACATTTAGGATTAAAATGCATGTAACGAGAGGTTTACCTATTAGTAAAAGCTCCTTCACGTATACATATTAATTAACAAACCTTGAATTTCCCCTACCTGCTTGAGTAAATTTAAACTGTCTTTTTCTTTTTGAAGGATATCATTTGTCAAATCAACTAGTTTCGTATCCACTTCTTTCACTAGCTTATATACTTTAGTGGTTCCTCTGTGGTTAAATCCTCTTTCTTCATGCAGTTCAAAACTATTTTTAACGACTTCGTTCATAAACTGCTTCACAAGCGTCTTGTATTTCCGCAAAGAATCAATAGTTTGACTTTTTACTAACTGCTTTCCCTGTTCTTCAATTTTATTTATCACTTGAGTTAAATGTTCATAGGTCAGTTCTTTTTGTTTCTTTACCATTACTCCTGTAAATGAAGCCGAACTACTTACTTCTTTTTCTCTAATGAGATTCACGGAAGAAGAAAGACCGTTAATTCGCTGTAACTCCACTATGTATCTCTCCTTTCTCTGTTAGTATACACTTCATTCAGTTTAGACTTTTAGATGTGCTTGCTTGATTAGCTGAAAAGTTTCGAGAGGCATCTGATGCGTGGATATGATGATTATCCTTTAGCTAAGAGTAATACGTATGTGCTGTTCATAAGAAGACAGCTTGTTTTTGCGGGGCGAAGAGGTAACTTTAGGCCTCTTTTTTAACACTTCATTCCAAGCGTTAGAAAGCTTCTTCATCATTTGTTGAACTTCACATAAAATAAACGTATCTTTTTTTAAATTAGCCATAATTAATCGCTCAGACATATAGTTGTAAAGGGTATCTAACTGCTCTGCAATAATACCTGCTTGATATGTTAAGCCAATTCCTAGACGATATAAAATATCGTTGCACTGTTTAATTTTTTCATTCGCTGTAAAATAATCGCTGTGTTGAATTGCTCTAACAGCTTCATCAATATTTTGAATAAATTTTTCATACATCATAGCTGTTAGCTCTTGAGGAGATTTATGATAGATTAATTCTTCCGTTATAAAATTCAGCTTCATCACCTTCTTGCCTTCTTTAAATCCATTTTCTATGTGTTGCGCTATAACTCTTAAATTTTTAAAGTATACCAGTTGAGGTTTGAATAAATTCTTTTACGACCTCATATGTATCTGAATGTATTGAAGACCTTCCTTTACAAGAGCTTGCATCAAATGGATGGACATTGTTTTGAGGTATGGATGCTTTTGTCGAAAGTTGAAGGACGAGTAAATGCACAGAGGTATCACCCTTCGCCTTCCTAGAAGATATCTTCTTCCCTTAACTTATCGGTTGGTTTCCTCTCTCATTACACATGACTTTTTACCCACAATTTCAAAAAAAGTTATAAAAAGAAAAAAAAAGTCCGATATACCTAGCGGTATATCGGACTTTTGAACTTATCTTACTTCTACCCAACCGTTTTTGATTGCCACAACAACAGCTTGCGTGCGATCATTTACATTCATTTTTTGCAAAATATTACTCACATGGTTTTTAACGGTTTTTTCACTAATATATAATGCTTCTCCGATTCCTCGGTTACTTTTACCATCAGCCAACAATTGTAGCACTTCGCACTCACGACGTGTTAACAAATGCAGTGGACGGCGAATCTCAATTGGTTCGTGCGGATAAGAAGACGACTGTCCTTGAGCTGCTAGTCGACGGTACTCTTTTACTAAACTATGTGTTACTTTAGGGTGTAAATATGAACCACCTTCTGCAACTACTTTCACCGCTTCAATTAACGCATCCGCATCCATTTCTTTTAGCAGATAGCCTCGTGCCCCTGTTTGCAAGGCATGAGTTACATACGTCTCATCATCATGAATAGATAAGATAATAACTTTAGCATCCGGATTTACTTCTACAAGCTTTTTCGTAGCTTCTACACCATTCACAGCCGGCATGTTAATATCCATGATTACAACATCAGGTTGATGTTCTTCTACAAGGTCAATAACTTCGCTACCGTCGTCACCTTCTGCAACTACTTCAAAATCTTTTTCGAAATCTAAAATTCTTTTTACTCCTTCACGGAATAATTGGTGATCGTCGATTATGATAATTCTTGTCTGCATGTTTGATTCCTCCCCAAATCGAACAACAAATGTTTTACTCTATATTGACCCCTATTTATATACATATCTCTGCCTTTTTAAGCGGCTATAATCGGTACTTTAATCATAACAAGCGTGCCTTGGTTAATTTTCGAATGAACAGAAATAGTCCCATCTAACAAATCAACACGCTCTTTCATTCCTATTAAGCCGAACGAATTCTCTTTTTTCTCTTCTTGATTAAAACCACAGCCGTCATCTTTGACCAGCAAAATAGCGTGTTCATTGTTGAACTCTATCTTCACCTGGATTTCCGTCGCGTCTGCATGTTTTAATGCGTTCGTTACAGCTTCTTGCACTAGACGAAACAGTGCTACTTCTAATTTTGAAGCAGTTCGCTTCTCTTGTCCAATGGAAATAAACGTAATCCGAGGCTTGCCTTCGTTATAATCTTCGATTGTATCAAGATATTTACGCAGCGTCGGAATTAGACCTAAGTCGTCAAGTGCCATCGGTCTTAAATCATATATAATTCGACGTACTTCGTATAGGGCAGAACGAACCATTTTTCGTAAATCTCGAATTTCCTCCATTGCTTCTTTTGCACTACGTTCCCGGTAAATTCGGTCAATTAATTCTGATCTCATCATAACATTTGCAAGCATTTGAGCTGGGCCGTCATGAATCTCTCTTGACAAACGTTTCCGTTCCTCTTCCTGAGCTTCAATAATCCGAAAGCCAAAATACTCTTTTTGAATAGCATCTTCTACTATTTCCCCTACTTGTTTTAAGTCACTTGTTAAATAATTTAACACAACGGAAATTTGACCTACTAAGTGATCTGCACGTTTAATCGTTTCTTCCAATGTAAGCAAGCGTCTTTCTAGTTCATCTCGACGATTACGCAGCTGATATTCGTTTTGCTGATTCATCAGCAGCTTAGTTTGTAATTCGTGTGCTTTTTCATAAGCGTCTTTTACTTCAGGCTCTGAATAAATTTGAAAATGTCGGCTCACATCAGACAAACGCTTTCGAGCCAACCTTGCCTGAGTTTCCAATTTATCACCTTGCTCTATCGTCTCAAGAACTTTTCCTTTTAACACTTCTAACTCTTCTTTAATTTGCTGATATTCTTGTCTGGCATCTTCAGAAAGGCGATAGACTTCATTTTTACTATCTCCCACTGTGCCAATAATCTTCTCAAAAATTTCATCAAGTGCCTTGCTTGTTAATTTATGTTTCGACATTTACTCACCCCAAACTATACTCACATTCGGAGAAATGTCTATACGTTCATGCTATATATAGTATTCGTATGACCTATCTGAATTGTGAGGATAAGATCCATATTTTCTCCCTATCTGACTTTTTATATCCAAAAAGTAACGGTTGTTTTAGTACCCTCAAACTCGACATCAATCGACGCTTGACTCGCGTTATTTGAATAGATTACCATTTACGCTCACTCTTCAACAGTGACTAACTGCCTGTTTAAATCATTTCATTATTTAGCTATACAAGCCTGCACACTATTTTATTATAACGTATATTCTGTATGGCTTGTTTAAGTGATGTTGAATTTGATTAATTGATGTCTTTTCATAAACATTTTATACTAATAGCAAGTAAACAGTACGTAAATACCCGTTTTTCTTCTATTTATAACGCTAAGGAGGATTTTTTGATTGTTATCACAATATTATACCGTAAAACAAGAAAGTTCACATGAAATCACTATTCAAAAATCTAGATTCATTTGTCATATGAAACGTGTAACAACTGAGGAAGAAGCTCAGCAATTTATTCAAGACATTAAAAAACAGCACTGGAATGCTACTCATAACTGTTCAGCTTACCTAATTGGAGAACGAGATCAATTTCAAAAAGCAAACGATGATGGAGAACCAAGTGGAACAGCAGGCGTACCAATGTTAGAAGTGCTTAAAAAGAGAGGCTTAAAAGATACGGTAGTCGTCGTTACGCGCTATTTCGGAGGTATTAAATTGGGCGCAGGTGGATTGGTGCGCGCGTATGGAAAATCCGTTTCCGAAGCGTTAAATGAATTAGGTACAGTCAAACGAACTCTCATGGCGGTTATGCATACAACCGTCGACTATACATGGCTTGGAAAATTAGAAAATGAGCTTCGCAGTTCCGTTTATCTATTAAAAGAAATCCACTACGCAGACATGGTAGAGATTGAAACATTTGTAGAGGAAGCTCAAACAGAAGCATTTATTGAATGGATGACCGAGCTAACAAACGGCCAAGCAGATATTCGAGCAGGTGAGACGACCTATTTAGAAGAAGATGTAGAATGAATTATTTACTCTTATTAAAAAACATTGTACAATTGATAAATAGCGCAACTATTCTGATGGTTGCGCTACTTGTCAATGAGTAAAAACCTCGTAAAGACGCATAGCTTTGACGAGTTTGATTCATACATTCCAATTTATAACACATACTAAGTGTCACAATAAGTGTTCGAATATACGAATAAAAGGAGAAACCGTATGGCTCAATATAGACGTTTTCAAAAAAGAGTAAACAAACGGAAAAGAAAACGAAGGCTTTTTACATTTTTTCTGTTACCTATCCTTATTTTAGGGCTTTCTGCAACCGCTTATGGCTCTTATTTATTTGTTAAGGCTAAAACAGTAGCTTCTGATTCTTATGAAGGACTTGGAGATCGCGATAACTCTCCTATGCGTGATCGTAAAATCGATCCCAAAAAAGATGATATATCCATTTTATTTATGGGCGTAGATGACAGTGAAACCAGGAAGTTCGGAAAATCAGCCCGTACAGATGCTTTGATTTTGGCGACCTTTAACGAAACAAATAAAACCGTAAAGCTTGTAAGCATACCTCGAGATTCGCGGGTTTATATACCTGAAGTGAACAAAAAAGATAAAATTACGCATGCGCATGCGTACGGAGGTCCAAAAGCAACTGTAGAAACGGTAGAACAGCTGTTTAATGTCCCTGTTGATTACTATGTTAAAGTGAATTTTAAAGCTTTCACAGACATTGTAGACTCACTTGGGGGAATCGATTTTGATGTACCTTATGCGATGAGTGAAAAGGACTCAAAAGATCGTCATAATGCTATTGTCTTAAAACCAGGAAACCAACATTTGAATGGTGAAGAAGCGTTAGCTGTTGCTCGAACACGAAAACAAGACAACGATATTGAGCGAGGAAAAAGACAACAGCAGTTGATCGAAGCCATGATTAAAAAAGCTGCTTCCATTGGATCACTTAATAAATATGGCAATCTTATCGAAGCGGTTGGCGATAATATGAAAACGAATTTAATGTTCGGTGAAATGCTTTCGTTTTATGATTACGCTTCGAAAAAAGTAGACATCGAAACCATTAACTTAGACGGTAGCGATGAAAAAATTAACGGCGTTTACTACTTCAAACTAGACAATGATTCAGTGGAAAAAGTAAGTGAAAAGCTCCGCAAGCATTTAGGCATTGAATCAACTTCAGATACAACAGAATAATTAAAAAGACCTCTTGGATATCCAAGAGGTCTTTTTAATTAATTTTTTAAACGAAGCCCACGAACCATGTTAAGAATTGGCCTATATGTCTTATCAACTAATCCTATTTTTTCAACGATAATTTCAATCGCCACAAGGAGGATAGCTAGTACAAGAAAAGACCCCCACATTGTTTGTACCTTTGAAAAGATAACTGCCGCTAAGCCAAATATCGCACTCATTCCATAAATAATTAAAACCGTTTGTCTATGGCTGTACCCTAAGCGCAACAAGCAATGATGCAAATGAGATTTATCAGGAGCCGATAGCGGTTGATTTTTTACGATTCGGCGAATAATAGCAAAGAACGTATCTGAAATTGGTACCCCTAAAATAATAACTGGAACAATGAAGGAAATAACCGCTACATTTTTAAATCCTAACAGAGACAATACAGAAATCATATAGCCTAAAAATAGTGCTCCTGTATCGCCCATGAAAATCTTAGCGGGGTGAAAGTTGTAAAACAAAAATCCAAGCGTACTTCCCAATACGATGAAACCCATGCTTGTCACAAACACATTACCCATCATAATAGCCATA
This sequence comes from Priestia sp. FSL R5-0597, assembly GCF_038006305.1. NCBI lineage: Bacteria > Bacillati > Bacillota > Bacilli > Caryophanales > Bacillaceae > Priestia > Priestia sp. FSL R5-0597. The sequence goes on from NZ_JBBOUZ010000001.1 coordinate 4,897,188, forward strand.
CCAGAGATGGTAATCAATACAATAGAGGAAACGCCGGCAGCTAATCCATCCAATCCATCAATTAAATTAATAGCATTGGTAATTCCTACAATCCATAATACCGTAATTGGAATACTTAACATTCCGAATTCTAATTTTCCGCCAAACGGCAAGTTAATGAAGTCAATTTGGACTCCACCGTATACAACAACAATTAATGTCGCTACTAGCTGACCGCCTAATTTAATTTTAGCGGATAGCTCAATCATATCATCTAAGACACCGGTAATGATGATAATGATGCTTCCGATTAAAATCGGCAGCGCATATTTACTGTCAGGCTGTAAAACGAGGTATCCAATAAGAAAACTAAAAAATATCGCCAAACCTCCAAGGCGAGGCATAATTTTTTGATGAACTTTTCGTTGATTTGGTTTATCCGTTGCACCTATTTTAAACGCCAGCTTCTTAACCAGCGGAGTGATCAGAATAGATGTAATAAAACAAATAAACAAGGTCAAATATAGCATGGAGACCCTCCTCAGGTTTATGTTAACCAAAACCATAAAAAATGTATCCAACTTTATATAATTGGATAGTATTTCAAATTGCGTATAACAATAATTACTTACTTATTCCCAAAATGGATTATATCACAATGATTCTACTACTTAAATAGAAATTTATTCTCAAAAATTAGCACATTTACAAACTATTAATAGAAAAGAACTGTATTTTTTGGTGTATAAACAGCTGATTTACTTTATTCTTATGTGGTTATTTTATGTAGAACATTTTCTTTACTATATTTTATTAAAATATAAGCGAACTCCCCCCTTTTCGTCTAATTTATTCGTCATCTTTAACTCTTTTTCCTTTTTATTAAGCATATTTAAACCTTTATTTTTATTTCACATGGCCCCACTCATTATATGAACAAACTTTTGACCTATGCATGTCCACTACTTCAAACCACATTCGCTGAATCGTTGTCCTTATCTTATATCATTTAAAAGTTAAAATATAGTGAAATGGACAGAGATAAAATTAAACAAAAAAAGGAATTTTATCAAAAAAATGAAACTTTTTTTGATACGGTTCGTAATACATAGTAGAAACAGTATCAATCATCTTACATAAAGGGGGTGTTGAATGAACTATGTTTGGTCTATCTGTTCAAACAGTGTATTTGTATGGATTAATTATCTGCGGAAGTCTCACCTTCTTATACATTTTATTTAGCGATTTGTTAGATGGATTATCTGAAGCGATACCTTTTTTTAACCCCACTCTTCTTTTTTCTTTTTTAACATTCTTTAGTGCCAGTGGATATTTGTTCACCTATACGTCATTGCAAAATTATTGGATTATTTCGATTTCCGCTCTTATTGCCCTTCTACTCGTTATTTTGCTCAACGTTTTCGTATTGATTCCTTTATCATCGGCTGAAGAGTCTCTTGCTTTTACTGAAGATTCGTTAAAAGGAAGACTTGGTACCATTATTACTTCCGTTCCTGCAGATGGTTATGGAGAAGTATTTATCGAAGGGGTTAGCGGCACGATCTCCAAACCCGCTGCCAGCTTTAAAAACACTGCTATACCTTTAGGCAGCAAAGTGCTTGTGGTAGATATACAAAGGGGCAACGCACTCGTTGTGATTTACGAAGAAGTTATGACCAATCACTCATTATAAATAGTATTAGGGGGAGTTTTATGTTTTCAACACCTATATTAGTTGTCGTTGGAATTGTTGTTTTTTTATTAATTGCGCTGATTGCCGTATTTATTACAAAATACCGTACAGCAGGTCCAGATGAAGCGTTAATTGTAACAGGGAGCTATCTCGGAAATAAAAACGTGCACGTCGATGAATCCGGAAACCGCATTAAAATTGTTCGCGGCGGCGGTACGTTTGTGCTGCCAGTTTTTCAGCAGGCTGAGCCTCTGAGCTTGCTGTCAAGCAAACTGGAAGTATCTACACCTGAAGTATATACAGAACAAGGTGTTCCTGTTATGGCTGATGGGGTATCAATCATCAAAATTGGAGGTTCTATTTCAGAAATCGCAACGGCCGCTGAGCAGTTTTTGGGCAAAGCAAAAGAAGATCGTGAAACCGAAGCTAGAGAAGTCTTAGAAGGTCACCTTCGTTCGATTCTTGGTTCTATGACGGTCGAAGAAATTTATAAAAACCGTGAAAAATTCTCTCAAGAAGTACAGCGCGTAGCTTCACAAGATCTAGCTAAAATGGGATTAATTATTGTATCGTTTACAATTAAAGACGTTCGGGATAAGAACGGCTATCTAGAATCGCTAGGGAAGCCTCGTATTGCTCAAGTTAAGCGAGATGCTGACATTGCAACAGCGGAAGCTGAAAAAGAAACAAGAATCAAGCGTGCCGAGGCTCATAAAGATGCCCAAAAAGCGGAGCTTGAGCGAAATACAGAAATCGCGGAAGCTGAAAAAATGAATCAATTAAAAACCGCTGAATATCGTCGCGAACAAGATATTGCCAAAGCTCGTGCTGACCAAGCGTATGATCTAGAAACAGCTCGCGCGAAACAAGATGTAACAGAACAAGAAATGCAAATCCGCATTATTGAACGTCAGAAACAAATTGAATTAGAAGAAAAAGAAATTCTTCGTCGTGAGCGTCAATACGATTCTGAAGTAAAAAAGAAAGCAGATGCAGATCGTTACTCTGTTGAGCAATCCGCAGAAGCTGAAAAAGCAAAACAGCTTGCGGAAGCTGACGCCAACAAATATCGAATTGAAGCAATGGCTAAAGCTGAAGCTGAACGCGTTCGAATTGATGGTTTAGCAAAAGCTGACGCTCAGCGTGCCCAAGGTGAATCTGAAGCTGAGATTATCCGCTTAAAAGGTTTAGCAGAAGCAGAGGCTAAACAAAAAGTTGCGGAAGCATTCGAGCAGTTTGGTCAAGCGGCTATTTTAGATATGATTATCAAAATGCTTCCTGAATATGCAAAACAAGTTGCAAGTCCTTTAGCAAATATCGATAAAATTACGGTTGTGGATACAGGAAGCAACGGTGAAAACAGCGGAGCTAATAAAGTGACTGGTTATGCAACAAACTTAATGTCTTCTCTTCAAGAATCGCTGAAAGCATCCTCAGGTATAGATGTAAAGGAATTGATTGAGAACTTTTCTGGAAAAGGAAATGTGCGCCAGAGCTTGCACGAACTAACGGATGAAATCAAGCAACAAAACAAAAAAGAAGATATCTAAAAATAAAAAGCATGCGGATATAATCCGCATGCTTTTTTAACCTCTTAACACTCGAAGAAGAAACCTAGGCAATTCTAACTGACGCTTCCATCTCCATGGTTCTTTTAATAGTCGATAAAGCCACTCTAAACCAAATTTTTGAAAAACAGCCGGTGCCCGGTTCAATCGTCCTGAAATAACATCAAACGAGCCGCCTACGCCTTGATAAACAGAAGGATTGAGTTTTTCTTTATGAGCAATAATCCAATTTTCTTGCGCTGGACTGCCTAAAGCGACAAACACAATTTCTGCTCCTGAATCATTAATCGTACGTTCAATGACTTCTTCATTTTTTTCATAGCCATTTAATGTTCCAACAATTAAAATCCCTGGAAACATCTCTTCCAATTTAGCTTTGGCTTCATCTGCAATGCCAGGCTTGGCTCCGTATAAAAAAATTCTTTTACCGTTATTAGTTGCTTCTTTGCACAGCTTCAGCATCATATCAATACCCGTTACACGCTCACGAATACGTCCCTTTTTGAGCTTTGAAGCTAAAATCACACCGATTCCATCTGGAATTTGATAAGTCGCTTGATTTAACAGTGACTTTAGTTCCTGATCTTCTTGTGCTTTCATAATTTTTTCAGGATTGATTGCTACAATAAATGATTTTCGGCCTTTATCTATATCCTGAAGTAACTTTGCCGCTAGCTCATCGTACGTGTCGCTACAAACGTCTATTCCTAAGATGTTTTCCTTCATTAAATCACCCGTATGTTGATTTTTTAGTTTTTTACAAACGAAAGACAGGCTGTTCAGCCCGTCTTTTTATAAAGTAGAAACTTTTGAATCACCAAGTAACACTACGTCAAAGCCTGCTGCTTTCCATTGATCACGCTGAATGCAGTTTTTCGTATCAAAAATAATCTTTGTACGCATATGATTTTCAACAGCTGATGGAAGAAGCTCTTTGAACTCATTATGATCTGTTAAAATAAGAATCACATCTGCATGTGCAACAGCTTCATCCAAACTTTGCGTCTGACGTTCGATTTTATTCTCTTTGATATGAGGATCAAATGCTGTGTAATCAACACCTAGCTTTTCTAAGTGATGAAGCACATCCGTTGATGGACTTTCACGCATATCATCAATATTTCCTTTAAAAGCTAAACCTAAAACAGCTACACGTCCATGTTGAATGCCCTTCTCATCTAGTAGGCTTTTCGTTTTTAATGCTGTATATTCAGGCATTGAATCATTTGTCTGACGAGAAAGAGAAATAATTTTCGCAAGTTCTGGCTGAAGCTCCGTTAAGAACCAAGGGTCAACAGCAATACAGTGGCCGCCTACACCAGGACCTGGTAAATGGATGTTTACACGTGGATGATAGTTCGCTAACTTAATCGCTTCCCACGCATTTACACCAATTTTTTCACTGATTTTTGCCAGCTCATTTGCAAAGGCAATGTTCACATCACGATATGTGTTTTCAATTACTTTCACCATTTCAGCTGTTGTAGCATCCGTTACGTGAATATTTCCTTTTACAAATGTTTTATAAAGCTCAACAGTCAAGCGACTGGACTCTTCGTTAATACCACCGACAATACGGTCATTATTTACTAGTTCCTCAAATACTTTTCCTGGAATAACACGTTCAGGTGAGTGAGAAACAAATAACTCACTGCCTAATTCTAAACCAGTTTCTTTTAGCACAGGTAGCATAACGTCTTCTACTGTACGCGGAGGAACTGTGGATTCTAAAATAACTAAATTTCCTTTACGAACGTAAGGAACAATTGATTTTGTCGCTTCTCGAACATAGTTCAAGTTTGCCGTTTTATCTTCATTAATTGGTGATGGTACAGCAATAATAAAAATATCCGCCTCTTCAGCTGTTGTGCCTACCGTAAAGTGGCCGTTGTCAACTGCTGATTCTAAACGTTCTTGTAAGCCATTTTCTTCTATATGAAGTTGCTTATTTTTAATTAATTCTACTGCTTTTTCATTTACGTCAACACCATGTACATATAAGCCGTGATTGGCAAACATAACAGCTGTCGGTAAACCTATATATCCTAAACCAACTACACACAATTTCTTTGTCATTGCAGAAAATCTCCTTTATATGACATGCTTAATAAATAAAACCTATCTGATATTATATCGAAAAATGTCATTTCATGATAGCATTTATATAAAAACATGAAATAATTTCTTTTACTTATTATTATGTAACATTTTATGAGAATTCATCAATAAACGATATAACCATCTTTTGTCCAACGGGCTCTAACCCAAAAGAACTATTGAAAATCTCCATGATTCCCAATAGTTCTCCTAGTAAATCTATTTTTACATATGCCCTTCTTTTTCGACAATTTCTCTAAAATAGCTCACTAACTCTTCTCGCAGCGGTTCTCTTTGTAAGGCTAAATCAATTGTTGCTTTAATGAATCCAAATTTATCTCCAACATCATAACGTTTTCCTTCGAAATAATAAGCAAGAACACGTTGAAATTCATTCAGACGTAAAATAGCATCTGTTAATTGAATTTCTCCACCTGCACCAATCTCTTCTCTGCTTAAGATATCAAAAATTTCCGGTGTTAAAATATAGCGCCCCATAATTGCATAGCCTGAAGGGGCATCTTCTGGATTCGGTTTTTCAACGAGCGTTTCTACGTCTAATAATCCTTTTTCAAGAGGCTCTCCTTTAGGGCCTACAATTCCGTACTTTGAGGTTTCTTTCCTAGGCACCTCCTGTACACCAACTACAGCGCATTCATATTTTTCGTATACGTCCATTAACTGTTTCAAACAAGGTGTTTCTGATTGAACTACATCATCCCCTAGCATAACAGCAAACGGTTCATCTCCGATAAAACTTCTTGCACAGTGAATGGCATGACCTAATCCTTTAGGTTCCTTTTGACGAATGTAGTGAACATTAGCCAAATTCGAAATCCCCTGCACTTCTTCAAGCATGTCCCACTTTTCCTTTGCCGCTAATGTTTCTTCTAGCTCATATGATTTATCAAAATGATCCTCGATTGCTCGTTTTCCGCGACCGCTTACAATTAAAATATCTTCAATACCTGATGCTACTGCTTCTTCCACAATGTATTGAATCGTTGGTTTATCTACAATTGGCAGCATTTCTTTAGGCTGTGCTTTTGTAGCCGGCAAAAAGCGTGTCCCTAATCCAGCTGCTGGAATAATAGCTTTACGAATTTCCACTTACTTTTCCTCCTGTCAATGTCAATCGTGCTTATTGGTTATAGTATAGTAAGTCTTCGATTGAGTATGTACACAAAGTCATCTTGAATCCATTTCTTTTTATAAAGAGTCATGTTGGATTCTGCTTTATCATAACAAAAGATTTTGTATAATTCTATTTTTATCATTTATAATGAAAAGAAAATTAATCACTTATAAATATAATTTTATGTTCCACTTATGTATAGAAAGGAATGGGATTATGAGTTCGTTTTCAGATCACTTACAGCACCAATTTATACATCATTTCCCGTACAGTGATGCACGCTATCGTACAAATGCCCAAGCAGGACTAGACCTTTACCGTACCCATTCATTCTTCATTTTGCACAATGATGAACAGATATTAAACGTTAAAATCGATTCGTTTTATGTTGAACTAAACAAACAGCTGCTCCCTGAAAGTACCTGTTCTTGTCAGCATAACGGATTTTGTGAACACTGCTTTGCAGCGTTTTTTTATATGTATTCATTAATAGAACCGCTTTCGCCCCTATTCAAAGAATGGCGAAACCATGAGAAAGAAGCTTTGACTATGCTATCTGCCAAACAAGTGTTAAAAAAACCCAAGGCAACTTTTCAAGAGTGGAGACAAACTTTTGAGGAGCAGTATACGCTTTTTATGCAGGGGCGGAACGAAAATGACCGGTCCATTTATCATGAATATTATCAGTACTATTACCGTTCTTTAGTGAAAAAAGCTCCTGAGCATCCATTGCTTTATGCTTTATTTTGTATCTATGGAGCGGTTCATACATTTTATAAACTATCAGCTCAATTACAGGCACATCAGCTTTCTACTAACATCGAGGAATCATTCGTATATAGTCACGTCTACAAAATAACAAATGAAATTTATGCTACCGCTGATTCATTAAAGCAAACGAAATACGATCGGGATGCATTATCTATTATAGAGGACAGCATCCCATACATCCGAGAATTATTGCATAATGATATACCTTTACAATATGAGCGTATTGAAATTTATCGGGTTATTTGGCAAAAAGTCTTCACGTTAGAAAGATGGCGAAAAAATGAGGAACGCGAATTAAAAGCCAAGCATGGTTCTTTTATAAATAATACAGCTCTTTCCTATCTTTTATTTCTTCAAGAAAAAGATAGAGAAGCAAAAGAACGTTTGAGCGATGGAACATTACAAATGATTCCCTATCTTATCCCTTGGTTAAATGATTTATTGCACGAAAAAGAAACTGACCGCTTTGCTCAGTGGGGCTCTTATATAATGACCTATATAGGAGATTACGTACGCACCGTTCCAACTACTTATCAAGGAAGCCGAAATATGGTCTCCATGATTGTAAATTTATTTCAGCACTATAAAGACTTAACGAACGAGCAAACTTTGTATACTGAAGCATTGCAAACATTACTTCCCTATAGTTTTATTGAATACAGTGATTTTCTATATGCTTCTAACCAATTAAAAAAATGGGTTGAATTACAGGTGCTTCTTCAATATGACAGCATCAAATATGACGAGCAAACGATAGAGGCCTTAAAACAAAAAGATGAAAAGCTGGTTATTCCTCTTTATCATCAAATGATTTCAAAGCTGATTTATGAAAAAAAGAAAAGCAGTTATCAAGAAGCCTATATCTACTTACAAGAATTAAAAAGACTTTATCTACAAATGAATCGCTCTCTACTATGGGAACATTATATAGAAGAATTAGCGATAAAAACGAAGAAACAGCGCGCATTTCAACAACTATTAGAAAAAGGAGATTTACTGAATGTTTGATTTGTTTCATTTAACACTTGAAGTCGAACCTGTACACGATGACTTTTTTCTCTACTGTGTATCACCTAGCGGCCAAATTTTGCTCCCTGATACATGGAAAGATGCGCTGTTTCTATGGCATGAACAGACCTATTACGGAAGTGAAGCTACACAGGTTGAGATTAATGGAAAAAAAGGAATTCTTCTTTCTTCATGGCAAATGTTCACTTTCATACAATCACCTATTCAACAGCATGTGTTGAAACCGGCTTTGTCCGCTTCAGCGGAAGATTATCAGCAAATTGCAGTCGATATGACAAAGAAGATTATCCAAGGGAAATTTCATTCTCTTCCTTTAAAAAAACAAATGACTGGATCGCTTTCACAAGCTGATGAGCAAGAGTGGCGAGCACAAATTAAAGAGAGCCTATTAAAAAAAGAAGGAAAAGACTTTTTAATAAGCATAGGAGGCGAGAGCTATAATCCTCCCTTTGACCTTTCATTGCGTGTTGTAGAGCCAACGACCGATGGAGATGTATGGACGGCTGAAACATTTGTGATTCCCCACGATGAAGCCAAAGAACCTTTTATACTGGGAAGAACACTTCCTAAAGAGTGGAATCACTACGAATCATATATCGCTTACGAACACGAACGATGGAAAGCATTGGCTCCTACTTTATACCAAAAAGGAGCGTTTATTCAGTCTGTCCTAACAGATGAGGAAGTATGGGAATTTCTAACTCAAGATAGTGCAGCATTGATTGAACAAGGTGTCTCTATCCATTTGCCAAGCTGGTGGGAATCATTAAAAAAAGCCACCATAAAAGTATCTGGCGCTATAGAAAATACTTCATCTGCATTGTTTGGTAAACAAGCTATCAGCAGCTTCCGCTGGTCATTTTCTATTGGCGATCAAACTTTTTCAGAAGAAGAGTTTCGGAAATTAGTCGAACAAAAACGCCGATTATTATCTATTAACGGACAGTGGATTCAACTGGATTCTAGATTAATTAAACAAGCGCAGAAAATTGTTAAAGAAGCTAGTAAAAAAGGCGTCTCAATTCATGAAATTTTAAAAACGAAGCTAACCTACATGGCAGACAGTAAAACTGATGAAGAAGAGGTAAAAGTTGAATTCCAACTCCCCGCTTCCTTTCAATCATTTATTACATCCTTAACGGATTTAGAACGGCTGCCGGAAGTGCTGCCTCCCTCTGAATTTAAAGGGATATTAAGACCTTATCAGCAGCAAGGCTTGAATTGGCTCATGTTTTTGAGAAAGTTTAACTTAGGAGGATGTCTAGCAGATGACATGGGGCTAGGTAAAACCATTCAATTAATTAGTTATTTAACAAACATTCATCAGTTACATAGCTTTCCTTCTCTTATCGTTTGCCCAACTTCTTTAATTGGAAACTGGGAAAAAGAATTACAGAAATTTGCCCCTTCTCTTCGTGTTCATGTTCATTACGGGCCGAAAAGAACCGGCGGAGATGCATTTGAGAAGATATGTGAAAGTACTGACGTGGTGATTACGACTTATCAAGTTGCCCTTTTGGATGTCGAATTGTTGAAAGGGTTTATATGGAACAGCATTTCCTTAGACGAAGCGCAACATGTTAAAAACCCGCAGACTAAACAGGCGAGAGCCATTCGTCAGCTGCAAGGAAGACACAAAATTGCGCTTACTGGAACTCCAATTGAAAACCGTCTGCTGGAACTATGGTCATTATTTGAATTCATCAATCCCGGTTACTTAGGAACAATCAATTCATTTAAAAACCGATTTGTAGCCGGCATTGAAAAAGGCGAGAAACCTGAACGAACTGTTGAGCTTAAAGCACTCATTCAACCTTTCTTATTGAGAAGAACAAAACAAGATAAAAGCATCGCCCGCTCACTGCCTGATAAACAAGAACAAAAAGAATATATCCCGCTGACAGCGGAACAAGCTTCACTTTACCAGGAGCTAGTTCAAGAAATGCTTCAAGAAACAGAGGAAAAAACAGGATTTGAACGAAAAGGCATGATTTTGCAAACACTAAATAAGCTAAAATTATTATGCAATCATCCAGCTTTGTACTTAAAGGAAAGTGCAGCTAAACAAACGGTACGGCGATCTCATAAAAGTGAAAAAATTATTGAACTCGTAGAGAGCATTCGCACACAGCAAGAAAGCTGTTTAATCTTTACTCAGTATATTGAAACAGGACTCATGCTACAACGAACCTTAGAAAAAGAAATCAACGAGCCGGTTTTATTCCTTCACGGAAGCTTGTCAAAAGAGCAAAGAGATGAAATGGTTGCTCAATTTCAAGCAAGGAAAAAAGCCATCTTTATCCTTTCTCTTCGCGCAGGTGGAACTGGATTGAATTTAACAGCTGCAAATCACGTTATTCATTTTGACCGATGGTGGAACCCAGCCGTTGAAAACCAGGCAACCGATCGGGCCCATCGCATTGGTCAGAATAAATTTGTTCATGTTCATAAATTCATTACAAGAGGAACGATTGAAGAAAAAATTGATGAAGTGATCAATCAAAAACAACATCTCAACAATGAACTCATCCAAGGAGATCAATGGGTAACAGAACTTTCGAATAAAGAGCTACAAGAGCTTCTTGCTTACAGAAATGAATAAGAAAAATTATAAAATGTGTTACACCGTTACCAAAAAGAGGACTTTTTTACTTGTCCTCTTTTTTTATTAGATCATTCGACACAAAAAAATAAGTGTAAATCGTTCTTCAACTACTGATAAAGATACAAAAAACGCGATAAATATCGTTTTTTGAATAAAAAGGTATTTTTATAGCGAAAAAGACCCTTTACTTTCTCTTTAAATTCCAGCATATTTATACATATAATATTTTTGTAATTTAATAGACATATTGGAAAAATAAACACGAAACATTTACATAATTAGGGGGATTTATTAATGAAAAAAAGGCAGCTCGCTTTATCTCTAGGCGCCATTGTTGGCGGGACATTCTTATATCAAGCTTCAGCTGAAGCATCTGCTTCAACTGTTCAAGTGAAAGCTGGAGATACACTTTGGTCGTTATCTACTAAATATCATACAACGGTAGAAGCTTTAAAAAGCGTAAATAAGTTATCTTCAAATACAATTCACATAGGACAAACGTTATCGATTCCTTCTGCTTCAACCTCTCAACCATCTAATAAGGAAGAAAAGCCTTCAGCTCCTGCTACTGGTTCAACCTACAAAGTTCAAAGCGGCGATACCCTTTGGAAAGTGGCTACTCGTTTTAATATGAGCGTAGAAGAATTAAAACGTTTGAACACTCTTTCTTCCAACATCATTTATATTAACCAAACGTTAAAAGTAAATGGAAGCAACAGCGCATCGACTCCAACTACGAGTAAACCAGCAGAAACTCCTTCTAAGGATGCAAACGGAACTTACAAAGTTCAGCGTGGAGATAGCCTGTCTAAAATAGCTTCGGCATTTCACATGAGCGTCAGCGAATTAAAACAAATAAATGGATTAACGTCTAATACGATTTATGTAAATCAACAATTAAAGGTATCAAAAAGCGCCCAAACAACTACGCCAACAACAAAACCAAGTACATCAACACCTTCAACTTCTAGCGGAACATTAAATGTATCGCAAATGATTTCAGATGCAAAACGTTATATGGGTGTTCCTTACAAATGGGGTGGCACAACTCCTTCTGGTTTCGACTGCAGCGGATTCATTTATTACGTAATGAAACAACAAATTTCTACAACGCGCTATACGACGGCTGGTTATTGGAGTGTATCAACACCCGTAAGTAATCCACAGCCTGGTGACCTAGTGTTTTTTAATACATATTCTAGCGGCCCTACACATATGGGCATTTACCTTGGTAATCGTCAATTTATTCATGCTGGATCTTCTACCGGTGTAACCATTGCAAGCTTAGATAACAGCTACTGGAGCAAGCGCTACTTAGGTGCAAAAAGGTTTGCTAAATAACTGATAGAAGCTGAGACAAGAGTATGTTAGCTGAAGGAAGATCCGAATGAGTTTGATTCTTGAGGGAGAATCAAACTCGTTCGGATCTTTTCATTAAAAAAACCGTTAAATAATTTAACGGCTGAAATAGAGGAATAATTCGGGGATAGTGAATACTTTAATTTTCTCTCTTGAGAATATAGAAAGAGCCTTGCTCTTAAGGAGGATCTATCTTCTATTATGATAGATAAGGGGAATTAAAACTTTAGCTGAACTAATCACCCCCTTTCATACTAGATCACTTTATTCTTCTTGTTGATTTGAACCAAATGAAGAAGAATCAGATGGCTTTCCACTTAAAAATTTAACCGCATCAGCCACAACGTCGGTCATATATACTCGTTGCTGAAGATTATTTTCAAATGTGCGCGTTTGTACACGCCCTACCACGCCTACAACCGCTCCTTTATCACAGTAAGCAGCTGTATTTTCTGCATTTTTTCTCCACAGAGTAATGTTGACAAAATCAGCATCATATTCACCTTCAACATTTCGAAACGTTCGATTAATTGCTAACGTAATAGTAGATACGGCAATCCCTTCATGGGTATATCGAAGCTCCGGCTTTTTTGTCAGTCTTCCTACAAGAACAACATGGTTAATCATAGTCTACCACTCCAACTGATTGAATAATGGGAATCTTTAAGCTCATTCATGTTATAATATGGATAACCTACTATTTACGTAAAGGAGGAAACATCAATGAAAACATTTAAACTTGTGTCATTTCAATTGGTTGATGATCAAGAAAAGCGTCAGTCTGTCTCACTAACTAATGGCCTTATTATTAATAAAGAAGACGGCGAAAATAACTGGATTTTAGAAGCAGTTATCGATAAGAAATGGTACGATGAATTTCATGTTTTGTTGAAAGATAAACAAAAAGTGACGGTAGAAGCTAAAATTACGAAAGAAACAAATGATCCAGCTACCTTTATAGCTACCGTGGCTTCCATTACTTCAATTGGTGAAAATCGTATTAGTTTGTTGATGAAAGGTGTTTTAAAAGAACGGAGACTTCATTATGCTGAAATGCTCTTAGAGGATTTAATTAACCAAGGGTTATCAGGTCAAGATTTACTTCAACAGTTCAAACTGCAGCTTCGAAACAGACCGGTAAAAAGTACATCTAAAAAATAAGTCAAGTCATCTCAAGGTGTCTGGATTTAAAAGAGAGGATTATTGTTTGAGGTCTTTTTCGTTGGTCCATGAGAAGGGTAAAGAAAAGAGAACTCACTGGAGAGGTACCTTTCTTTTTTTCCTAAAAATAAATGTGCATGACTAGAACGTTTGAAGCGATTATCTCTTATTCGAGCACCTTGCCTTTTCAAATAAAAATTTGTCATTTTTTCACTCCTTTTTCTTTGTAATTCGTATATTAATGCATTTTTCCCCGTTATTCAACCATTTTTTTCAATATACCGAACAAAAAATAGGATTTTTTTACTATAAAAACCTCTATTTTTGTTCTTTTTTTTATATCCATGCAGAAAAATGAATCTTTTTAGAGAAAAAAAAGAAATAAAAACAGGTTTTATTCCCTCTATTGCAGAAAGTAAAGTGTATATGTTTCATATTGTGCAAATTAAGCATGTTACAAAGAACATGAACTACATTCGAACAATAAGACATATACTTATCTTTACGAAATCAGGTGATGCATATGAAAGATTTTGGAGAAAGAATTAAACATTTCAGACTAAAAGGAGGATTTTCACAAGAAGAATTAGCAAATCAGTTGAATGTTTCTCGTACAACTATTTCAAAATGGGAATGTTCGAAACAAACGCCTTCCATTTTTGATTTTCTATCTCTATGTAATTGTTTTCAAATTACGCTCGACCAACTTATTGAGCCTTCCTCTTATAAACAAGATTATTTACATGACTTCCAACTTCTTTACTTAACAAGAAAACGTGAATCGGATTCACAGGAAAATACCATTTTAACCCTCATAGATAAACAGCCCTTATTAAAACATGTGCTCTTACAATTTTCATCTCTGTCACCAACTCTTCAAAAAGAGTTGCTAACGGATATTATACCTTTATTAAAGAAACTTTTTTCTGCTTTGCAGCGCCAATAAAAAAAGCTGCATCAGCAGCTCTTATGTACTATTCTTTTTTATCGCCTAAAGCAAACATAATATCTGTTTCGCAGACTAACTCTCCATCTACAGTTGCGATACCTTTTCCTTTGCCAATAGATCCACGCGCACGTACAATTTCAACCTCTAAACGCAGTTGATCACCAGGTCTTACTTGCTTTTTAAAACGGCAGTTGTCAATGCCTGCAAAAAATGCTAAACGTCCTTGATTTTCCTCTTTTTTTAGCATAGCTACTGCTCCTACCTGAGCCAAAGCTTCTACAATTAAAACCCCTGGCATCACAGGATAGTCAGGGAAATGCCCGTTAAAAAATTCTTCATTGGCAGATACGTTTTTTAAACCAACTGCTTTCTTTCCCTCTTCCACTTCTAAAATACGATCGACCAATAAAAATGGATATCGGTGTGGAATAATTTCTTTAATTTGTTCAATATCAAGCATAAATAAGTCTCCTTTCAAACCGCATGTAACATACGATACTATTATCAATATACAGAATGCTCAATTGAGAAGCAACTACTTGCTTAAGCTCTGATTCCATTCACCAAGCCCATCATTTGGTCTGCAATTGAAATAGAGCGGGAATTAAACTGATACGCACGTTGGGCAATGGACATATCAGTGAGTTCTTTGCTCAAATCTACATTTGACTGTTCCAATTTCCCTTGATCTACGCCTGCTGTTTCTCGAGCTTTTCCAGTCAGATCTGTAAACATATTCGGTTGGTTCATCCCAGCTGGAAAAGCAAATAGATTTTCTCCTTTAGCTTCTAGCTCCTGCGGCTTTTGGACATTTGTTAACCCAAGGGTAAACTGGTCAACGCCCGTATTCGTAGTAACCGTTATCGTTCCACTTCCATCAATCTGTATATCTTTAAATGCGTTACTGAAAATAATAGCTTGACCATTTTCCCCCAGCACATCCTGGCCAGAACCGTTTACTAATTTAACATTGTTGGGGCCTTCAGGCCTAAGGTGAAATGAACCATCTCGCGTATATTGTACAGGCTGTTCGGAATCGTTTACGGCAACTTGAAAATAAACGTTTGGATTTGATGCAGCTACATCTAATGGTTTGTCTGTATTTTCAAAAGCACCTTGCGTCATATTTAAGCGTGTTTGGTCTAGATAAGCTCCTGAACCTTGTCGAATTCCAGACGGTGTAAGCCGCTTTTCTGTTCCCTGGTCTACTTGATTATTTACTTGTTGATACAGCATATCGTTAAATGAAGCGTCTCTCGATTTATATCCTGTCGTATTTGTATTAGATAAATTGTGACTGATGACATCAAGCTGCTGCTGTAGCTGCCCCATTGTATTAGCCGCTGTTATCATTGTACGGTTCATTCTCTTCATCTCCCCTGTTGCTTTTAGCGCACACGTCCAATTTCATTTGCCGCTTTATCCATGCTTCTATCGTAAGCTTGCATTATTTTTTGATTTGCTTCAAAAGCTCTGTAAGCTGTTAGTAAATCCGTCATACTTTGAGCAGCATCTACATTGGAACGTTCAACAAATCCTTGCTTTAACTGATAAGAAATGCCTGGATTATTTCTTGCTGAAGGCAAGGACTGATTGTTCAACGTTTCATACAATCCATTCCCTGCCTTTTTAATCGTTTGTAAATCACTAGAATAAGCAATACCGATTTGTGCAATCTGCTGATTATTTTCCGTTACGTTACCCTGTGAATCAACTGTAAAGTTTTCACTTTTCAGTTGAATTGGCTGATTATTTGTATTTAATACATAAGCTCCCGTAGACGTAGTTAAAAACCCTTCTTGATCTAATGTAAAATTACTGTTTCTTGTATATTGAGGCGTATTATTAGGGCTTTGTACCACAAAAAATAGGCCGCCCTCTTTTGTAGGCATATTTTGCTCCATCAATGCAATATCAGTTGATTGAGACGTTTGCTGAAGATCACCTTGTGTAAAATTTGGAACTGTTTCTTGCATATACACACCCGTATTAATTGTACCTATGTCTTTTTTGTTCTGAACAGAGATGTTACGGTCAGTGGGTAAATCTTCAGATTCCATTCGCTGCAGTAACATATCAGGAAATGCCTTTAACGTACCTTGATCTGCTTTAAATCCTGGCGTATTAGCATTTGCTATGTTATTCGTTAATAAGTCAGTTTGACGCTGCTGAGACAGCATACCCGCTGCTGCCGTGTAAAACCCTTTAAACATACTTCATCCTCCTTACAAGTAAACGTTGTTCGTTATAGCCGGCTGACAGAGTATAATAAATAAAAGAAGAGACTCCTCTGTATGAAACGAGCCAATAGAGGAGTCTTCATTTATTTAAACAATATTGCGACGAGATAGTTTATCAATATTATCAAGCATAATACCTGTTCCAACAGCTACACAACCCATTGGATTTTCTGCAATTAGCACAGGCACCTTTAATTCTTCCGCTAACAGCTGATCCATACCGTGAAGCAATGCTCCACCGCCAGTTAAAATAACGCCTCTGTCTATAATATCGGCAGAAAGTTCGGGAGGTGTACGCTCTAATACACTTTTCGAAGCTTGTACAATGACGCTGACAGACTCTCTAAGTGCCTCCTCTACTTCCTCAGAATAAACAGTAACCGTACGAGGTAAGCCTGAAACCATGTCTCGCCCTCGAATGTCCAGCTCTTCATTACGAGCTTTAGGAAACACTGTGCCAATTTTCACTTTAATTTCTTCTGCTGTACGCTCTCCAATTAAGAGCTTATATTTTTGTTTAATGTACTGCAAAATTTCCGCATCAAAACGATCACCAGCCATCTTAATAGAAGCTGCTGTTACAATATCGCCCATTGAAAGGACAGCCACATCGGTTGTACCTCCACCAATATCTACGACCATGTTTCCGCTCGGCTGAAAGATATCCATTCCAGCGCCAATAGCCGCGACTTTTGGTTCTTCTTCCAAATAAATGGTTTTTCCACCGCTTTTTTCAGCAGCTTCGCGAATTGCTTTTTGTTCAACAGAGGTAATATTTGTTGGACAACAAATTAAAATACGAGGCTTGGATAAAAAACCTTTTACATTTAATTTATTAATAAAGTGTTTGAGCATAGACTCGGTAATTTCGAAGTCAGCGATAACGCCATCTTTTAATGGACGAATGGCAATAATATTACTGGGCGTTCTTCCTACCATACGTCTCGCTTCTTCCCCTACTGCTAGCACTCTATTTGTATTTTTATCAATCGCCACAACAGACGGTTCATTTAACACAATTCCTTTGCCTTTAACGTGAATTAAGACGTTAGCTGTACCTAAATCGATACCAATGTCTTTTGCTAACATACCTTAAATCCTCCTTCTATTTACATATCTTTGCATGATAACCATTCTTTTTTCCTAATTTACTATTTTATCACAATTTGTATATGTATGTTGTTATTAGCAAAAATATTTATTATATACCTATTTTATCCAAAAATTAAAATGCCCTATACTACCTCTATAAAAAAGGCAATATCGGGCATTCTTTTACTTTACAGTTTCTTCTTCTTTTTTGTACTTTAATTTTGTTGCTTCTCCTCCACGCAAATGCCGAATAGATTTATGGTAATCAAGAATTTCTTTTACTTCATTTGCTAACTCAGGATTTATTTCTGGTAGACGCTCTGTTAAATCTTTATGGACAGTACTTTTCGAAACGCCAAATTCTTTCGCAATTACACGAACTGTTTTCTTTGTTTCTACAATATACTTTCCAATCTTGATAGTTCTCTCTTTGATGTAATCGTGCACACTACTCGCCCTCCCCAAATTGGATATGAGAAGTATCCAAGGGAATGTATATATTATCCCTTTTCTAACATTCTCTTTATAGGTTTGTAACAGTTTATTAGCTTGTGTGCAGATATATGCTAGAAAAGTCAGTAAGGACAAGTGATTTCTTATATTTTTTTGAAAATTTAGTGTTTTTTATTTACTTTTTTAACATAATGCATCTCATTTTAGAAAAATTCATAAAAAAAGAAGCTCGGTTTTATCCAGCTTCTTTTCGTATTTATGGTCTTGCTTTATGCATTTGGTTTAGACGTATCTGTTGAAGGTTGTTTTGAATCTTTATCTTCTTTAGTCTTTTCATCAGATGATTTTTCGCTATCCTTTGATTCTTCAGAAGAAGAGTCGTCTTTTGGTTCTGTCACTTCAGCTGCTTTGACTTCTTTGATAGAACTAACCGATTTTCCAAAATAACTGCTTGGATTAATTGCTACACCATCTTTACGAACTTCAAAGTGCACATGTGTTTTTGCTTCTTGATTATATAAGCTTTTTCCAGCTTTTGCGATCGTTTGGCCTTGTTTAACAATATCTCCTACTTCTACATCAGCTTTCTCAAGAGATTGATACTGTGTTACTAAACCATCTTTGTGATCAATTTCTACTACATAACCTAGTAAAGGATCTTTTGTTGCTTTTGTTACTGTACCGCTAGCTGCTGCTACAACATCAAATGATTTATCTCCCTTAACAGCTAAATCAACACCTGTGTTTGGATGATACGTATTGTTGTAGAAAACTAGTGCTTCTTCTTGTTGTTTTTCAGATGCTTGATCGTCGTAGAAAGGCTTTTTCACGATAGCTGATGCTTCACTAGCAACTGGCGTTTTTAAATTTTCAAGCGAAGCATTTACCTCTACAGCGTCGTCTCGATAAGCCGTACCGTCTTGGCTATAGCCGCTTTTGTCTTCTTTGCTAATATCATTTCCATTAGCTTGAAACCAAAGGACTGCTGTAAGAATAATTGCTGCACTCGCTAAATAAATAGCCGGGAACACCCAACGCTTTCTAACTAATTTTTGAACTTTCGATTTTGGAGAAGTACGTTTCTTTTCTTCCTCTCTCATATATCATCACCTCAGCAATCAGTCTGAACACAATTGAATGAATATATACACAGCGATAAAAAATTTTTTTCGATTATTTTTCAACAGATGAATCTAAAATATACATTTTATTTAAAAAAAGTGAAAAACATAAAAAAGACCCTGCTATAAGGGTCGTTGAATTAGCGTTTAGCTGTCAATTGTGCAACAAACTGATCGTTAGGAGTAATTGCAACACCTGTATAATAATGAGTAACAATATCTTTATACGTTTTTCCTTCCAGTGCCATACCATTTGCTCCGTACTGACTCATCCCAATACCATGTCCATATCCTTTTGTATTGATGATAATTTCATTCCCTTTTTTTGTCCAATGAAAGTCGGCTGACGATAAATCCAGTTTTTCCCGAACATCTTTTCCCGACAGTTCTTTACCGTTTATCTTTACGTAATCTACGCGCTGCCCCGGCGTTCTAGAGACGATTTCACCTACTGATCCACTGTTTGTTAATTTCACTCCAAGCCTCTGTTCAAAGCTAGCAACAGACATTACTTTCTGATTTGTAAATTCAGGAGACTTTTTATCCCATGGACTAGCTACACTTTTTAGATAAGGAATGGAATTCTTCCAATACGCTTCTGAATTTTCAGTGTAACCATTGCTGGTAGAAAAGAACGTAGCATTAATTGGCTTATTTTTATACGTAAGAATTTGACCTTGGGTGTCCTTCACTGCTTCTTGAATTTTTTTGATTTTCCAATCATAGTCTTTGTTCCATCGGCTTCTTAGCTCATCTTTATTTAAATATACTTGGTACTCTACGGTATCAGTCACATCCGCTCCTTGGGGAAGATGACTATTTCCATTCATCATAGTTTGCACAATATAGGTTCTGGCTGCCAAACTTTGAGCCTTAAGTGCTTCAAGTTCAAAAGTAGCAGGCATTTCAGCTGCTACTACCCCTACAAGATAGTCTTCGAGCGGCAGTTTTTCTACTTTTTTCGTTTCCGTACGATAAACACTGACATCAAGAGGAGACGCTGTCACTTTTTGTAGTTTTTCGGTTTTTGGGGTCTGTTTGACATTTTCATGTAGCTTTCCATCTGTCTTTTCAGTAAAAGGAACAACGAGAAGTGTTGGGATGAGTAACACAACGAAAAAAAAGATGACTCCTAGTACGACGATTGGCTTTGCTTGTTTCATGAACGCCTAGCCTCCATATCTATTATTTTGACAAGGAACACCTATATCCCTATATTCCATATGTATGGAGGTGGACAACCTTTTATGACAGCAAACCGGCCATAAGGGTCGTCCAACGACAAAAAAAGCATCTCGCTATGAGATGCTTTTTTATGACATATTTACTTGACGTCTGAAGCCTGTTGAGTTTGTTCTACCTGCTTTGTTTCGTCATTTACACGTTCAATATCAGCGCCTAAAGCGGCTAATTTATTGTGGAAATTTACATAACCACGATCAAGGTGTTTTAATTCCGTTACACGCGTATAACCGTCTGCTACAAGTCCTGCTAATGTTAACGCTGCTGCTGCACGAAGATCTGTTGCTGCTACTTCAGCGCCTTGTAGTTGAGAAGGTCCGTTAATAATAACAGAGCGTCCTTCAATTTTAATATCAGCGTTCATGCGGCGAAACTCTTCTACGTGCATAAAGCGGTTTTCAAAAACTGTTTCTGTAATCATACTTGTGCCTTCTGCTGCTAATAATAATGCCATCATTTGAGATTGCATATCCGTAGGGAACCCTGGATGAGGCATTGTTTTAATATCTACTGATTTTAGCTTTTCAGGTCCTACAACACGTAAGCCGTCGCCTTCTTCAGTAATTTCAACACCCATTTCTTCCATTTTAGCAACAAGTGAACTGATGTGCTCTGCTACTGCACCGCGTACAAGTACGTTTCCACCTGTAATAGCTGCTGCTACCATGAATGTTCCAGCTTCGATACGATCTGGAATAATTGCATGTTCTGCACCATATAATTTATTAACACCTTCAATACGGATCGTACCAGTTCCTGCACCGCGAACTTTAGCGCCCATTGCGTTTAAGAAGTTTGCTAAGTCGACAATTTCAGGTTCTTTTGCTACGTTTTCCATAATTGTAGTGCCTTCCGCTAATGCTGCTGCCATCATAATATTTTCTGTGGCACCTACACTTGGGAAGTCTAAATAAATTTTAGCACCTTTTAGTCTTCCTTCAACTTTTGCATCAATAAAACCATTTCCTACTTGAACTTTAGCACCCATTGCTTCAAAGCCTTTAAGGTGCTGATCAATCGGTCTTGATCCAATCGCACATCCACCAGGTAAAGCTACACGAGCCTCACCCATACGCGCCAATAAAGGACCCATTACAAGTACTGAAGCGCGCATTTTTCTTACATATTCAAAAGGTGCATCTGTTTTTAACTCTCTTGATGCATCTACAACTACACGATTTGTTTCAAAATCTACTTCTGCATTCAGATGTCTTAAAACTTCGCCAATCGTAAATACATCGGAGAGAGCTGGTACATCATTTAGAATTGTTTTTCCTTCACTAGCTAATAAGGTTGCAGTGATAATAGGTAAAACGGCGTTTTTTGCTCCTTCAACTTTAACTGTACCGCTTAATCTATTTCCACCGCGGACGATGATTTTTTCCAAGGTATTCCCCTCCGCGTCCATTTTCTCTATATTAATATTCAGACGTAATGATAGGTGTGCCAACAACTATGGTTGTTTGACCGCCCATTCTTGTCTTGCGTAATGCAATTTGTAAGTTCATTTCCTGCTTTTTCGTTTGAAGAGCTTCTTTCCACAGTCCAGTATATGCTGAAACAGAGGTAAATGACTCTTCCACTAGAGATTCCACTGGTTTAGCATTGAAAGCTCGTAATAGGTCTTGAATTTCAACAGACAAAACACTTTCCATCTTATCATTGATTTCCCCTGTTGCACAAGAGAAAATTATGGGTTCTGACAGGAAAATTTTTTCATAATTTGTCTGAAATACATTTTGAAAATGGGTCATATTTTTTTCTTTTAAACCTTGTCCCGTTACATGATACGATATGTACGCATTGCTGTGTTCATCGATCGCATAAGTTAACAGAATGACTTCGTTCACATCTTCACTTTTGCGTGTACCTATTGCTTTCCATAGGTCTCTTTCCCTCTTCACTTCCCATTTAAAACCTCTAAAATTACTTTTAATACTTTCAGCTTGCGAATAGAAGGTTTTTTGGTCAGTAACAGCTTTTACTTCTTCTCTTGCATACAACGATACTTCAGTTAACGAAACATGCTGCTTATTTAAGGTGTGAACAATCTTCTCAATAGTAGTTTCATTGTTTTGGGCATTGCTCACATAACTTCCATGATATACGAATAAGCCAGTAATGAAAATAGCCAAAAAGACACTAATTTTTTTAAACATTTCGCCACTCCCTCTCCGTACTCATCAGTCTTTCCAGAAGGCGATGATACATACATGAAAAGGGTCGTCATATTTAGACATAGCGACATACATTAGCGTATAAATTCGTATATCTTCAACGAATGAACGTCTATTTTATCATAGACTCATAGCTTGCCAATCATTGAAAAAATGAGGGAATGCGCTGTGACCAAAATAAATAATCCAAAAAGAAATTACTTACTGTTGATGAAATAGTAATGGTCAATAAAATAAGCATTAATTTTGCTTGAAACACATGATTAGGTTTCATCAGCTTTTCAATTTGAAAGCCTTGCAAAGCATACCAAGTAATCACAATAAAAATCAAATGTGAAATCATGGTTAGTAACGTTTGCTGCTCAATTCCTCCAAACAATAAAAGCACTCCTTTTAAACACCATATGAAAAGAAGAGACGATCATCGTCTCTTCTTTTCATATTAAAGCACACTTATGCAAATTCGTAAACGGTAACATGAAAAACATTTATTTTATTCCCTATTTTAAGATCCTTTTCCATTATTAAGAAAAATAAAGAAGACGGATACGCTTAGTTAAATAGAATATATAATCATAGACGAATGCTATTTGCTCTTCCTCTTTTATATAATAGAGCAAAAAAGCCCTCTCATTCGTTTGAGAGGGCTTTTTTTAGAACTTACGTTGACTAATATCTAAACGATTGACTGCCCGTTTTAAGGCAATTTCAGCACGCTTAACATCAACGTCGTCTTGTTTGCTATCAAGGCGCATTTCAGCGCGCTTTTTCGCTTCTTCTGCACGAGCTACGTCAATCGCTTCAGCTGTTTCAGCAGCCTGTGCAAGAATTGTTACTTTGTCAGGTCTTACTTCAAGAAATCCTCCGCTAACAGCCACAAGTTCTGTACTGCTTGCTTTCTTCAAGCGGACGGCTCCAATTTGTAAAGGAGCAACCATCGGAATATGGCCATGTAAAATACCAAGCTCACCGCTCTGTGCTCGGGTACTTACCATTTCCACTTCTGATTCGTAAACTGGGCCATCAGGAGTCACTACACTGACATGGATTGTCTTCATTTAAAAAACCTCCTATGTCCCTTAAATTAAACTTCTACTCCCATACGTTTCGCATTTTCAATAACTTCTTCAATGCGACCAACTAAACGGAACGCATCTTCAGGTAAATGATCGTATTTACCTTCCAAGATCTCTTTAAATCCTTTAACAGTTTCTTTTACAGGAACATAAGAACCTTTTTGACCTGTAAATTGTTCTGCTACGTGGAAGTTTTGAGACAAGAAGAATTGAACGCGACGAGCACGTTGTACAACAAGTTTATCTTCATCAGATAACTCATCCATACCTAGGATTGCAATGATATCTTGTAACTCTTTATAACGCTGTAACGTTTGTTGAACTTGACGCGCAATTGCATAGTGCTCTTCTCCAACAATTTCAGGAGATAAAGCGCGAGATGTAGATGCTAATGGATCTACCGCAGGGTAAATACCCATCTCTGATAATTTACGCTCTAAGTTTGTTGTTGCATCTAAGTGAGCAAATGTTGTCGCTGGAGCTGGATCCGTATAGTCATCGGCTGGTACGTAAATCGCTTGAATCGATGTTACAGAACCTACGCTTGTTGACGTGATACGCTCTTGAAGCTGACCCATTTCTGTCGCTAATGTTGGCTGATAACCTACTGCTGATGGCATACGGCCAAGTAATGCTGATACTTCTGAACCCGCTTGTGTGAAACGGAAGATATTATCGATAAAGAATAATACGTCTTGACCTTGTTCGTCACGGAAGTATTCTGCCATTGTTAATCCTGTTAATGCAACACGCTGACGTGCACCAGGCGGCTCATTCATTTGTCCAAATACCATAGCCGTCTTCTTAATAACACCAGAGTCTGTCATTTCATGGTATAAGTCATTACCTTCACGCGTACGCTCACCTACACCAGCGAATACCGAAATACCGCCGTGCTCTTGAGCAATGTTATTGATTAACTCTTGAATTAATACTGTTTTACCTACACCGGCACCACCGAATAGACCAATTTTTCCACCTTTAATGTAAGGAGCTAATAAGTCTACTACTTTAATACCTGTTTCAAGAATTTCAGCTTGTGTAGATAGATTTTCGAACTTTGGTGCTTGACGGTGGATCGGATCACGACGTGCACCTGCATCGATTGGGGCGTCTAAGTCGATTTTTTCACCTAATACGTTAAATACACGACCTAACGTAACGTCACCAACTGGTACTGAGATTGCTGCACCTGTATCTTCTACTTCTAATCCACGAACTAAGCCGTCAGTGGATGACATTGCTACTGTACGAACTGTGTTATCACCTAAGTGAATCGCAACTTCTAATGTTAATTCGATTGCAACTTCACTTGCACTGCTCGGTTTATGTGAAATTTTAAGGGCGTTATAAATTGCCGGAAGGTGTCCGTTGTCAAACTTTACGTCTACAACTGGACCCATGATTTGAGTAACGCGTCCTTTTGTCATCGTGTTCCCTCCTAACTTGCTTTTCCATTAAACTTTCTATTCTAACGCTGCCGCTCCGCCAACAATTTCCGTAATTTCCTGGGTAATTGCCGCTTGACGTGCACGGTTATATGACAATGTAAGATTATTGATAAGATCTTTTGCATTGTCTGTTGCACTTTTCATCGCTGTCATACGAGCAGCATGCTCACTTGCTTTTCCATCAAGCAGGCCGCCGTAAATTAAACTCTCTGCATACTGAGGAAGTAATACTTCTAAAATCTCTTCTTGTGATGGTTCAAATTCATAACCAACAAGTTTACCAGAAGGTTGAAGATCTGTTAGAGGCAATAGCTTCTTCTCCGTCACTTCTTGTGAAATCGTATTGATAAAGTGATTGTAGTATAAGTAAAGTTCATCAAACGTACCGTCCGCAAACATTTGAACTGTTTGTGAAGCAATTCCTTGAATGTCAGCAAAAGCTGGCTGATCTGCTAAGCCTGTGATTTCAAGCAAAACCGGAATACCGCGTTTTACGAAGAAATCTCTCCCTACTCGTCCAATTGCAATCACACCGTATTCATCAGGTGATTGATGGCGTTCTTCAATAGCTTGAGATACTTTTCGCAAAATATTACTGTTATATGCTCCTGCTAGACCGCGATCTGAAGTGATTACGATATAACCAGTCTTCTTCACGCTGCGCGCAGTTAACATTGGATGTGAAGCGCCTCTGCTGCCTAGGGCTACACTTGAGACTACCTCTTGAATTTTTTCCATATATGGAACAAACGATTTTGCATTTTGTTCCGCTCTATTCAGCTTTGCAGCTGAAACCATTTCCATTGCTTTCGTAATCTGGCTCGTTTTTTTCGTCGATGTGATTCGAGTTTGTATATCACGTAATGATGCCAAAGGTTTCACCACCTTGTTTTAGAAGATCACGTGGTATGAAAGGTGAACAAATGTTCACCTTCACCTTATTGAAAGATTGTCTTAACATACCATGCTGACAATATATTATTCAGATGCAATAAATGTTTTCTTGAATTCTTCAAGTGCTGATTCGAATACGCCAGCTTCAGGAAGGCCACCAGTTGTACGGATTGATTCAAGTACTTCTTTACGGTTTGATTCTAACCATGTTAAGTACTCGTCTTCAAAGCGTGTAATATCTGATACTGGAACATCATCTAAGAAGCCTTTTGTTAATGCGTAAAGCACAGCTACTTGTTTTTCTACGCGAAGCGGTTTGTGTAAACCTTGTTTTAAGATTTCAACTGTACGCGCTCCTCGATTTAATTTTGCTTGAGTTGCTTGGTCAAGATCAGAACCGAACTGAGCAAACGATTCAAGCTCACGATAAGATGCAAGGTCTAGACGCAGTGTACCTGCTACCTTTTTCATCGCTTTAATTTGTGCAGATCCCCCTACACGTGATACAGAAAGACCAGCATTAATCGCAGGACGTACGCCTGAGAAGAATAGATCTGACTGTAAGAAAATTTGTCCGTCTGTAATCGAAATTACGTTCGTTGGGATATAAGCAGATACGTCTCCTGCTTGCGTTTCAATAAATGGAAGAGCTGTTAATGAACCTCCACCTTTTGCGTCCGATAACTTTGCCGCACGCTCTAATAAACGAGAGTGCAGATAGAATACATCCCCTGGGTACGCTTCACGACCTGGAGGACGGCGTAATAGTAATGAAAGTTCACGATAAGCTGATGCTTGTTTTGTTAAGTCATCGTAAATAACAAGTACGTGCTTACCGTTATACATAAACTCTTCACCCATTGTTACTCCAGCGTATGGTGCTAAGAATAATAGTGGAGCTGGTTGTGAAGCTGATGCTGTTACAACGATTGTGTAATCTAGAGCACCGTGTTTACGTAATGTCTCTACTACGTTACGAACTGTTGATTCTTTTTGGCCAATCGCTACATAGATACATACCATATCTTGATCTTTTTGGTTTAAGATTGTATCGATTGCTACCGATGTTTTACCCGTTTGACGGTCACCGATAATTAACTCACGCTGTCCACGGCCGATCGGCACAAGTGCGTCAATCGCCTTGATACCTGTTTGAAGCGGCTCATGTACTGATTTACGATCCATAACGCCAGGTGCAGCACCTTCAATTGGACGTGTTTTTGTTGTTTCTACCGGGCCTAAGCCGTCTACTGGCTGACCTAATGAGTTAACAACACGACCGATTAACTGCTCTCCTACTGGAACTTCCATGATGCGTCCTGTACGGCGAACTTCGTCACCTTCACGAATTTCTGTATATGGTCCTAAAATAATGATACCTACATTGTTTTCTTCTAAGTTTTGTGCCATTCCCATGACACCATTTGAAAATTCAACCAGTTCTCCAGCCATGACATTGTCGAGGCCATGAGCACGTGCGATACCATCCCCAACTTGGATAACAGTACCTACATCACTCACTTTAATCTCAGACTGATAGTTTTCAATTTGCTGCTTGATCAGCGCACTAATTTCTTCAGCTTTGATGCTCATGAATTTCACCCCTATCTACGATCTGTGTGCAAGAAGTCCTCGGTGGATCGTTTCTAATTTGCTGCTAATGCTGCCATCATAGATACGATTACCAATGCGAAGCTTCACGCCGCCGATTAGGCTTTTATCTACTACATTTGAAATATTTAACGTATGTTTTCCAACTTTTGAAGCAAATGATTGCGAGATTGCTCGTTTCTCATCTGCGCTTAAAGGTTTGACAGAATAAACAGTTGCGTCTGCCACGCCACGTACTTCGTTCGCTAGGAAACGATACTCTTGCACCATTTGGCTAACAATTTGAATGCGGTGACGCTCTAATAATAGAAGAACCGTATGTTGAACAGTTGGTGAAAGTTCAGCAAATGCCTCACTTACAAACTGTTTTTTTCGCTCAATTGTAATTTTTGGATGAGTTAATACATCCATTAATTCAGGTGTTTTAGCAAACACCTCTTCAACGATTTGTAGCTGGTCTTGCATTTCATCGATCATCTGTTTTTCTGTTGCTAATTGAAAAAGAGCTAGTGCATAGCGCTTGGCTACAGCTGGTTGACTCATCGTACATCCCCTACTTCTTGGATATATTCATGAATTAACTTCTCTTGATCTTGTTCAGAAAGTTCTTTTTCAATAACTTTCGACGCAATTAAAACAGATAATGAAGCAACTTGCTCACGTAACGCAGCAACTGCTTGATCTTTTTGCTGTTCGATTTCTTGTTTTGCTGCAGCTTTTAGACGCTCAGACTCTTCGCGTGCTGCCGCAATGATTTCTTCTTTTTTATCTTCTGCAGACTTTCTAGCGTTTTCCATCATTACTTGCACTTCTTGACGAGATTGCTTTAAGATTTCACGCTGCTCTTCAACAAGCTTCTTCGCTTCCTCATTTTGCTTTTCTGCTTCATCAATCTCACCGGCAATATGCTCTTCACGTTTTTTCATGATTCCCATTACAGGACCAAACGCGAATTTTTGAAGTAACGCAAGTAGGATAAGGAACATCACTAATTGGAAAAGAATATCTCCACCATTAATGCCTGCTGCTCCTAACACAAACATGTTCGACACGGCCATGTTCACTCCCTTCAGAGACTCCACATATATAATTTACTTCTTAAAGACATAAAGTAATGGCGAAGGTTCTTTTGAATGATCTTCGCCACATGTAACACATTATTATTTACCTTGTACCATGAATGCAATAACTACGGCGATAATTGGAAGCGCCTCAACTAAGGCAACCCCAACGAACATCATTGAAGTTAATGTACCACGTGCTTCTGGTTGGCGAGCTGTGCCTTCAATCGTCTTAGAAACGATAAGACCGTTACCAATACCAGCACCTAGTGCCGCTAAACCAATCGCAATTGCAGATGCTATTAAACCCATTTTATAAAGTCCTCCCTTAATATATATGATTTTGTTTAACTAAGTTTTGTTTTGTCCAAATTGGGTATTACTTGAACAAAGCTTTATAAATTAATGGTCGCTACTCACTTTGTGAGATAAATAAACCATCGTTAACATTGTGAAAATGAAGGCCTGAATTGCGCCTACAAAAATACTGAATCCTTGCCATAAAAGCATTGGGATAGCAGCTCCAATTGTACCTAGGAAGCCTGTTGTTGCTAAACCAGCTAGCAAGCTTAACAAAATTTCCCCAGCATAAATATTACCGTAAAGACGAAGGCCAAGCGTTAACGTATTGGCAAACTCCTCGATAATCTTAAGCGGGAATAAAAATGCCATTGGCTTGAAGTAATCTTTCGTGTATGCAGAGAAACCTCGCATTTTAATACCATAATAATGTGATAGTACAACTACCATAACGGCTAACGTCAGCGTAATTGCTGGATCAGCGGTTGGCGATTTCCACCATAAGTTATGGTCAATCACGATGGCGAATGGAAGACCCAACATATTTGACACAAAAATGTACATAAGTAAAGTTACACCTAGCGTCAAAAAGCGGCCACCTGTTTTCCAATCCATATTGCTATTAACGAGTCCTTTAACAAAATCTAAGACCCATTCAATAAAGTTTTGTGCACCGCTTGGCTTCATAGCAAGAGTACGAGTACATAAAACTGCAATTAAGAATACAATAACAGAAGCTACGGTAACCATAAGCAAGTTACTTTGACTAAAAGTAAGGCCTAGAAACTCTATAGTTGGTGATTCATGACCCAACTGTGTTCACCTCTCTTTCTATCTTCTACGCATATTTTGAACAACTAAATCTATGATAATGACAACATAATACGTCATTAATCCCACAACTACACTAATAATATGAAAGGTTTTTGGATAAGAGATGGTAATCACAACTGCGAGAGCAGCTGTTGCAAATCTTACAACAGTCCCAATTGAACGGGGCTTTTTCCCCTCATCCAACGCCTGTCCAAACTGCTCAAACTTTCTTACTAAGTTCCACAAATTATACAAACTCAGGGCGGTTCCTAAAATTAAACCTGCAAAAACAGCCTTATAACTTGTAAATCCCCAGCCGAGAACGTATAATGCTAACAAATACAATATGTATGAACGAAGTCTTGGAAAAACGTGCTGCAAATCCTGCATGAATTATTAATCTCCTGAAAAAAAATGGTGGACTGTGCGCAGCATCATAAAAACACCTGCTGCTAGCCCTGAAAGAAGGCCTAAAATCAAAAATAGTGGTTCGGTGTCAAGCCATTGATCAGCCCATCTTCCAGAGAATAAGCCAATTAAGACTGAACCTGCTAACTGTGATAGAATGATTGACACTAATGCCATCGCTTGCAAAGGATGACGGTTGCGATCTTTCATAAGCTCATACCCCTTTTGCAAAATTTTCTTTTTTCCGAATTCTCTATCGTTTTCATAGCTCAATATATGATAGAAAGGCAAAAAAAATTGCTAAAAAAGGTAAAAACAGCTAATAAAATACGCAGAAATATCAACGGTTTTCACAGGTTGAAAACCTTATCATTTATATTCCCTGTAAGCATACAATAGCGTATATTTAATGTCAATGTGTTTAAGCTAAAAACTTCACAATCTCTTCTTATTGTTCACATTTCTGCCACACATAAAACCTCTTCAAATGAAAACATTTAAAGAGGTTCATTCAATCGTTATTGTACTGTGTACAACCTGCTCTTGTCTATGCTTTTTCACAAATGCAAATATTTGGTACACTCCTGGTACAAGCGATTCATCAATCGTTATTTTTCGTTTTCTCATGCCTCTTTCTACATCCACGTCAACATCTAAATACGATACAAACTGTAAAGACTGCTTATCAAAAAGAGCGACGCCTAACTGATCTGCTCCTTCAGGCAAAAACAGTTCATAGCTATACGTATTTTTCTCTTTTTCCGCTGCTACTTGCAATCCCATGACACGAGGATAATCTGGAATGCTAATCATGTACATATAGGGAAGCGAAAATGTTTCACGTGAATCATTTATTTCCAAATATCCGTCATATATACCTTTATTTTTAAAACGGGGCTGCACCGATAAAGTGACAGCTATCTCTTTTGTCTGACGGGGTGGCACCGTGACGGGTAATGGAACATCCCAGTTCACTCCTTCATCCCTTTTTGGAACGTTTAAGCGATACGTTTTTGCTTTATCAGACTGGTTATCAATTTTAAAAGATAAAACTTTCTTTGATGGACGCGTAAAAATACCAAAAGATAAAGAAGATGGATAAAACAAAGATTCTGCTGTGACGGCTTTTGCTATTTGAATTCTTCCCGCTCCTTGTTCATATACGCGATACGTTTGACCGTTTAGCTGCTGCATTACTTTACTGGTGTTCATCAATGAAGCTTTGACTTGTTCAGGAGACCAGTTCGGGTGAGCTTGTAAAATCAGCGCACACGCTCCAGCTACATGGGGCGCAGCCATACTTGTGCCACGCATGCGTTCATATCCTCCAGGAACTGTACTATTAATGAAGTAACCTGGTGCGACGACGTCTGGTTTGATTCCCCAAGTAGTCGTTACAGGCCCTCTTGAACTGAAAGATGTGAGCAAGTCTTGCACCACTTGCTGGCCAGTGCGTAAGTACGGTTGTTGAGACTGAATGTGTTGGGTAATGGTGTCACCGCTTTTTTTACTTACCCATATCACGGGAATATTTACTGACTCTTTTAGTTTACTGACTATGCTTTTTTCTGTCGGGCTATATAAAATAACCGCTTTTGCTCCCGCCTGTTCAGCTTGTTTAATCTTTTGTTGAACCGCATTTCCTTCTGCTTTTAGCAAAATGACGTTACCCGACGCATGCTTTTGCTCTTT
Source organism: Priestia sp. FSL R5-0597 (assembly GCF_038006305.1). Classification (NCBI taxonomy): domain Bacteria; kingdom Bacillati; phylum Bacillota; class Bacilli; order Caryophanales; family Bacillaceae; genus Priestia; species Priestia sp. FSL R5-0597. Next base: position 4,929,165 of record NZ_JBBOUZ010000001.1, read on the forward strand.
GGAATCTTCTTCATTTATTACACGCAGCGTTTGATTAAACGTCCATGGACGAGACCCTTCTACTGGCGCCATCATAATTTTTTCTTTGTTAAATCCAATTGTTAGAAATTGAACTGTTGTCGGAGAAACAGAAGCGCCAACGGAAATAGCTTTTCCCGCTGTACCCGGAGAGCCCACCGTCCATAAACCTGGACCTGAATTGCCGCTAGATGTAACCGTTACAATTCCTTTTTCAACAGCTCGATCTAACGCTAAGCTTGTTGGTAAATCAGGGCCATTCACATCATTTCCTAATGATAAATTAATAATATCTACATCATCTTGAATTGCTTTTTCAATAGCTAGAATAACACTTTCAGACGTTCCAGCTCCTCCAGGTCCAAGAGCTCGGTATGCATAGATTTCCGCTTGGGGTGCTACGCCTGTAATATTCCCATTCGCTGCAATAATACCAGCTACATGAGTACCGTGCAGAGTCGGTTCTCCTTGCTCACGAGTGGTTTCCATCGGCTCATAATCTTCATCTATTACATCGTAACCCCCTCTGTAGGTTTGTTTTAAATCAGGATGAGAATAATCAACACCCGTATCGATAACGCCTACTTTGATCCCTTTTCCTGTTAAGCGCTGATTGTGAGTATCAAACAAGCCTCTTACCTGTTCTGAGCCAATGAACGTTACGCTATTTTCTTCTGTAACCTGATAGTTTTTAATAGAATGTGAACTAATAATAGATGGATTCTGAGATAGTTTTTCCAAATCCGAGATGGAGCCGTTTAATGAAAGTCCTGTAAACACCGTGTGAAATTCGCTCTTAATCTTTATATTAGGATAATTTTTTTGTAGCTGACTTTTAAATTTCGTGAATTTTTCTTTTTTAATCATCACAATGATTGATTTTTCCTGATGATTCATTTCTTGTTTTATAGAAGGAAATGTCGGATTGAGCGACATTTGCCCTCCCCCACTCCCCAATATAAAGCTAATCATTAACCATTTAATCCACATAAAAAAACACCTCTCACACTATCGTGTCTCAAAGAGACGCTTTTCATGTGAAAGGTGTTTAGAAATCTTACGAAAGCGGATTAAAAGCTTCCGGTCTGTTTTCACGGCCGTTGAAATAGTAGCTAATAGCATCACAAATGCGTTTAGAAGCTAAGCCGTCTCCGTAAGGATTCGATGCTTGTGACATTTGCTTATATACGCCTTCATCTATTAACAGCTCTTTTGCTAGCGTATAAATCGTTTCTTCTTCCGTGCCTGCTAGTTTGAGCGTTCCTGCTTCAATTCCTTCCGGGCGCTCTGTTGTATCGCGAAGTACCAATACAGGTACGCCTAATGAAGGAGCTTCTTCTTGAACACCGCCCGAATCTGTCAAAATAATATGAGCGCGCTCAGCGAAGTTATGGAAGTCAATTACATCTAACGGTTCAATTAAATGAATGCGCGGGTCATTTCCTAAGATATCGTTTGCTGTTTCTCTAACTACTGGATTCAAATGAACAGGATACACAACTTGCACATCTTCATGTTCATCTACAATACGCTTAACAGCACGGAACATATTTTTCATTGGTTCGCCTAAATTTTCGCGGCGATGTGCCGTTAACAAAATAAGACGATCATCTCCCAATTTCGTTAACACTTCATGCTCATATGTCTCTTTTACTGTTGTTTTTAACGCATCGATAGCTGTATTTCCAGTCACAAAGATTCGCTCTTCTTTTTTGTTCTCTGCTTGCAAATTAGCTGCAGACTTATCTGTTGGAGCAAAGTGCAAATCAGCGAGAACACCTGTAAGCTGACGGTTCATTTCTTCCGGGTATGGAGAATATTTATTCCATGTGCGCAAACCTGCTTCAACATGCCCGACCTGAATCTGATTATAAAAAGCTGCTAGCCCAGCAATAAACGTCGTAGTTGTATCACCGTGTACAAGTACCATGTCCGGCTTTACTTTTTTCATTACGTCGTCCAAGCCTTGTAATCCTCTGGTCGTTACGTCCATAAGGGTTTGGCGATCCTTCATAATGTTCAGGTCATAGTCAGGCTGAATGTCAAAGATGCTCAATACTTGGTCTAACATTTCACGGTGCTGAGCCGTTACTGTAACAATTGCTTCGAACTCTTCTGGTCGCTTTTTAAGCTCTAATACTAGAGGAGCCATTTTAATTGCTTCTGGTCTTGTCCCGAATATCGTCATTACTTTAATTGGCTGCTTCATGTTCATCACCCAAATCTACAAATTATTTTGTACCGAATAAACGATCCCCTGCATCACCTAAACCTGGAACAATATATCCATGGTCATTTAATTTTTCATCTAATGCTGCAATGTAAATATCTACGTCAGGGTGTGCTTCTTTTACAATTTCCACGCCTTCAGGAGCAGCAATTAAACACATAAATTTAATGTTTTTAGCGCCTCTTTTTTTCAGAGAGTTGATTGCTTCTACAGCTGACCCTCCTGTTGCAAGCATAGGATCTACTACAATAAAGTCACGCTCTTCTACATCATTAGGTAGCTTTACATAATATTCAACAGGCTGTAATGTTTCTGGATCACGATATAAGCCAACGTGTCCAACTTTAGCAGCTGGCATTAGTTTTAAAAATCCATCTACCATGCCGATACCAGCACGAAGAATTGGAACGATACCAAGCTTTTTCCCTGCAATAACTTTTGACTTTGTTTTGCAAACCGGTGTTTCAATTTCAACATCTTCTAGCGGTAAATCACGTGTTGCTTCAAAAGCCATTAAGCTTGCCACTTCATCAACTAATTCACGAAACTCTTTCGTTCCCGTTTTTACATCGCGTATGTAAGTTAATTTGTGTTGAATAAGCGGGTGATCAAATACGTATACTTTGCCCATTGATATCTCTCCTTATATATAAAGATGTACACATTAAAATACCATTCAACGAATTGAATGGTACGTACTAGTAAAAACATATCTCTTGCTAATTAAATTTATACATTGCATTCATTTTACAGAAAAAAGTTTTTGAGTTCAAGCATTATTCAAAAAATGATTGGATTGCTACCACTTTCTCCATAAAAAAACAGGCACAAAGGCCTGTCTCTCTTAAAGTGATTTATACATTTCAAACTTGCTTGTTAAAGCTTCAACGCGTGTTTTAGCTTCAGCTAACTTTTCTTCATCTTCAATGTTTTTAAGCGTTAATCCGATGATAGAAGCAATTTCATCCATCTCTTCTAAGCCAAATCCGCGAGTTGTAACCGCAGCTGTACCAATACGGATACCGCTTGTTACAAATGGGCTTTGCTCATCATAAGGAATTGTATTTTTGTTTGTTGTAATACCTACATCATCAAGCGCTTTTTCAGCTACTTTACCTGTCAAATTCATTGAGCTTACGTCGATTAACACAAGGTGATTGTCTGTTCCTTCAGATACAAGAGCAAATCCTTCTTTCTTTAATCCTTCTGCTAAACGATTAGCATTGTCGATGATATTTTGAGCATAGTGCTTAAACTCATCTTGTAATGCTTCACCAAATGCTACTGCTTTTGCAGCGATAACGTGCATCAATGGACCACCTTGAATACCAGGGAAGATCGACTTATCAATCTTTTTCGCAAATTCTTCTTTACATAAAATCATACCGCCGCGTGGTCCGCGTAGTGTTTTATGTGTTGTAGTTGTAACGAAATGAGCATGTGGCACAGGATTTTGATGAAGTCCTGCAGCTACTAGACCAGCAATATGAGCCATGTCTACCATTAAATAAGCGCCTACTTCATCAGCGATTTCACGGAAACGCTTGAAGTCGATTGCGCGTGGATATGCGCTTGCACCAGCCACAATTAATTTTGGTTTGTGTGTACGAGCTTTTTCTAATACGTCATCGTAGTTAATGCGATGTGTTTCGCGATCTACACCATATTCGATGAAATTGTACTGAACACCACTAAAGTTAACAGGACTTCCGTGCGTTAAGTGACCGCCGTGCGATAAATTCATACCAAGTACTGTGTCTCCAGCCTCTAAAACAGTGAAGTATACAGCCATGTTTGCTTGTGCACCTGAGTGAGGTTGAACGTTCACGTGCTCTGCTCCGAAAATTTCTTTTGCACGATCACGAGCTAAGTCTTCTACTACATCCACGTGTTCACAACCACCGTAGTAACGTTTAGCTGGATAGCCTTCAGCATATTTATTTGTTAAAACTGAACCTTGTGCTTCCATTACCGCTGTTGTTACAAAGTTTTCTGAAGCAATTAGCTCAATCTTAGTACGTTGTCTTTGTAATTCATCCTTGATCGCATTATAAACTGCTGGATCTTGTTGCATTAGTTGTTTCTCCATCAAAATCCTCTCCTCGTTTCGTATTCGCAATGTTCGTTATTTGTTAATTCAACTACATTGTAACATGATTTATTTAGAATAAAAAAGAAAAAATGTGTATTATTTTAATATATTTAATTACGAAAGTTCGTAAAACGCTCTCATTCCACCGATTAGTTTTGGACGCGTCTTTGCTAAAGTAACATGAGCGTGTCCAACTGCGTTCAACGTACAACGAACGGGTACTGCGACATGCTTTAAATGCATACCAATGAATGTATCTCCAATATCAATCCCAGCATCAGCTTTAATAAACTCTACTAAAACAGGATCTTTAAGCTGGCCATAGGCCTGTGTAGCCATTGCTCCACCTGCTTTATGAATAGGAACAACACTAACGATTTCTAAGCGTTCTTTACGAGCTAATTCTCTTTCTACTACCAGTGCTCGATTAAGATGTTCACAGCATTGAAATGCTAAGTGGACACCCGTTTTTTTTCGAAAATCTGCTAGTTTATCAAAGATCATTTCTGCAACTTCCATTGCGCCTGCGGTTCCTATTTTTTCACCAATTACCTCGCTTGTACTGCATCCAATGACAAGTGTATGTTCTGAAGATAACTGCACTTGTGCTGAAAAATCAGATAAAACTGTTTCCAACTGCTCTTTCCATTTCGTAAGTTCAGACACGTTTTTCTTCCTTTCTTCCATTGAATACGTTCACATTATGCCGTTACTGTTGCATCACTTTGCTGCTCATACTGTTTAATTTTATTCACGCGATTTTCATGTCGCCCGCCTTCAAATTCTGTCGTTAACCAAATTTTCGCAATTTCACGTGCAAGTCCCGGCCCAATGACGCGTTCACCCATTGCTAAAATGTTGCTATCATTATGTTCTCTTGTGGCTTTTGCACTAAACGTATCATGCACTAGAGCGCAGCGAATTCCCTTTACTTTATTAGCTGCTATGCTCATACCGATGCCTGTTCCGCAAATAAGAATGCCTCGACTTACTTCTTGGCTCGCCACTTTTTGAGCAACGGGAAGTGCATAATCCGGATAATCGACAGATGCTGAGCATTCACACCCTAAATCCACATATTCAATATTTAATTCTTCCATTAAAGAGATAATTTCCTGTCGTAAATTTATACCGCCGTGGTCAGATGCAATAGCTACTTTCATCTTTGTTTCCTCCTCATACATACCTTCATCTTCTATTAATTTTTGTTCAGTTTAAGTCTGCAAAAATTTATGGGACCTTTTATAATTTGTCGACTATTTTGTTAATCATACGCTCTAACTCTTCTAAAGTCTGTTCGTACGTCTGTAATGATCCGCCAAACGGATCAGATACTTCACCTTGCTCGCCGGCAAATTCTTTTAGCGTAAATAATTTATCACTTACGTATGGAGCTTGGTTCAAAATTAGCATTTTATGCTGCTCCGTCATCGTAAAAATATAAGTAGCCCACATCAATTGTTCGTCCGTTAATGCTGCCGAAGCATGAGAACAAGCTATGCCTTTCTGTTGAAGGGCAACTTGTGCATGAACAGAAGCTTCACTTCCATTTGAAGCGAATACGCCTGCAGACTTCACGTTTATTCCATCTATTTTTTTAGCTTTCAGCAACGCTTCTGCCATAGGGCTGCGGCACGTGTTTCCTGTACATACAAATAAGATGTTTTTCAAGATACATCCTCCCTTGCTTTCACTATGTGCGACTATGTTGATATTCCACCCTATTGTATCTCTATTGCTTGCATAAATCCAGTTAGCTTTTTTGGGTGTTTTTTATCCATAATCTCTTTATTTATCTTGAAAAAAACACCTTCGCTTTCCTTTTTTTATTGCTGTAATCTAAAAGAAGCAAAAAAAGACCATAACCTGCATGGTCATGGTCCTTTACCTATTTATATATAGTTAAAAAGGTAATAGCAATTTGATGCCAAAAGCTAATAAAATGCTCCCGCCCAGTGCCTCACTATATGAACCAAGCCAGCCTTGTACTCTTCTGCCGAGCAACAGTCCTAACCAAGTTAATAGCATACTCACTACGCCAAAAACAATAATGGTCAAAAACGTTCTTGCCCCAAAAATACCTAAGCTAAGTCCAACAGAAAAACTATCTAGACTCACGCTGAGCGCAAAAAATAACAGTCCAAAGCCAACTGGTTTGATAAACGGCGTATCGTCATGCTTAAAGGAGGAATAAATCATCTGCGCCCCAAGAATCAGCAATAAAATTCCACCGCCATAGGTAGCAAACATTCCAAGTTTATCAGACAAAAGTCGTCCAATAAACATGCCCAATAGCGGCATCCAAATATGAAATATACCGATAACAACACCAATGTAGAAAATTTGGCGAAAGCGTAAACGAATTAACCCCATTCCCAAACCAACTGAGAAAGCATCCATTCCTAAGGCAAACGCCATAATGACTAACGTGATCATTTCACTAATTAACTGAGATACATTCATCTTTACCCTCCTCGGACGTGCTCCTATTTCAAAATATGCACATTCGAAAAGGTTTAGAAGATGAATTTTATTGCTTAATCACGTGATGTCCTGCAGCTTTCATTAATCGATTCATAACGGCATGACCGACTCCTTCTTCAGAAAAACTTTCACTAACGATAATATCTACATCGCACTCATTAAATGAACGAAGAGACTCATATAAGTGGCTAGCAACCGTCTCTAAATTTGAGCGAGATCCACATGTAATGACGGCATCGGCTTTATACACATCTTCATGTTCAGATGTCGTTAATACCCCTACTCGCTTACCCTGATCTTGATAGTGATCAATAATAGATTGGAAAAAATCTGAACTGCCGTCAACAATGACAAGCGGTGCATCAGGTGCGTAATGCGTATATTTCATACCTGGAGATTTTGGCGCTTCTTTATCACTTATTAACGCTCGATCTACTTTTACGGGACCAATTACACTTTCTAACTCTTTCTGAGTAATGCCGCCTGGACGTAAAATAATAGGAATCTCTTCAGTACAATCAAGGACAGTCGACTCTACTCCTACCCCTGTCGCTCCTCCATCTACAACTCCGCTAATACGCCCTTCTAAATCATTCATCACGTGGTGAGCTAAAGTGGGGCTTGGCTTGCCGGAGAGGTTTGCACTAGGAGCTGCGATAGGCAAAGCCACTTTTTTCAATAATGCAAGAGCTACCGGATGTGATGGCATTCTCACTGCAATGCTGTTTAAACCAGCCGTAACCTTATCTGAAACTTGATCTTTTTTAGGTAATATCACGGTAAGAGGACCTGGCCAAAAAGCATCAATCACTTTCTCTGCTTTTGAAGGAATTGACTCTACAAATGTATGCAGCTGCTCTTTATCTCCAATATGAACAATAAGAGGGTTATCACTAGGACGTCCTTTCGCTGCAAAAATTTTATCCACAGCTTTATCCGATGTTGCATCTCCTCCTAATCCATATACCGTCTCTGTAGGAAAAGCAACCACTTCGTGGTTGCGCAGCAAATCTGCTGCTTCTTCTATCTGTGGATAAATATCTTTTTCGTTCATAAAATTATCCACAACCCATAACTTAGTTTCCATCTTCTTCAACTCCTTTTTCTTTCTATATCTAGGTTTTTTTTACTTTAAAAGTACAATATGTATCAAAAACAGTAAAATACATGCATTCATTATATCAGCAAACAAGCTTTATCCACAAAATGTGGATAAAGCTTAGATTTTTGTGAATAACATTGTGGATACCCCATTAAAATGATTTATCCACATTTCCTTTTAACTAGCTGCATAAAACATCACGTAGACATCCTTAGGATTTGGTAACTGTTTTAAATACGAATGTTCTTTTAACAAATCAGGTAGAGCACTATAAGATGTTTGCTGAAAATTCATCATTTGAAAAAAATGCAGAGAGGATGCCTTATTTGTTAGTAAATATAGTTGCTTCACACCATGCTTTTGAGCCAGCTGAACGATACTTTTAAATAGCAGCAGAATATCAGATTGCATCAAAGAAGGTGACACGACAAGGGAGCGAAGAATTCCGTCCATGCCTTCTTTTTCAAACCCAACTGTTGCTAGCAGCTCGCCTTCTTCACTTTCCATGATGACAAATTGATGAATATGTTCTTCTACACCCGCTGTGCTAATACCCGCTTTTTGTAAAAACTTCTGAATTCGAATATAATCATTTTTACTGGCAATTTTTAATTGTTCTCTCATTTTAATCACCTCAACTTGTTTTCTAGTAACAAATCTATGAGATGGTTAAAAAAAGTAGAACTGAATTTTATTTTTAATGATTCTATTAATTAAATACGGACGATACCCATTCTACTACAAAAAACTTAACTTCTACAGAATCTTCTTTCGATTTAGCATCAGCTTTTTTCTTAGATGAAACAGACTTTTCAGCTTCCTTACTTTCCTTTTTCTCAGCCTTAGCGCTTGTTTCTTCTTTCGCTGTGTTGCTTGTATCCTTTGCAGCTGCTTCTTTAGAAGATGCCGTTGGTTGAGAAGGTTCCTCAGCTTTCTGCTTAATAGAATCCGATGTAATAGTTGCAGATTGAATTTCTGTCTTCACTGCGGGTTCTTTACTTTCAGCCGACGTATCATCTGTTTTGTCTGCAGATTTTAATTCAGAAGCTGCTGGTTTTTCTTTTTCTGCCTTTGGTTCTTCTTCAGATGGCTCTGGCGCTTTTACCGCTTCACCGTTTGAAAAATCTAAGAAGCATAAAGGAGGAAATAGTACACACCACCAGTTTGCTCCTTCTCCTTTACCAAGAGTAATAAGCACGGCTTCATACTCACCTGCTGGATATAAAAACTGACCGTACAACTTAGTAGGAAACTCTACTTTTCCGAATTTAACGTGAACAGATTCATTTACGCCTTCTTCTTTTAGCACTTCTTTCGCAATTGTCTCAAGCGCTGGCAAATTTTCTTTAATTGTTTTTCGAGCTACAGTTACAGATGTTAAATCTTTTACCCATTCTGTAATTTGTTCGTTCACACGGTCACGAATCAGACGTTTTACGTACTGATCTTTTTCACCGTCGCTGTTTGCTAAAATACGCAGTCGAATTGCCTCGTCTGGAATGACTGCAGGCTGATCTGCCTGCACTTGGTTATGTGTATATATAAGTTGAGCATTTGCTCCAATAATTAATAAAATAAAATAAATGATAGCATATTTCTTCATTTCGGCCACCGCCCTTTCATAGGAACAGTATGGCCGAAAGCAAGATATCTTAAACTAGTAATTTAGTAAAAAAATGCATGATTTTCAAAAACCAAAGGGAAAATCATTCCCTCTGATTTTTTTAGTTATCACGAAGTTGTGCAAAAACCATTCGATCTTTTCCATTAATATCATATACACATTCTACAAAAGCTGTCGGAAACGTTTTTTGCAGCATCTCAGCTACATCTTTTGTCTGTCCGGCCCCGACCTCAAATCCAATAATACTGTTTGACTTCGTCACATATGGCAACTCTTCCATAAAACGTCGATAAAAATCCAGACCATCTTTTCCACCAAAAAGAGCTCGATTTGGCTCATGATCTTTTACCACTGTGGACAATTCATCATCTGCTGGAATATAAGGCGGATTAGACACAATTACATCAAATTTCTGATTTGATGATAGGAATGGTTGTAATAAATCTCCCTGTATAAACGTGACAGCAGCGTCCAGATTTTGAGCATTCTCCTTGGCTACATTTAAAGATTCTATAGCTATATCTGTTGCTGTAACATTGACGCTGTCAAGCTCCAACGCTAAAGTGATAGCAATCGCCCCACTTCCCGTTCCAATATCGACAAGCTCAATAGACTGGTGTTGAAATTCTTTTTTCATTCGAGAAATCATTCCATATACGAGCTCTTCTGTTTCCGGTCTTGGAATTAATACATGTTCGTTTACAATAAATGAACGTCCGTAAAATTCTTCTGTCCCGATGAGATATTGTACAGGCATCCCTGCTTTATGAGCATGGACATCTTGTTCAAACCTTTTTAGCGTTTCTTCTTCTAGTTCTTCCTGCAGAGCACCTAGCAAATGAGTTCTCGTCATCTGTAAGTGATGGCGAAGCAAGAGTTCTCCCGCGTTTTCATCTCGCTTTGCCTCTTTCAAAAAAGAAGAAGCCCACTTAAGGGCTTCAAATACTTTCATTAGTTCGAATCTTCCATTCGGCGCGCTTGGTCTTCCATTACTAATGCATCGATAATTTCATCAAGCTTGCCTTCTAAGATTTGATCTAGCTTTTGAATCGTCAGACCAATACGGTGGTCCGTTACGCGATTTTGCGGGAAATTATACGTACGGATACGCTCAGAGCGATCTCCTGATCCAACTGCTTGTTTGCGCGTTGCATCGTACTCTGCTTGTGCTTCTCGCTGGAATTTGTCGTACACGCGAGCACGCAATACTTTCATTGCTTTTTCTTTATTTTTAATTTGAGACTTTTCATCTTGACATGATACCACTGTATTTGTTGGTAAATGTGTTAAACGAACTGCCGACATCGTCGTATTAACACTTTGGCCACCAGGTCCACTTGAAGCAAATGTATCTACACGGATGTCTTTTTCATGAATGTCCACTTCAACTTCTTCCGCTTCAGGAAGACATGCTACCGTTGCTGTAGATGTATGAATACGACCGCCTGATTCTGTTTCAGGAACTCGCTGAACACGGTGTGCACCGTTTTCAAATTTCATCTTTGAGTACGCACCTTTACCGTTAATCATAAAGATAATTTCTTTATAACCGCCTACTCCAGTAGTCGTTGCTTCCATTACTTCTGTTTTCCAGCCTTGTGATTCAGCAAAACGAGAATACATGCGGTACAAATTAGCTGCAAATAACGCTGCTTCATCTCCACCAGCCGCTCCACGAACCTCCATGATTACGTTTTTATCATCGTTTGGATCTTTTGGAATTAATAAAATACGTAGCTTTTCAACTAGCTCTTCTTGCTGCGTTTCTAACTCGGCAATTTCTTCTTTGACCATGTCGCGCATATCTGCATCAAGCTTATCTTCAAGCATCGTTTTCGCTTCTGATAACTGCTCTTTTACATCTTTGTATTCCTGATAAGCGGCTACCGTTTGTTGTATATCTGATTGTTCCTTCGAATATTCTCTCAACTTAGAGGGGTTGTTTACGATCTCAGGGTCACTCAGAAGTTCGTTTAACTTCTCATAGCGCGCCTCTACCGCTTCTAAACGATCAAACACGTCATTCACCTCATTCTTTATCCATAACATTGTAATTATAGTATAGCTTTAAAATAGAGTCAAAACCTTGTTAATACACGTATATGAACAAAAAAACAGAACTGCGCGTTCTGTTTTTATCATCATAAAATTCTTGCTTTATTTTTCGACCATTTCGCTTGAGTCCACAGACACAGCCTGTCCTTTGGACTTTTGCACAACGTGGCAATGACGACATCTTGGTTCGTAAGATTCAGACGCACCGACTAAAATAATAGGGTCGTCATAAGAAGCAGGCTCACCGTTAATCAAACGCTGCGTACGGCTCGCAGGAGAGCCACATGAAGCGCATACGGCCTGTAGCTTTGTTACCGATTCTGCAATAGCCATTAACTGGGGCATTTGTCCAAAAGGTTCACCTTTGAAGTCTTGGTCTAACCCTGCTACAATCACACGAAAGCCTTGATCTGCTAAAGATTGAACAATTTCTAAAATATCTGTGTCAAAAAACTGTACTTCATCTATCGCTACTACGTCTGTCTCTTCACTTACTCGCTTTAAAATATCGCGCGATGCTGAGATTGAATAAGCCATAACAGATGTACCATTATGTGAAACGACAGCTTCTTCACTATATCGATTATCAATTGCAGGCTTGAACACTTGTGCTTTTTGTTTAGCAAACTGCGTACGGCGCACACGTCGAATCAACTCTTCTGATTTCCCTGAAAACATACTGCCACAAATTACTTCTATCCAACCGCTTTGTTTCATTACGTACACCACTGCGGGACTCTCCCTTCTTCTCGTTCCGTTTCTGAGCGAACCGCTACTAACTTAATCTACGTCTTCTATGTAGATCTTATTCCTATGATAAAGTACCCACTTTTTTATCAAGCAGACACTGTTTTTCTACTTTTTTAAGCAAAAAAACAGGCAAGAAGTTAAGCTACTTGCCTGTTTGTTTCGACAATGTGATTATTTAAGACCGTATTTTTTGTTGAAGCGATCAACACGGCCACCAGCTTCAGCGAATTTTTGACGACCAGTGTAGAATGGGTGACATTCAGAACAAGTCTCAACGCGGATCTCTTCTTTTACAGAACCACTTTCAAATTCGTTTCCGCAAGTACATTTAACCATAACTGTTTTATAGTTTGGATGAATTCCTGTTTTCATTCGTTTCATCTCCTTCCGCCCTGAATCATTCTGAAACAGAGTTTATTGATAAAGATAGTGATGAAATAATAACTATTTCACTGTGTACTTTATCAACACACATGATGAAATTATAACAAGGGTTGTATGCTTTTGCAACCACATGTTTTATAACTTATCGTTTATTTGCTAGAAGCGTTTTTTTCTCTTCCGTTAACATCGAAAAGAACTCTTCATTTGTCTTTGTTTGACGTAAACGTTTTAAGAATTTTTCTGCAAAATCAGGAGCATCTGCCATTGATTTGCGAATTGCCCATAAGTGGTCTAAATGCTCTTTTGGAATTAACAGCTCTTCTTTACGTGTGCCTGAACGACGAATGTCAATCGCAGGGAAGATACGTTTTTCAGCTAGTGAACGATCTAGATGCAGTTCCATGTTACCTGTACCTTTAAATTCTTCATAAATAACATCATCCATACGAGAGCCTGTATCAATTAAGGCTGTTGCTAGAATGGTTAAGCTGCCTCCATCTTCAATGTTACGCGCAGCTCCAAAGAAGCGTTTTGGACGATGAAAAGCAGCTGGATCAATACCCCCTGATAGTGTACGACCGCTCGGTGGAATAACTAAGTTATAAGCACGAGCAAGTCTTGTAATGCTATCCATCAAAATGACAACATCTTTTTTGTGTTCGACAAGTCTCATCGCACGTTCAAGGACAAGTTCCGCTACTTTAATGTGATTTTCTGGCACTTCGTCAAATGTAGAACTGACAACATCACCGTCAACCGAACGCTCAATGTCCGTTACTTCTTCAGGACGCTCATCAATAAGAAGAACAATCAATTCCGCATCAGGATGATTGGTTGTAATGCTATTGGCAATTTCTTTTAACAGCATCGTTTTACCTGCCTTTGGCGGCGCAACAATTAGTCCCCTTTGCCCAAATCCAATTGGTGAAATCAAGTCAATAATACGCGTAGAGAAACTTCTTGGCTGAGTTTCCAGCAGCATTTGCTCATTTGGATAAATCGGGGTTAGTGCTGGAAAATGTACGCGTTCTTTTGACGTTTCTGGGTCTTCTCCGTTTACTGCTTCTACATGCAGTAACCCGTAGTAGCGCTCATTTTCTTTCGGAGGACGAACTTTCCCCGATACCTTGTCTCCATTACGCAGATCGAAGCGACGAATTTGTGAAGCTGAGATATAAATATCTTCTGAACTCGGTGAATAGTTAATTGGTCGTAAGAAACCGAATCCTTCTGACTGAATAATTTCAAGAACGCCTTCCATAAATAAAAGCCCATCTTGTTCAGCTTGAGCCTTTAAAATAGCAAAGACAAGTTCTTTTTTCGTTAATTTACTATAGTACGAAACTTTATACTCACGAGCATGTTCATATAGCTCTTTTAATTTCATATTTTCTAAACTGGATAATGTTAAGTTCATTAGGACACCACGCTTTATAATGAATAATTTTTAACCGTTCCTCCCATATTAAATTCAAATATAAAATTGAGAGATGATATGGATGGAATAAATCTGTGAAAATGGAGAATATAACCTTTGAAGTATAATAAGTAGAATCAATTGATTAACCATACACTTTTAGAAGAATAATTCCGACATAAAACCATTTATATTATCTTGATAAATTTAACGTAGCAATTTATATTCTAACCTTTTTCTATCTTTTTAATCAATCTTTTTTTACTTTAGAAGATGAATAAAAAAAAGGAAATTTAATAGCTTAAGAGAAGCAAGGAAAACCTTTTCATAATTTCACATTAAAGGAAATAAACTGGACGTTAAAATAAGAAGTGAAATTTATCTTTTAGCTTCCCCTTTTTATCTATTTACCCTATTCATAAATATATAAGCTACACAGACATAGAAGAACGTTCCTACACCTGTGTAGCTTATTTAACGGCTCATTTCTAGAATTTGCTTTCCTGACTGTTGTGCAATTTGCCTCTATGAATTTTGAAATTGTTCAATTTCTTCTTGAGTCATCTCTTCACGCCAAATCATTGCCCCTAAATCCGATAGCTTGTCTACTAAATGGCTGTAACCTCGGTCAATGTGCTCTAAACCCGTTACTTCTGTAATCCCTTTGGCCATTAAGCCTGCGGTTACAAGGGCTGCTCCTGCTCGTAAGTCCGACGCTTTCACACGTGCACCTTGTAAGTGAATGGGACCATTAATAATAGCTGAACGTCCTTCTACCTTAACAGATGCATTCATTCGTCTCAGCTCGTCAATATGCTTAAACCTTGCACCGTAAATTGTATCTGTCACAACGCTTGTACCTGATGCTCTTGTTAGAAGCGTCGTGAATGGCTGCTGTAAATCAGTTGGAAAACCTGGATATACTAACGTTTTAATATCTACGGGCTTCAACAGCTGACGAGTCGCTACGAGAATCTGATCTGAGCTTGTTTCGATATGAATACCCATTTCCCGCATTTTAGCCGTTAATGACTCTAGGTGCTGAGGGATAACGTTGTCAACAACAACTTCTTTTCCCATACTCGCTCCCATAATCATATACGTGCCTGCTTCAATTCGGTCTGGAATGATGGAATGACGGCATCCTTTTAATTGATCTACGCCATCAATTCGAATAACGTCCGTCCCTGCACCTTTAATACGGGCACCCATACTTGTCAGTAACGTAGCTACATCGATAATTTCAGGCTCTTTAGCAGCATTCTCGATAACGGTACGCCCTTTTGCTCTCACAGCAGCTAGCATGATATTAATTGTTGCTCCTACGCTCACAACGTCTAAATAAATTCGAGCACCAATCAGTTCATCAGCTCGAATGTAAATAGCTCCTTGCTCATTTGTTACTTTCGCACCAAGAGCTTCAAAGCCTTTAATGTGCTGATCGATTGGTCTTGGACCAAGGTAACAGCCTCCTGGAAGACCAACTACCGCTTTTTTAAAGCGTCCCAACATCGCCCCCATTAAATAATAAGAAGCGCGTAATTTTTTTACTTTTCCGTTCGGTAAAGGCATTGCAACCATTCCGGATGGATCTACTGTTAATTCGTCGTTATCAATGGTTACTTTCCCACCAATTTCTTCAACTAAATCCCCTAATAACTGCACGTCTGAAATATCAGGCAGACCTTCAATTGTAACAGGTGACTCGGCTAAAATTGTTGCTGGAATAAGCGCAACGGCACTATTTTTAGCACCACTGACGCGGACGGATCCACTTAAGGTAAAGCCACCTTGTATTTTTAACTTTTCCATTTATAGCTCCCTTCTAGTGAAAGAAAGTTTCTCACCTAGTAATTGAGGAAAATTTTGGTACAAAGAATACCTAAAAGAATGGTTATTTTTCCTATTACCTACTAGTGTACACGAAAATGAAAAAATCATGTATAGTTTCGACAAGATAAAAGAAAAATATGGCATTCACCTGTCAGGATGGTAAATGCCACACAAATTTATACATGTTTAGACATTTCGTTTTTCCCAATCTGCTAAAAATTGGTCAATTCCTGCATTTGTTAACGGATGTTTGAACAATTGCATTAAAACTTTGTAAGGAATTGTCGCAATATGTGCTCCATTTTTTGCAGCTTCTGTTACGTGCATCGGATGACGAATAGATGCTGCAATAATTTCGGATGGAATGTCATGAATTGCAAAAATATCTGCAATATCTGAGATTAAATCGAGGCCATTAAAACCAATATCGTCTAACCTTCCCAAGAAAGGCGATACGTAAGTAGCACCTGCTCTTGCTGCCATTAACGCTTGGTTAGCTGAGAAAATAAGCGTAACGTTTGTCTTAATACCTAAACTAGTAAATTCTTTTACTGCTTTTAAGCCATCTGGAGTCATCGGTACCTTGATTGTAATATTCGGCGCAATCGCAGCAAGCTCTTTTCCTTCGCGAATCATGCCTTCTGCATCAAGCGCAATCACTTCTGCACTTACAGATCCTTCAACGAACTCTGTAATTTCACGAAGACGATCTTCAAACGTGATGTTCTCTTTAGCTACTAAACTAGGATTTGTTGTAACCCCCGCTAACAAACCTAATGAATGCGCTTCCTTAATCTCGTCTAAATTAGCCGTATCAATAAAAAACTTCATGAATGCCATCCCCCTGTGTTATGTATTCAGAATGATAAGAAAATTATAGTAAAAATAAAACCGCCTTACAATAAAAATAAGACGGTTTTATTTTTCAGACTCAACTAACTGCAAACAGGCCATCCGAAGATTTCAAATTATGCTTTGTTAGAAGAACCGAATTCACGCATTTTACCTTGAACCGTTTCTTTGATTGCTTCGCGAGCAGGTCCTAAGTATTTACGTGGATCATATTGTTCAGGTTGCGCAGCTAATACTTCACGAACAGCTTTAGCTGAAGCAATTTGGTTTTCAGTGTTTACGTTGATTTTAGCAGTACCTAAAGAAACTGATTTTTGGATATCTTTTGTTGGAATACCAGTTCCACCGTGTAGAACTAATGGTAAGCCTGTACGATCTCCGATTTCTTTCATTTCAGCAAAACCTAGGTTTGGTTCACCTTTGTATGGTCCGTGAACTGATCCTAATGCTGGAGCTAAGCAATCGATACCTGTACGGTTAACAAGTTCTTCACACTCGTTAGCATCTGCATAGATAACACCCTCAGCAATAACGTCGTCTTCTTGTCCACCAACAGTTCCTAGTTCTGCTTCTACAGATACTCCGTGGAAGTGAGCTAGTTCAACTACTTTAGAAGTAATTGCAATGTTTTCTTCAAATGGGTGGTGAGAAGCATCGATCATTACAGAAGTGAATCCAGCATGGATTGCTTTTGCACATGATTCAAAGCTTGAACCGTGGTCTAAGTGAATTGCAACTGGTACTTGAACGTCGTAATCTTCGATTAGAGCTTCAACCATTGCTACAACAGTTTTGAAACCGCCCATGTAGCGTGCTGCACCTTCAGATACACCAAGAATAACTGGAGAGTTTTCTTCTTTTGCTGCTTGAAGAATAGCTTGAGTAAACTCTAAGTTATTTAAGTTAAATTGACCTACTGCATAGCCTTGTTCTTTTGCTGTAATAAGCATTTCTTTCATTGATACTAAAGGCATATTGAAATCCTCCTTAAAATCAACCTTAGATTAGATGCTAACCAAAAGGCACACTCAAATAGTATGCTCTTGAATTGAGTGTTTCATGTAGAAACAACGCGCATCTTTACATAATAGATTGTCGAATTATGAATACAGTAATTAGGATACCAACTAACAATGAAAACAGCAACATTTTTAGGCTGATATTCAAAATTTGTTAGGATGAAAACCCTACCAAAACCTTAATTCGACTTTACTGGTATATATTCCCTAACAACTTTGCGGATTTCATCAATATCAAAAGGTTTTGCAAAGTGAGTTAACGCTCCTAGATCTTTTGCTTCTTGAATCATATCCAATTCACCATAAGCGGTCATAATGATGACTTTAATCGTTTCATCGTGCTGCTTTAACCTTTTTAAAATTTCGATTCCATCCATTCCTGGAATTTTCATATCTAATAAGACAAGATCCGGTGCTTGCTCTTTTGTAATATCAATCGCCTGGAAGCCGTTCGCCGCTTGAAATGTCGTATAGCCTTCTTTTTGCAGCACTTCCGTTAATAAAATACGTATACCATACTGATCATCAACAATTAAAATTTTCTCTGCCAATATAATCCCACCTTTTATATTCCTCTTCTACAGACAAAACTAACATATGTATTTCGCCTTTAAAACAAAAATCCCTGCTAATTAGAGAAATTGTTACAAAACATAGCTTTTTTTGTCATCCATCTAACTTCATTGCACTTTACTTTCATTGTAGCTCATTTCAAGATAGAATACAGATAGCTTTTTTCGTTATAATGTGTAGATAGACGGCTTTAGCCGCTTAAATCGAAGGGAGATTCTATGCTTAAAATTTTCACAACTCAACTTTCAGGTTTTTTTAAACGAATTGAAGAACAAGAAGAATTCCAATTTGAAGATGCCGCGCGTATTTTAGCACAGGCCTCTGTCGGAGAAGGATTTATCTATATTTATGGTGTAGAAGAAATGCATGCCGTTACACTAGAAGCACTAAGCAGTGCAGAACCTTTAAGTCAGGCAAAACCTTTGCCTTTACATGAATTGGATCAGCTGACTAGCGTCGATCGCGTACTGCTTGTCTCTCGATTTTCAACAGATCACAAAGCTGTGGAAATAGCTGAACGTTTAAAGAAACGCGATATTCCATTTGTCAGCATTGCTGCTGTCCCTAAAGAAATAACCGAACCTTCTTTAACAGCACTCGCAGATGCTCATATTGATACAAAATTGTTAAAGCCCCTTATTCCTGGAGAAGACGGCTCAAGATTTGGTTTTCCAGCAATGATGGTCGCTTTATACGCGTACTACGGTTTAATTTTTACATTAAAAGAAATCGTAGAAGAATATGAATAAAAAACACGCTGTCTAAAGACAGCGTGTTTTTATTTCACTTATTTGTTTTGGCCTGACTCCATTGATGCGCGAATAAATTCTTTGAACAATGGTTGCGGTCTTGTTGGACGAGACGTGAATTCTGGGTGGAATTGTGAAGCCAAGAACCATGGGTGGTCTTTAAGCTCTACAATTTCAACTAAACGGCCATCCGGGCTTGTACCAGAGAAGATAAAGCCTTTCTCTTCCATTTGCTGGCGATATTCGTTGTTAAATTCATAGCGGTGACGATGACGCTCATACACCACTTCATCTTGATATGCTTCATATGCAAGCGTATCTTCAGACAATTTACAAGGATATAATCCTAAGCGTAATGTACCACCTAAGTCTTCTACGTCTTTTTGTTCCGGTAATAAGTCGATAATTGGATAATTTGTTTCAGGTGCAATTTCTGCTGAATGTGCGCCTTCTAATCCTAATACATTGCGTGCAAACTCAACTGATGCTAGCTGCATACCTAAACAAATACCTAAGAATGGAACTTTTTGCTCACGTGCATATTGTGTTGCCACAATTTTACCTTCGATTCCACGATCCCCAAATCCACCTGGAACTAAGATACCGTCTACATCACCAAGTAAATCTTGAACATTTTCTTTTGTTACAAATTCAGAATTTACCCACTTGATATTTACATCTGCATCGAATGCATATCCAGCATGTTTCATTGCTTCTACAACAGAAATATAAGCATCTTGAAGCTCTACATACTTACCAACTAATGCAATTTTTGTTGTGTTTGAAAGTCCTTTTACTTTCTCAACAAGTGCTTTCCACTCAGTCATTTCTGCCTCATTGCAATCTAATTTCAAGTGATCGCATGTGATTTGATCTAAGTGCTGCTCTTGTAGAGATAGTGGAATTTCATATAATGTTTCAGCGTCTGCACACTCAATAACTGCTTTTGGATCAATGTCGCAGAATAAAGCTAGCTTATCTTTCATATCTTCAGAAATTGGCATTTCTGTACGAACAACAATCACGTTTGGCTGAATACCTAAGCTACGTAATTCTTTTACACTATGCTGTGTTGGTTTTGTTTTCATTTCACCAGCCGCTTTTAAATATGGCACAAGTGTACAGTGAATATACATAACGTTGTCACGGCCAATATCGCTTTTGATTTGACGAATAGCCTCTAGGAAAGGAAGTGATTCAATATCTCCTACCGTTCCGCCGATTTCAGTAATAACAACATCTGCGTTTGTTTCTTTGCCTGCACGGAAAACGCGTTCTTTAATTTCATTTGTGATGTGCGGAATAACCTGAACTGTTCCGCCTAAATAATCACCGCGACGCTCTTTTTTCAATACTGTTGAATATACTTTACCTGTTGTTACATTGCTGTAGCGATTTAAGTTGATATCGATAAAACGCTCATAGTGACCTAAGTCTAAGTCTGTTTCCGCGCCGTCATCTGTTACGAATACCTCACCGTGTTGGTATGGACTCATTGTTCCTGGGTCTACGTTAATGTATGGATCAAACTTTTGAATCGTTACGTTCAACCCACGGTTTTTTAATAAACGGCCTAAAGAAGCTGCTGTAATCCCTTTTCCTAGAGATGATACAACACCGCCTGTTACGAAAATATACTTTGTCATCTATACTTCCCCCTCTAAATAATTTGAGCTGTACAATATTAAAAGTTTTCACATAAACAATCACAATTCATTCATTGTGCATGCGAAATTATAAGAAACCTTATGAATGTGAAACGTTCAAGAACCAAAAGAAAGTTTCTATCAAGGATTTATAAGAACATATCGGGGTGTAAAACATTGATAAATAAAATAAAAAAATTGCTCCCAATACCAAAACTGGATTGGGAGCAATAGTCTATTTTAAATAAAAACTTTTTAAATGCTTGTTTAAAGAGCCCAAAAAAGATTCTACCTACTTCGCTTGAAAAAGTCAAGAAGGATTATTTTTCTTTTTCGTCCTCATAATCGTCTTCTTCATCTTCCTCATCATCGTCTAGATCATCTTCTAAATCGTCAAAATCGTCTTCTGCAAGATCATCTTCATCTTCTTCTAGCTCATCGATGTCTTCAAAATCTTCTTCTTCGTCTAGATCGTCAACATCTTCATAATCTAAATCTTCTTCTAGATCATCAAAGTCTTCAACTTCTTCAACAACAGCTTTTTTCGCTTTTTTCTTTTTAGGTTTTGCAACCGGAATAACTTCTTCTTCAGCCTGGTCAAAAGGATACCATCCACGAAGACCCCAATGGTTGTCCCCTACTGTTAAAAAGCGACCATCAATATTAATATCTGTATAAAACTGAGCTAATCTCGTTTTTAATTCTTGATCTGACATTTCCGCTGCTGCTTTAATTTCAGCAATAATTTCTTGGAATGACATTGCTTGACGATCTGTTTTTTCTTCTAGAAGCGCGTAAGCAATCTCAATCATCGACATTTCTTTTAAATCCGTTTTTGAGTACTGTGCTAAACTCAAATCTGGCACATCCTTTCTATGGCTATGTATATCGAAAATCTATTAAATCAATTCATCATATGTGTAAATGATGGAAACGAATAAATACATACCATTCATTATAAACAAATTCAATACATTTATGCTAGCCTCGTTTCTAAAATTCTCGAGAATTTCGCATAAAACAACGAAAAAATAGACATTTTATTACTATAATACATTCTACTTGATACACCAACAGTATCCTTTGACCAAAAGGAATTCACCATCAGTTATTCTGAGTCCGTTAGGGTTAAGTCTATAAAAGCCGCGATGACCAAAAATAGTCATCGCGGCTTTTAATATATCACTATATACTAACGATACATTATTACATATTTCGACGATATTGCCCACCGCATTCATATAAAGCTCGCGTAATTTCTCCTAAGCTGGCTACTTTAACAGTCTCCATTAACTCTTTGAAAATGTTCTCTCCTTCTGTTGCAGCTTTCTTTAACCTTTTCAGCGCGTCTTCTCTTTTTTCTTCATGCTGCTGTTGAAACTTCTGAAGCTGATTAATTTGATGATTTTTTTCTTCTTTTGATGCGCGGGCTAACTGCATGTCATCAACTGAGGAACTTTCCTCTTCATTTGGATTAATATACGTATTTACTCCTATAATAGGTAAAGCTCCCGTATGTTTTTGCATCTCGTATTCCATCGATTCATCTTGAATCTTACCTCGCTGATACTGCATTTCCATCGCACCTAAAACGCCGCCTCGATCATTTAAGCGTTGAAATTCAGCCAATACCGCTTCTTCTACCAAGTCTGTTAGTTCATCAATAATAAAAGAGCCCTGTAATGGATTTTCATTCTTAGTGAGTCCATGCTCTTTTGTAATGATTAGTTGAATGGCCATCGCTCTACGTACAGATTCCTCTGTCGGTGTTGTAATTGCTTCATCATACGCATTGGTATGAAGAGAGTTGCAGTTGTCATGAAGAGCCATTAAGGCTTGCAGCGTCGTACGTATATCATTAAAATTAATTTCCTGTGCATGAAGCGATCGGCCGGATGTTTGAATATGATACTTAAGCTTTTGACTGCGTTCATTTGCGCCGTATTTATCACGCATCACAATTGCCCATATTCTTCTTGCCACACGTCCAATAACCGTGTATTCAGGGTCAAGTCCATTACTAAAGAAAAACGATAAATTAGGAGCAAAATCATCAATATGCATCCCTCGGCTTAAGTAATATTCCACGTACGTAAAACCGTTGGCTAATGTAAACGCGAGCTGAGAAATTGGATTCGCCCCTGCTTCAGCAATATGATAGCCTGAAATAGACACAGAATAATAGTTGCGCACTTTCTCGTCAATAAAGTACTGCTGAATATCTCCCATCATTTTTAACGCAAATTCTGTGGAAAAAATACACGTATTTTGGCCTTGATCTTCTTTTAAAATATCCGCTTGAACGGTTCCTCTTACTTGTTTCAACGTACCCGATTTTACTTCCTCGTATTCCTGTTCCGTTAAAGGACGCTTGAATTCTTCTTCTTTCTTTTCTACCTGCTGGCTGATAGCTGTATTCATAAACATAGCTAATAATATCGGAGCCGGCCCATTAATCGTCATCGAAACGGAAGTCGAAGGATGGCAAAGATCAAATCCCTTATACAAAAGTTTCATATCATCAAGCGTACAGACATTTACGCCGCTTTCGCCAATTTTCCCGAAAATATCCGGCCTTGGATCCGGATTTTCTCCATAAAGCGTTACAGAATCAAACGCTGTACTTAAACGCTTGGCCTCATCATCTTTTGACAAATAGTGAAAGCGGCGATTGGTTCGTTCTGGTGTTCCTTCACCTGCGAATTGACGCTTAGGATCTTCACCTTTTCGTTTGAACGGAAAAACACCTGCTGTGTATGGAAATGCACCTGGCACGTTTTCTTTATAAAGAAAACGAAGAACTTCCCCGTATTCATCAACCTTTGGAAGGGCCACGCGCGGAATACGCAGTCCTGATAGCGTATCAACTTGCAAAGACGTTTTAATTTCTTTATTTCTTACCTTTGTAATAAGTTCTTCTTGCCGATACTGACTTTTTAATTTAGGCCAGTTTTCCAGCTTTTCAATCGATTCGGCCGTTAGCTGTTTTTGATATTTCTCCTTTAGCTGAGTGAGCTCTTGCTTGGCTGTTTCTGTTTCCACTTCTTCGAGAGCACCCTCTAGCTGATAAAATTTACGCGCTGTTTGCGCTTGAACGTCCGTATTGCGGTGATAAGAGCGAACGCTGTTTACAATCTCCTGTAAATATTGCTGTTGATCATTAGGAATGATGGTATATTTCTTTTCACTTACGCGCTCTGATGATTTTTCTACGTGCCAAGACGTACGGTATGTTTGATGCAGATGATTTACAAGATCTTCAAATAAAATATTTGTTCCCCCGTCGTTGAACTGACTCGCGATTGTTCCGTAAACTGGCATCGTAGAGAGACTATTTTCAAACAGCTGATGATTGCGCTGATATTGACGCTGCACTTGTTTTTTTGCGTCTTCGGAACCTTTTTTTTCAAATTTATTGATGACAATAAAGTCTGCGTAATCAATCATTTCAATCTTTTCTAACTGCGACGGCGCGCCAAATTCGCTTGTCATGACATAAAGAGAGACGTTTGCAATATCTTTAACTTGAGCATCAGCTTGCCCGATGCCGCTTGTTTCGACAATGATAATGTCGAAGCCCGCTTTTTTCACGACGGCAATTCCATCTCGAATGGCCGCCGATAGCTCATGTCCAGATGAACGCGTGGCCAAACTTCTCATATACACACGAGGAGACGCTGCGATGTTCATGCGAATTCGATCCCCAAGAAGCGCTCCTCCGGTCTTTTGTTTAGTTGGATCAACGGATAAAACAGCTACATGAATATCTGGAATATGTTCAATAAACCTTCTTACTAATTCATCCGTAAGCGAACTTTTCCCCGCTCCTCCTGTTCCTGTGATTCCAATAACCGGTATTTTTTGATCTGTCTCGCTGTCGATTACACTTTCTCGTATTTCTTCAAGAGCGGCTGCATGCTCTTTTGTGTATTCATAGGCTTCATTTTCAGCACATGTAATAAGCTGGGCAATTAAACGGTCATTAGCCGGCGTTAAGGTTCGATCATTCGGCAGTGCAGGGGGATTTGTGTAATAACAATCATCGATCATGAATTGAATCATGCCTTCTAACCCCATTTTTCGTCCATCTTCCGGAGAAAAGATTTTAGAGATGCCGTAATCATGAAGCTCTTGAATCTCACTCGGAATAATTACCCCGCCGCCGCCGCCATAAATTTTAATATGAGAAGCCTGTTGTTCTTGGAGTAAATCGTACATATACTTAAAATATTCTACATGGCCGCCTTGGTAAGAAGAAATGGCGATCCCCTGAACATCCTCTTGTATGGAAGCGTTAACAATTTCTTCAACAGATCGGTTATGCCCCAGATGAATGACTTCTACCCCCTTGGCTTGAAGAATCCGTCTCATAATATTAATAGACGCATCGTGGCCGTCAAACAGGCTAGAAGCGGTTAAAAAACGAAGCGGTCTTTTGCTTGTATTCAAACTGTCTCCCCCTCACACAGTTGTTGAAATGAAAAATTTTTAAGTAAAAAATCCAACTGCATATTTGTATATTCTTCTAGTGAATAATGCTTTTGCAGCCACCATCTGCGAAATGCCCACATCTGACCTTGAACAAATAAATGATGAGCAAACAGCGAAATTTCTTTATCCGTAAGTGCAAATTGATTGTTTTCTACGCAGCCTTCGATAATAACCTTAAACATTTCAACCATATCCAGCTCTTTTTTTAATACATATGGAAGCGCATCTTTAGACAGCGATTTCGCTTCTTGGTACATAACTAATACTTCATCTTGAAGCTCATCTACAACTTTAAAATAGTGTTGAATCGCTTGTTGAAGCTCAGCGATTGTATAACGATCCACTACCATCTCTTCTAATCGCTCTCTCACTTCGTCGTAAATGTTGTCACATACAAGATATAAAACATCTTCTTTAGATTGAATATATTCGTAAAGTGTACCGATACTGAACCCAGCGGCTTTGGCAATTTCCCTTGTTGTTGTTCGGTGAAAACCTTTTTCCTTAAATAGCGTGACGGCCCCTTTAATCATTTGATTACGACGCTCTACAATCAGCTTTTCATCTTTAATGGATGTGAGAACTTCTCTCTTTTTCATTTTTTCACCTCTCCTACAACAAGTGTTTTATTTAGCAAGATACCTAGAAATGACGAGACGCTGAATTTCTTGTGTACCCTCATAAATTTGCGTGATTTTTGCATCTCTCATAAAACGTTCTACTGGATAATCTTTTGTATAACCGTACCCTCCAAATACTTGAACAGCTTCTGTCGTTACTTTCATTGCTGTATCCCCAGCATATAATTTTGACATGGCTGATTCTTTGCCGTATGGCAGCCCTTGAGACTCGAGCCAAGCAGCTTGATAGGTTAACAGTCTGGCAGCTTCTATACTCGTGGCCATGTCGGCTAACTTAAACGCAATTCCTTGCTGAGAAATAATGGGCTTTCCAAATTGCTGACGTTCCTTTGCATAAGCCACCGCCGCATCTAACGCTCCTTGAGCAATTCCTACCGCCTGCGCTGCAATACCATTTCGGCCGCCATCTAGCGTCATCATGGCAACTTTAAATCCTTCTCCTTCATTTCCTAGCAAATTTTCTTTTGGAACACGGCAATCCTCGAAAATAATTTCTGTGGTAGGTGAGGAGCGAATGCCCAGTTTCTTTTCTTTTTTACCAACTGAAAATCCCGGCATATCTTTTTCAATAATAAAAGCGCTCGTGCGTTTTTCATTAGGATCGATGCGAGCAAATACGACGTAAATATCTGCTTCGCCGCCGTTTGTAATAAAGATTTTAGAACCATTTAAAATATAATCTTCTCCGTCCTTTACAGCGAGCGTTCTCATTCCTCCTGCGTCTGATCCAGCACTCGGTTCCGTTAACCCATAAGCACCTATTTTCTCACCCGTTGCCATAGGTTTCAGGTATTTTTGTTTTTGTTCTTCTGTTCCGAATGTATAGATTGGCCAGCCGGCAAGAGAAGTATGAGCCGACAACGTAACGCCTGTTGATGCACATACTCTAGATAGTTCTTCAACGGCAATGCAATAAGCTAGATAGTCACTGCCGATTCCTCCGTATTGCTCTGGCCATGGAATACCTGTTAATCCTAGATCAGCCATTTGTGTAAAGATTCCTCTGTCAAAACGCTCTTCTTCATCTCGTTGTGCAGCTGTCGGAGCCACTTCGTTTTTGGCAAAGTCTCGCACCATTTTTCGAATCATTTCGTGCTCTTCTGAAAGTTTAAAAAACATGATTATTCCCCCTATAGTTGACTGCTAATGACAATGCGCTGAATTTCGCTTGTACCTTCGTAGATTTCGCACACTTTGGCGTCACGAAAATACCTCTCTACTGGATAATCTTTCATATAACCATAGCCTCCCAAAACTTGAATCGCATCGATTGCTACATTCATAGCCGTCTGGGAAGCAAACAATTTCGCCATTGAGGCTTCTTTTTTGCAAGGAAGTTTTTGATCATATAAAAAAGCGGCTCTGTACATTAAAAGCTTCGCTGATTCAACAGCCGTTTCCATATCAGCCAGTTTAAAGGCAATTCCCTGCTGAGATAAAATCGGCTTTCCAAATTGATATCGTTCATTTGCATAGTTTTTGGCTGCCGTTAACGCACCTTCAGCAATTCCTACCGCCTGAGCAGCAATACCAATTCTTCCAGCATTTAAATTAGCCATAGCAATTCGAAATCCTTCACCTTCTTCTCCGAGACGATTTTCTACAGGCACCTGCATATTTTCAAAGTGCAGTTGAACCGTTCGAGAACCGTGAAGACCCATTTTATGTTCATCTTTTCCTACTGAAAATCCCTCCATCGTCTTTTCAACGATAAAGGCGCTCATCCCTCTCGACCCGCGTTCGGGATTCGTTTTAGCAAATACAATATATGTATCCGCTTCTCCCCCGTTTGTAATGAAAAGCTTTGACCCATTTAAAAGATAGTGGTCTCCTTTTCGTTCTGCTTTTGTTTTTAGGCTTGCGGCATCAGACCCTGCACTAGGTTCTGTTAGGCAAAAAGCACCTAAATATTCACCTGTCGCAAGTTTTTTTACATACTTTTGTTTTTGATCTTCCGTCCCAAATACGACAATAGGATTCGTACCTACAGAAGTATGAACAGACAAAATGACGCCGAGGGCTGGACTTACTTTTGATATTTCGTGGATGGCAATCATGTATGACACAAAGTCCAGTCCACCTCCTCCGTATGTTTGAGGAACGGGAATGCCCATCAGGCCAAGATCAGCCATCTGCTTTAATAAACCTCGAGGAAATTCACCCTTCTCCATGTTTGGCACAGCCGCAGCGACTTCTTTTTCACTAAAATCAGCTACCATCTTTTTAATCATGTGTTGTTCAGACGTAAAAAAGATCATTTTGCCACTCCTTTATGTTTCGTACGTAAAAAATCCTTTTCCTGTTTTTCGACCAAGCCATCCTGCCTTTACATATTTCCTAAGCAATGGACAAGGACGATATTTGTCATCACCAAACCCTTTATGGAGCGTTTCCATAATAAACAAACATGTATCGAGGCCGATGAAATCTGCTAATGTCAAAGGTCCCATTGGATGGTTCATTCCTAGTTTCATCACTTGATCAATATCCTCTTCGTTTGCTACACCTTCATAGAGCGTAAACACAGCTTCGTTAATCATTGGCATTAAAATTCGATTTGAAACAAACCCTGGAAAATCATGAACTTCCACCGGGGTTTTATTTAATTTTTTTGTTGTTTCATAGACCGCTTGATACACTTCATCAGCAGTAGCCAGCCCTCTAATAATTTCAACGAGCTTCATCACGGGAACAGGATTCATAAAGTGCATGCCAATTACTTTTTCAGGTCGAGTGGTCACAGCTGCAATTTCAGTAATAGGAAGCGAAGACGTGTTGGTTGCTAAAATAGTATGACTCGGGGCTAACGAATCCAACTCCGCAAAAATGGCTTGCTTGACTTCCATCTTTTCCACAACCGCTTCGACGATTAAATCTGCTTTTTGTGCTGCTGTTATTTCATTTGCCAAGTGAAGGCGCTCCATAATCCCTTCATATTCCTTAGCTGAGAGAGAACCTTTTTCCACCTGTTTTTTCAGACGTTTATCAATACCTTCTATTCCTTTTTGTGTATTTTTTTGATCAACGTCATACAAAGAAACTTGATATCCGTTCGCAGCAAATACTTGCGCAATGCCTGCTCCCATCTGACCTGCTCCAATAACCATAACTGTTTCAATATTCAAGTTGATTTCCCCCTTTTACACTTCTACCATGATGGCATCACCTTGGCCGCCGCCGCTGCAAATAGAAGCAATGCCTAGTCCGCCGCCTCGTCGTCTTAATTCATGAATGAGCGTTACAACAATACGGGCGCCGCTTGCTCCAATCGGATGTCCAAGTGCCACTGCCCCGCCGTTCACATTTACTCTTTCAGCCGGAAGCCCTGCAATCTCCATACTCATTAATGCTACTGCTGAAAAAGCTTCATTGATTTCAAACAGCGCAATATCGTCTACTGTCTTCTTTGTTTTTTGCAGTAGCTTGTTAATAGCAAACCCAGGCGTTTTCGGAAATTCCCTTGGCTCCATCGCAAGAGAAGTATGGTTTATAATCGTAGCCAACGGCTCATAGCCATTTGCTTTCGCCACATCTTCATCCATTAGCATGAGCGCAGCTGCTCCGTCATTCACGCTAGGTGCATTTCCTGCTGTAATGGTTCCACTGTGGCCAAATACAGGCCGAAGAGACGAGAGTTTTTCTAACGACGTATCTTTTCTTGGTCCTTCATCTTTTTGAACCGTTATCGTTCCTTTTTTAGACGGAATATCAACTGAAATTCTTTCTGCATCCCATCTCCCTTTTTCTTCTGACTCTACCGCTAATTGATGACTGCGAAGCGCCCATTCATCCTGCTTTTCTCGGGAAATATTCATTTCAGAAGCTATTTGATTTCCATACGTACCCATTTGCACCCCTGTAAAGCTGCATGTCAAACCGTCATGAACCATCAAATCCGTCACCACGCTATCTCCCATCCGGAATCCCCATCTTGCTTTTGGAAGAAGATACGGCGCGTTACTCATCGATTCCATTCCACCTGCAATGATTGTTTTTGCTTCTCCTAATCGAATCAGCTGATCAGCAGTTGTAATACTGCGCATACCCGATGCACAAACTTTATTAATGGTTTCCGTCTCTACTTGCCACGGTAAACCTGCATAATGCATGGCTTGCCTAGAAGGTAGCTGTCCTTGGCCCCCTTGCAGCACGCACCCCATAATAACGGAATCAATTTCTGTACGTCCCTTTGATGCTGCTTGAATCGCTCTCCCCCCTAGTTCTGCCGCTTTTAGTCCGCTTACGCTGCCACCTAATTTTCCAAAAGGTGTTCGAACTGCACTCACAATAACTGTTTTCCCCACTATTGTTTCCTCCCCTTTTTCCTACTCTTTGTCCTTGCCGATTGAACGCTTGCTCAATTTCTTTTCTTTAAAAAGTAGAGATGAATACCATCTCTACTTCTCCTTTATGAAACCTGTTCTTGCACGTCACCATAAATTGACTTTTCAAGCAGTTCTGCTACGTCATACGTATGAACCTTTTCTTCTACTTCTTTTGCTTTTGTTCCGTCACTTAGCATCGTTAAGCAGTACGGACAACCTGAACTGATAATGCTTGGATTAACGGCTAAGGCTTGTTCCGTGCGCGCTACGTTAATGCGCTGGCCGGTCGTTTCTTCCGTCCACATTAACCCTCCTCCTGCTCCACAGCACATACCATTTTCACGGTTGCGATCCATTTCAATCAAACTAACACCTGGAATCGCTTTCAAAATTTCTCTTGGTGGACTGTATACTTCGTTATATCTTCCTAAATAACAGGAATCATGGAAGGTAATTTTTTCATTAACCGCATGTTTTGGTGTCAGCTTACCTTCTTTCACCAACATAGCTAATAATTCTGTGTGATGATACACTTCTCCTTCAAAACCGAAATCTGGATATTCATTTTTGAAGATATTGTAAGCATGTGGATCAATCGTAACAATTTTTTTGATTTCATTTTTTTCAAATTCAGCGATATTTTTAGAAGCTAACTCTTGGAATAAAAATTCATTGCCCAACCTGCGGGGCGTATCACCAGAATTTTTTTCTTTATTTCCTAAAATCGCAAATGAAACACCAGCTTCATTGAGAAGCTTAGCAAACGATAGAGCGATTTTTTGACTGCGGTTATCATAAGATCCCATCGAACCTACCCAGAACAAATACTCAAACGTTTCACCCGCTTTACTTACTTCTTTAACAGTCGGAATGTGAACATCTTCTCTTACATGTCGCCATTCTTCACGCTCTTTTCGGTTTAATCCCCAAGGGTTTCCTTGACGCTCAATATTCGTCATGGCACGCTGAGCATCCGCGTCCATCTTTCCTTCGGTTAATACTAAAAAACGTCGTAAATCTATGATCTTATCTACATGCTCGTTCATTACGGGACATTGATCTTCACAGTTTCGGCACGTTGTACATGCCCAAATTTCTTCTTCCGTAATGACATCTCCAATTAGGGCGGGATTATATTCCGCTGTTGCTGCGGCTTCTGCTCCGCCTTGGCTGGCCGCCATCATCGCCAGCTGATTTCCTTTTGTTTTAGAGAATGCATACGTAGGAACCCAAGGAGCCTTAGATGTCACAACCGCTCCTTTTTCTGTTAAGTGATCGCGCATCTTCAAAATTAAATCCATTGGAGACAAAATTTTCCCCGTACCAGTTGCCGGACACATATTCGTACATCGACCGCATTCTACACAGGCATATAAATCAATGAGCTGATGCTGCGTGAATTCTTCAATCTTACCAACCCCAAACGTCTCCTGCGTCTCATCTTCAAAATCAATCTTTTCAAGCTTACCTGGCTTAGAAACACGGTTAAAAAATACGTTAGCCGGTCCAGCCAGTAAATGAGCATGTTTTGATTGAGGAACATATACTAAAAACGTCAATAACACGGCTAAGTGAATCCACCATGAAACATAAAAAATGGAGATAGCGGCAGTATCATTGATTCCCTTAAACAAGATGGCAATAGATGACGCAATCGGTTCTGTCCATGCTGGTTCATGATTATGCCAGATGATTGACATGCCGTTTCCAACAAGCACTGACAGCATAAGTGCTCCAATAAAAATCAGTACTAAACCAGATTTAAATCCTCTTTTTAAACGCACAAGCTTTTCTACATAGCGACGGTGAAAAGCCCAGACAACTGCTACTAAAATCAAAAACGTCACAATTTCTTGGAAAAATGTAAAGCCGGGATATAAAGGTCCAAGCGGCAAATGTTTACCTGGAAGCAAACCTTTTATAATGAAGTCTAACGCGCCGAATTGAACTAAAATAAACCCATAAAAAAACATGACGTGCATAATTCCACTTTTTTTATCTTTTAACAGTTTCTTTTGTCCAAACACATTCACCCAAATTTTTTGCAGCCTTTCTTTTAACCGCTGATCAAATTCAACTTTTTTTCCTAATTGAATGTACTCAATGCGTGTGCGAATTAAATATACAAACAAAGAGATAGCGTAAGCGGTTACAATAATAAAAAAGAGAAAATTCACCCACAGCAACCCTGTCATCTCGTCCCCTCCTTGAATAATTTGTTACCTTTCTTTCCTCCTGACGACTAAATTTTCTGATAATATATCTGTTTTCATTGTATATAATGAATGAGCATTCAGTCAATATCTTTTCGTTCTTTTGTTCATATTCTATTTAAACAAGGTGACACTAAGAACAACATAAAATGTATTTACATCGGGAAAAGAGGTGACATGATGAGCGGCATGATTGTGATTTTACTTTTTATTATTTTTATTGCTTGGCTTGCAATTGACCTTGGTGTTGGAAAGAAAGTATTTTCCCAGGCTGAAAATACTTTTCCAAAACGCCGTGCTTCTCTCTTTTTGTTCGCAGACGGGAATGTCTTGTATAAAGATTTATTTCACGAAATAGAAAATGCCTCTTCATTTATCCATTTATCGTTTTACATTGTACAAAATGATGAAATTAGCCAAGAATTTTTAGATTTACTAGTCCAAAAAGCACAGCAAAATGTTGAAGTCAGATTATTGGTAGACCGTGTAGGAAGCTATAAAATCAAGAAAAACAAAATTGCATTCTTAAAGAAACAAGGTGTTCATTTTGCTTACAGTCGAACGCTACGGTGGCCTTATTTGTTTTATACACTCAACGCACGCAATCACCGTAAAATGGCCGTTATTGATGGGAAAGTTGGCTACATTGGCGGTTTTAATATTGGAAGAGAATATTTAGGACTCGACGCCAAGCTTGGGGTGTGGAAAGATTACCACCTGCGTATGAAAGGGGAAGGTATACAAGACCTTCAAATGCAACTATTGAGCGACTGGTATGCTGCTACCGGCTTAGACCTGCGTAAAGTGGAAAGATACTTTCCACCAACCTCTGAAGGAGACTATGTTATTCAGCTAAAGTCGACTGAAGGTTTTTCACTTGAAGAAAGCTTTTTATCGATTATCAACCAAGCCAATAGGGAATTGTACATAGGTACTCCTTATTTTATTCCAAGTGAACCTTTGATGAATGCTTTACTCCAAGCTCGTACACGGGGAGTAAAAGTTCATATTTTAATTCCAATGCGTGCAGATCAACCGCTTGTTCATCATGCTGCGTTTGCTTATCTTCCCACATTACTTCAAGCAGGTTGTATGATTTATCAATATTATTACGGTTTTTACCATGCCAAAGTATTAATTGCAGACAATGTTATCTGCGATGTAGGAACGGCTAATTTTGATAAAAGAAGCTTGTTCTTAAATGCTGAAATCAACTGTTTAATCTATGATGCAACGTATATTGAAGAAATAAAGAACAGCTTTAAAGCTTGTATGGGGGAATGCCCAATTTTGTCTTTAGAAGATGTCAAAAACCGAAAATGGAGTGAAAAACTAAAGCAAGGATTTGCAACCTTTATTTCTCCGTTACTTTAATGAACGAAAAGAGGAAGATTTATCATGAAAATTAGATTTGGCTATGTATCACATGCCCTGTCGCTTTGGGACTGCTCACCTGCTAAAACCCTCACGTTTACTAGATGGGGAAAAATGAAAAAAGATGAGAGGCTGGATAAGCTTCATCACGTCACAAAACAAAATTTGAATCATACTAAGCGCGCTTTGCATTTTAATATTGCCCACGAAATTATGCTGTATCGATTGTCATCTTCTCTTGTCCCTTTAGCTACTCATCCTGAAGTAGCTTGGAATTACATTGATGCGTTCCAAGAAGACTGGTCAGAGATAGGAGAATTGATTCGGAATCATCAGCTGCGCGTGAGTTTTCACCCCAATCAGTTCACATTATTTACAAGCGACAAAAAACACATTACAGAAAATGCGGTAAAAGATATGGATTATCACTATAGAATGCTTGAAGCGATGGGAGTAGCTGATCAAGCTCTTATTAATATTCATGTAGGAGGAGCTTATGGCAATAAAGAAAAAGCGATTGGTCGATTTCATGAAAACATTCAAACGCTGCCGCCTGCCATTAAAAAGCGCATGACTCTTGAAAACGATGATAAAACATACACAACTGAAGAAACATTAGCCGTATGCGAAAAAGAGAAAGTCCCTCTCCTCTTTGATTATCACCACCATAAAGCAAATGAAGGAGAAGAACCTCTTGACCTATTGCTCCCTCGTATCTTTGACACGTGGAAACATATCGGATTAAAACCAAAAGTACATATCTCTTCTCCTAAATCTGAAAAAGAATTTAGAAGTCACTCTGATTATGTCTCAACTGATTTCATCGCACCTTTTTTGCAAATAGCTAAAGATATGGGACAAGATTTTGACGTAATGATTGAAGCAAAGTTAAAAGATAAAGCGCTGCTAAAATTAGTGGAAGATTTAGCATCAATGAGAGGAGTAAAGCGTACGGGAGGCGCCACGCTTGTTTTTTAAATAAAAAAAGAGCCAAGAGGCTCTTTTTTTATTTACATTTTTTCAGGTGCTGAAACACCAATTAGTTTTAAGGAGTTTTGAAGCGTTACTTGAACAGCTTTCACTAGTTCAATACGCGCTTTACTTGTTTCTATATTATCGCTGTCTAATACTTTTTCTGCATTATAGAAGCTATGGAACGTAGAAGCAAGATCAAATACATAGTTCGTAATGCGGTGCGGAATACGTTTTGTTGCTGCTTCCGCTACGGCCTGAGGGAACTCTCCGATTTTCTTCAGCAGTTCCATTTCTTTTTCTGCACTAATTAATGAAAGGTCGGCGCCAGATGTTGATTGAATCCCCATCTCTTCACCTTGACGAAGAATACTGCAAATACGGGCATGAGCATATTGCGCGTAGTATACAGGATTTTCATTAGATTGAGAAACAGCTAAATCTAAATCAAAGTCTAAATGTGTATCCGCACTTCTCATCGCAAAGAAGTAGCGAGTTGCATCAAGACCTACCTCTTCTACTAGGTCACGCATTGTTACTGCTTTACCTGTACGTTTGCTCATCTTCATTTTTTCGCCATTTTGATACAGTTGAACCATTTGAATAATTTCTACTTCCAGCGTATCTTTTTCATAACCAAGCGCTTGAATCGCCGCTTTCATACGAGGAATATATCCATGGTGGTCGGCTCCCCAAATATTAATTAGCTTATCAAATCCGCGTTGAATTTTGTCTTGGTGATACGCAATATCTGGCGTTAAGTACGTAAATGAACCGTCATTTTTAATTAACACACGGTCTTTATCATCACCAAATGTTGTAGAGCGGAACCACGTAGCACCTTCTTCTTCATATACGTGGCCTTGTTTTTTCAACGTTTCAAGTGCAACTGAAATTTTATCATTTTTATAAAGAGACGTTTCAGAATACCATACGTCAAATTTCACACGGAACTGTTCAAGATCACGCTTTAATTTAGCTAACTCATAATCTAATCCGTATTGACGGAAGAATTCAAAACGCTCTTCTTCAGAGGCGTTTACATACTTGTCTCCGTGCTCTTTTGCTAACTCTTTTCCGATGTTTATAATATCAGCACCATGATAGCCGTCTGCAGGCATTTCTTTCTCTAAACCAAGAGCCTGCATGTAGCGTGCTTCTACTGAATAAGCCAGGTTATTAATTTGGTTACCAGCATCATTGATATAGTATTCACGTGATACATCGTAACCTGCTTTTTCAAGAACATTACATAATGAGTCTCCAACTGCAGCACCGCGGGCATGTCCTAAATGTAAATCTCCTGTCGGATTAGCTGAAACAAACTCAACCTGTACTTTTTGTCCGTTCCCTACGTTTGTCTCACCGTATGCTTCACCAGCTTTTATAATCGTTGGGATAAGCTCTGTTAAATAAGAGTTATTCATATAAAAGTTGATGAATCCAGGGCCTGCAATGTCAATTTTTTCGATAGATGCTTTTGATTTATCGAAGTTTGCTACAAGCTCTTCAGCGATAACACGCGGTGCTTTTTTGGCAATACGAGCTAGCTGCATAGCCATATTGGTAGAATAATCACCATGTGTTTTATCTTTTGGGGTTTCTAATAGAACTTCTGGAAGTTCTGCTTTTTCAGCAAGTCCTGCTTTGACCACAGCATCTTGAATTTCAGCTTTTAATTTTTGCTGCACTTGTTCGACGATGTTCATTTTTTCTCCTCCTTGAATGTAATGGTTAACGCATATTTC
The DNA here is from genome assembly GCF_038006305.1 of Priestia sp. FSL R5-0597. Lineage (NCBI taxonomy): Bacteria > Bacillati > Bacillota > Bacilli > Caryophanales > Bacillaceae > Priestia > Priestia sp. FSL R5-0597. The sequence goes on from NZ_JBBOUZ010000001.1 coordinate 4,965,757, forward strand.
CCGGTAGGCTGACCCTGTACTTCTAGATCATACGTTAAAAATAACCGACCCTTTTGAGTCATTTGTTTATATTCAATGTTATGAGCGAATGTTAGTAAATCCATACGTCCATAAGGGCTTATATAAGTTCCTTCGATCTGTACCTTTTTACGAAACGATTGCTTCATTTGAACAGCACCAGTTCGGTTAATTGATACTTCGTCTTCGCTAATTTTTACCATTGTTCTAATATCTCCGATTTCCTCTTGGCGCTCTGTGTATGTAAGATAAATTTTCGATCCTTTTTCATAATACATACCTTTTGCATTTACCGATGTTGTCTCTTTTCGGTGACCATCACGGATATCCGTCACAATTTTAACTTCAATGGGTTTTTTGACTTCTGAAGCGTTACTCACAAAAGACACTTCCTTATTAAAATGAATACGTTATAACTTAAATAGTATAAACATTCTAAAGAAAGAATTCAATAATACTTCAAAGGAAATATGATAGATAAGCCGAGAATTCCTTTTTTCACTGTGTTTGACGTACTCACATATTTCAAACAAAAAAGGCGGCCGTAGGCGGCCGCCTTTTTACTTTATTTATTTCTTTTGAACCCAGCCTAAGATCATTTCGCGAATAAGCTTGCTTGCTGTATTAGCTGTTTGTTCAGACGGATCATAAATTGGAGCTACTTCGACTAAATCTCCTCCGACAATACGAAGATCTGATTTAGCAATTGCGTGAATAGAAGCTAAAAGCTCTTTTGATGTGATACCGCCTGCATCTACTGTTCCTGTACCAGGAGCGTGCGCTGGATCTAATACATCGATATCAATTGTTACATAAACAGGACGACCTGCAAGTGTTGGTAGAATCTCTTTTAACGGCTCTAGAACTTCAAATTTTGAAATATGCATACCGTTTTCTTTTGCCCATTGAAATTCTTCTTTCATTCCTGAACGAATACCAAATGAATAAACATTCTCCGGTCCGATTAGTTCAGCAACTTTACGAATTGGAGTGGAATGAGAAAGTGGTTCTCCTTCATACTCTTCACGAAGGTCTGTGTGAGCATCCATATGGATAATGGCTAAATCCGGGTATTTTTTATACATAGCTTTCATAACAGGCCAAGAAACCAAATGCTCTCCGCCCATGCCTAATGGGAACTTGTCCGCTGCTAAAAGCTGGTCGATATACTCTTCAATTATGTTCAAGCTGCGCTGAGGATTCCCAAATGGAAGTGGAATATCTCCTGCATCAAAATATTTCACTTCTTCTAGCTCCCGATCTAAATACGGGCTGTATTCTTCTAATCCAATTGATACTTCACGAATACGAGTTGGGCCAAATCGTGAACCTGGACGATAGCTAACTGTCCAGTCCATTGGCATTCCGTAAAGAACCGCTTCACTTTCTTCAAAAACAGGGTGACTGCCAATAAATACATTACCTGAATAAGCTTCATCAAAACGCATATTTTGTTCCTCCTTCATTACTCATAGAAAAGATGCCAGCCTTAAACCTCTGGCATCTCACTTGTATGTGATAACTTATTTAATAAGATCTTGCACAAATTTAGGTAAGGCAAATGCCGCTTTGTGCAATTCTTTTGTGTAATATTTTGTATCAATATCAAAGAAACGATCTTCGCTTACTTCCAATGGATCATGTTTCTTTGAGCCTATTGTAAATGTCCATAAACCGCTTGGGTATGTTGGAATATTTGCTACGTATAGACGTGTAATCGGGAAGATTTCTCTTACATCACGCTGAACATTTGAGATAAGTTCTGGCGTGAACCAAGGGTTGTCCGATTGAGCAACAAAGATACCATCTTCTTTAAGTGCTTTTGAGATACCTGCATAGAATCCTTTTGTAAATAAATTCACAGCTGGACCTACTGGCTCTGTTGAATCCACTAAAATGACATCGTATTCGTTCTCGCTTTTAGCGATGTGCATAAATCCGTCATCTACTTGTACATCAACACGAGGATCTTCTAGTTTACCCGCAATTGAAGGTAAGAATTTTTTTGAGTACTCAATAACTTTTCCATCGATATCAACTAACGTCGCTTTTTTTACGCTTGGGTGTTTTAAGATTTCACGAATTACGCCTCCGTCTCCTCCACCTACAACTAGTACGTTTTCTGGATTTGGATGCGTAAATAACGGTACATGTGCAACCATTTCATGATAAACGAACTCATCTTTTTCTGTTGTCATAACCATACCGTCAAGTAGGAGCATGTTACCAAACTCTTCTGTTTCAACCATGTCTAATTTTTGAAACTCCGTTTGCTCTGTATGTAAAGTGCGATTAATTTTAGCTGTAATACCAAAGTTCTTTGTTTGCTTTTCTGTGAACCATAATTCCATTTCAAAATCTTCCCTTCTATTTTGAGAATTAACCTATGCATAGATTACCCTAACATAATTTATACAAACATGAAAAAAGTATAGATGAATTCAGCAAAAAAGCAAGTAAAATTTTTAGCAATGGAGGTTTAAAACCTCCTTTTCTATTTCATACTGATGATAGATACAAGCTTTAGAATCTACTTGCACCGCTCTTTTAATAGAATTTTGTTGTGTTGAAAGCAACATGTATGGTGCATAGTGACACATATTGGTGGTGAATAGAAATGGAAACGGTATTAACCGAACATTTAAAAAAGGCAAGACGCATCTTCCGAATTCTTCTCGTCCTTGGTATATTAGCGGGGGCTTTATTGTTGTTTGCCTACATAAGCATCTTTCTCTACGCCAAAATCGCTGGCCCCCCTCCGCTAAACGTTTCTCAAACAGCTGTTTTCTACTCAGCAAACGGTAAAGTTCTTGATGAAGTTCACAATGGACAAAAGCGCTACTGGGTTTCACTTAATCAAATTTCACCTTACGTAAAAGATGCGACTTTAGCCGTTGAAGATAAGCGCTTCTATGAGCATCACGGCTTTGATATGCATCGAATCGCCGGAGCAATTGTAGCTGATATAAAAGCTATGGGAAAAGTACAAGGTGCGAGTACTATTACTCAGCAGTATGCACGAAACTTGTTTTTAGAGCACGACAAAACGTGGACTCGAAAGCTTCAAGAAGCTCTGTATACGATTCGGTTAGAAATGAATTATAGCAAAGACCAAATTCTAGAAGGCTACATGAATACGATTTACTACGGCCATGGAGCTTATGGAATTGAAGCGGCAGCTAGGCTGTACTTTGATAAGCACGCCAAAAATTTGACGTTAAGTGAAGCGAGTATGTTAGCCGGTATTCCAAAAGGCCCTAGCTACTACTCTCCTCTTATTCATCAGGAAAATGCAAAAAAGCGACAAAATATCATTTTATCTCTCATGAAAGAGGATGGAATTATTACGTCGAAGCAAGCAACAAAAGCGCTGGTAACTCCCCTAGCATTTTCAAAGCCTGCTGAAAAAGATCCTAACAAAGAAGACGCTTCTTACTTTATGGATGCAGCGCTAGCAGAATTAAAGCAAGATTTAGGCATTGATGAAACCATGATTTATACAAATGGACTTCGCGTTTATACAACGCTGGATGAAAAGATGCAGCGAACGGCAGAAGAAAAAATGAAAGATGTTATCAGCAGCTCTTCAGACGTACAAAGTGCATTTGTTGCGATGAATCCTAAAAATGGACAAGTGAAAGCTCTTATTGGTGGAAGAGATTATGAAAAGAGCCCGTTTAACCGCGCTACTCAAGCAGTAAGACAGCCTGGCTCAACGATGAAGCCATTTTTATACTATGCGGCATTAAAAGATGGTTTTACTGAATCCACTCCAATGAAAAGTGAAGAAACGACGTTCAAATTAGAAGATGGTGTTTCGACATACACGCCTAGTAACTATCACAATTATTATGCAGATGCGCCTATTACAATGGCTCAAGCCATCGCACTTTCAGACAATATTTATGCGGTCAAAACGCATTTGTTCATTGGGGAAAATCGCTTGATCGAAACCGCTAAAACACTTGGTATATCATCACCTTTAAAGAAAGTTCCATCTTTAGCTCTTGGAACTTCACCTGTCAAAGTCATTGATATGGTTAATGCGTACGGCATCTTTGCTAATGGCGGAAAAGAAATTCGTCCAACATTTATTAAACGAATTGAAACCCATGACGGAGAAGTTGTTTATCAAGCTCCTTCTGAACGGAAACAAGTCATTGATAGACGCTATGCTTTTCTTACTACCCATTTAATGACAGGCATGTTTAATCAAAAGCTAAATGGCTACACAACCGTCACAGGAAAGCCTATTTCTAAATATGTATCTCGTCCTTACGCGGGAAAATCCGGCACAACCTCTACGGATAGCTGGATGATTGGCTACTCTCCTCAGCTCGTTTCAGGCGTTTGGGTTGGATATGATCAAGGAAGGACAATGGATGATGTAGCTGAAAAAGGATACGCAAAAAAAATGTGGGCGCTATTTATGGAAGATGCTTTAAAAGGGAAGAAAAAAGAAAAGTTTAAAGCACCAAACGGATTAATGAGCGTCAACATTAATCCTCAAAATGGAAAGTTAGCATCCAAATCATGTCCTGTTCAATATAAAGCTTATTATTTAACTGGAACACAGCCTAAAACATATTGTACTGATCACATCGATCATGCAGCAAAAACGAAGAAAAAAGAGCGTGAAACAGAAGGTAAAAAATTTCACTGGTTCCCAAAATGGTTTGATTAAAAAAAGCTTAAGGCCTTGGCCTTAAGCTTTTTTTAGCATTACGATGTTTGAAGCGCTTCTTTTAAGTCATCATTAGATAACGTCCAGATTTCTTCATTATGAGACTTCAAAAACTCACGAAGCAAAGCCTTAGACTTGTTATCCATTTCTTCTACCATAATGCGTCGTTTTAAGGATTTATCCATTTTGTTTACATGTTCAGGAAGTGACTTATAGCCGCGGCGAATTTCACGATCAACGGTCATTTCACATGCTGTCATACCTGCGTAGTAAGGTCCTTCTTGCTTGCGATCAATCGTTACCCATACAAGCCAATATAACTTGCCGTTTGGCACCTCGTCTTTATTCGGTAAGAACTTAATTCCTTTTTCTACTACACTTCTGGCATGCATCGCACCAATATCGACAAATACTTCTTCATCGCTTGGGCAAACAAAAACCGGTGAAATGTTTTCTAAACTTAACGCTCCAACCCCGTAGCCGCCGTGGCCGTCGGTTGAATCGTCTTTTATGATATTAAATCCTATACTTTTCTTTTTTGGCTGAGTCATAGTAAGCCTCCTCTATTTAGTAAATCAGTGGTGCTAATATCTGCTGAAAGATATTCATCACAAACGTTGCTGCTCCGTTTAGAAGCGGCCAGATTACAATTCGATCCAGAGGTGTAATCACAAGAATCAAAAATACAAAAATACCCCAAGACTCATACTGCGTCATTTTGGCTCGCGTAGACGGCGGAACGAGATCTTCAATCACGCGGTAGCCGTCTAAAGGCGGAAAAGGCAACAAGTTAAATACGCCTAGTGTTAGGTTTATTTGAATAAATAATGTAAAAAAACGATAAAGCGCATCGTTGTCCACTGCGGCATTGTTCATCAAATAGTAAATAAGCAAGCCGATAAATGCCAACAACAAGTTGCTAAACGGTCCCGCTATCGATACTAGAATACCAGCTAAACGAGGCTTTTTAAAGAAATAGCGATTAACAGGAACCGGCTTCGCCCACCCAAAACCTGCGATAATTAACAAAAGCGTTCCAAATGGATCTAAATGTGCCAGCGGAGAAAGCGTTAGCCTTCCTTGCTTTTTAGCCGTGTGGTCTCCAAATAAATAAGCTACATACGCATGTGCAAACTCATGCAGTGTGAATGCAACAATAAGGGTCATCACCACGTAAGGAAGGTCTTGCAATGAAAAAGCTAAAAAATGTTCCACTCTTTATCTCCTTTATTTTAAAATAATTTCTACACATCATATCTACTAAATAAACCGTTTGCTTACGAAGAAGGATACAAGACTTCTTGAATATGGCCTCAAAGGTCTCAAAAACCAGACATGGGCTCCCTATGGCCCCACCTGGTTTTTAGCATCGATGTTATGATAAAAAGTATACTACAGATTATGACCTGCATCACTACCTCATACTGTCATTTTATTCAGAAAACGGGTACACTAATCATATACTGACCAAAAAGGAGTGTACACATTATGCCAGTTGTAACTGTTAAGATGCTTGAGGGCCGTACAGATGATCAAAAAAGAGCTCTTGTTGAAAAAGTGACGGATGCTGTTGTAGAAACAACAGGTGCATCACCTGAAAAAGTATCCATTATCATCGAAGAAATGTCTAAAAACCATTACGCTGTAGCGGGCAAGCGCATGAGCGATCAATAACGCCTACATAAAAAAAATGCCATAGGAGTTGACCTATGGCATCTTTTTAATGTACAGACAGAGTTGCCTGAAGTTTTTCAATATATTCGTATGCTTCTGCAATGTCTTCTTCTGTATAGTTTTGCTTACGCTTTAACGTAAACACTTTTTCTTTTACTTCTTCTTTAGATAAGTTATCAAAATATAAAATCGTAGAGACGAGCTCCAAAAATTTAGAGCTTTGCTCGTTCATATCCTTCATACATTCCTGCAAGTGAGGAAGCTCTAAATCATAGTGACTTAAAAATCCTTCTCCCGCTTCTGTTAATACGTAACGATACTGCATATACCCGCCTTTTTTCTCTTTAATTTCACTTAAAAAGCCCAAGTTACACAGCTCCTCAATTCGAAGCGTTAATTCCTCAGAATAAGGTCCAAAAAAGTGAAAATTATACTTTTCATAAAAAGGAAACTTCAGTTTTTTTCCGATAAATATCATCTTTTGTAACTTTTTTCTGCCAACAACTTCTCCCGCCGCGGAAAATACTTTCACAATCTTTGCGTGATCGTTTAACACAGCCCCTTCAACTCCTATACTATTTAACTCTGATCTCCTTTTAGTAAGTTTATAATCTGATCTTTAACTTTTCGCTTAGACGACAATTGATCAATGAGATCTTGTGGAAAATATAATTTATGATCGGTTCTCTTTTTCCCTGAAATTGCTTCAACAATCTCCGACTGACGTGATAATTCACGCACTTCATTATTTGGCATCAACAGATGAATCGGCAAACGTTCTTCCTCTTCACCCGGTCGATAAAAATCGTATGGTAGGTCGCTTGAAGAATCGACGACTAAATAATAATCTGGGTTAATGCCCGCTTTTTTAAAAAGTGTTGTAAGCTCCATCCACATTTTCATTTGTGAATTTGGATTAAACTCAATGTATTTAAAAAGCTGACGATTCATAAATCTTCGGCATAGATCAGATAAAATTTCATCCTCTTCTTCTTCCCATGCTTGAAAATAAAATAAAATAACAGATTCATCTAATTTCAAATACTCTTTTAGCGATATTTCTTCTTCAAAAATCGAATAAAAATGAGTGGGCTCCTGCTTGAACTCATAGTAATGATGATGGAGCTCTTTCGCGCGATGTAAAATTTTTGTCAAAATAACTTCAGCACTTCTCGTAACAGGATGAAAATACACTTGCCAGTACATTTGGTAGCGGCTCATAATATAATCTTCAACCGCATGCATACCGCTGTGTTTAATCACGGCTTGGTCTTCCCGAGGACGCATAACACGAAGAATTCGTTCCATATCAAAGTGACCGTAGCTTACTCCTGTGTAATACGCATCACGCTGCAAATAATCCATGCGATCTGCATCAATTTGACTGGAAATTAAACTAACGACAAGCTTATTTTCATATGTTTTCGCGATTACTTCGGCCACTTTTTTAGGAAAATCCTTTCCCACTTTCGTCAACACTTGATTTACCTCCGTGTCACCTACGATAATGGCTTGTGTAAATTCTTCATGATCTAAGTGGAAAACCTTCTCAAATGAATGTGAAAACGGACCGTGACCTAAATCGTGCAGTAAAGCAGCACAAAGACAAAGAAGACGCTCATCTTCATTCCATTCAGGGCGTCCTTGAAAACCGTCGTCAATAATACGGCGCACAATTTCATAAACACCTAAGGAATGACTAAAACGGCTGTGTTCAGCCCCATGAAACGTTAAGTATGTCGTTCCTAGCTGTCTAATACGACGCAGCCTTTGAAATTCGGCTGTCCCAATTAGCTCCCAAATAACACGATCTCTTACATGGATATAGCGGTGAACAGGATCTTTAAATACTTTTTCTTCACTGAGTTTTTCATTAGGATATGTCATTTACATACCTCTCTATCTTCACTTTGTTGTTGCTATAATTTTTCGACACTCACTTCCTATTTTCCTATTCAGAATAAAAAATCACCTTGTCAAGCAACCAAGGTGATTTACCTAACAAACAAGGCGATTCTGTTTGTAAGAAGCTCGTTCGACAAATAAGTAGCAGAAAAGCAGCTATTTATTGTTTCACTATCTATTTTTTTACTTTTTTTTCAATCTTCTCGATTAATTCGTCCTCTGTTGGCGCTGCTACAGGACGGTTATTTACAAATGCAAATGACTTTTTACGTCCGGGTCCACAGTAAGACTGGCAACCGATTTGTACTTCAGCTTGTTCATCTATTTTTTTAAGTCGAGGTAACAACGTTTTGACGTTTGTTGCCTGACAATCATCACAAATTCTAAATTCATTTGCCATGTTGACACAATCCTTTCAAAATTGGTTCATCATTTTGTCTAAGGGGTATTTTACCCCTATTTGAAGTCCGATGCAAGTTAAAGAAGGAAGCAAAATCTATCATACTCCTAGAAGAAATGGTATAAAGTATGGATTTTTTGTACATGATGATACTACAAAACATGATTACTATGAGTCATGGAAAATAGAGGAGTGAACAAAGTGAAAGATAGACAAGATGCTTGGACAGAAGAAAACGACTTATTATTAGCTGAAACAGTATTGCGCCATGTCCGCGAAGGAAGTACGCAGTTGAATGCGTTTGAAGAAGTTGGAGATGAATTAAATCGAACTTCAGCAGCATGTGGATTCAGATGGAATGCTGTTGTACGCCATCAGTATGAAAAAGCACTGCAGCTAGCTAAAAAACAGCGAAAACAGCGTATGCGTGCACTTGGACAAGAGCAAGGCAAAAAAAAATTATTATATACGCCACCAGCATCTGTAGAGCATGTGGAACAAATGATGTCTGCGCCTACAGCAACATATAGCTTACCTGAAACACACGTAGAAAGAAGCAGCAGTGAGGAGCTTTCAATGGCTGATGTTATTCGCTTCTTGCAAACAATGCCAAATCAAGCGAGCAATTTACAAGCATTGCAAAGCGAAAACAAACGCTTGATGCAAGAAAATGCAGAGTTAGCTAAGAAAAACACAGAGTTGGAAAAACAAATTAAACATCTCGAAGCTAATGCTACTACTATTCAAGAAGACTATGAAACATTAATGCAAATCATGAACCGTGCGCGAAAGTTAGCTCTATTTGATGAAGAAGAGCGTTCTTCTACTACGTTTAAAATGGATCGTAACGGAAATCTTGAGAAAATGGCTGAATAAGCTACACGAACGAAGAAAGAGGGATGTCAAACTTGGCTCTGCTTTCTTCTTTTTCTATTTTACAGACAATGACCTGACGCCTTTATGCTATAATATGTTCGTTTACTGTTTATAAAGGGGTTTGAGATATGCAGCAGAATAGTTTGAAACTTTTAGCACAGCCCGCTTGGCGTATTATTGATCAATCCAGTCTAGGTCCTCATTTTGATGCCCGTCATTCTTTTGCCATCGATGACACGCTTTGTACAACCGTTGGAAGAGGTGAATCTCCAGCTGTCATGCGCTCATGGGTGCATCACGATACGATTGTATTAGGCATTCAAGATACAAAGCTCCCTCACCTGGCTGAAGGTGCAGCTTATTTACATGAACAAGGGTATAAAACAATCGTCCGCAATTCAGGCGGCCTCGCTGTCGTACTTGATCAAGATGTTCTAAACATTTCTTTAATTTTTCCAGATGCAGAAAAAGGAATTGATATTGATCGTGGCTATGAAGCCATGTTTGATTTGATTAAGGCCATGTTTGCATCTTACGGTACCGCAATTGAAGCGAAGGAAATCGTAGGATCCTATTGTCCCGGCAGCTTTGATTTGAGCATTCGCAATCAAAAATTTGCAGGCATTTCACAGCGACGCGTTCGCGGCGGTGTGGCCGTACAAATTTACTTATGCGTTAACGGAAGCGGCTCTAAACGCGCTTCTCTCATTCAAGAGTTTTACAAAAAAGGGCTCCAAAACACAGAAACTAAATTTTCATACCCAGATATCGAGCCTCATACAATGGCTTCTCTATCTGAACTATTACAGATTGATTTAACCGTTTCTGATGTCATGCTGCTTTTATTGCAAACACTGAATAGCATGAGCTCTTCTCTTGTAAATATGCCTTTAAATGCTACCGAACAAATGCTGTTTGAGACGCAGCTGCAGCGCATGTATGACCGCAATGAAAAAGCGTTGGGTTCATTAGCCGAATAAAAAAACTCCGCCCTAGGACGGAGTTTTTTTATTAAAGTGCTTGAGCAGCTGTGATTAAAGCAAGCTTGTACACATCTTCTTCGTTACAACCGCGAGATAGATCGTTTACCGGTTTGTTTAGACCTTGTAAGATTGGACCTACTGCTTCGAAGTTTCCTAAGCGCTGTGCAATTTTGTAACCAATGTTACCTGCTTCAAGGCTTGGGAATACAAATACGTTTGCATCTCCTTTGATCACTGAACCTGGTGCTTTCTTTTCAGCTACAGAAGGAACAAATGCTGCGTCGAATTGGAATTCGCCGTCTAATGTTACGCTTGGTGCTAATTCTTTTGCAATTTCTACTGCGTTTGCTACCTTTTCTGTTTCCGGAGATTTTGCTGATCCTTTTGTTGAGAAGCTTAGCATAGCAACACGAGGATCGATATCGAACATTTCAGCTGTACGAGCACTTTCGATAGCAATTTCAGCTAAATCTTGGCTGTCAGGTGAAATATTAATTGCACAGTCAGCAAATACGTATTTTTGATCGCCGCGAACCATGATAAATACGCCAGATGTTTTCTTAACACCTTGTCTTGTTTTGATAATTTGTAGAGCAGGTCGCACCGTGTCTGCTGTAGAATGAGCAGCTCCGCTTACAAGACCGTCAGCTTTGTTCATATGAACAAGCATTGTGCCAAAATAATTTTCATCTAATAAAATTTTGCGAGCATCTTCTTCTGTTGCTTTGCCTTTACGACGCTCAACAAATGCTGCCACCATTTCATCAAATTCAGAGTAGCTTTGAGGATCTAAAACCTCAACACCGTCTAATTTTACGTTTAATTCTGCTGCTTTTGATGCTACCGCGTCTTTATTTCCAACAACGATAGGCTTTAAGATATTGTCGGCAGCTAAACGAGAAACAGCACCTAATACGCGCTCATCTAATCCCTCTGGGAATACGATTGATACATCGCTAGCTGATACTTTTTGTTTTAAACCTGTAAATAAATCACTCAAAGTAAATCCTCCTCGATATGTAAAAAACTTTTCTCATAATAGGATACTCCACTTTTTTTAAAAATCAAAGGCATGTCCTTCAAGAATCCATGATTACGAAAAAGTCTTTTAATTCTTAATTTTCCGCTAACACTCAAAATAAAACCTGTTTTTACTTTGCAACAATTGTTTAAAGTTTAGTCACAAAATCACAGGTTTTTCATTCCAGTTCTTCGGACAAACTATGATATAGTAGAATTGGAATTTATCATAATCGGACAATAGGAGTGAAACGAAATGGCAGAAGCAGCACAAACATTAGACGGTTGGTATGCACTTCATGATTTCCGTTCAATCGATTGGGGCGCTTGGAAGCAGTTATCAAGCGACGATCGCCAAGCGGCCATCCATGAATTTTTAGGTTTGATTGAGAAATGGAAAGGAACTGAAGCTGAAAAGCAAGGCAGTCATGCTTTATATACCATTGTCGGCCAAAAAGCAGATTTTATGCTAATGCTTGTTCGTCCTACTATGGAAGAACTAAATGAAATTGAAACAGAATTTAACAAAACAAAGCTTGCTGAGTTTACCATTCCTACTTATTCATATGTATCAGTAGTTGAATTAAGCAACTACTTACCTGCTGGGGAGGATCCTTATGAAAATCCTCAAATCCAAGCTAGACTATATCCAACTTTACCAAAAGCTAGTCACGTTTGCTTTTATCCAATGGATAAACGTCGTCAAGGAAATGACAATTGGTACATGCTTCCTATGGAAGAACGACGCAGCTTAATGCGCAGCCACGGAATGATTGGACGTCAATACGCTGGAAAAGTAAAGCAAATCATTACGGGTTCTGTTGGGTTTGATGATTATGAGTGGGGCGTTACTCTTTTTGCAGATGACGTTCTTCAATTTAAAAAATTAGTATACGAAATGCGTTTTGACGAAGTAAGTGCTCGCTACGGGGAATTTGGCAGCTTCTTTGTCGGAAATTTATTAAAAGAAGAAGCTATTGCACGCTTTTTACACGTTTAAACTAAGCTGCAAAAGCGTTCATCTCTTTTATAAAATTTAGTATATAAAAAACCTGTTTCCACTTGGAAACAGGTTTTTTTATTTTCTACCCATGGCATATTCGCATCTACAGGACCATATATATACAACAGTGTCACAAGTAAGCGAGGTGGGATAATGGCAGTCGTTGCACACAACGAAGAAGATGTTAAGCTCCTAGCCAGACTCATTCGAGCTGAAGCTGAAAGTGAAGGAAAACAAGGGATGTTACTGGTAGGAAATGTAGGCGTGAACCGCGCTAAAGCTCCCTGTTTGGATTTTAGAAATATAAGAACCATTCGTCAGATGGTATTTCAAAACCCAGGCGGATTTGAAGCAACTCAAAAAGGCTACTTTTATCAGCGTGCCCGCCAGTCTGAAATTACACTTGCACGACGTGTATTAAGAGGGGAACGTTTTAACCCCGCGGAAAACTCACTGTGGTTTTTCAAGCCCAGCGGCGACTGTCCTGCTCAATGGTATAACCAAAATAACACAGGACGATTTAAATCTCACTGTTTCTTTGCACCAACTCAAGCTGATTGTCCAGGAGTTTACTAATTTCTTTTTGTTTGAAGGAGGTTCCTATGAAAAAACCAAAGTCTAATCAACCGCAACAGCAATATATGCAAAATCCGTATATGAGTCCAAACTACCCTTATTATATGCCTCAGCCGCAGCAGCCCCAGCCAGGCGGCCAGCCGCAGGTTCAAGGGCAAAGCCAAGGAGGGCCACCCCCTACCTCTTCTGGAGGCAGTGGTGCCCCGCAAGACCCAAATCAACTGCCTATTGAAGAATCATATATTGAAAATATTTTACGTTTAAATCGAGGAAAAATAGCGACTGTATATATGACGTTTGAAAATAATACGCAGTGGAACGCGAAGGTCTTTAGAGGTATTATTGAAGCGGCCGGACGCGATCATATCATTTTAAGTGATCCACAGACTGGAACGCGCTATGTACTGCTTATGGTTTATCTTGATTACATTACCTTCGATGAAGAAATTAAATACAATTATCCATTTGGCGGTGGAGGCCAGCAGTTGAGCAATTATTCTCCGCGTTAAAAAAACCCCTTTTCAGGGGTTTTTTTATAGCCATTTTACAGCTGCAACAACAATTAAAATCCAGGCTACAATAAAAGCAACTCCACCTAGGGGAGTAATCGCGCCAAGAACTTTAATACCGGACGTACTTAATACATAGAGACTGCCTGAAAACAGCACAATCCCTGCAAACATAATCCAGCCCGAAGCTGTTAACAAAGAAGACTGAGGAAATTTGCTTAATAAAAACGCAATAACGAACAGCCCCATTGCATGGAACATTTGGTACTGCACTCCTGTTTTCCATACCTCTAAATACTTCTCTGAGATTTTCCCTTCTAACCCGTGTGCTCCAAAGGCACCAAGAGCAACCGCTAACATCGCATTGATTGCACCGATTATTAAAAATAGTTTCATGTTTTTCTCCTCACTTTAGAAATCAAACAAACTATCGCCGTTTGCATCATCTGATTTCAATTTCGTTCCTTCAAAATTAGGTTTGGATGACTGAATAATCTGTTGCTGCATAATCTCAGGCGATTGCATAATTTCCGGTGAAGACATGACAACAGGTTTTGAAACCGAGACAGGTTTCGATGCTGAAACCTCTTCATTTTGATCTAATGCAAGCTCACACAGTGCTTTGATAGCAACCAATTGATCTCGAACGTTCCCACTATTCGAATGGTGCTTCGCTTTTTGTACTTCTGCACTAATTTTATCAAGGAGCTGCGCCATTTTTATATCCATGTAGACACCTCATCTTACATTCAATATGACTTTATACAGCTATTTTATCAAAAGATGAAATAGGAGGCTATGTCTGAAGCTAATCTTCATGAAATGCTCACTTTTACACATCATCAATTTGCCAATCGATGGATTGACGTCCGTGTTGGAGCAAAAACTCATTTGCTCGTTGAAAATGATTATTGCCAAAAAAGCCTCGATTAGCTGAAAATGGGCTAGGATGCGGGCTTTCCAAAATTAAATGGTGTGAATGATGAATGAGCTCTTTTTTAGCTTGTGCATGTTTGCCCCACAGCAAAAACACGACCGGCTCCTCTTTTTGTGCCACTAATTCAATAATGCGGTCCGTCAGCTGTTCCCATCCTTTTCCTTTGTGAGAATTCGCTTCCCCTCTTCTAACCGTCAAAACAGTGTTAAGCAAAAGAACACCTTGTTCTGCCCATTTGACTAAATAACCGTTATTCGGAATGTGATAGTCCATTTCATTTTTCAGCTCTTTGTAAATATTCACTAAAGAAGGCGGTGTTTTGACTCCTGGTTGAACAGAGAAGCTCAGTCCATGCGCTTGATTTGGTCCATGATAAGGATCTTGTCCCAATATGACAACTTTTACATTTTTATAATCCGTATAGTGTAAAGCGTTAAAAATATCATATTTATCAGGATAAATGGTGTGGTGATTATATTCATCCACTAAAAATTCTCGAAGCTGTATGTAATAGTCTTTTTGAAATTCTTCTTCTAATAAAGGAGCCCAGTCATTTTTTAAAATACTCATTGCTTATCACCTCATAATAATCTTTTTTGTTATTTTATCGTAAACTCTGCCGCCTGCTCAAACGTTGCCTGCTTTAAATACGCTGAGAGCCTGGGCATATTTTAATATTGTCATGTTCAATGAAACTTTGTATACACTTATAAAGAGTGTATTTTTATATTAAAGGAGGGATTCCATATGATCATCAGCAATCCCCACCAAATAGACGTAACCTACAGCCTGGGTGTTACACCCGTTGAACCAATGATACCAAGAAAATACACCGTTTTCCCAGGTCAACACACTTCTGTTCCTTCCATTCAAATCGGCATTGAATTTGCCTACGATCATATGCAAAAAGAGCGGAACGAATATTTAGCATCCTTCGTCTTCGATAAAGGTTTTTATTCCCTTACTGTGTATTATTACATCGGTGCGCATACATCAACAGATGAAACCATTACACGCTACCTTCACTTTTTAGAACAGCTCCCTGTTATTCTATCGTCTATCTATCACGCTGATGCTTCCTTTTTCGAAAAACATCCACTTTTAATGCACTGTCCTATTTTTATCATTGCCGATAGCCCTGAGCTGCCATTTTCAACAAAAAAATCTATCGGTTCCCTGTATCAATATAAATAAATGAGAAAAGCTACTGTTAAAATAACGGTAGCTTTTTCTCCGTATTCGAAACAAAATACTTTTAAACTTGTTAAAAACATGGAATAATAACTACAAATTGTTTTAATCTATTTGCGTTAACCCTTTAAAATCGTTACAATTTATTAGTAGTTCTATACATAAAGGAAAAGGTAAACAAGCAATCATTCGTTTGTTTATAAAGGCCGAGTTTAACGGGCAATGAATCCCCAGATTTCATTTAAGTGTTGTCTGTTAAAGCGGAAAAAAATTGAACGTAACTACGACAAAGTGAGGTCCTAGAAGTAATGACAAATGTACAACCAAAATCCATTATCGTAATTTTTGGCGCTACAGGTGATTTAGCAAAACGTAAGTTATTCCCCTCTATTTTCCGCTTATATAAAGCGAACAAACTATCGGAAGATTTCGCTGTTGTTGGTGTCGCAAGAAGACCTTGGACTAATGACGAATTACGCGAAAATGTAAAAAAATCAGTGAGCAGTTTCAAAAACAGTGACGCTGACATTGAAAAGTTTGCTTCACATTTTTATTACCAACCGTTTGACGTAACAGATGTCGCTTCTTATCAAGAATTAAAAAGCCTAACAGAAAGCCTTGATGAGCAATACAACGTGCCTGGAAATCGTATTTTCTATCTAGCAATGGCACCTGAATTTTTCGGAACAATTGCTTCGAATTTAAAAAATGAAGGTTTAACACAAACAGAAGGCTGGAGCCGCCTAGTCATTGAAAAGCCGTTTGGCCATGATTATCCTTCTGCTAAAGAATTAAATGAACAAATTCGCCATGCATTTAAGGAAGATCAAATTTATCGTATCGACCACTATCTCGGTAAAGAAATGGTGCAAAATATCGAAGTTATCCGTTTTGCAAATGCTCTATTTGAACCGATGTGGAACAACCAATACATTTCAAACATCCAAATTACGTCTAGTGAGACGCTTGGTGTAGAAGACCGTGGCCGTTACTATGAATCTTCAGGTGCCCTTCGAGATATGGTACAAAACCATATGCTTCAAATGGTGGCCCTACTTGCAATGGAACCGCCGATTAAATTAACACCGGAAGAAATTCGCAGTGAAAAAGTAAAAGTATTGCGTGCTCTTCGCTCTTTATCAGTGGATGAAGTAGATGATTATTTTGTACGAGGTCAATACGGCAAAGGTGTACTTGAAGGAGAAGAAGTTATCGGCTATCGCGAAGGAAACTCGGTTGATCCTGAGTCTAATACCGCTACATTTGTATCTGGTAAGCTTATGATTGATAACTTCAGATGGGCTGGCGTACCGATTTATATCCGTACAGGTAAACGCATGAAAGAAAAAGCAACGACAATTGTTGTACAGTTCAAAGACTTACCAATGAACCTGTACTTCAATAAAGATAAAGAAATTCATCCAAACTTGCTTGTCATTCATATCCAACCGGAAGAAGGCATTACGCTTCACTTGAACGCGCGTAAAACGCCAGGTGCCACATCATCCACACCGATTAACTTGAACTATTGCAATAACTGTGGAGATAAAATGAATACACCGGAAGCTTATGAACGCCTTATTTATGATTGCATGCTTGGAGATGCAACGAACTTTACTCACTGGGATGAAGTAGCCCTTTCTTGGAAATTTGTTGATACTATCTCAGAAGCATGGGAAAGCACAAAAGCACAAAACTTCCCGAACTACGAATCAGGTTCAATGGGACCAAAAGAATCAGACGCATTGCTTGCTGAAGACGGTTTCCACTGGTGGCCAGTCGGAGAAGACAACTTCTCACCTAAAGAGTAAATAAAAAAAGCAGCTGTAGTATACAGCTGCTTTTCTTGTTTTTTATTTTAACCACTCAGTATGGAATACGCCCTCTTTATCAACACGTTGATATGTGTGAGCTCCGAAGTAGTCACGTTGCGCTTGTAAAAGGTTCGCTGGTAGCGTTTCTGTACGGTAGCTGTCATAGTAAGCTAATGCACTTGAGAAACTTGGTACAGGAATACCTTGTTTAACCGCAATTGAAATAACTTCACGAAGAGCCGACTGATAGCCTTCTACGATATCCTTGAAGTATGGGTCTAACAATAAGTTTGTTAGATCTGCATCGCGATCGTAAGCTTCTTTAATTTTTTGTAAGAATTGTGCACGGATGATACAACCACCGCGGAAGATCATTGCAATATCACCGTACTGTAAATTCCAGTCATATTCTTCAGAAGCTGCTTTCATTTGAGCAAACCCTTGCGCATATGAACAAATTTTACTCATGTACAATGCTTTACGAATTGCTTCTACTAATTCGGTTTTATCGCCTTCAAATGCAGCTGCATTTGGACCGCTCAATACTTTGCTTGCTTTTACACGTTCTTCTTTCATAGCTGAAATAAAGCGTGCAAATACAGATTCCGTAATGATTGGTAGTGGTACACCTAAATCAAGCGCACTTTGGCTTGTCCATTTACCTGTACCTTTTTGACCTGCAGTATCTAAAATAACGTCTACAAGTGCTTTACCTGTTTCTTCATCTTTTTTCGTAAAGATATCAGCTGTGATTTCAATTAAGTAGCTATCTAGCTCGCCTTTATTCCATTCAGCAAATACTTCATGTAATTCATCTGTTTCTAAGCCTAATACGTTTTTCATGATGAAGTATGCTTCACAAATTAACTGCATATCGCCATACTCGATGCCGTTATGAACCATTTTTACGTAGTGACCTGCACCATTTGGTCCAATGTATGTGCAGCAATCATCGCCTTCAACTTTCGCTGAAATAGCTGTTAAGATTGGTTTTACAAGTTCATATGCTTCTTTTTGTCCGCCAGGCATGATTGAAGGTCCTTTTAATGCGCCTTCTTCTCCGCCGGATACGCCTGTACCGATGAAATGGATACCTAATTCTTCTAGCTCTTTGTTACGACGAATTGTATCCTGGAAGAATGTATTTCCGCCATCGATTAAAATGTCGCCTTTTTCTAAGTATGGTTTTAACGAATCAATTGTTGCATCTGTAGCAGCACCAGCTTTAACCATTAATAAAATTTTACGCGGTTTTTCAAGAGAATTAATAAACTCTTCCACACTGTATGTACCTGCAAAATTTTTACCTTCTGCTTCTGTTTTTAGGAACTCTTCTGTCTTTTCAGGAGAGCGGTTATAAACTGAAACAGAATAGCCTCTGCTCTCAATGTTTAGCGCCAAGTTTTTCCCCATAACCGCTAAACCGATAACACCGATTTGTTGTTTTGCCATGTTAAATTCTTCCCTTCATGTGTAATATGAATTGGTCAACCTAATCGTAACTGAACATATCATAAAGAAAGTTACAGATTCAAGTTTGATATAACCATAATCATACGTTTTATTATACACATTTGAAAAGAATCATGCTCACCGAACATTGATTATTTTGAAGAAAATTTCGATAAAATAAGTGAAATGAACGCAGTTACTAATCATCCGTACATTCTTAACTACCTTTAGACGCATTTTAACATTTTCTTAAACAATTACTTTTGTTAAAATATTAAGCAGTTAATCATTTCAATGAATTGATGATCAACACGGTTGTTACCGTTTTACTATATTTACTGCAGCTAAAAAATCTGCACTAGTACTTATTTTGTTTTACGAAGAGGGATTTTATATATGACAAAACCAATCAAAGATCCGTTCAAAGAAAATTTTGATACGCTTGAAGAATTTGCTGATCGCATTAGCGAGGTATTGAACTGCCCTATTACGATTGAAGATGCTAATCATCGCTTACTAGCTTACAGCACCCATGATGAAAGAACGGACCAAGCGCGTATTGCTACGATTATTGGAAGAAGAGTTCCGGAAAAAGTCATTAACAACTTATGGAAAGAAGGCATTATTCCGAAACTGCTTGAGACAAATGAACCTGTGCGTGTGAAAAATATAAATGAAATCGGGCTTGGAGATCGTATAGCCATTTCTATCTGGAAAAATGAAGAAGTTCTAGGATTCATTTGGGCTGTGGAAATTGAGAAAGCCTTAGGCGATGAAGAAGTGGAGCTATTAAAAAAAGCTGCGAATGTATTAAAAAACAAATTGCTGCAGCTTCAAATTCGAAAATACAAACGAGAGGAACGCTCACAGGAATTTTTCTGGAAATTATTAACTGGCCACATTAAGTCTCGCCAAGAAATTTCAGAAGCGTTTTATGAAGCTCAAATTACGGCTCCATCAGCGTTTTCCATTGCTATCTTCCGCTTCCAAGAAGATATTACGCCTGAAGCTGAACGCCAAATTTCGTATATGTTGAAAACAATGCACCGCTTAAAAATCGTTCTTTATACGATTGATTGCAATGATTTAATCTTACTGCTTTCTTTGGATGCGGTTGAAAATCCTCTTGATGAACAGCGAGATTTTGTAGACTATTTTAGAGGAAACATGCATGAACGCTTTGATGTTACTCAAATTAAAGCCAGCTGCAGCAGTATTTATTCATCGCACGATCATATCGAAAAAAGCTATAAAGAAGCTTTGAACGTATTAGATATGAAAAGTAAGTTTCCAGAAGAAACAAAAGAGATTATTAACTATCAAGAATTAGGTATTTATCAATTTCTAGATGTTATTTTAGACAAGCGCGTTCAAGATCAATTTGAAAACCATTCTTTAAAGAAGCTAACTGATTATGACCTTCGTCATAACAGTAACTTGGTGGAGACTCTTGAAGTATTTTTAAATAATGATAACAATATTAATGAAGCAGCCAAAGAATTAAATGTGCATATGAATACACTTAGCTATCGATTAAAGCGAATTTCAGAGATTGGTGATATCAACTTAAAGGATGTTAATCAAAAAATGACTCTTTATATTGATATTAAGTTAATGAAATATAAAAAATAACAGATAATGTTATATTTTTTAACAGAAAGCTATTTATTTATTTTCCGATAAATAAATAGCTCTTTTTTTATGTTTTCTTCCCTTAACAATGTTAGATAACCTGACATAAAAATTAAAAATTCTGATAAGTAAGCGGTTACATTTGTGTGTTTAAACAAAAACCGCTTCTTCAATTCTTCTTTCTAGACAAAGAAATTTCACAAAACTTTCTTTATACTAAAGATACACAAACGACCAAGGGGGAAATTAATCATGATTATTGGCGTACCAAAAGAAATCAAAAACAACGAAAACCGAGTAGCGATTACACCAGCAGGCGTAGCATCATTTGTTGGTACAGGTCATCGTGTATTAATTGAAAATGAAGCGGGTATTGGAAGTAACTTCACAAACGAAGATTATGTAAAAGCCGGAGCTGAAATTGTTGAGACAGCAGCTGACGTGTGGGCACAAGCTGAAATGGTCATGAAAGTAAAAGAACCATTAGCAAGTGAATACGGCTATTTTAGACCAGGTCTTATCTTATTCACTTACCTTCACTTAGCAGCTGAACCAGCACTGGCAAAAGCATTAAAAGATAGCGGTGTAACGGCTATTGCTTATGAAACAGTGGCAGTCAATCGTACATTGCCTCTATTAACACCTATGAGCGAAGTAGCAGGACGTATGGCTGCTCAAATTGGTGCACAATTCCTTCAAAAATCAAACGGCGGAAAAGGAATTTTATTAGCGGGTGTTCCTGGAGTTAGCCGCGGAAAAGTAACGATTATTGGAGGCGGCGGTGTTGGTACAAATGCTGCAAAAATCGCAATCGGCCTCGGTGCTGATGTAACAATTATTGATTTAAGTCCTGAACGCCTACGTCAATTAGACGATATCTTTGGCAACCAAATCAATACGCTAGTGTCAAATCCCTATAACATTGCGGATGCAGTAGCAGAGTCAGATTTAGTGATTGGTGCAGTATTAATCCCAGGTGCAAAAGCTCCAAAACTCGTAACAGAAGAAATGGTGAAAACCATGAAGCCAGGTTCTGTTATTGTTGACGTAGCAATCGACCAAGGTGGTATCGTTGAAACAATTGACCACATTACAACACACGATCAGCCTACTTATGAAAAGCACGGTGTTGTACACTATGCAGTTGCGAACATGCCAGGAGCAGTTCCACGCACATCAACGATTGCTTTAACAAATGTAACGGTACCTTACGCACTTCAAATTGCTTCTAAAGGTGTTCACAAAGCAATCGCTCAAAACGAAGCGTTAAAATTAGGAGTGAACGTTGCAAACGGAGCTATTACGTACGAAGCAGTTGCACATGATTTAGGTTATGATTATGTATCAGTAGACGTAGCTCTTGAAAAAGAATTAGCTTCTATTTAATAGATAGTAAAAAACGTCCTTAACCCTCTGTTAAGGGCGTTTTTATTTTAAATAAACAGCAATTAGCTGTAAAAAACACGACTATTTAAAGCTTTGTGTATCTGTTCACCGGTAATCTCCGGTACCATTGGCCAGAACTCAGGAGTAGGAAACATAAGGTTGCTAGGCGTTCTATTATGATTACCATCTAATTCATGAAATGGTTCAGGATCATCTGTCTCGTTAAACCGATTCGTAATAAACATAAAGTGACCTAATTCATGTGCAAGAAGATACTCATCTGTACTTGCATTTGTCATAATTACAAGTGGAAAAGAGTTATAAGTTACAGCAAGAGTCGATGAATAGTCAAAATTAACAGGCCCAAATCTATTTCCATTCATATAAAATACGTATACATCAGCGTCTTGACAAACTTTTCGGCCAGTTTCAAGCATTGCTTGTACCATTGTAAGATGACTAGCTCCTCTAATTGGAAAATTTTCCGCATTACTTACAATGCCACTGATGTTTTCCAAAAAAACAAATGAACGTGTAATAGTAAATGTAACCCCCTGGATTAATTGGTTTTTCTCATATTGTTTCCATATCCTATTAGCAGCCGCTATGTCTCTTTTTACACGGTTGGGAACTGTAGACGGATTATCTTTAGAGTTTCGATCAACTTTAGCTCCTGGTAATACGATTATACAAACATTTAAAGTACCTGTCTTAACAGTTTTGAAGTTATCGCTCATTAAATTCGATTTCATATAACAGTCTTTGTGATTTCTCTTTTGAAGTTGTGATTGATTAGAAGAATCCGGGGCATCTTTATAACTGTCATGATTATAATGTTTTTTTATGTGAATCACCCTTTCTTAAGTTTCTATTCATTTTATTCATTAAGAAAAAGAGTGCTTGTACAATAAGGTAAAAAGCCTTTTAATAAGAGGTTTTTTAGCATGCGATTACTTGTGAAGGTGGTTACTCTTAAGTTTATGTAAAGTAAATGTTCAAACCACCTTATATCTCATTCGCTAACGTTCATTTAACTCATGCTTCACAGTCAGTCATGATAATTCTAAATTACACGTAGGATTCATACAGTTTTTAGAAATTGAATATCTACATTAAAAGCGATAAAATAGAAGAAAAAGTGAATGGAAGAAATTTATCTAAAACACATTGGGCAACTAAAAGCCGCCCGGTAGAAATTTTACTCTATTTTCTCTATGAACTTAAAATACGGGAGGATTTTTTATGACAATGAATAAAGCATTAACCATTGCTGGTTCTGATAGCAGCGGCGGAGCTGGCATTCAAGCGGATTTAAAAACATTCCAAGAACTTGGTGTTTACGGAATGACAGCTTTAACAACAATTGTAACAATGGATCCCGATAACAGCTGGTCTCATAACGTATTTCCACAACAACCTTCCACTGTTGAACAGCAGCTGAAAACAATTGTAAAAGGCGTAGGCGTACAAGCTCTAAAAACGGGTATGCTTGGCTCAGTGGAAATTATTGAACTAGCGGCAAAAACAATTGAAGAATACGATTTAAAAAATGTTGTAGTAGATCCTGTGATGGTATGTAAAGGAGA
Source organism: Priestia sp. FSL R5-0597 (assembly GCF_038006305.1). Lineage (NCBI taxonomy): Bacteria > Bacillati > Bacillota > Bacilli > Caryophanales > Bacillaceae > Priestia > Priestia sp. FSL R5-0597. The sequence continues at coordinate 4,989,403 of NZ_JBBOUZ010000001.1, forward strand.
AGACGAAGCGCTTCATCCGGAAACAACTGTCAGCTTGCGTGATGTACTAGTTCCAAAAGCAACAGTCGTAACGCCTAACTTATTTGAAGCTAGTCAATTAAGCGGACTTGGCCCTATCAAAACGGTTGATCAAATGAAAGAAGCAGCCGTGAAAATTTCTGAACTTGGTGCCAAATATGTATTGATTAAAGGTGGAAGTAAATTAGCACACGAAAAAGCAATCGATTTGCTTTATGATGGAAAGACATTTGAGATCTTAGAGTCTGAACGTATTGAAACGACATTTACACATGGTGCTGGATGCACATACTCAGCTGCGATTGCTGCTGAATTGGCAAAAGGCAGTGACGTCAAACAAGCTATTTATACAGCAAAAGAGTTTATTACAGAAGCAATTCGCCATTCATTTGCTTTAAATCAATATGTCGGACCAACAAATCACGGTGCATACCGTCGTAACAAAGAAAAAGTAACAAACTAAAAGCATGCCTAAAGGCATGCTTTTCTATTTTGCTTATTGTTTGACTGTTTCAAGCGCATTTAAGATAGCTTGAGCTACGCCGTGCTCGTCATTTGTTCCTGTTACGATATGGGCAAACTCTTTAATTTCTTGAGGGGCATTTCCCATCGCTACGGCACGTCCAACTCGCTGAAACATCGATACGTCGTTATAATTGTCTCCAATAGCCATCGTTTCTTCTAAAGAAATATGGCGTTCTTGAACAAATGATGTAACCGCAATTCCTTTTTGAGCATTTTCATCATTTATTTCAATATTTTCTTTACCAGATGCACTGACTGCAATAGAATCTAACTTCACAAGTTCTACTTTTGCCTGCTCTAACTTTTCTTCATCAAAAGAGAAAGCAAGCAGCTTATAAATGTCCTTGTTTGGATCTTGAAACAGCGCTTCATACTCTTCAATAAGCTTTACTCTGCCGCTATTGAAACGCTCTTTTGCCGCTTCTAACGATTTTTCATAATTATCTTTTAAGCTAGCACTTAAATAAATATCCATTAATACGGACAAAGCTTTTTCATAGTCATTTGAATACGTACCTTCACTTGTATAGACTTCAAAGTACAGCTGAAACTTCTTAAAAATATCTTCTACTTCACGAATAGCTTCCATCGTCATGCCTACTGAATATTGTTTTTCCCCTTGTGGATTGCGAAGCTCTGCTCCGTTTGCACAAATTAAATATGTATGAAGTCCTGCTTCTTCTAAAACATAACGCGCTTCTTCATAAGAACGTCCCGTAGCAACAACAACTTCCACCCCTGCCTTTTGAGCTGTCTTAATCGCTTGGGCATTTTCTTTACTTACAACTTGTTCACTATTTACTAGCGTTCCATCCATATCGATCGCAATACATTTAATCATGATGTACCCCTTCCTATGTATCTTTGCTCTCTTATTTTATTCTAGCATATGTTTTTTAGCGCTTTGCTACTTGCATGTAAAAGATTTACTAATTTTTTGTATACGCGCTGTTATAATCTGTTCCTTTTCTTGCTTTTTCGAAAACCTCTTTGATCGTCTTTACATGCAAATCAGCTGTTGAATATACGCGAAAATTCACATCCTCTTCCCTCAGATGCTTACCAACGCCGATAGAAACCATATCTGTTTGATTAATAGCTTTTATACCTGCCTCTCCATCTTCTATTGCCACACATGCATCGGGTTTTACTTTTAATTGATCGGCAGCTGTCAAAAATATTTCTGGATCTGGTTTTCCCTTCTTGATTTTCCTCACATCCACAATACAATCAAAAAAAGAGCGTATTCCTAGCGCATCTATTACAGTATTTGCATTCGAACTAGAAGAAGCAATTCCCATTTTAATGCCTTGTTTTTTACAATCTTCTAACAACATTTTAATGCCTGGAAGTAAATGATCTTCTGTCATTTCTCTTGTTAAAGCCTGATAATGCTTATTCTTTTCATAAGCAAGCTCTTCTTTTTGTTCCACTGTCAGGTGTACATTGCCTTGCGCAGCAATGAGCTCTACAGTTCTCATCCGGCTGATTCCCTGCAGCTGTTGATTTAGTTCTTCAGAAAACGAAACGTTAAGTTGATCTGCTACTTTTTTATTTGCTCTATAATATAAATGTATTGTATCTGCAATAACACCGTCTAAATCAAAAATAATCGCTTGTAGCTCTTCTTTTTTCATATTATCCTCCTCTGTACCTATCTTTATGCCATTACTTAAATGCTTTTATTACATCCCACCATGTTAAAATACCGTTGATATTGTTCACTTTATCATAAAAATTTTTTCATCATTTATAATTTATGAATAAATTTTTCAAAAAAAGAGAAATTACAGTATTGCATTATGAAAGCCCTTTTATTACAATAGGTTTATGCAAACGGTTGCACTGTCTTAAAAATATAGTTTATCAAAAAATAAAATGAAAACCCATACATAGGGGAAGGGGAAAAACTATGAAGAAGTTCTTTTCATTTGATTTTTGGCAGAAGTTTGGTAAGGCTTTATTAGTAGTAGTAGCGGTTATGCCCGCAGCTGGTATTATGATTTCACTTGGAAAACTAGTTGCAATGACTGGGGGAGACATCACTGCTGTACAAACAATTGCACGAGTGATGGAAGATATAGGATGGGGTGTCATTACAAATCTTCACATCTTGTTCGCTGTTGCCATCGGGGGATCTTGGGCAAAGGAACGTGCTGGCGGTGCATTTGCTGCACTCATTGCATTCATTCTTATTAATCGAATTACAGGAGCCATTTTTGGAGTTAAAGCAGAAATGCTCTCAGATTCAAAAGCAACGGTTCAATCACTGTTTGGACAAGAATTAGTTGTAAAAGACTACTTCACATCTATTTTAGGATCTCCCGCTCTTAACATGGGAGTATTCGTAGGAATTATCGCTGGTTTCTTAGGCGCAAATTTATTCAACAAATATTACAATTATGATAAATTGCCTGAAGCCCTTTCGTTTTTTAACGGCAAGCGCTTCGTACCGTTTGTAGTCATCGGTGGTTCAGTTGTAACGGCACTGCTTTTATCCATTGTGTGGCCGTTCATCCAAGGTTCGCTAAACAGCTTCGGACAGTGGATTGCAACATCTAGAGATACAGCTCCTATTCTGGCACCATTTATTTTCGGAGCATTAGAGCGTCTCCTTCTTCCGTTTGGTCTTCATCATATGCTGACAGTTCCTATGAACTATACGGAGCTAGGCGGTACGTACAAAATTTTAACGGGTTCTGGAGCAGGTTCCACTGTTGCCGGTCAAGATCCTTTGTGGCTTGCTTGGATTGCAGACTTAAATAACTTCCGTGCTGCAGGAGATATGGACAGCTACAAGCAGCTCTTACATGACGTTACACCTGCACGATTTAAAGTAGGACAGATGATTTTATCTTGTGCGTCATTAATTGGAATTGCTTTAGCAATGTATCGCAACGTAGATCCTGACAAACGTTCGAAATATCGTTCAATGTTCTTTTCAGCTGGACTAGCTGTTTTCTTAACAGGCGTAACAGAGCCGATTGAATTTATGTTCATGTTCGCGGCGCCTCTTCTATACGTCGTATACGCCATTATGACAGGACTGGCTTTTGCCATTGTTGATATTGTTCATGTTCGCGTACACTCATTTGGCGTAATTGAACTATTAACACGTACACCAATGATTATCAAAGCCGGACTATGGGCTGACTTAATGAACTTTGTCATCGCCTGCCTTGTATTTTTTGGCTTAAATTTTGGAGTGGCAAACTTCTTAATTAAACGTTTTAACTTCCCAACACCGGGACGTAACGGAAACTATATCGATGAAGAAACAACTGCAACAAGCAGCAAGCAGGTGAAAAATGATTCGCTTGCCCCAGTCATTATTGGACTGCTTGGCGGAGAAAACAATATTGAAGACGTGGATGCTTGTATGACTCGCTTACGTGTAACGGTAAAAGATATACATGCCGTTGCAGGAGAAAGTGAATGGAAACAAAACGGAGCCCTTGGTTTAATCTTGAAAGATAAAGGGGTACAAGCTATTTATGGACCTAAAGCGGATGTTTTGAAATCCGACATTCAAGATTTGTTAGGAGCTTAACACAATGAAGCTATTAACGTTAAATTGCCACTCTTGGCAAGAGGAAAATCAGCTAGACAAGTTATCTTGTCTAGCTGAAGTAATTAAAAAAGAAAAATATGATGTCATTGCTTTACAGGAAGTAAGCCAAAAAGTAGACGCACCTTATGTATATGACTACATTCGCAGCGATAATTACGCTTGGCTTTTAGCAAAAGAACTGGGTAAGCAAGGTGAAGACTATCAATTGGTATGGGATTTATCTCATATAGGCTATGAAGTGTATGAAGAAGGAATTGCCATTTTAACGAAACACCCGATTATTGAAGAGCATTCATTTTTTGTTTCACAAACGTCAAATATTGACTATTGGAAAACGAGAAGAATTGTTGGAGCAACAATCGAATATGAAAAAGAACTTCTTACGTTTTATTCTTGTCATCTTGGCTGGTGGGATGACGAGGAAGAGCCGTTCAAGCAGCAAGTTGATACGCTGCTAGCTCATGTACACAAAGATAATCCATTTTTCCTACTCGGAGACTTTAATAATGACGCTCATAGACGAAATGAAGGTTACGACTACCTGTTGAGCCAAGGCCTCTATGATACGTATACTCTATCGAACAAAAAAGACAGCGGTATTACAGTTAAAGGTAACATTGCTGGATGGGATGATAATGAACGGGCACTGCGCCTTGATCTAATTCTATCGAGTCATGCGCAGGATATTCAGTCATCAACTGTGGTGTTTAACGGCATACATTATCCCGTTGTTTCCGACCATTTTGGGGTAAGCTTATATTTAAAATTCTAATAAATTGAATAACAAACAACTTTATTAAAAAGATATAAATGTACGCAAGGGTCCTAATAGATACTTACTTACATTCATATCTTTTTTTATTGAATAGAAAACAACTAGTAAAAGTTAATATAACAGGGAATTACTAACTCAGTAGCCAGTGTAATTCATTTATGTTACTAAAAATTATTGAGATTTAAAACAGATAAATGTAATATTAAATAGGTGCTAAATAATAACTATTTAGCTTTAACGACTTTATCTTAAACAAAAAACCCTGTCGATTACAGAAATGATAAATAGACAAACTTCCAATGGGTATTCCTTAATTATAAAATTTATTTATAAGGGTGAAAATAGTGAAAAAAAGAGCGCTTATTATTATTCCGGCATATAACGAAGAAGATAACATAATAGACACAGTTAGCAACGTAAAGCGTATGAACAATTTTGATTATATAGTTGTTAACGATGGTTCAAAAGATAAAACGCAAGAAATTCTAAATTCCAATAATTTCAATCATTTAGACCTTCCTATAAACTTAGGAATTGGCGGTGCAATGCAAACTGGGTATAAGTATGCTCTAAAAAATGACTATGACTATGCTATCCAATTAGATGCAGATGGTCAACATAATCCTAAAGACTTGGTAAAACTAATAGATGAAATTGATATTAACCACTTTGACATGGTAATTGGATCACGGTTTATTGAAAAAACTGATTATCGTGGCTCTTTAACAAGGAGAGTAGGTATTTATTATTTCTATAAATTAATACACATATTAACAGGAAAAAAAGTAACAGATCCCACATCTGGATACAGAGTTGTAAATAAAAAGATTATTAAAGAGTTTTCTAACTATTACCCACAAGATTATCCAGAAGTTGAGGTTGTTGTAGACTTAGCTAAAAAAGGATACAACATCCATGAAACACGTGTAGATATGAACTCTCGTCAAGGGGGAACTTCATCCATTACACCACTAAAATCAATTTATTATATGATAAAAGTTACATTTTTCTCTGTGATTAGAAAAGTGTTTTAGGAGGAATTATGACACCTGTTCAAATTATATCTTTAGTCGTGGCATTAATATTCTTATTTCAAGTGTTAGTCTATACAAGTAAACATAAATTAAAAGATCAAGTAGCTTTTTTCTGGCTTCTGATTTCTTTAGCAGGAGTTATTATCGCCATATCTTTGCCGTTTTTTAACGTATTAGTATCCAAAATCGGTATTTATTATATGCCTTCTTTATTCTTTCTGTTGGCTTTAATTTTGATTTTAAACATTTTGATTTATCAAAATGTATTAATTTCTAAACAACAAGACAAAATCAAAGATTTAACTCAAGAGATGGCTTTATTAAAGCACTCGATTCAAGAGAAAGAAAGGAATTTATAGAACTATAATGAACATAGCAAATTTTTTATTGATTTTAGCTAATACCATAACTCTTGTGTGCGGACAATTTTTATGGAAATTTGGTTTAGAATCGAAGCCTCAACCATTTAAATCTTTACATTCTATCATTAATCTATTTCTTTCTCCATATGTCATTTCTGGGTTAGCCCTATATGGCTTAGCTACCGTCTTATGGCTTTTTATTCTAACGAGAGTTCCTTTAAGTGTGGCATACCCTATACAGAGTATGGCTTATATTCTAGCAGTATTTGGAGCTTTTTTTGTTTTTGGAGAATCCCTTACACTTTATAAGGTATTAGGGTGTTTATTTATCATGATAGGCGTATCGTTTATAGGCTTTACCTCTACGAACTAAATCTAATTCATAACCTACACTTTTAGGTTATGAATTTTTTTATATTTTTTTATGAATATTCTAAAAATCTCTTTTAGAAAGCTTTATACTTTAAAATTAAGGTATGCTATAATATTTGGATGTTAAGAATGCATATGTAATTATATTAATTTATGTAAAGTACCATACGCATAATATATAAAATCAGCAAATTGTTGGGTGTGATTAAACGTGAAAGTTTTATTAATTTCAAATATGTATCCTTCAGAAGAGTTTCCTAGCTATGGTGTTTTTGTCCAAAACACCGAGCAAATCTTATTGAATAACCAATTTCAGGTGGATCGTATTGTACTACAAAAAAAGAAAACAAAACTTCAAAAGTTATTTGGATATGCACTTCATTACACTAAAATTATTTGGAGTGGGCTAACAAAAAAATATGATTATATATATGTGCACTATGCTGCGCATAATGCAGCTCCATTACTTCTGCTAAAGAAACTAAATAGTAGAGTCACTATTATAACAAATGTTCACGGCTCAGATGTTGTTCCCGAAGTTTCTTCCCAGGAGAAATTTCAACCTAGAGTTAAACAGTTGTTGAAGGAGTCCGCCAAAATTATTACTCCTTCTCCTTACTATATGTCATTAGTTAAAGAGAAGTACGAGGTAAAAACCCCCATATATGTTTTTCCAAGTGGTGGAGTTAATCCTGACGTTTTCTATCCTTTTTCAGATAGGAACGAAGCTTTTGAAATGTTAAAACTAGATCCACATCAAAAGTATATTGGGTGTGTAAGTAGAATCGACGTTGGAAAAGGTTGGGAATATTATTTAAAAGCTATTGCTCACCTTGAAGAAGCTACCCCAACATCTTATAAGTATTTGTACATTGGTAGTGGAAAAGATGAAGACGCGTTTCATAATTTAGCAGAAGAGTTAGGTATTAAGGAAAAAATTATTCATTTTCCATTACTCCCTCAAACTTCATTAAAATATGTCTATAACGCCATAGATGCATTTATTTTTCCAACTGTTCGCAAAGGAGAAAGTTTAGGTCTTGTTGGACTTGAAGCTATGGCTTGCGGAACGCCTGTGATTGGTAGCAAAATTGGAGGATTAAAAGATTATATTATCGAAGATGAAAACGGTCTATTTTTCCAGCCTGGTAATGAAATAGAATTGGCTGAAAAATTATGGTTCTTTATGAGTAGTTCTGAAGAGTACAAACAAAGATTGTCAAGACAAGCAATTCTTACAGCACATGATTACACTATTAATGTTATCTCTAAAAAACTCCCTCGTATTTTTAATGATTAAGGGCATTCTAACAATAGGAGAAAAAAAATGAAAACCAACAAAAGATTACTATTTTTCACAATCATCTTAGCTCTAATAGCTATAGGTTTATTTTTAGGTGATAGTCAAAGTGGAAATTATGCTTCCATCTTACTTACAATTATCTTAGCTACCTTTGCTTCTATTTATCTTTATTCATATAAAGATAAGTTTAGATTCAATATTATAGTTTGGATAATGATAATAATTGTTTCTTTTTTAATACAATTTGCTTTTTTAAATAACCTACACGTTACAGTATCGACATTGTTTTTGTTTATGATATATATACTTAGCCGCTTTTTATTTGCGTTCTTATTAACATTAGCTGCAGCGGTATTTATAAGGGATTTAAATGATTTTAACTACAATTTGGTAAAAACGACCAAGTATACATGGTTAATAATTTTATTGGTTTTAGGAATTAGTTTATTTTACTGGGTAGCTTTTTTCCCAGCTGCTATGACTCCTGATTCTTTATCTCAATGGAGGCAAGCTCATACAGGAGAATTTGATGATGGTCATCCAATTATTTTCACATGGCTTATTATGCTTCTTGTTAAAATTTGGAATAGCCCGGGTATAATAGCTCTTTTTCAAATCTTAGTGGTTACAAGTGTATATGGTTATGCTTTTGACTTTTTACTTAAACGTAAGGTCCACCCTCTTTTCCTAGGAATTTTAACGGCTATTATACTTGTTATCCCAAGTTTTACTATTTTCTCCATCATTATATGGAAAGATATTATTTACAGTGCCTTTTTACTATTTTTCACTGTAAATTTAACGAAATTACATTTTTCTAAAGGTAATTGGATAAAAAGTCGTTCTGGGTTCTTACTATTATTTTTGTCTGCTTTTGGCACTGCTTTCTTCAGGCATAATGGATTGCCAGTTTTTATCCTTACTTTTGTCTTACTCATTATACTTTTTAAAAATAAATGGAAGCCTCTACTTTCTATATTTTTAATTGTTTTTATTTTAGAACGAATTATAGCTGGACCAGTTTTCCACGCTCTAAATGTTAAACCTTCAGATCCAAATGAAGCTCTATCTATACCTACACAACAAATTGCTAACATCATTGTTAATGATGGCGATATGACAAAAGAAGAAAGAGCTTATTTTGATAAGGTATTTCCTATTGAACTGTGGAAAGAAAAATATAATCCTTATAATACAAATCCAATAAAATTCACTTGGGAATCTTATAACCGTGAATTCATTTTTGAAGATACCGGCTTATATTTTAAAAATTATATAAGCATTGTCCTAAAAAATCCTTTACTTGCAACTGAAGCCTTCTTAAAACAATCTTCTCTAGTCTGGCAAGTAACAACATTTAAAGATGGATACACGGACACTTATGTTACTAATGTTTATTATGGAAATGACCTTGGTTTAAAGAATGAAATCATTAGCCAAAAATTTACAAATATATCCAATAAATACTTAGCTATATTTAAACAACCTGTATTTTCATTTTTATGGAAACCAGCTTTTTATCACTGTATTATTTTATTATCTGGGCTATTTCTTGCTATACGTAAAGGTAAAAAATCACTGGTTATTATAGTACCTTGGCTATTAAATACTCTATCGATACTTGCAGGTTTACCAGCACAAGATTTTAGGTACCTCTTAGCAAGTGTCTTTATATCAATATTTTTAATTGCTGTGCCTTTTATAAAGCGGGATGAAGAAGAACACTCATTGTAAAAAAATAAATCGTTACGTACTTTTAATCTAATTTGGATAATAGTCGGAAAGTTATTTAATTTTTCTTTCCGACTATTTATTTACAATAAAAATAATTTTTTATTAGTGACTTTGCTTGTATTAAAACTAAAGTTTATTATTTTTATTGTATTTTCTAATTTAAAGGTAGGAGTTTCGCATGAAAAACTTAAAATTCGCGAGCATTTTACTGCTCATATCAACATTATTTTTGAAATTTTCTAGTATGATTCGTGATTTAGTTATTGCTAATTATTTCGGTACAAGTTATATCGTCGATTCATACAACGCAGCAATGATTATTCCAAACGCTTTTATCTTATTTATGTTAACGGGGATGAAGGATGCGTTTATTCCTAGTTATTTACGTTATGAAAAAGAAAATAAAGGAAAGGTTCATTTAACTAATATTGTTAAATCAACCTTTCTTATTTGTTTCATTATTTCGGTTCTCGGATCAATTGCGGCTTTCTTTTACTTTCCCGCTTCGTATTCTAATTTTTCTAAAGCAGCAATCGAACTAGGAATTTATACGGGCGTTATGTACTTCTTATCTCTTTCATTAGTTGGAGTGAATGCCGTATACGAAGGTGTATTTGATGCACGAAGTCAATATTCTTTCTCTGTGTTTTCTCAAACGGTTGTTGTATTATTTACAATTTTAAGTACAATCCTATTACATTCAATTATGGGCGGCTATGCAATTGCTCTTGGCTATTTTATAGGAACTATTGCTTCTTTCTTAATTAAAGTTGTCTATTTTAAACCGCAGCATCTGCTGTTATGGAAGCAAAAAATTGACCGTGATGAAGTGGTGGCTTTTTATAAAGTATTCATCCCTGTTGGTGTGACCATTATGGTCGGTCAAATTAATTTAACTGTAAACTTCTTCTTTGCTGGCTCCTTTGGTGAAGGTGTTATTTCATACTTAAATTACGCCTTCAGACTTGTAAGTATTCCCCAGGCAATATTCGGGGTTACGGTCGCAACCATTATTTACCCGCTGATTGCAAGAGCCATTTCTGAAAAAGATGAAGAGCGCTTTAAATCAGGAATTGAAAAAGGGATTACGTTTATGCTGATGCTGCTGATTCCGACGATTGTTATCATGATCTTTTATATGAAAGACATTGTAATGATTGCTTACCAGCGCGGTGCATTTGACGCACATTCGACGTTAAAAACAACAGATGTATCTTATTATTACCTAGGTTCGGTGTTTTTCTATTCCCTGCAAGCTGTTCTTGCAAAAGGATTTTATTCTCTTCAAAAAGGTTATCTTATTATGAGAGCAGGCTTATTATCCATTGTGTTAAATATCATCTTTAACATGATTTTCACTAAATTTATGGGATACCAAGGATTAGCACTTTCCATGTCAGTAGTTGCCTTTTTCTATACGGCTATCGTATTCGTTATGCTGGCAAAACAAATCAATCACTTCCATTACGGATATCTAGTGAAAGAAACAGGAAAAATTCTTTTAGCTTCCGTACCTGTTGCGATCGTCATGTTCTTCTTAAAGGACATCGCATTTTTGAATTCATTACATGTTATCTTACGATTTGGTATTGTCTGTATTGCAGGTGGTTTAGTATACTTAATGTCGACGCTATTATGCAGAGTAGAAGGTGTTATGCTTTTAGTTAAAAGAAAACGTTAATTCACGTAAAACAGGAGAGTACTATATGAAGAACACATACTGGTTATTTTTTCTGTTCGTTGGTTTTATTTCAATTCAGCCGATTATTGATATGCTAACGACGTACATGGTTTTGAACATGGATAGTGGTCTCTCAATTGGGGTTGTTATTCGCTTTCTATATATGATTTTTGCAGGTGTCCTACTTTTAGTGTTTGCCAAACAATCAAAATGGGCTAGATATTCGATTATCTACCTTATTGTTTTTGCACTCTTTCTTGGACTCAACATCTACTTAAATCATCAATGGAAAGATCCTTATTATATTGGGCAAGAAATTAAATTTTTCAATAAAGTTGTTTATATGAACGTTACGCTGCTTGGAATGATTGTGATGTTTTCACATTATCGATCATCTGTGGATGTAAAAAGAATACTGAGCAAAAACTTATTAACTGCTTCACTCATCATCAGTATTGTTTTTATCGGTACAATGCTAACGGGTACAGCACTAGAGAGTTATCAGTATAATAAAATTGGGTTTAAAGGCTGGTTTTATGCAGCGAATGAGCTAGGCGCAACCATTGCTATTTTGCTTCCTCTCACACTGCTTTTAGCTTTAGATAAAGTACGTTCGTTTTCAAAAGCTTATTACTGGATTCCTTTTATCTTGTTAGCCGTTTCGTCCATCATGCTTGGAACGAAAGTAGGCTTAGGTGCCGTTATTCTTTCTTTAGTTGTAGCAACAGTTGTCTTATTTGCTAAATTATTTACGAATAAACGCAGCTTAATTAAAGCCAACTTAGTAATCTCAATTCTGCTTTTAATTGTAACCGGAGCAACTACTCCGATTTCTCCAGCTTATAAAAACACATATACGCACATCGATATGTTAGAGGCTAAAAAAGAGAAAACAAAGCAAGAAAAGCCGGAAAAGAAAGAAAAAGAAAAGCCGGCTAAAAAGAAAAAACAAAAGGAATCAAATTTAGATGATAAAGATATTCAAAATCTGATTCTAAGCAGCCGTGAGCAATTCTTAGCTCATCATAAGGAAGAGTATGCAAAAGCACCTATTGCACGAAAAATGATAGGTATGGGCTTTTCTGGTGACTATACAAAACAGCTTCCGCCAAAGATGATTGAAATGGATTTTTATGATTTGTTTTTCTCTTTAGGTATCATCGGATTTTTACTATGGGTTCTTCCACTTCTAGTAGTTGGTTTAACCGTACTGGTTCGATTATTTAAAGAGCCATCACAGCTTCTTGATGAAAGCTTTATGATGTATAGTACAGCAATTGTATTAGCTCTTGGAATTGCTTTTGTAGCTGGGCATGTCTTTACAGCACCAGCCGTTACCATCTATTTTGCAGCAGCTGCTGCTTATCTGTTCGTCATTCATTTTAAACAAAGACAAGCATAAAAAAAACAGGTCATTAACGGCCTGTTTTTTTATCTTTTTAATGGCTGAAGGCTTAACACCGTGTCACCCGCATTAACGTTTATTTCTTGATCATGAGCAAAAAAACTCAATGCCTTTCCTTGCTTGCTCACTGCTAGTAAAAGAGAATCATCGCTTTTCTCCTCAACATATGTTTCATACGTATATTCATCCGTAATTTTTGTATTGTAAATCGTATAGCCGTGCTCCATTTTATGATGCAGAAACTCCCACGTAATTCCTTTCTTAAAGAGCATACGTCCTCTTACTGTATGCATAATTTCATCGACATCTTCTCTTGAATCTTCTTGGTCACGAATGCTCAATTGAAAAACATTGTTCCGCCCCATATCTTGAAGAAAAGCAGTACAAACAAGCGCATTATATGCATCTAACTCAGTTGCAGCAATCACATATTCATAAGGAGTTAAGTCTAGATGATATTCCGTTTGCTCAGCTAGTACTTCTCCGTGATAAACATTTACCTCCGCTCTGCGCGCAACTCTTAACCGCTCCCACGAAGAATCAGCAACTAATACTGGATAACCTAGCTGTTTTAACTTCGTTGCAAAGGCAACCGTAAAATCATTGCTTCCTACAAGCAAAATACCAGGTTCTTCTCCAATTGATAAATCAAGCTTCTTAGCTAGCCATGAAAGAGAAAAACCGTGTGCACAAACCGTAGCAAACACTAAAGCAAATGTCAGCGTTGTTAGGATGGAAGCATCTTTAAATCCTTCATCAATTAGTACTTTCGCAAAGTAGCTCGAGACCGTTAACGCCACAATTCCGCGCGGGGCAATCCAGCCAATCAGTATTTTTTCTTTTATAGATAAATCTGTGCCTACCGTTGATAAAAAGATGGAGACAGGTCTGACAATAAACAGCATAAGTAAAACAAACAAAATAATATTCCAATGAAAAATTTCAGTAATGGTCTTCATCGTCAGTCCAGCCGTTAACATGATAAAAATAGTAGAAGTTAATAGAACCGAAATATTCTCTTTAAAGTGTCGCATATCACTAATAGACGAAATATGCATATTAGCAAGGGTAATCCCCATCGCTGTTACTGCTAGAAGACCTGTTTCATGCTTAATTTCATCAGCTACTGTAAAGCAGGCAATAACGACAATAAATACGACCGGAGATTTTAAATACTCTGGAATATGCCCCTTTTGAAACATCCATCCTATTCCGCGGCCAAGAATCCATCCTATTAAAACGGCAATAATAGAGGCTACGAAGAAAAAGAGAATTGTTTTTCCACTCACTTCTCTCAGCACTAAAAATTGAACAATTTCAAACGAAAAAACGGCCAACAGTGCACCAAATGGATCGACAATAATACCTTCCCATTTTAAAATCGCTGCTGGTTTTGGTTTTAATTTAGCTTGTCGTAAAAGAGGTAAAATTACGGTTGGACCCGTCACAATAAAAAGCCCTCCGATAACAATTGCCACCGCCCAGGATAAATCCGCTATATAATGAGCAGCTAAAGAGCCTAACATCCAAGCTAGCATGGCTCCCAGTGTCACAATGCGAAACACGGGCTTTTCGATTCCTCTTACCTCTCTCATGTCTAAGTTCAAGCTGCCTTCAAATAAAATAACAGCTACAGCAATCGATACAAAAGGATCAAAAAGCTGAGCAAACTGTGCTTTAGGATCAATTAAACCTAAAATAGGGCCTGTTAGCAGTCCGATAATCGACATCACGACAATTGCTGGTAGCTTAAATCTCCAAGCCAGCCACTGAGATAGAACTCCTAGTCCCACTACAAGTGTGATATGTACAAGCATAGGTTCCATTGTATCTTCCTTCTCTCGTTCGCATAATGTGTATATATTTTCCCTAAAATAAACCGATGTTATACAGGAAGAAACAAACACTACCTTGTTTTACCACTTTTTCAAAAATGCTAAACGCCTCTCCCCTCTTTGAATCCAAGCTATTTTCCTTCGTTCGACACATATCTTACTCATGTTTGTCGAATTTCACTTTAGTATAAAATAGTAAAAAGCCTTTAGCTGCTGCTAAAGGCTTTTTACCGGATGATCCAATTCATATAGCTTTTGATAGTGACTGTTCGTAGCAAGTAATTCCTCATGCGTTCCGCGAATGGCTATCTTTCCATCTTGTAGGAATAAGATTTCATCCATCTTTTCCATCCCAACTAAATTATGTGTAACCCAAATTAAAGTTTTGTCGTGAAGAGTTTCAAAGATAGTGGATAACAAACTCTTTTCAGTCACGGTATCCAACCCTGCAGTTGGCTCATCCAGCATAACAATTGGCGTACGCTGAAGTAGAACACGTGCTAACGCAATCCGCTGACGTTCTCCTCCTGAAAAGCGCTGACCTGTTTCGAGCATGGACGTTTGATATCCTTGATGCAAACCTTCCACAAGGGAGTGCATATTGACTTGCTTCATTGCCTCAATTACCTCTTCTTTTGTAGCCTCTTCATTAGCTAGTAATAAATTGTTTGCTACGCTTGTATTAAATAAATAAGGATTTTGATTTAATACAGAGATGAGTTTTGGTACATCTTCACGAACTTCAGCAACAGACTGACCGTTTAGTTGAACTGTACCTTCTGTAGGCAATAAGGAGCCTTGCAGCAGCTTTAACAGAGTCGACTTTCCAGCTCCGCTCTTGCCAAGAATCGCAATTTTTTTCCCTTGCTCGACTTGAAATGAAAGATCATGAATGACTGACTCTTCCTCATTGCTATAGCGAAAGCTTACATGCTCGACTTTTAAGCTAACCGAGTCCCATGAACCTTTGTAAGGTAGGGAAAGAGTATGTTTTTTCTTTCCATTCACAGATTCCCAGTTATTTTCCATTTCCTGCACTCTATTTAATGACTCTTCAAATTGAGGAATTTTTTCTACTGCATTAGATACCGGCAGCAGTGCTTCAGATAAAGGAAATACTACTAAAATAAAAGCAGCAATAAAAACACCTGCAAGCTCTTTGTCTGCAAAAAGAGAAGCCCCAAACCAAATCATTGTGACAATTAAACCTGCTACAATAACTTGGCCAATCAATTCTCGGTAATACGTCCATAGTTTAAGCTTACGATCCATGCGGTCTAGCTCATCTTCTGTTTTGTTATACGAATGAAAAAATGACTGCTGCTGACCGCTTAACACCCAATCAGCAACTCCTAAAAACCCGTCTGTGACCTTAGCATATAACTGTGCTTTGCTTGATTTATATCGCTGATTGGCCGCTTTCATATGCCAAAGGGAAAAAAGCGGCATCACTACTACTAACAAAAATAAATAGATGGCAATCAAACATGCAAACTTTAGGCTAAAGAATCCTAAAGCTACAATCGAAATAACGTATAAAATAACAGCTGAGATTGTTGGAAGAATGGTACGCAAGAACAAGTCTTGTAAACTTTCAATATCTTCAGCGAGAACCGCTAAAACATCTCCCGTTCGATAGCGGGATGTAGCAACTAACGGTTCAATCAAATGATAAAGACGTGTACGCATTTTAGCTAAAATGCGAAGAATAAAATCGTGACTAACAAGACGCTCCGCATAACGAAAGGCTGCTCGACTTAAACCAAATGTACGCACAAGCACAATGGGAACGTACACCAGTAAGATTGTTTCTGGCCGTAAGGAAGAAGCTGAAATCAAGTAACCTGATGTGAACATTAGCGCACAAGCAGAACCAATCGTTAACAAGCTTAGTAATAAGATAGAAAAGATACGATATTTATACGTTTTAAAGTAGGGCCATATC
Source organism: Priestia sp. FSL R5-0597 (assembly GCF_038006305.1). NCBI lineage: Bacteria > Bacillati > Bacillota > Bacilli > Caryophanales > Bacillaceae > Priestia > Priestia sp. FSL R5-0597. The sequence goes on from NZ_JBBOUZ010000001.1 coordinate 5,005,963, forward strand.
CAACTTTTATATTTCATCATATCTCCTCCTCTTCATGTAAAAATTGATAGTAAGCTCCTTTTTTTCGAATCAGTTCTTGATGATTGCCGACTTCTGCAACCTTTCCGTTCTCTATTACAACAATGAGGTCCATATCTTTCATCCAATGCAGACGGTGCGTAGCTAAAATAAATAACTTGTCTTGAAACATCGTTAAGATATCTTGCTTTAATTCATATTCCGTTTCAATATCTACTTGCGCCGTTGGTTCATCAAGCATAATAATAGGGCGATCGTTCAGAAACGCCCTAGCTAGGGCAATCCTTTGAGCTTGGCCACCGCTAAGCTGCCGTCCTCCATCTCCTATCACTTCATTTTCCTTCTTAGGCATCTGTTGAATCGTAGATAAAAGTCCTGCTTTCGTTAAAGCATCTTCATAATCATAAGAACCGCCTCTATCCTGATAAAATTCAATATTTTCTTTCACTGTTCCATTAAAAATAAATGGGTGCTGAGGGATATACGTAATCTGCTTTTGCCAAGCATCTGAGCGTAAATCAACCGGCACGCCGTTTACTTCAGCAGACCCTTCTGTAAATTGTACAAAGCCGCTCAGTATATCAATAAGCGTCGATTTTCCAGCTCCGCTTTTTCCTATAATCCCAATTTTTTTACTTCCTTTAACATGAAGTGACACATCTTCAAGAGAAGGCGGCTGCTCTTCGTCATATTTTACGGTGATATGACGCAATTGAATTTCACTGTTTTCCGTCCAATCAGGAACATCTTCTTCTTTAGCCGACGGTTTTTCAGCCTGCTTTACAATCTTAATTAATGCATCTCCGGATTCTTTTCCGTCTAATGTTGCATGGTAATCGTTTCCGACTTCCCGTATCGGCAGGAAGTATTCAGGCGCCAGCAATAAAATCATAAGTGCAGGCTCTAACGTCATCGAACCGTTCACTAGCCGCAAACCGAGCATAACAGCCACGATGGCTACAGATAACATCGTAAAGAAATCTAAAGCAAACGTAGATAAAAAAGCAATTCGGAGCGTTCCCATTGTCGCTTTTCGATAGCGGTCACTGACTCTTCCAATCGTTTCAGCATGCTCCTTACTTTTCCCGAGAAATGTTAACGTTTCTAATCCTCGAAGCGAATCTACAAAGTGATTGGACAGCACATGATACGTCTCCCATTGGCTATCTATTTTTTTCTGGGCAGCCAGTCCAAGTAAAATCATAAATAAAATTAAAATTGGCATAGTTACAAGCAAAATAATGCCTGAAAGCCGATCTTGATACCAAACGAAAGCGAGCACTAGCCAAGGTGTAACGCTGATGGCGGCCAGTTTAGGCAAAAACAGCTCAAGATAAGCGCGAAGCTTCTGTAGGCCTGTGGTGATGAGCGTCACCAAGTTTCCTGTCCCTTCATTTTTGGTAAAGCGCGGTCCGAGTGCAAAAATGCTTTTCATGACCGTCAAACGAAGTTCCTGAGTCGTTTTGACTCCAAATTGATATGCTGTTTTTTTCACTATAAAACTTACGATCTGACGAACCATAAAGGCAGACAAAAACAATCCGATTGCTTTTGTCTGCGAAGTTAAACTTTCACCATGAAAAAGAGCAGTAATTACTTCGGCAAGCCACTTAGCTTGAAAAATAATGGCTACACTTTGAATAGTAATAAGCCCTATTAACACGGCAAGAACCATTTTTATTCCGTTGTAAACCATTAAATTTCTACCCATTAGTACTCCATATGCTCCTTATGATCTACACGTTTTCTAAAAACGTAGTAGCTCCAAATTTGATAACCTAACACAAAAGGCAGTAACGCAATAGCAGCGTAAGACATAATTTTCAAGGAATAATTCCCTGATGCTGCATTATGAATCGTTAAACTATAGCTTTCATTGACTGAACTAACCAAAACGGTTGGAAACAATCCTGCAAATATAGAGGAAATTGATAAAATTAAAATTAAGCCAGACATAGCAAAGGCCCATCCGTCTTTTTTCCGTGTAAGGAAAAATCCTGCTAGTAAATACACGAAAATACCGATAAAAAATGTGTATAGCATCAAGCGGCTATGATTGCTGAATAAATTTGTTTCAAAAAACGTCATGCCTGAAAAAATAAGAAGCAGCAAGGCATTAACAGGCAAAAGCTTCATGGCAACTTTTCGTGAACGATCTCTAATGTCATCCATCGTACGGATCGTCGCAAAAATAAGTCCGTGCCATAAGCAAAGCATCGTTAGCGTCACGCCGCCCGTTATGGTATATAGATTCACAATATCCGAAAAGCCGGCATTCATTTGCATGTTGCGCTCAACAGGCAATCCTTTCATTAGTGCTGAAAATAAGATGCCGAAAATGAGCGGTGGAAAAAGACTTCCAAAGAAGATAACCCAATCCCACGCATTTTTCCACGCTTGTTTTTCAACTTTTCCTCGAAATTCAAATGCTACACCGCGTCCGATAAGCGAAAGCAACAGAAGAACAAAAAGAACATATGACCCGCTTAATAGCGTTGCATACCAGTTTGGAAAAGCGGCAAACATAGCACCGATTGCTGAAATTAACCAAACTTCATTTGCATCCCAAAAAGGACCGATTGTATTAATAAAAGCTCGTCGCTCTAAGTCGTTTCTTCCTAAAAAGCGAGACACCATTCCAATCCCAAAATCAAAGCCTTCTAAAAAGATAAAACCAACAAACAGAATGGATACTAGCAAATACCAGAATTCATTAAGAGAAAACATTGTATCCCTCCTTTGTAAACGGATCAGTTGATGTTACTTTTGTATGTGCTTCGTGATCGTGATCTGGACCTTTTTTAATTTCTTTAACGAACAAGAACACCATAATCACAGCTAAAATTAAGTAAAAGAACGAAAACGAGATAATAGAAAATAGCAATTCACCTGCTGTTACACCAGGAGACACGGCATCTTCGGTTTTCATATAGCCAAATACAACCCAAGGCTGACGGCCAATCTCTGTCATAATCCAACCTGCTGAGCTTCCAAGGAACGGAAAGGCGATGGCAATCGTCATAATACGTAAAAATAGTTTGCTTTCTTGAAGTTTTTTACGAGAAAGCAAGTACGTGCCCCAAATGCCTAATGCACATAATACGCCACCTAGACCAGCCATAATGCGGAAACTCCAAAACGTTGTTCGAACGGGTGGAATATAATTTCCTTCTCCATATTTCGCCGTATACTGCTGCTGCAGCTCATTCATTCCAGGAACGGAGCCTGAAAACTTACCGTATGATAAGAAGCTTAATAAGTAAGGTATTTTGATTTCACTCGTATTTTTCTTTTCATCAGGGTGAATATTTGCTGTTACTGTCCAAGCACCTGGACTTCCGCTGTTTTCCCATAATCCTTCACTTGCGGCCATTTTCATCGGCTGTGTTTTAACTAAATATCCGGCCTGTTCATGCCCAGATAGTGCAATTCCTACACCTGAAACTAGCCCTACAAGGATAGCAACTTGAAATGATTTTTTAGCAAAAGCCACATGTTTTTTCTTCAAGAGCATAACAGCGCTGACACCCGTGATAAAAAAGGCGCCTGTTGCAAACGAACCTAAAATTGTATGAGGGAATTCGACCCACAGCTGACCGTTCGTTAACAATTTAAAGAAGTCATTCATTTCTAAACGGCCATTATTTAGCTCCATTCCGACCGGATGCTGCATAAAAGAATTAGCCGTTAAAATAAAGAACGCTGAAAAGATAGTACCTAGACTAACAAGCCAAATACATAGACAGTGCAGCCATTTAGGCAAACGATCCCACCCGAAAATCCACAGCCCGAGGAACGTGGACTCCATAAAAAACGCGAGCAGTGCTTCAATAGCAAGCGGCGCACCGAATACATCTCCTACAAATCTTGAGTACTCTGACCAGTTCATGCCGAACTGAAATTCTTGTAAAATACCTGTTACGACTCCGACAGCAAAGTTAATCAGGAATAAGTGCCCCCAAAACTTTGCCATCTTTTTATACTGTTCATCTTTTTTTACTACGTACATCGTTTCCATGATCGCTACTAAAAAGACAAGGCCGATAGACAGCGGTACAAAGATAAAATGAAACAGCGTCGTTGATGCAAATTGAATACGTGATAGTATGACTGTATCCATCTTCTTTCTCCTTTCATATATAAGAACATTCATCATTTCCATAGATACTTTGATCATTTCTGAGCATCTTTTACTTATATTGTGAAACATTGAGCATAACAATTCGAGAAATATGCTCAATGTTTCACAAACATATGTAATGTCTCTCTTTCTATTTACATAGTATAGTCTATTTTTTTAGCTGTGCACGTACATTTTTTGAACGTTTTTAGACTAAAACGTGACTTTCTTGTGACAAAAAAGGGCAGGATCTCTTTACTTTTTCATAAAAAAAGCACGCTCTGATTTGAGCTTGCTTCTCTACGGTCGATATTTTGCTTTCGCATTTAATTTAGATTGACGAATGATTTGGTTAATGACTTCAGAAAATACAATACCAATGGCAATTGAACCTGAAATCATAAAGGCTTTTGCTGCAAGACTAATCGCTTCATTATAATTATTTTCTACAAAGTTACGCATGGCATCGTATGCTGTTCCCCCTGGAACGAGCGGAATAATACCTGCTACGGTGAAAATAATGATCGGCGTACGATAAATTTTTGCGTAAATTTGACTAATAATAGCAATAAAAAAGGCCGATGCTACAGTGCTTGGAATTTCATCTACACCATAGAACGTTAGCAAATAGTAAATGAGCCAGCCAATCATTCCGACAAAGCCACTTTTTAATAATGATTCACGTGGAACATTAAAAATAATCCCAAACGCTGCTGAAGCAATAAAACTTGTAATTATCTGCTCTACGATATGCATATGATGCCTCCCTTCTATAGAAGCGTAAATACAATGGCAATACCTGCACCAATAGCAAATGCCGTCAGAAACGCTTCTGCTCCTTTTGATAATCCAGACAGTAAATGTCCCGCCATTAAATCTCGCACTGCATTGGTAATCGATAACCCAGGAACGAGAGGCATAACGGATCCAATAATAATTTTATCAATTTGCGTTCCTAGTCCTGAAGCGACTAAAAGAGCTGATAAAAGTCCAATAACTAACGAAGCGGTAAACTCAGCAAAAAAGCGAATCGGAATAAGACGGTGGAAATACACCACGGTTAAAAATCCGAGACCTCCTGAAAACATCGCTGGAATAAAGTCCGTCCATAAACCTTGAAACATGATTAAAAAGCATCCGCTAGAAATGGATGCAGCTGCAAGTTGAACCCATAGTGGAAAAGCTACGTTCGTTGCTTCAATTTCTTGTAGCATTTCATACGCTTCCTCCAAGGAGATGTTTCCTTGACTGATGGTTCTTGAGACGCTATTTACCATAGTTACTTTTTTTAAATCGGTCGTTCGTTCGGAAATACGAATTAACTTCGTTTTCGTCGGTTCTTTCGTTTCAAGTGAAAACATAATCCCTGTTGGCGTCACATAGCTGTGGGATTTTTTTATACCGTAAGACGCTGCAATCCGCATCATTGTGTCTTCTACTCGATACGTTTCTGCTCCGCTTTCTAACATAATTTTACCTGCTAGTAAGCTAACGTCCATAATTTCATATTTATCTAATTTTTGTTGTGTCATCAAATCGCTCCAAACATATTAAAGCTTGGTTTTTTCCCCTACAGCATACAGTGTATAAGAAAGAGGGAAGTGGACGCAATGGTTAATGCAAAAAAGTGTGGACTTTTTGTCTCACACTTTCAGGAATAGTATATACATTCCTTATCAATTCATACGTTTTGTGGTCTCACGCTCTACTAATACAGGTGCCATTTTATACTGTACCTGATCTATTTCTTGCTGATCCTGAATTTGCTGAAGTAAGAGGTTTACTGCTTTTTCAGCCATTTTTTCCATCGGTTGACGGATGGTTGTTAGCGGAGGTTGCGCTTCACTAGCTTCTGTAATATCATCAAACCCTATAACAGACAAATCCGCTGGAACGTGAAGTCCGTTTTGCCACGCACAGTGTATCACTTTCAGAGCAATGTAATCCGTAGCACAAATAAGCGCAGTTGGGGGCTCTGGATGATGAGCTAGCTCATTTATAAACTGATATAGTTCATCTGAGTTATTCATATCCTCTTTCACAAACTTTGCGTTTGCTGACGGTACATACTGATAAAAAAGAGACAGACGGTGCTCGACTCCGCTTACAGCTTTTCCAACGAACCCGATATTCTTATGGCCAAGGTCCGTTAAGTGAGCAACAGCTAATTGCATTCCCTCCGCATCATCTACATGTACAATTGGCCAAAGTGCAGAAGAGCCGTCTCCTGTAAGAGAAACGTAAGGCGTTTGATATTGTTTTAATACGTCTACAAACGGATGCGGAGCGGCTACATAATCTAATAAAATGACTCCATCAAACCAATGATTCATCATCACATTTAATTGACGCTCAGCCGTTGTTTCTTGGTAATCCGTATGTCCAATAAGAACGTCCATCCCTCGACTTTGAACTTGCTGCTGTACCTTTTTTAACAGCTCAATTAAAAATGGGTCTTTTAAATCTCTAATTAATATCCCGATAATCCCTGTTTTTTGGGCCCGCAGAGCTGCCGCAAATGGATTTGTCTGATACCCTAAATGAGCTGCTGCTTTTAGTACTTTTTGTTTTGTTTTTTCACTGATTTTAATTTTACCGTCTTTATTATTGAAGATTCTTGATACCGTAGCTAATGAAACACCCGCTTCTTTTGCTACTTCTGTAATCGTGACTTTTTTTCTCCCCATTCGTACCGACTCCTATTTCCTTTTAGTCTATCGACCAAGTAAACATTTTTCTTTATTATACTACTAGAAGTCGGAACCACCCAAAACTACCTTCCCTACTTTTCACTAAACAGCCACTTTAACACATCTCGAATTTTTTGATCCCAATATGCCCAGTCGTGACTTCCTTTTCCTTCTTCATATGTAAAACAAATAGGCTCTTGCTTACATCGCTCGGAAAAACGTTTATTTTCCTGATATAAAAAATCTTCCGTTCCACAGCATTGATAAATACGCGGAGTCACTTCTCCATAGCGCCGGCGATTTTCAAGCAGCCAGAAAAGATCATCCTCAGGTCTAATAACAGGCGGCATGCCAAAAATCAAAGGATAATCTAGGAACTGAACTTCCCCTCGTTCTCCAAGCCCTTCAATGTCCATCACTCCTGATAAACTGGCAGCTGCAGAAAATTGATGTGGTTTGCGAAACGCCCATTTTAAAGCGCCGTACCCTCCCATAGAAAGACCAGCCACAAAATTATCTTCTCTTTTTTCCGATAACGGAAAGAATGACCTAGCCAATTGAGGAAGTTCTTCTGTTACAAACGTCCAATACTTCTTTCCATAAGCCATATCTCTATAAAAGCTACGATCTACATTTGGCATTACAACTGCAAGTCCTAATTCTGATGCGTAGCGTTCAATCGAAGTTCTTCTCATCCATATCGTATGATCATCAGAAAGACCGTGTAATAAATAGAGCGTAGGGTGTTTCTCACTTCTTGTATTGGTTTGTAAACCAATCTGAGATTTTGTTTGCTGCGGTATCAAAACGTTCATTGAAGTACTTATTTGCAATACTTCTGAAAAAAAATCACATTGAATAAACGCCATATTTCTCTTCCCCCTTACTTTTTCTTCCCCATTGATTGATAACAAAACGTACATAATTCATATAAAAGTTAAAAAATAGTTTGATTATTTACAATTTTTAGTTTAACATAAAAACATCTTTTATGAAAACGTTTTACGTATAACGTTTTTTTAAATTAAAATAGTGAACGCGATTCAAAGGAGGAATTTATATGGGGATAGTAAAAGTAACTTCTGACGAGTATAAGGAGCAAAAAGGAAATCTATTTTTTGTTATTTTCATTTCATGTGCAGCTGCTTTTGGAGGGTTACTTTACGGCTATGACACAGCCGTCATTTCAGGGGCTATTGGGTTAATGGAAGTGCATTTTAATCTCAGTCCAACGATGGTAGGTTTTGTTGTATCTAGTTTGCTGCTCGGGGGTGCCGTTGGGGTACTTTCTTCAGGAAAACTGAGTGATCGATTCGGTAGAAAAGGTATCTTGCTTTTAGCAGCTTCTTTATTTATCGTATCCGCAATTATGCAAGCGCTATCTTCAGCCATCTCTTTTGTGATTATTTCTCGAATTATTGGAGGGCTAGGCATTGGTATGGCCTCCGTTCTTTCTATTACCTATATTTCTGAAATAGCCCCTCCGCACATGCGCGGCCGCTTAGGCTCTCTTTATCAATTTGCTGTTGCCGTTGGGATTGTTTCTGTCTATTTTGTGAATGACTACATTTTATCTATTGGGGAAGACGCATGGCAGAATTCCACAGGATGGCGCTACATTATCGGTGCTTCTGGGATTCCAGCTCTTTTATTTCTTCTTATCCTTTCTCCTGTTCCTGAAAGTCCGAGGTGGCTAGTAAAAGCAAACCGCACTGTAGAAGCTATGGACATTTTAATTAAAATCAATGGTACACACATTGCACGCCAAGAGCTGTATCATATTGAGCAATCGTTAAAAGAAAATCAACCGGCTTCTCTTTCGCTTTTTAAAGAGGCAGGCCTTCGAAAAGCGTTGCTTATTGGTATTCTACTTGCAGCCTTTCAACAGCTTGTCGGAATCAATGCCATTATTTATTACGCCCCGCAAGTTTTTGAAGCAGCTGGAGCTAGAGGAGATTTATCGCTCCTTGTTACGTCTATGATTGGTGTAGCTGCCTTTTTAGGCGTTCTTTGTTCCATGTGGCTTATCGACCGGATTGGCCGCAAAGCTTTATTACTTATTGGCACAGCCGGTATGGCCGTTACGCAGCTTCTCGTTTCTTTTGGATTTCATTCACAGGGTACTGAAGGCTTGACTACTAGTTTACTTATTGTTTTTTATTTATTTCTTTTTAATATTTCTATGGGACCTGTTGTATGGGTTGTGATTTCTGAAATTTTTCCTAATCATGCGAGAGGCTATGCAATGTCTATTTCTACCTTTTTCTTGTGGATAGCTAATTGGTTTGTGTCTCAGTTTTTTCCTATTCTTTGGAACAAAGCTGGAGGATCTTTTACCTTTTTATCTTTTATGATTATGTGTATCGCTTCATTTTTGTTTATATGGAAGTGGGTGCCAGAAACAAAAGGAAAGTCACTTGAAGAAATTGAACATATATGGAAGTAAGGGAAGAGGTTGGGGTATATCTAAATGAATCCAATCTAAAGAAAAACAAATGGGATACATGAGCTAAACGGCTTATGACACCGTAGTTGATTTCCGTGCAAGACTTCGCTTTCCGCGGGAGTCTTCATCTCGCCCTCCAATCAACTACTAGAAGAATTTAAACAGATGAAAACTATGTTCACCCTAACAAAAAAACCGAACCACTAATCAAAAATTTTGATCAATGGTTCGGTTTTACTTTGTCTAAAATACTTTCGTCCCAGCCTCTTCTTTTTATCGAATTTGTCCATCTCCGTAAATAATATATTTTAATGTTGTTAATTCCTTTAATCCCATTGGTCCACGCGCATGAAGCTTTTGTGTACTAATTCCGATTTCTGCCCCGAAACCAAACTCTTCTCCGTCCGTAAACCTCGTCGAAGCATTCACATAAACAGCAGCTGAATTAACGCGCTGTAAAAAACGCTGAGCATGAGCATAATTTGTTGTTACAATCGCTTCAGAATGATGTGAACTATGAACATTAATATGGGAAATCGCTTCATCGATATCATCTACGATTTTAACTGCCATGATGAAATCCAAATATTCTTTCTTCCAATCCTCATCCCCTGCTGGAACAAGATCTGGAACGATTGTGAGCGCACGTTCATCACCGCGTACTTCTACATCTTTGTCTCGTAGTGCTTGAACAATAATCGGCAAAAATTCATGAGCCGCCCGTTCATGAATAATCAGCTTTTCGGCTGAGTTGCACACCGCTGGACGAGATGTTTTTGCATTAATGACAATACTGGCTGCCATGTCACGGTCATATTCTTCATCAACATAAATGTGGCAGTTCCCGGTTCCTGTCTCAATAACAGGAACCGTTGCATTTTTTACCACCGCTTCAATTAAACCTGCACCGCCTCGAGGAATTAATACATCGATATATTCATTTAGCTTCATTAACTCCAGTGCTGTTTCTCTCGACGTATCTTCAATAAGCTGTACGCTATGCTCAGGAAGCCCTGCACTTGCCGCAGCTTGAGATAACACAGAAACAATCGCTTGATTCGAATAAAATGCCTCACTGCCTCCGCGTAAAATAACCGCATTTCCTGCTTTTAAGCATAGGCCTGCTGCATCACATGTAACGTTTGGACGCGCTTCATAAATAATTCCTATGACACCAATAGGTACACGCTGCTGCCCAATTTGTAAGCCATTTGGTCGTTTAGCCATAGACAGCACTTCTCCTACCGGATCTGCAAGCGCAGCTACTTGGCGCAGGCCGTCTGCCATTCCATGAATCCGCTCTTCATTTAAAGATAGGCGATCCAACATCGCTTTTGACGTGCCTTTTTGAACGGCTTTTTCTACGTCTAATTTATTTGCTTTTAAAATCGTTTCTTGTTGATCCAATAGAGCAGCCGCCATTTTATAAAGTGCCTGCTGTTTTTGTTCGCTCGTTACATTTCCTAAGAAATAAGAGGCTTCTTTTGCCTGCTTTCCTTTAAGCTGCAATTCACTCATTTCATTACTCCTTCAGCTTGTTTTAAGAATAACGTTCCAATTTCTTGGCCTTCAATAATATCTCGCAAAATACTTGGTTCTTTCCCATTTGCTAGGATTAAGCTCACGCCTGCACTTGTAGCTGTTTTAGCAGCGGTCAGCTTTGTGACCATTCCGCCTGTTCCAACGTCAGTTCCACTATCTCCAGCAAAATTCTCAAGCTCCGGCGTGATGCCATCTATTACTTTCATTAATTTAGAGTTAGGGTTTTTTGTGGGATCTGAATCAAAGAAACCGTCAATATCAGATAAAATAACAAGTAAATCTGCGTGAATCAAAACTGAAACAATGGCGGATAAATTATCGTTATCTCCAAAACGCACGATGTTTTCAATCTCATCGATGGCAACTGTATCGTTTTCATTCACAATAGGAATCACTTTGTCTTCAATTAATTTTTCAAACGTGTTCACAACGTTATTGCGCACATGTTCATCTTCGATTACATCTTTTGTTAACAGTACTTGACCAACAATGTGACTATACTCACCAAAGAATTTACTATAGATATGCATAAGCTCACACTGCCCGACAGAGGCTGCTGCTTGTTTTTCTCGAATAGAAGTTGGCTTTTCTTTTAACTTTAGTTTTTTTACTCCCACTTGAACGGCACCTGATGTAACAAGCACAACTTCTTTTCCTGCATTCATTAAATCAGATAACACACGCGCTAGTTTTTCAATGCGTGCTAAGTTAATATCTCCGTTATCATAGGTCAACGTAGATGTCCCTACTTTGACTACGATACGCTTGCTATTTTGTAACTCTTGACGATGGTTCACTCATTTCATCTCCCTAACTAAAAACACCTAAATGCGTACTAATTTTTTTAAAAATTATAGCAGAGATTATGTGAAAAGTCTTATAGTTTTTCAAAGGGAATTTGAACTTTCTAATTTTTTAAATAATTAAGGGAAAAACTGGTGATAAAAGCGCTTTCTTCTCTTATAATGAAAGTTGTAAGGGGAACACACAATTACATAACATTGTGTAGTAGTACAAACATCAGACAACTAAGGGATAGGGGGATTTGTAATGAATGCGGTTACGATTGTTATTGGATCTATCTGTATTTTAATGATTGCGTATCGGCTTTATGGAACATTCATGGCTGTTAAGGTCTTGAAACTAAACGATGCGCAAAAAACGCCGGCACATGAGCTTGAAGATGGAAAAGATTACGTGCCAACCAATCGATGGGTAACATTTGGTCATCACTTTGCAGCTATTGCAGCTGCGGGTCCGCTCGTTGGACCTATTTTAGCAGCTCAGTTTGGCTATTTGCCCGGACTGCTCTGGCTTTTAATCGGAGCTGTAATCGGAGGAGCCGTTCACGATGCAGTTGTGTTATTTGCATCTATGCGCCAAAAAGGCCAGTCGCTTTCAGAAGTGGCTAAAAAAGAGCTAGGACCCGTCGCTGGCTTTTGTACAGGTTTAGCTATGCTTTTTATCATTACCATTACAATGGCCGGTTTATCTATGGTCGTGTTACACGCCCTTGAGAAAAATCCTTGGGGTACATTCGCTGTTGGAATTACCATTCCGATCGCAATGGGGGTAGGTATTTACCACAAAAAAACAGGTAATTTAAAAGCGGCTTCTACCGTCGGCTTCATTTTAATTTTAATCGCCGTATTTAGCGGTCCTTATATTCAAGGAACAGCTTTAGGAGATTTTTTAACGCTAGATATTAAAACACTTTCAATTATTCTTCCCGTTTATGCATTTTTTGCAGCGGCCTTGCCCGTTTGGCTGCTTTTAGCACCTCGAGATTACTTAAGCAGCTTTATGAAAATTGGTGTCTTTATCGCGCTGATTGTAGGCGTGTTTTTCGTAAATCCAGCAATTCCATTTCCTGCAGTTACTGAATTTATTCACGGAGGCGGCCCTATTTTAGCAGGACCTGTGTGGCCGTTCATTTCTATTACGATCGCCTGCGGTGCTATTTCTGGCTTCCATGCATTTGTTGGTTCAGGAACAACTCCTAAGATGCTCGATCGTTGGAGTGACATTAAAGTTGTAGGCTTCGGCGCGATGTTAGTCGAATGCTTAGTAGGAATTATGGCATTAATTGCCGCAACTGCTTTACATCCTGGAGACTATTTTGCAATCAACTCTACACCTGAAGTGTTCAAAACGCTTGGCATGAACGTAACGGCTCTTCCTCAGCTTAGCCAAGAAATTGGCCTAAACTTAGAAGGCCGTACAGGCGGCGCTGTTACACTGGCTGTAGGAATGACGTATATTTTCACGGAAATTCCTTGGTTCAGCCACCTGTCTTCTTACTTTTTTCAATTCGTTATTATGTTTGAAGCAGTGTTTATTTTGACTGCTATCGACGCGGGTACACGCGTTTCCCGCTATTTAATTCAAGACTTTTTTGGTGAATTTTATAAGCCATTGAAGCGAGTAGACTGGCTTCCTGGGTCCATTTTTGCAAGTGCCCTAGCCTGTTTTATGTGGGGATACTTATTGTTCTCAGGAGATATTGGCTCAGTTTGGGCGCTGTTCGGCGTATCGAATCAGTTAATGGCATCCATTGGTTTAATTATTGGTGCAACCGTTATTCTTAGAATTGCAGATAAGCGCTCCTATATGCTTACTTGTCTTATTCCACTAGCCTACCTTTACGTAACGGTTAACTACGCGGGTTATTGGATGGTTAAGAATGTGTATTTAAATGAAGCTGCGGCAGGTTACAGCATATTAAATGCGACTCTTTCAATCATCATGCTTATACTCGGTCTCATTATTATGATTGCCGCGATTCAAAAATGGACGCAGCTTTGGCGCACGCCTCAGGCTGAACTAGCGGCGAAAGCAAACTTATCACAAAATATATAAAACGAACACGCTTGCTTATATAAGCAAGCGTGTTTTTGATATGGTAATAGCCGGTCAAAATAATTGCACACCAGGCATTTTTATTATTAAACTAAATATACTATACAGAAAATTTTTAAAATAGTTCGTACACTTCACATGCTTATAACCCCCACTGATTACATCTCAAAATTAACACTTTAAATTATAATAATTATAATTTAGTATTGATTTTTTATTTAAAAATGTTATTATTATTTCTAACATAATAAAATTCAAATAAGAGGTGGTTCTAAGATGACAACAAACAAGAATAACTTAACGACTAGTTGGGGATCTCCGGTTGGAGATAATCAAAATTCGATGACCGCTGGTTCACGCGGACCTACTTTAATTCAAGATGTTCACCTTTTAGAGAAATTAGCCCATTTTAACCGAGAGCGTGTTCCTGAACGCGTCGTACACGCAAAAGGCGCCGGTGCCCACGGTTATTTTGAAGTGACAAACAATGTTTCAGCCTATACAAAAGCAGCTTTCCTTTCTGAAGTAGGAAAACGAACACCTCTATTTGTTCGCTTTTCAACAGTAGCTGGTGAAAACGGCTCAGCAGATACCGTTCGCGACCCTCGCGGATTTGCTGTTAAATTTTATACAGAAGAAGGCAACTACGACTTAGTCGGAAATAATACACCTGTATTTTTCATCCGAGATGCGATTAAATTTCCCGATTTTATTCATACACAAAAACGCGATCCACGCACGCATTTGAAAAACCCGACGGCCGTGTGGGATTTCTGGTCTTTATCTCCTGAATCTTTGCATCAAGTTTCTATTTTAATGTCTGATCGCGGTATCCCGGCAACGTTACGCCATATGCATGGATTTGGCAGCCATACATTTAAATGGGTTAATGCCGAAGGAGATGGCGTTTGGGTAAAATATCACTTTAAAACAGAGCAAGGCGTGAAAAATCTGTCTCCAGACGTAGCCGCAAAGCTAGCTGGTGAAAATCCAGATTATCATACTGAAGATCTATTTAATGCCATTGAAAAAGGCGATTTCCCTTCATGGAAGCTGTACGTTCAAATTATGCCATTAGAAGACGCTGATACGTACCGCTTTGATCCGTTTGACGTAACAAAGGTTTGGTCACAAAAAGACTATCCGTTAATTGAAGTAGGTCGCATGGTCTTGGACCGAAATCCAGAAAATTATTTTGCCGAAGTGGAGCAAGCTACATTCTCACCTGGAACGCTTGTACCGGGAATTGACGTATCACCTGATAAAATGCTGCAAGGTCGACTATTCGCATACAGCGATGCACATCGCTACCGCGTGGGTGCTAACCATCAAGCGCTACCTATTAACCGTCCGCGCAATGAAGTAAATAACTATCAGCGTGATGGTCAAATGCGCTTTGACGATAACGGCGGCCGTTCTGTTTACTATGAGCCAAACAGCTTTGGCGGTCCGACAGAATCTCATGAAAACAAACAAGCGGCATACCCTGTTTCAGGCGTTGCCGATAGTGTTGCATATGATCATAACGACCATTACACGCAAGCAGGTGACTTATACCGCCTCCTAAGCAAAGACGAGCGTACACGACTAGTTGCAAACATCGTTGAAGCTATGAAGCCTGTAGAAAAAGAAGAGATTAAACTGCGTCAAATTCAGCACTTCTACAAAGCGGATCCAGAGTATGGAACACGCGTTGCAGACGGTTTAGGATTGTCTGTTCCGCAGCAAGTAAAATAAAGATATCAGTTTTCCCAATGAGAAAATAAAGGTTTTTTTCTCATTTTAGATTTTCGTTTTTTCTCAATTAGTTTAACATTTTATCACTAAATAAGTATCCATATTTTATGGATACTTATTTAAATTCTTGTAAAAAGAGGAAGGGATGAAGAAATGGTTGGACAAGAAATAAGATGTAATCAGTGTCATAGAGAAATAAAAGTACTAAAGCACAGTACACTTTGCGGTTGCGGAATAAAATTACGAACGCTAAAAAAAGAGAAGCAACCAGCATAATGAGGTTGCTTCTCTTTTTTACTAGATATGCTGTTTATATTCACTCACATTAAAGAGTAATCGTTACTTTAAATAAATCTCCGTCAATTTCAATATTCAATTCTCCTCCGTGCAAATCAATAATTGACTTAGCAATAGCTAAACCAAGTCCAGAGCCATCGGTTTGTCTTGAGGCGTCCCCTCTTTTAAATCGTTCAAACAGCTCATTGTTTACAACTAAAACTACATATTCGTCCATTGCTTTCTCAGTCTCCTTTCAAAAGTATGTCATGGGTCATTTCGTCTATGGGTTTTATTGTAAACTGCATTTTTTAAGAAAAAAGAAGAGAAAATTTTAAGATTTTCTTAAGCGACATATATTGAAAAAGGTTTAAGGAATAGGGATAACAGGAACGTTAAAAGAAAAAATATAATCAATTCCTCATTTGATTCTAAAGAACTATCCGTGAGCGATTATATCTTTTTATTTAAAAGGAGGATGATTTAACTTGGAACGGAATCATACAATTATGCAATTTTTCGAATGGCATGTGCCAGCTGATGGCGAGCATTGGAAACGCCTCAAAGAGCTCGCTCCTCAACTAAAAGAACAAGGAATTGATTCCGTGTGGATTCCCCCGGTTACAAAAGGTGTTTCATCAGAGGATAATGGCTACGGCGTTTACGACTTATATGATCTTGGCGAGTTTGATCAAAAAGGAACCGTTCGTACAAAGTATGGAACCAAGCAAGAGCTGCATGAAGCAATTGATGCCTGTCATAATCACGGAATTAATGTCTATGTTGATATTGTGATGAATCATAAAGCTGCAGCGGATGAAAAAGAAACCTTCCACGTCATTGAAGTAGACCCCATGAACCGAACAGAAGAGATTTCTGAACCCTTTGAAATTGAAGGGTGGACAAAGTTTACATTTGAAGGGCGCGGCGATCAATATTCTTCTTTCAAATGGAACTTTAATCATTTTAATGGCACTGATTACGATGATAAAAACGGAAAAGAAGGTGTGTTTCGTATTGCCGGGGAAAACAAAAGCTGGAACGAAAATGTTGATCAAGAGTTTGGCAACTACGATTATTTAATGTTTGCGAATATTGATTACGACCACCCTGAAGTTCGAGAAGAAATGATCAAATGGGGAAAATGGTTAGCAGACACCCTGCAGTGCGACGGTTACCGATTAGACGCCATTAAACATATTAACCATGATTTTATTAAAGAGTTTGCTCACGAATTGTCCTCTTCTCAAGAAAAGCCATTTTATTTTGTGGGAGAGTTTTGGAATCCAGAATTAACAGCCTGTCAGGAATTTTTAGACGTTATTGATTATCAAATTGATTTGTTTGACGTATCGCTGCATTACAAACTGCATGAAGCCTCTCAGCAAGGAAGAGATTTTGATTTAACCACAATTTTTGATGATACATTGGTTAAGACTCATCCGTTGAATGTTGTCACATTTGTAGATAACCATGACTCTCAGCCAAATGAATCTTTAGAATCTTGGGTAGAAGATTGGTTCAAACAAAGTGCTTACGCTCTAATTTTACTTCGTGAAGACGGCTATCCTTGTGTATTTTACGGAGACTATTTTGGGATAGGCGGAGAGCATCCAATTGAGGGAAAAGAAAAAGATATTTCTGCTCTCTTGCACGTACGCTATGACAAAGCATACGGACAGCAAGACGATTATTTTGATCACCCGAATACCATTGGATGGGTAAGGCATGGTGTAGAGGAATTTGATAAGTCTGGATGCGCTGTGGTGATGTCAAACGGCGAAGACGGGGAAAAGAGAATGTTCGTCGGCGAACACCGAAGCGGACAAACGTGGATCGACTTCACAAAGAACCGAGAAGACCAAGTTGTGATTGAAGAAGACGGCTACGGACACTTCCCTGTAAATGGCGGCTCTGTATCCGTTTGGGCTGAAGCATAAAAAAACAGTGGCCTGCGCCACTGTTTTTTTTACCATAGACCTAGCAGTTTCCACCACAAGCCGCCAATTCCAATCCAAATGATAATATGAATAATTGAAATTAAAAAGCCGAGCGACCACCATTTTTGCTGCGTTACATATCCACTACCGAAGAACACCGGTGCCGGTCCACTGCCGTAGTGAGTTAAACAGCCAAATAAATTGCTAAAGAACGCTAAAATTAATGCTGACAGTAACGGAGGCGCACCAGCGGCCACGATGACAGATAGAAATGCTGCGTACATAGCGCTGACGTGAGCCGTGTTACTCGCAAAAAAGTAGTGAGAATAAAAATACGCAATAGCTAGTACAATCAACGCCGTCATCCAAGACATATGACTAACAGTGCCTTTCATCAGATCACTGAACCAAGGAATCATGCCTAGATCATTTAAGAAAGTTGCCATCATAACCAAAACAGCAAACCAGACTAATGTATCCCATGCTCCCTGTTCTTTTTTGATGTCCGACCAGCTTAACACTTGCGTTAAAAGCAGCGCACATAGACCAATAAAAGCAGTTGTTGTTGCATTAATATTTAAATTAGCGCCAAAAATCCACAGCACAAGCAAAAGTAAAAATACCCCAATCATGTACCATTCTTCTTTCTTTAGCGGGCCCATTTCATTTAGTTTTTTTGCTGCAATTTCAGATGCTTCCGGCGTTTCTTTTAATTCTGGCGGATACAGCTTATAAATAACGAGCGGAATCACAATTAAACTGATAATTCCAGGTACGATTGCAGCCGCTGCCCATCCAACCCATGAAATAGTCTTTCCTGTAATTTGTTCCGTCATTTTAACAGCAAGAGGATTGGCCGCCATTGCTGTTACGAACATAGCCGATGTAATCATATCTCCTTGAAACGATACTTTTGTTAAGAAAGCACCGACTCTGCGCTCCGTACCGTCTCCAGTTCTCGATCCGTATGTTTCAGATAAAGAACGAATGATTGGAAGAATAATTCCTCCAGCTCGTGCTGTATTAGACGGCATTGCAGGTGATAAAAGTAAATCACTTACGATAAGAGAATACGATAGTCCCAACGTCTTTTTACCGAACAAACGAACAAAGATATAGGCAACCCTTGTTCCTAGACCAGTCTTAATAAAACCTCTAGAAATAAAGAATGCAATAACGATCAACCAAATCGTCGTATTTTGAAAACCGCTGAGCGATTGTTCAAGTGTTAATGTATTAGTTAATACAATAATGGTTAAAGATAAAATAGCTACACTGCCTAATGGCAATGGTTTAATGATAAGACCTACGATAGTAGCCACAAAAATAGCGAATAAGTGCCAAGCCTTCACATCAAGTCCGGACGGAGGTGTAATAAACCATAAAACAAGTCCGATTGCCAGACAAATTAATAAAGGAATAAACTTCACTTCGCCGGCAGGCTTTTTAGTTGTTTCAGCCATAATCTTTCTCCTTTCATGTTTTTAAATAATAATAGTAGTAGTATGCTCTTTCCCCTTCGTACCCAATACTTGTCCCATTTAAAATAAAATAATTGTAAAAATACGTTTCATAAGGATGATATTGTAAATTTGTGAAGTGTTGAGCATAATTCCTTTATTATTTTATCATACATATTGACAATTTTTATCTTTCACCTTCATTTTATTCCCTTCAAAATAGCTTGTAAGCGTTATTTCATCAAAATAAATAAGCTGCATGAGTTCATCATGCAGCCTTGCATTTAACGATTTACCTTTTGAATAAACACGACTTTGAGATAATCACCTGACTTAAATTCTTTTATTGTTTTAAAATCAGCTGGAAGAGAGAACTGCTCCATCATTTTGTAACGTTCCCCTTTTTCGTTAAAAGCTTTTTCAATAAACGAATGAAATTTTTTCATATCAAAATTACTTGCATTCGTCGAAGCTACAATGACACCATTTGGCTTTGTAAGAGCAATGGCTTCTTTTAATAAATCTTTGTAGTCTTTTGCCGCGCTGAACGTATGCTTTTTCGATTTAGCAAAGCTCGGCGGATCTAGCACCACAAGATCGAACGTCATATTCTTCTTAACCGCATATTTAAAATACTTAAAAACATCTTCCACAATAATGTCCTGTGCTTCGTGATCAATTCCATTTACACTAAATTGCTCAATTGTTTTTGCCAAGCTGCGATTGGCCAAGTCGACACTTGTTGTTTTCGCAGCTCCTCCAAGAGCGGCCGCCACTGAAAATGCGCCTGTATACGAAAACATGTTTAGAACGGTCTTTCCTTTTGCATATTTATCTCGAATCGTTTTACGGACGTCTCGCTGATCTAAAAAGACCCCAACCATCGCTCCGTCATTTAAATAAACGGCAAAACGAATACCATTTTCTCTTACAATTAAAGGGAATTCACCTTTATTTCCTGTGACAAAATCATCTTCTTCAATATACTGCCCTTTTACGTTGAAACGTTTTTTCTGGTACAGCCCTTTAAAGTTAGGCGCAGATTTTAAAGCTTCAATAACGTATTCTTTAAATTGATAAATTCCTTCACTATACCAACTCGTGACGTAATATCCGTCATAATAATCAATGATTAAGCCGCCAATTCCGTCACCTTCACTATTAAATACACGAAAAGCAGTTGTATCTTCAGACGCATAAAAATCGTGACGAGAGGTAATAGCTCGCTGAATTTTTCGTACAAAAAACGCCGCGTCAATTTGTTCACTTTTCTTCTTCGTCAGAATCCATCCGTAGCCTTTGTTTTGTTTTCCATAATAGCCTTTGGCTAAGAATTGATTCTTTGGAGTGACTAAGTTAATAATAACGCCTTCTTCTTGCAGTTTATGACCATCAACAAGCGCATCTTTTTCAATGAGTGGATAACCTTTATTCACTTTTTTAATAAAAGCTTCTTTGGCTATAACTTGTACTTCTTTTCTCATGTGTACACCCTATCTATTTAATTTAGTTCATTCTAGTTTTATCCATTTTACGAGAATAATCTACATTTATCTTAACATAGATAACCGGTAATGTTTCCAGTTACAAAATAGAAAAGCAGAGGATGCCTTGAAGCACCCTCTGCTTGATATGAATGAAAAATGAAATGTATGTTTTATGTTTTAAGATAAAAAATTATGAGCACTCTTGTCCAGTATATGCATCGAACTTAAGCGTCTGCTGCTTGCTTCCGCTCACTAAAGTCACCACGTATACAGTTATTGAGTTTTCTGTTATAAGCTCAATATGCTCTACTTTTCCTTCTTGATGTTTTAAAGCAAGAACTTTTACAGCGGTCTCCGTTAACGGCTGAAGCTTATCATGTTTTACATGTGTGATTTCACCCGAAACCGCATCGATTGTAACGGTGTATTCCGTATTATCTTTGATTATTTTTACTGTGAAAATCGCTGCGTTTTGATCATATTCTACCATTTTCACCTTACCTGCATATGTAGCCAATGCAAGATCTTTTGCATCTTGTCTCGTTAATAGCTTCACTTCTTGCTGAGAAGTATTAACTACTTTTCCTGTGAAAGCATCTAACGTTACCGTATATTGAGTGCTATCTTTAAGAATCACTGCGACATACTGACTAGCGGATTCTTTAAACTCTAGACTATATACGTAACCACTATATTGTTTAACAATTGCTTCTTTTATTTTTTGCTCTGATATTAGCTGCAGCTCTTTTTTATTCTCATGAATGACTTTCCCCGTTAGACCATCCACGGTTAGCGTATATTCTACTTTGCCATCTACTACAGTTAACGTATATTCATGCGTTTCTTTGTTAAATGTAATAGATTGAATCGCTCCTGTATACTGCTTAGAAATGGATTCTTTCACTTGATTTTGTGTCCATAACTTCACTTCTTGCTTCTTCACTACTTTTCCAGTGCTTGCGCTTACTTCTACGATTCTTTGCTCAAGGTTATTCGTTACAATTGTAATCACATACACACTTGATTCTTGCTTAAATTCCGTAGATGTGACTGTCCCGTCGCAATCTTGCAGAGCAATACCATTTGCCTGAGCTTGCGAGATACTGACATGTTCAGTTGTCTCTGCTTTCGCTGTCTTCATCTCTGCAGCGTGACTCGTTGTAATAGAGCTAAATGCAACTGCAGCTCCTAAAGCAGATGTAGACAATACTTTTGCCCATTTAATCATCCTTACATTTCCTCCTCCTTCACCATTAGACTTTCCGTCTATGGCGTTCTATCTAGTACGCCGTTCATTATGCAAAAGATTTCTGAGAATAAGACGAATAGAAGCTTAAAGTTAGCTGAAGATATAAGAATAGCTACTATTTTTCAGCTTGCTTTCAGCTATTATTCAGGGCTGTTTCAGATAAAAAAGCATAATAGAAAGTAGAGGAGCAAAGGAGTTTTCACCATGATGGATCAACTAAAAGGAATTAAAGTCTTGCTTATAGATGACGAACCAACTATTTTACAGTTTTTATCTTTAGGGTTAACGAATGAAGGATTTGATATCAAAGCTGCCCAAGACGGAATGGAAGGCATTAATATAGCCAAAGAATTCAAGCCTCATATCGCTATTGTAGATGTTATGCTTCCGGGAATGGATGGATTTGAAGTATGCCGCTTGTTAAAGAAAATGGGGAATATAGCTGTCATCATGCTAACAGCAAAAGATCAAGTGGACGATCGAGTAAAGGGGCTGACTATTGGAGCAGATGATTATATGGTCAAACCCTTCAGTTTTGAAGAACTTCTTGCGCGCATTCAAGCTAGAATCCGCAATCAATTTCCCAACTTATTAGACGAAGTATCCATCGGTCCATTTAAAATTGATGACCGCCGCAAAGAAATTAAATACCTTAATCACATACTTGATTTATCCCCTACTGAATATGCACTCTTAAAATTCTTAGTTATTAATCACGGTCTCGTACTAAGTAAATCCACCATTTTAGATCGAGTGTGGGGATATGATTTTGGAGGAGAAGAAAACATTGTTGAAGTATACATTCGATCACTGAGAGAAAAATTACAGGACCATAGCCGAACCGTTATTCGAACGCTTCGCGGTGTAGGGTACCGGATTGATATTTCATGAAGCACAAACGTTTCTTTCATTTGAACTCTCTTCGCCTTCAGCTTTTATCTAGAAGTTTACTCGTTATTTTGAGTTTACTGATGCTGATAGGCGTTTTTCAATACGTATTTATGAAGCAATTTATTTACACAAATAAAATTAGAAGCATCGAAGACCAAATTCACTTAATTCCCGATGATGTCTGGAAGCACGATATTGAAACAAGCCAGAATGTAAAACAATCATCAAGACCAATGGTTTATTTCCCGGGCGTTAATATTACCTTTATCAATCAAAAAAGCACCTTTTTACGGCTGGCTAAGGATCCACATCATTCTTACTTCCCTAAGCTTTCTGCATCTGCATACAAACAAGTAATGAAAAACAGCAACCAGCCGGACAACACGACGAGCCTCATAAAAAAAATGGATGGTCATCAAGAGCAAGTCATTGTTTTAAAACCCATTATCTTTGATGGAGAAATACAGGGAGTTATTCAAATTAATACTCCCACAGAATCATTAAGAGACCTCTTAATCAGACAAATGCTCATCTTTTTAATGCTTTCACTTACCGCAATGACCATTGCTTTTTTTGTTTTTTCTTCTGTTTTAAAACAGACGTTAGTCCCTTTGTTTACTACTACTAAAAAAGTGGAGCATATTAATGCCGGAAGCTTACATGACCGCTTGCCTGTTAATCAAGGACAAATCGAAATGGATCGCCTTTCTCTTTCTATTAATGAAATGCTTGAACGTCTTGAAAAAGCATTTAAAGCAGAAACAGAAGCCAAAGAACAAATGCGGCGTTTTGTTGCGGATGCTTCCCATGAACTGCGAACGCCGCTTACATCTATTCACGGCTTTTTAGAAGTTTTATTAAGAGGGGCTAGCAGTAATCCAGAACAATTAAACGACGCATTAAAAAGCATGTATGGAGAGTCCAAAAGACTGCACAAACTTATTCAGGATCTTCTGCTTCTTGCTCAGCTTGATCAACTTCCACCGTTTCAAAAAGAATACTGTTTTGTAGATGAGTTGATTTTAGATATGAGACCTCAACTCATACTATTGGCGGGGAACAGAAAGGTTTTATTCGACTTTCCAAGCCGTTTACCATCAGACATTAACAAAGATCAATTTAAACAAGTTGTTTTAAACTTATTTTCCAACGCCGTACAGCATACAAATCCAACTACAGGAGTTATTCAAGTGATAGGAAAAATAAATGAGAAAGAACTTTCGTTAATAATACAAGATAACGGTCATGGTATTCCTCAAGAACACCTTCCTCATTTATTTGAGCGATTTTACAAAGCTGATGCTTCACGCTCTCGGGCATATGGAGGAGCGGGCTTAGGCTTGGCCATTAGCGCATCTATTATAGAGCTGCACGGGGGGAAAATACATGTAGAAAGCAAATTGAATGCAGGAACTGCTTTTGAAATCGTATTGCCCTTGACATAAAAAAGACGATTGCCTTGAAGCAATCGTCTTTTTTATCAAATCAGCATACTTTTCCTGTTTGAGGGCTGATTTTTACAGTATGTTTTATATTGTCTGTTCCTTTGATCACAAACGTGTACGCTTGTTCACTGAATGAAACAGATTGAACCGTTCCTTTGTGCTGTTGAAGAGCAGCTTGTTTAGTTTGTTCTTGCGTAAACTTTACCGCTTCGACTTTGATTACTTTTCCCGTTTCAGCGTTTATTTTCACATGGTGATCTTTGTTATCTTTCCCGTGAATTAAAAATGTGTATACATCATTTGCATATGAACTCGATTGAATCGTTCCACTGCAATTTTTTAATGCAATTGATTGAACCTGTGCTTTTGTAAATGCAGCGCTTTGAATTTGAATCACTTTTCCACTTTGTGCATTGACTTTTACGTGGTGATCACGGCTATCGTTTCCATGAATTAAGAACGTATACACTCCATCGTTGAAGCCTACCGACTTAACCGTTCCTCCACAGTTTTTCACCGCTACTGCTTGTGCCTCACTTTGAGAAAAAGATAGTTTTTCAACCTTTACCACTTTTCCGCTGTGTGCATTTACTTTCACATGATGGTCTTGATTATCTTTTCCGTGAATTAAAAACGTGTAGGCGTTATTTTCAAAAGAAACCGATTGAACCGTTCCTCCGCAGTTCTTTAAGGCAATTGTTTTTGCTTGAGCTTGTGTATATGTGGCCGCTTCAGTATGAGCCGACGCTTTTGTTGAAGTAATGTGCTGACCGTCTGAAGCAAATGCACTTGTCATTGAACCAAGAGCAATAGCTGTTCCAATTGTGGCACCTCCCACGGCTTTTGCTACTACTGCTTTTCCTGCTAATACTTTTCCAATCATGATTATACCTCCGCGTAATTTCCAATGTATTTACAGCACAAGCTAAAGGTTTTAACAGCGGTCATTTATCAAAATAGCGCCATTGGAGTAACGTTTTTTTCTGCTAAAATACCTTTCACTTTTGCTGTACGAGCCAAAGCGCTTCTTGTCCTCTTTAGCTATGTGTTTATTGTAAGAGCGGAACATGAATTCACTATGAAGCCCAGCTGAATGCTATCTGAACAAATTCTGAAAGATAGCTGAATAACTTCTAGTTAAACTTGTCATCTAAATGTTCAACGTTCTTAACAACAGCTCAACAAATCCAATGCTTCTCTTCATATTTCCTCAACAATCAAATGATTTAATAAATGTATGAATACGATTTGGAGGTTATCAACCATGAAAAAACGAGTATCTCTTGGACTATCTCTCACTCTCTTAGCTTCTAGCGCCGCTTCTGCTTTTGCAGCAGAGCATCATCCAGTTCAACATCCAAAACAAATCAAAAGCGTCGAGTTTCAGCCAATGAAAGCACCTACTACGATTGAAAATATGATTAAAACGTATACAGAGGCCTCTGTAAAAGTAACGTATAAAGATGGAAGTGTGGAAGAAACGCCGCTTAACTATAACCAACTCTTTCTTTCAAAAGATAAAATTGTCGATAATAAAGGAGAATTAATCGCCGCAGGTACACCAATCGATGCAAACGGGGATCCAATTATTGACCGAAGCGTTCCTGATCAGCCATCACCGTACGTATCAGACGCGCCGGATTCAAACAGCTTTATTACCATTAACGGTAAGTCTTATATTATTTCACATTATGAATACGAATCTGTTAATAATGCTGGAAAAGAGATTTCCGGTCTTCCTGCTTCCATGACGCTTACACAAGTTGATCGAGATGATAAAACAGGAAAACTAACCGTCAACCATGCCAAAAAAATTGATTTTTCTAATGTAAATGGTTTGTGGACGCCGTGTAATGGCTCTACAACGGATTGGGGTACTCACCTCGGTTCAGAAGAATACGAGCCTGATGCACGCGCTTTTGAAGACCCTGCATCTAGCTCTTATAAAGACGTTACGAACTTCGCTAAGCTTTATTTCGGTGACACGTCAAAAGCAAACCCTTACTACTACGGCTGGATTCCAGAAATTTCAGTGGATGAAAGCGGCGATGCGTCTGTCGTAAAACATTACAGCACAGGCCGTTTTTCACATGAAATGATGCAGGTACTTCCAGATAATAAAACCGCTCTTTTTGGAGACGATGGGTCTAATACCATGATGTTTATGTATGTAGCAGATAAGGAAAAAGACTTCTCAGCAGGAACTCTTTATGCCGCAAAGTTTAAACAAACGAGCACAAAAAATGGAGGGAAAGGCGACCTTCAGTGGATTAAGCTTGGCCATGCAACAGACAATGAAGTGAAAACAATAATCGACAAAGGCACAAAATTTAGTGATATTTTTGAAACAGCCGACCAGCCTACAAAAGGATTTAAAGCAGTCAAAACCGCCGCAAGTAAAAAAGTTGAATATTTAAAAGTAAAGCCTGGCATGGAAAAAGCAGCTGCCTTTTTAGAATCACGCAGATACGGTGCGATTCTAGGTGCCACGTCTGAATTCAACAAGATGGAAGGACTAACGGTTAATAAAAAAGACAAAAAAGCGTATATGGCTATTTCTTACCAAAATAGTGCCATGCTAAAAGAGCCTGGTGCTGTACAAGATGATATTCAGCTTCCAAAATTAGAGTCTGGTGTGACCTACCAGCTGAACTTAGGCTCGCATCAAAAAGACCAAGCAAAAGGCAAGATTAACAGCCGCTACGTTCCTGCAAGTATGGAAGGGCTATTGATTGGACAAGACCTAGAAAAAGCAGATGCATACGGCAATACAGCGGATCCAAATAAAATTGCCAACCCTGATAACCTTACGTATTCAAATGACTTAAATACACTGTTTATCGGAGAAGACAGCTCACTGCACACAAACAACTTTGTATGGGCCTATAATGTAAAAACCAAAAAACTATCACGCATCCTTTCGGTTCCAGTGGGAGCAGAAGCAACAGGACTTCGTGCAGTAGAAAACATTAAAAACTCTCGCTACGTACTAAGCAACTATCAGCACCCGGGCGAGGACATCAGCGACAAAAATATTACCGCTGTTGATAAAGAAGAGTTAGCTAATGCAATGAAAGAAAGCATTGGCATTCAAGAAACAGGTGGTGTCGGATACATTTCTGGACTGCCTTCTAAGGACGGCGCTCCTTACAAAAAGCATTAATACGTAATGAAACCACGTCTGTTGTGAGTGACAGACGTGGTTTTTATATAGTAGAAGTTATTTATAAAACCGCTTATCGCAACCACAATTATGGTGAATACTTTATAATATCCTTAAAGAAAGTGCCTAGCCCCAAACGCGTTAGCATATTTATTGGTAAGTATCCGGTATATCCCTTCAGGCTCCCTTATGCCCCACTAATGCTAGATATAGAATTCGTTTCAATAAGTATTTCCAGCTAAACAAAATGTCTCGTTCCCTTGCACTTTTCGTTCCATACCATTAAAGTATATATTGGTTGAAGTTTATACTAGCATTCAACCTTATAAAAGAAATTACACTTTTTAATTTTGGGAAGATGTTTTCCCTAAAAGAAAGGGTTTAGATATAAGATGAAAGATAATTTTTGGCATGAGTTGCCGCGTCCGTTTTTTATTTTGGCACCGATGGAAGCTGTGACGGATGTCGTTTTTCGCCATGTTGTGACTGAAGCAGCGCGACCTGACGTATTTTTTACAGAGTTTACGAATACGGAAAGCTACTGCCATCCGAAAGGGAAAGATAGCGTAAAAGGACGTTTGACGTTTACAGATGATGAACAGCCAATCGTTGCGCATATTTGGGGAGATAAGCCTGAATACTTCCGTCAAATGAGTATTGGCATGGCAGAAATGGGCTTTCGCGGCATTGATATTAATATGGGCTGCCCTGTACAGAACGTTGCAGGAAACGGAAAAGGTTCTGGTTTGATTCGCCGTCCAGATACTGCGGCTGAGATTATCCAGGCAGCCAAAGCTGGAGGGCTTCCAGTAAGCGTAAAGACTCGTCTTGGCTATACGCAAGTTGATGAGTGGTACGACTGGCTGAAGCACATTTTAGAACAGGATATCGTGAACCTTTCTATTCACCTTCGTACGAAAAAAGAAATGAGCGATGTTGACGCGCACTGGGAGTTAATTCCGGAGATCAAGAAGCTTCGTGACGAAATTGCTCCTCATACGCTACTAACAATTAACGGTGATATTCCTGACCGCCAGAAAGGTCTTGAACTTGCGGAGAAGTACGGCGTTGATGGAATTATGATTGGACGCGGAATTTTCCATAATCCGTTTGCGTTTGAAAAAGAAAAGAAAGAGCACACAAGCGAAGAGCTATTAGAACTTCTTCGCCTGCAGCTAGACCTTCATGACAAATATTCTGAAGAACTAGAGCCGCGCCCTTTCAAACCGCTTCGACGCTTTTTCAAAATTTACGTTCGTGGATTCCGCGGTGCAAGTGAATTAAGAAATCTGCTCATGAGCACGGAAACGACTGATGAAGTGCGTGCATTGCTTGATGAGTTTAAAGACAGAGCTGGAGTGAAAGAAGACGAAGGTTTTTCTGTTTCTTAAATAAGAGCTCGTTTGCTTAAACTCAATTGTTCTATTTTATAGACGTTTGCTATTTATCCACATATGATAAAAGCTGAGGCAGAAGGTTCTACATTTCCTTCTGCCTCAGCTTTTGATGAAAAAATATCCACACGTTCTATTTATGATAAGGTTCATTTCGAATAATACGAAAAGCTCGGTAAATTTGTTCTACTAATACTAGGCGCATAAGCTGATGAGGAAAGGTCATTTTTGAAAAAGAAAGAGCTGCGTTTGAACGTTTCATTACTTCGCTGCTTAAGCCAAGCGATCCGCCAATGACAAACGCTACTTTACTTTTTCCGTAAGTAGCTAATGAATCGATTTCTTTTGCCAGTTCCTCGGAAGATTTTTGTTTTCCGTTGATAGCTAATGCGATCACGTGAGTATCATCTGAGATTTTCGCTAAGATGCGTTCTCCTTCTTTTTGTTTCACCTGTTCCATTTCAGATTCACTTAAGTTTTCGGGCGCTTTTTCATCTGCAAGCTCAATAATTTCTACTTTTGCATAGCTTGATAAACGCTTTAAATATTCTTCAATGCCTTGTTTTAAGTATTTTTCTTTTAACTTCCCAATGGTTATAATAGAGATATTCACAGGCTATTCTCCTCTCCTTTATCCCTTATCCACAGATATTATCCACATATCCACATGTCATATCCACATTTTGTATAAGAATATTAGTTCCCTACTACATATACAGCTTCATTGTCACAATATTCGCAGCTTTTTTTGTCAGTTGAATTTTCTATTTTTTCAAAAACCGGTGCTAGCTCAATCTCATCTACCATTACATCCAGCGCTAGTTCCGTGTGTTCTAAACAGCAATATATCTTCATGTATTTATCTTCCTTTCTCTATTCTTTTCATTAAAAAACCACAGGAGTTTATCCCCTGTGGATAACTTTTCTTTTACTTCATTTGACGAGTTAATTTTACTTCTGTGGATTTCTTTTTGCCATCACGATAGAACGTTACATTCATTTTATCGCCAATTTCTTTTTCAATGTAGAGGTGTTTGCGAAGTGTCGCAATATCCCTTACTTTGCTGTGATCTAGCTCAACAATCACATCATATTCCTTCAACCCAGCTTTAGCGGCTGGCGAACCTGGCTCGACTTTTAGAACAGCGACTCCGTTTACTACATCATGCGGTAACTTAAGGGTTTCTTTTAAATGATACCCTGATACCTCACTTAATGATAGTGTACTAACTCCAAGATACGGACGTCTAACTTCACCATGTCGTTCTAAGTCATTAATAATGGGCCTAGCCATGTTAATTGGTATTGCAAGACCAATGCCTTCAACTGCTTCTTGGGCAATTTTCATGGAATTAATGCCTATTAATTCACCATCAATATTAACAAGAGCACCCCCGCTATTGCCAGGGTTAATTGCGGCATCTGTTTGAATGACTTCTGATTGCCAATCAGGATTTCCATCGCCATTCAAATCTTGAGGAATGACACGGTTAACTCCTGAGACAACTCCTTGTGTAACGGATCCAGAAAATTGAAGGCCTAGCGGGTTTCCGATAGCAATCACTGGTTCACCAGCTTTAAGCTTATCAGAATTTCCGAAGGTAGCCACTTTTGTCACGTGACCTGCATCAATTTCAAGAACTGCTAAGTCCATTAAATCATCGCTGCCAAGAATTTTAGCTGATACCCTTGTACCGTTACTGAAGCTCACTTCAATTTCGTTAGCGCCTTTAATGACATGATAGTTTGTCACAATATAAGCTTTATTGCCTTGCTTTTTGTAAATAACACCTGAGCCCGTCCCGGCATCAGTTCGTTCATCATTCCAAAAGCTTTCAGAGTTCTGAATGTTTACAACTCCTACAACTGCTGCATTGGCTTCGGAAACGGCTTTGGTGACGGCCGTAGTAACGTCAAGAGATACTGACTTTTGTATCGTAGACCCTGTTTGTTCATCTCCGTTTTCATCATTCATCCATCCGTATGGCAAAATCCCGTTCCTCACCAAGGCTGGCATAAGAAGCAGTACAATAAGTGCACCTATAATAGCTCCAATCAGAGCAGAAGCGAAATATCCTCTGCGGCGTTTAGGCGGCCGACTATTCGGCTCTTGGCCTTCATCATAATGTTCCACACTATCACCGAACCCTTCATTTATCATCGTGAATGTCTGCATTCACGTACTAAATGAAGTTATTTTTCGCTTCCTTTCTAGAGACTATACATAAACAATATCAGTCGGTCTTTTTGGATCAGTATCACATAGAAGAATATTGTCCTCTACATTGATGTCTTTTTGTTGTAACACTTGCGCAACCGACATGCGGGCAATTTCCTTCATGTTATTGTCTTGACTCAAATGCGCCAAGTAAATGCGTTTGGTTTGATCTCCGATCACATCTGCCATTGCAAGCGCCGCGTCTTCATTTGATACATGTCCCACGTCGCTTAGAATTCGTCTTTTAATGCTCCAAGGGTAGCGCCCCATTCTCAGCATTTCAACATCATGATTGCTTTCAAATACGTACATATCACTATTTTTAATTGTACCTTTCATGCGGTCACTTACATAGCCGGTATCCGTAATAAGGGTCAATTTTTTAGACCCTTGATGAAAGACATAAAACATAGGCTCTGCAGCATCATGCGAAACGCCAAAAGACTCCACTTCCAATTGACCAAACGATTTCGTTTGGCCAATTTCAAAGTGAAACTTCTGTTCCGTATCAATGTTGCCGATCAAGCCGTCCATTGCGTTCCACGTTTTTTCATTTGCGAAAATAGGGAGCTTATATTTACGTGCCAGAACACCTAGTCCTTTAATATGGTCACTATGTTCGTGAGTCACTAAGATTCCTGATAAATCCGGGATATTGCGATTTACTTGTTGAAAGAGAGCTTCCATTTGTTTTCCGCTCAGCCCTGCATCAACTAGTAAGGAATGTTCTCCATCACTTACTAAAATCGCATTTCCTGTGCTCCCACTCGCTAGCACGCTGAAATGCAGGCTCATTTATCTCACTCCAAATACTTATTTATTTCCTTTTTTAATGATCTGTCCTTCAAAGGCATTTACAAAATAACTTGTATCTCCATTTACAACAATGTGCCAAGTTGGTGCTAAAACTTGAGAATTTAATAACGGCAGATCAAACGTATAGTATCCAAACTCTACGTTTGTTACAGAATCTTTCTTTTTCAATTCATCCTTCAAAAACAAATTTTCCAATGCTTTTAAAGGAGACAAAACATCCTGCTCATCATCCAACGTTTTCACGGAACCTAGCATCGTTTGTTCATATGAAACAATTTCACCTTTGT
The DNA here is from genome assembly GCF_038006305.1 of Priestia sp. FSL R5-0597. Taxonomy (NCBI): domain Bacteria; kingdom Bacillati; phylum Bacillota; class Bacilli; order Caryophanales; family Bacillaceae; genus Priestia; species Priestia sp. FSL R5-0597. The sequence goes on from NZ_JBBOUZ010000001.1 coordinate 5,038,001, forward strand.
CATTTAAATGAGCAATGATCATGCCATTTTCATTGTCATAGATTTTGTGCTTTTTATATTGTTGAAAGAATGTAACTGTTTTTTTCTCTTTATTAACGTTCCATAGCTCATAATCTTCACCGGAGAGCACATATCGTTTCAAAAATTGACTTAGCTTTGCTTTTGTATTTTTTTCAGGCACTGAAAAAGGTTTGTCCAATACGCTTCGAATTGTTTTTTCCTCAAGCAGCGTTGCTTTTTGCTCTTTCAGCTTTTTTAAGTCTTCTTCTTTAAACAGCTTACTTTTAGCATTTAACGAAGAAGCTTCTTTCACATCTACAGGTAAATGTTTATATTCAATGCCTTCACTCGTTAATTGTTCTTCCACGCTCGACTCCACAAATAGAGAGTACTGATCTTCTTGATGAGTTTTAAAAATCTGATAGCCTAAGTAAATATTAAGAATCAAGAAAGTGAAAATAAAGATGGTTTTTGTTCTATTCCAATCCATCGTTATCGCCTCCTTCGGTCGGCGGTGCAATTCGATACCATTTGCTATTATAATAATAGAACCAAGAAGGAACGAGTTTGACAGAATTAGAATTAAACTCAACCGTCTTTTCGCCGGTTTTCGGCTGCTGTGACACTTCTTCTAGCTGATAGCCTATTGAAATATCTTTTAACAGATTCGGGTCAAAGTTTTGATGTTTTTCAATTAATTGAATCACCTTTTGAGATGACTGCAGCTTTTCTACACTCGAGTCCTGTACTCTTACAAAACGATAAAGAGGACGACGGTAATTTAAAATCTCCGCATTTCCCCATCTTTGATATATTTCAGTCATTCCCTGATTGCTGTACACTGGATAGTTATCTTTATAATAACGATAGCTAATTTCTTTTGTAATGCGATTCCAGCTGTTGAACCTGTAATTAGATTCTGTCCAGCCGCCGTGGTCATTAACGAAGCTAAAGCTGCGATTTATTAAATTATAATCTTCCATTACCTCGGTCGTGGAATTTACAAGATTCACATATTCCATCACATCTGTCTTCGTATTGACATTGATCACTTTTGTACCTTCAGTGTAGACATCTCGGTTTGTAGACGTTTCTTTCCGTGCATAGTCTGGGTTGTTAAAAAGCGCTTCTTTATATTTTTCAATATCTAAATGCCTCATGCTCGTATAGTAGACTTCACTATTCATCGTAATATTATTTTCCGGAAGGAAGATATACCGATTTTTGTTTTCTTTATATACAAGGCTCGGGGCATACGTACGCTTCATTTTATCTTCTAATTCTTTGATATCATCTTTGGCCAAATTCTTGACTGTAACCGAATAAATCTTTTTTTGCTCATAATTCACAAGATACACGCTCACGAAAAAGGAAGGTGTACGCTTAATTTTAATGAGTACACGGTCAAATGTTTGATTAGGCAAAGACGTTTGAGAAAATGAAAAAAGCTGTTGAAATGTTTTCAAAGGTAGTGCGTCTGGATACAGCACTTCAATAGAATTACTTCCATGGACATAATTTAAAAATCCATCAGGAGAAATAGCATCCGAAACGTCCGTCACATTCGAAAATTTCCACTTTTTCATTTCATTTACCCATTTGTTTACATCATCTTCATCGTGAGACATGTAGTGATTATCGTTTCGATGATAGAGAACTTCTGTTGGAAGAATATGATCTTCTATTTTACTTTTTGAACTAACTTCAACTTCTTGCAAATGTTGATTTTTTGAAATGACCTTATAAGAAGGCTGATACGTCCATATATGATACGTCATAATTAAACTGGAAGCGACGAGAACAACTAAGATGGCCGTTTTGATATGTTCATATCTCATTCCCATTCGTCATCATTCTCACTTTCAATCGGAAGAGTAAAGTAAATCGTTGTTCCTTTTCCTTCCTGACTATCTGCCCAAATGCGTCCATCATGTGCTTCAATAATTTCCTTGGCAATAGCAAGCCCTAATCCTGTTCCGCCTAATTTACGCGTTCGTGCTTTATCTACACGATAGAAGCGTTCGAAAATTTTAGCTAAATTTGATTTTGGAATTCCCATACCTTGGTCTTTAATGCTCACAACAATTTCATGCGTATGCTGAGCAATTGAAAATGTAATGGTTCCGCCTTCAGGTGAATATTTTATTGCATTGGAAATAATGTTATCTAATACTTGTGTAATTTTATCTTGATCAATAGCGACATAGATTGCTTCATTTGGCAAGTCGCGCACGAACGAAATACCTTGTTCAATTGTCATTTCAAAGCGATCAATGATGTAATGATAAAACTTCACAAAATTGATTGGGTCACGACTAAATCGGTAGTCTTGGCTATCTAGCTTAGATAATTGAAGCAAGTCGTTAACGAGACGAATCATTCGCTCTGTCTCCGTTTGCGTTACATTTAAAAATGTTGGAGCTAAGTCCTTATCTTGCCAAGCACCGTCTGCAAGCGCATCTAAATAACTGCGCATCGTTGTTAACGGCGTACGCAATTCATGTGAAACATTCGCTACAAATTCTCGGCGATCTTGATCAATTTTCTCCTGCTCTGTAATGTCATGCAAGACAATGATAATCCCGTTGATAAAACCGGTCTCTTTTTGAATAGCGGAAATGGTAGCTCGTAAAATAAAGGGATCCGATTTTGTACTAAAGTCCAAAATTAATGACTCTTGATTGGCAAGCAAGCTTTCAAACGTATGCGTTTCTTCAAGATCTAATAGGGAAACAACTGGATCAGACAAAACCGTTTCACGTGAAACATTTAGCATAGCTGCGGCTGGATCATTAATTAAAATTACTCTTCCCTTTCGATCCGTCGCAATAACGCCGTCCGTCATATGAGCTAATACCGAACTAAGCTTACGGCGCTCCCCTTCTGTCGTTGCCTGTGCTTCTTGAAGCTTTCTTGTTAAGTTGTTGAATGTGAGAGCTAGCTGACCAATTTCATCATACCCGTACACCTTAGCTTTTCTCGTAAAATTCCCTTTGGCCATCTCAAGTGCTTGTTTTCTCATTTCAGACATTGGACGAGTAATGGTCTGAGCTAAAAACACGCCTAAAATAGCTGTGATAAAAAGAGCAATCACCGTACCTGCCTTAAAGATCTGATTGATATTACTCATTTGATCGTAAACAGGCTCCATGGAAGCTGTTAAGTAAATAGCGCCTAAGATTTCTTCGCTAGACTGAACTTTTCCATTTTTATTAGTTGAACTTGATTGACTGGCACCTACTTTATCCTGTAAACGGATAGGCTGTATCATAACTCTGATTCGCTGCCCGCTTTGATCAACAAATACATTATCAGAGTTCGTTCCTGCTAACAACGCATTTGTAATCGCTAAATCATTAGTCTTTTTACCTATGATCTGTTGAGGATTTGAGTTCGATGTAGCAATGATTCTTCTATTTTGGTCAATGACTCTTACTTCAGAAATGTCATTCATATCATTTGAAGCTAAATTGGGTCTTGAAGCAAAATCTCTTAAAATAGTCTTTAAGTCTTCCTCAAGAGTCGGTGAATCATCATCACGATTTTTCACCATTTCTTGTCCAATGTTATACGTCAGCAAGTCTGTCCGCTCTTGAAGAGACGTTCGAAAGTTGTTAACTAATTCTTTTTCTAATTGTCGTGCAAAATAGACCCCAATAATTTGCATCGCAATTAAAATGAGCAGCACATAAATCAATACAAACTTTAAATGAATAGATTGCAGGAGCCTTACTTTCTTCATCTAAAATTACTCCTGCTCTGGGCTGCGTAAATAATAGCCTACTCCACGTCTTGTTACAATCCACATTGGATGGCTTGGATTATCTTCAATTTTTTCACGTAATCTTCGAACTGTTACATCTACCGTACGCACATCACCAAAATAGTCATAACCCCATACAGTTTGAAGCAAGTGTTCACGCGTCATGACTTGTCCAATGTGCTTCGCTAAATAATGCAGCAGCTCAAATTCACGATGAGTCAGTTCAATCGTTTCTCCGCGCTTAGACACAATATAAGCATCTGGATGAATAACAAGTGCTCCAATCGTAATTTCATTCGTTTCACTTTCTTCTGTTGGAACAGCTACCTGCTGATGTCTACGTAAATTAGCTTTTACACGTGCTAATAATTCACGCGTACTGAACGGCTTAGTTACATAATCATCTGCACCTAATTCTAGACCTAAAACCTTGTCAATTTCAGAGTCTTTTGCTGTTAACATGATAATGGGCATATCATATTTTTTGCGCACTTCTCGGCAAACTTCCATTCCATCTTTCTGAGGAAGCATAATATCTAATAAAATCATTTCAGGCTGTACTTCTTCCACTTTTTCAAGTGCTTCTACGCCATCATAAGCACAAAATACTTCGTAACCTTCTTTTTGCAAATTAAACTTTAAAATATCTGCAATCGGCTTTTCGTCATCTACGACTAAAATACGTTTATCCATGATCATCGTTCTCCTTTATTAGTTGAAGCAAAATATAAAAGATAGTATTCATACTGTTTGAATACCGTAGTTTTATTATACTTGATAACCCTTGAAACGTCACAAGTTCATCCTCTACTATACATGAAGATATATGATTTTCAACCATCTCCAAATACAAAAGTAATATATTACCATAAAAGAGATGCAAAGCAAATAACGTTTTCTTTTAAATGTAAATAAAAGAAAAAAGCATGACTTTAAATAAAGTCATGCTTTTTGATGGCTCGGGACGGAATCGAACCGCCGACACAAGGATTTTCAGTCCTTTGCTCTACCAACTGAGCTACCGAGCCAAAATGGCGGTCCCGACGGGAATCGAACCCGCGATCTCCTGCGTGACAGGCAGGCATGTTAACCGCTACACCACGGGACCTCAGTCTATATGCTATGTATTAAAAATATTAAAAATGACCCGTACGGGATTCGAACCCGTGTTACCGCCGTGAAAGGGCGGTGTCTTAACCGCTTGACCAACGGGCCACGTTGTAACAAAAGTGAGCCATGAAGGACTCGAACCTTCGACCCTCTGATTAAAAGTCAGATGCTCTACCAACTGAGCTAATGGCTCATGTTATATCTCTTAGCGACGCTTATTATAATAACATGATATTTCATATAAATGCAATAGTTTTTTTAAAACTTTCTTTTTATTATTGAGCTTTTTTTAAAAGTCTTGTTAAAAAAGCACCAATTATAAATAAAAAAGGTTAGCTCACGAAGAGCTAACTCTTTTTATTTAGCTATATACACCACGTAATACATTTGTTTGTGTACGATCTGGACCTACAGAGAAAATAGATAAAGGAATACCTGTTAATTGAGACACGCGCTCTAAGTAGTGGCGAGCGTTATCAGGTAACTCATCTAATGTTTTCACACCCGTGATATCTTCTGTCCAACCTGGAAGCTCTTCATATACAGGTTCGCATTCTGCAAGTGTTTTTAAGCTAGCAGGGAATTCTTCCATAACTTCCCCTTTATAACGGTAAGCTACACAAATCTTTAATGTCTCAATTCCCGTTAATACATCAATTGAGTTTAAAGATAAGTCTGTGATTCCGCTAACGCGGCGAGCATGACGTACAACTACACTGTCAAACCAACCTACACGGCGAGGACGACCAGTTGTTGTACCATATTCACGTCCTACTTCACGGATTTGATCACCGATTTCGTTTGTTAATTCAGTTGGGAAAGGACCGTCACCAACACGAGTTGTATAGGCTTTTGATACACCTACAACGTGTTTGATTTTAGATGGACCTACACCAGAACCAATTGTTACTCCACCCGCTACTGGGTTTGAAGATGTAACAAATGGATATGTTCCTTGGTCGATATCTAACATAACACCTTGTGCGCCTTCAAATAGTACACGACGTCCTTCGTCTAACGCATCATTTAATACTACTGATGTATCAACAACATATTTTGCAACTTGTTGACCATACTCATAGTACTCATCTAAAATTTCTTCTAATGTAAAGCCTTCTACTTCATACATTTTTTCAAGAAGGCGATTCTTTTCAGCTAAGTTTTGTGTTAATTTTGCTTCAAATACTTCACGGTCTAGTAAATCGGCAATTCGAATACCAACACGTGCTGCTTTATCCATATAAGCTGGTCCAATACCTTTTTTCGTTGTACCAATCTTATTTTCACCTTTACGTTCTTCTTCAACTTCATCTAATTTTAAATGATATGGAAGAATCACATGAGCTCGGTTACTAATACGTAAGTTTTCTGTTGTTACACCGCGATCATGTAAGTATTTTAATTCTTGAACAAGTGCTTTTGGATCAACAACCATACCGTTTCCAATTACACACGTTTTGTCATTATAAAAAATACCTGAAGGAATTAAATGTAACTTATAAGTTTCACCATTAAACTTAATTGTGTGACCTGCATTGTTCCCACCTTGGTAACGTGCAATCACTTCTGCATTTTCTGATAGGAAGTCTGTAATCTTCCCTTTTCCTTCATCTCCCCATTGTGTTCCTACTACAACGACTGAAGACATATCTTAAGCACCTCCGCTTAGTAAGCAACAGCTCACTACGACATAATTTAACCATGGATAAGTGTATCAATTTATCACACTAAAGTCAATTAAATCCGAACGATTTAACAAAAGTTATTACAAATATATCGTATTTTGCGGAACGAATGCGATAACAATAAAATAAAACCTCTCATATTGAGAGGTTTTATGCACCAGGCGGCACTCCTGCGTCATCAAAGCGCCGCTCGAGATTAACGAATTTATTGTATTCTTTTACAAAGGCAAGCTGTACGGTTCCAACTGGACCGTTACGCTGCTTGGCTATAATAATCTCGATAATATTTTGATTTTCTGTGTCTTTTTCATAATAGTCTTCACGATATAAGAAAGCTACGATATCGGCATCCTGCTCAATACTTCCGGATTCACGAATATCAGACATCATCGGTCGCTTATCTTGTCTCTGCTCTACGCCACGGGAAAGCTGTGATAAGGCGATAACAGGAACTTCTAATTCACGGGCTAAAGCTTTTAACGCACGCGAAATTTCAGATACTTCCTGCTGTCGGTTTTCTCCGCTTCGTCCATTACCTTGAATAAGCTGTAAGTAGTCAATTAAAATCATCCCAAGTCCGCCTTCTTGTTTCAAGCGACGACACTTAGAACGAATTTCACCTACTCGAATACCCGGTGTATCATCAATATAAATCCCTGCATTGGACAAAGATCCCATTGCCATCGTGAGCTTTCCCCAGTCATCGGCTGTAAGCGAGCCTGTACGCAGCCTTTGTGCATCAATATTTCCTTCGGCACACAGCATCCTCATAACAAGCTGCTGAGCACCCATCTCTAAACTGAATATTGCTACGTTCTCATCCGTTTTCGTTGCAACGTTTTGCGCAATATTTAAGGCAAAAGCCGTTTTACCTACCGATGGACGGGCCGCTACAATGATTAAATCATTTCGTTGGAACCCTGCTGTCATTCTATCTAAATCACTAAACCCAGTTGGGATACCTGTAATGTCACCTTTTCGATTGTGAAGAACTTCGATATCATCGTACGTTTGTACAAGTACATCTTTGATATTTTGAAACACACCGCTGTTTTTACGCTGTGCTACTTCTAAAATGTTTTTTTCCGCTTCATTTAATAAAACTTCCACTTCGTCTTCCCTTGCATATCCTTCTGAAGCAATATGCGTTGCAGTACGAATTAGACGGCGTAAAATCGACTTTTCTTCTACGATTTTACCGTAATACTCTACGTTTGCAGCCGTTGGAACAGAGTTAGCTAAATCACTTAAATACGATACGCCGCCAACTTCTTCTAAGATTTTTTGATCAGCTAATTCAGACGTTACCGTTACCAAATCAACCGGTTCACCTTGGTCAGAAAGTTTCAGCATACATGTAAAGATTTTCTGGTGCGATGCCCGGTAAAAATCTTCAGGTATCAGCAGTTCAGATGCTAAGGTTAAAGAAGAAGGCTCTAAGAAAATGGCCCCTAATAGCGCTTGCTCTGCTTCAATATTCTGAGGCGGAAGACGATCAGCAAAAAGATCACTCATATTTCTATGCCCCTCTTATATTCTTTCATATTTTCTTTCATCATAAATGTTGGCGCGAACAAATACAAGTCCGCGCCAACCCTTTATATTATTTACCTATTTTTCAATCGTACGTTTATTTTTGTTCAGTCACATGTACCTTTACAGTAGCCGTTACTTCCGGATGTAATTTAACCGGTACATTTGTGTAGCCTAATGCGCGAATGGCATCATTTAATTCAATTTTACGCTTATCTACTTTAATTTTGTGTTTTTTCTTTAATTCTTCAGCAATTTGTTTGCTTGTGATAGAACCGAATAAACGGCCGCCTTCACCAGATTTTGCTGTTAATTCAACTGTCAGTTCTTCAAGAGTTGCTTTTAACTCTTTGTTTGCTTGCAGTTCTGCAGCTGCATCTTTTTGCTCTCTATTTTTTTGTGCTTCTAATACTTTCACATTACCGCCCGTAGCTTCAACAGCATAACCATTTTTTAATAAGAAGTTATGTGCATAACCATCTGAAACATTTTTCACTTCACCTTTTTTGCCTTTTCCTTTTACATCTTTTAAGAAAATTACTTTCATGATTTTTTACCTCCATCTAAGTACTCATCAATTGCTTGTTTAAGCCTTTCTTCAGCTTCATCCAAACTAATGTCTTGAAGCTGAGTAGCAGCATTCGTTAAGTGGCCTCCGCCTTGGAGACTTTCCATAATAACTTGTACATTGATATCTCCAAGCGATCTAGCACTAATGCCAATTAGATTATCCCGTCGCTTAGAAATAACAAACGAAGCAACCACTCCGCTGATTGAAAGCAGCGTATCTGCAGCTTGCGCGATTAACACTTGATCATACATTTTGTTCGGTTCAGCACGTGAAATGGCAATACCCGCTGTATAAATCTCTGCATGTTCAATGAAGCGTGCTCGCTGTACATATTGCGTAATATCTTCTTTTAAAAACTTTTGAACAAGAACCGTATCTGCGCCTTGAGAACGTAAAAAGGACGCTGCATCAAACGTACGAGATCCCGTGCGTAATGTAAAGCTTTTTGTATCGACAATAATACCGGCTAAAAGTGCTGTTGCTTCTAGCATATCAATTTTAAATCGTTTTGGCTGGTATTCAAGAAGCTCAGTAACGAGTTCTGCTGTCGAGGAAGCATATGGCTCCATATAGACAAGAAGAGGGTCTTCGATAAAGTCTTCTCCTCGTCTATGATGATCAATGACCACGACATTTTCAATACGATTTAATAACCTTTCTTCAATAACGAGCGACGGCTTATGCGTATCTACTACTACTAAAAGAGTATCATCACTCACAAGATTTAAGGCTTCTTCAGGCGTAATAAATCGTTCCCACAGGCCTTCTTTCTTTTTAATCTCTTCTAGCATTCGCTGAACACCTGTATCAATATGATCAGGATCTAATACGATAAAACCGTCTTTCTGATTTACTTGCGCTACTTTTAATATCCCAATAGCAGCTCCTACAGCATCCATATCCGGATACTTATGACCCATGATAATCACTTTTCCACTCTCTGTAATGAGCTCTTTTAACGCGTGAGAAATAACTCTGGCACGCACGCGCGTCCGTTTTTCCATTGGATTAGTCTTGCCGCCAAAGAATTTCACTTTTCCATTCGGCTGTTTAATCGCTACTTGATCTCCACCTCGGCCTAAGGCCAAATCCAAGCTAGATTGAGCTAAAGCACCCAGCTCAGGCAAATCAGCCGCACCAGCTCCGATACCAATGCTCAATGTAAGCGGTATATTTTGTTTAGACGTCTCTTCTCGAACTTGGTCTAAGATAGAAAATTTGCTTCGCTCTAAATGAATTAAGATTTGTTCATTCATAATCGCAATAAATTTCTCAGAAGACGTACGTTTAATAAAGATACCGTATTCTTGAGCCCAACTATTTAACATAGAAGTTACTTGGCTATTCAAGTTACTTTTAACTTGATCATCCATTCCTTGCGTTAGTTCATCATAATTATCTAAAAAGATAATGCCTAAACTTGTTCGTTCTTCCTCATACAATTTTTCGATTTCTATTTGCTCTGTAATATCAAAGAAGTACAGTAAGCGCTCGTCTCGTTTAATCACCACTTTGAATTTCCGATCATGCAACGTGACAACTTCTGTTTCCACTTCTTGTTTGATCAGTGGAATAATACTCTCTGCCACATCGTATAATGATCTTCCCACTAGTGTGTCTTCACCCAGACAAGATGCTAGAAAAGGATTGGTCCATTCAATTTGATATTCATCATTAAATAGCATAATCCCAATCGGCATTTCCATTAATGCCTCTTCGCCTACTTTTTTCAACCGATGAGACAGCATTGAAATATAGGTTTCAAACTCATCGGACAGCATTCGCTCCATTCTCATGTATAGAAAAAGACAGGCTAATAGTAATATAAAGCCTATCATTCCTATGATCCAATTATGATAGGTCACGATACCTACTAAAATCAGGGCTATACTATACAATGAGTAAAATGGATAGCGAATGACGTTCTTTTTTGTAAAGACAGGCATCCATTTCAGCTCCTACTTTTTTAAGTTCCACAATATCTACTTTTTTGTGTCTAATTGTTTTCTTAAATTAAATCCTAAATCAATTATACCTAAGATGCGCACAATTTGAAGGATAATTGGAATAATTAATGCTAAAATTGTTACAACAATTGGAATTGCTTTGGCATACCCTTTTTGATGTGAGAAATAGAAAATAAAAGAGATCCCTTGTAACACGACTAGCATTTGCAGTCCCATCACGATGTTGATAATAGCTACGTACATAAATGTACCTTGTTCAATATTAAAAGATGGGAAGGATAAGATTAATGCAATCAAATAATACCATAGAATACTTTTAGGAAGTTTAAATTCACGAAAAGGCGGGAATGCTTGCACCTCATAACCTGTTCTTTTAAGAATAGGCGTAGCAATAAGCTGAGAGAAAAAGGCTAGAATAACTCCACCCATAACAATTAATAGAGGCAGCAGATTTTTAAACATATCAAATGCATCTCTCATTTGGTCAATTTGAGATTCCTTAACGTCTTGTCCTAAACTTTTCATCATTTCAATACTTTGATTAATCGATTGATCTAAAGCATTATTTATTTGCTCCATTAAATTAACATTAAAAATGACATTTGCTCCTACGAACAATAAAAGTAAACCTAAACTAAATGCAACCGTGCCGCCTAGTAAAATGGTATACCTTTTTTGTTTTTGTCGGTAAAGCATTCCTATTGCTAATCCACCAATACCAAATACAAGTGTAAAAGGAAGAGTCAATACATTTCCAAATAACAAAGTCAATAACAACCCTACTACTAAAAATAATATTGCCTTTTTCCACCCATGACGAACGGTATACACAATAAATGGAACAGCTAGCGCTAGTTGAAAAATGGTTCCCACAACAGGTATGTATAGTGAAAAAAGCAACAGCGCTACAAACAGCGCTAAAAGAGCTGCTCCTTCTGTAATATATCGAATTCCTTTCACAACTTCACCTCGTTGATATAGACTATTATTTATTTTATCGATTCAGTTCATAAGAAGCAACTATTTGACAAAAGAGCACCTATGTAATGTAAAAAGAGGCAGTAAGGGAATCCTTACTGCCTCTTTTTATACCGTTCATTATTCACCAGAAACATATGGTAATAATGCCATTTGACGAGCGCGTTTGATAGCGATCGTTAATTTACGTTGGTATTTAGCGCTTGTTCCAGTTACACGACGAGGTAAAATTTTACCACGCTCTGAAACGAATTTTTTAAGCATATCTACATCTTTGTAATCGATGTGAGTGATGCCGTTTGCTGTGAAGAAACAAACTTTACGACGTCTGTTGCGTCCACCTTTACGTCCACCTGCCATTTTGATACGCCTCCTTCCGCTTAAAAGTTTCTATAAAATTTTATACTCCGGATAATCTACTGCGAATTAAAACGGTAAATCGTCATCAGAAATGTCAATTGTCTCGCCATTATTTGCAAATGGATCATCATCAACGCGAGTATAACCTTGATTACCTGAGTTACGGTTCTGATTATCTCCAAATGGAGAGCCTTGTCCAGATCCTCCAGTGTTAGCAAAGTTACTGCGTTGCGTATCCCCACCGCCACTTTTCGGCTCTAAAAATTGCACACTTTCCGCTACAACTTCTGTTACGTATACACGACGACCGTCTTGTCCTTCGTAACTGCGAGATTGTAGTCGACCATCAACACCAGCTAAACTTCCTTTTTTAAGGAAATTGGCTGCATTTTCAGCCTGACGACGCCATACAACACAGTTGATGAAGTCAGCTTCACGTTCACCTTGCTGATTTGTAAATGTGCGGTTTACCGCTAAAGTGAATGTTGCAACCGCTGCTCCACTCGGGGTATAACGTAATTCAGGATCTTTGGTTAAGCGTCCTACGAGAATTACGCGATTCATCATCAGAACCACTCCTTAAGGAAATAAAACCCATTTATTTAAACGTTTAATTATGCTTCTTGTTTAACAACGATATGACGGATAATGTCTTCGTTGATTTTCGCAAGACGATCAAATTCAGAAACTGCTTCTGAAGTAGCCGCCACGTCAAGAATCATGTAGTAACCGTCACGGAAATCATTGATTTCGTATGCTAAACGACGTTTACCCCATTCTTTAACATTTGCGATTTCAGCACCATTATCAGTTAATACGCCGTTGAAGCGCTCAACTAATGCTTTCTTTGCTTCGTCATCAATGCTTGGACGGATGATGTACATTACTTCATACTTTCTCATCACTGTCACCTCCTTTTGGTCTAACGGCCCGAAACGGGCAAGGAGCAATAAAATATTACTCACGAATTAAAATTATAGCACACTACCCTAGGCAAAGCAATATGCATTGCGGGCTGTTTCGTAAATATAAGCTAATATTTTCGCCAACGATAAAAGCCGAAAGAAGATATCTTCTTTCGGCTTTTAATCTTATACGTTAAAGCGGAAATGCATAACGTCTCCGTCTTTTACGATGTATTCTTTTCCTTCTAAACGTACTTTTCCAGCTTCACGAGCTGCTCCCATTGTTTTAGCAGCTAATAAATCCTCGTATGACACCGTTTCTGCACGAATAAATCCACGTTCAAAATCTGTATGAATAATACCTGCACACTCAGGAGCTTTCATACCTTGTGTAAACGTCCACGCGCGTACTTCTTGCTCACCAGCTGTAAAGTACGTAGCTAATCCAAGTAAATCGTACGCTGCACGTACAAGCTGATCTAGACCTGACTGTTCAATGCCTAGTTCTTCAAGGAACATTGCTTTTTCTTCTCCTTCAAGTTCAGCAATTTCAGATTCAATGCGTGCGCAAACAACAATTACTTCTGCACCTTCGCTTGCCGCATACTCACGCACTTTTGCTACATATTCGTTAGCAGATGCATCGGCTACTTCATCTTCAGCAACGTTTGCTACATAAAGAATAGGCTTAATCGTTAGCAAGTGAAATTGTTTTACTAATTTCATTTGTTCTTCTGTAAATGATACAGCACGAGCTGGCTGATCACTTTCAAATGCATTCTTTAGTTTCTCTAGAATTTCGTATTCATACATTGCTTCTTTGTCTTTTTGTTTAGCCATTTTTTGAACACGGCCAATACGTTTCTCTACCGTTTCTAAATCTGCTAAAATCAACTCTAAATTAATTGTTTCAATATCTGAGATAGGATCTACTTTTCCTGAAACGTGCGTGATGTTTTCATCTTCAAAACAACGCACAACGTGACAAATCGCATCTACTTCTCGAATATGAGATAAGAATTTATTTCCCAATCCTTCACCTTTACTAGCACCTTTTACGATTCCAGCGATATCTGTGAATTCAAATGCTGTTGGGATTGTTTTTTTAGGTTTTACAAGCTCTGTAAGTTTTTGAAGACGATGATCAGGTACTTCTACGATACCTACGTTAGGATCAATCGTACAGAAAGGGTAGTTCGCAGATTCTGCGCCCGCTTGTGTAATTGCATTAAATAATGTTGATTTTCCAACGTTAGGAAGACCAACAATTCCAGCTGTTAAAGCCATATATTTATTCACTCCTCTTTATATATCCGAAACAAGTTAACCTGTCACAATTATAGTGAGTCAACTTTTGAAATACAAGTTTGACAAAGAACCTTTAACCGCATGGGGTTAAGGTGCCTCATTTTGTCCCACCTTACAGTATAAGGCATAAACATAGAAAATGCATGAGGTTATTCCTCATGCTTTACAAGAATTTTTTTCATTTTACGTGCAAAATCACGTCTTGGAATCATTACGCTATGGCCGCAGCCTTCACATTTAATACGGATATCCATTCCCATTCGAATGATTTTCCATTCATTTGTACCGCAAGGATGAGGTTTTTTCATTTCCACAACGTCATTTAAACCAAATTCTTTTTCCGTCATCAGCTCTCTCCTCCTTATGTCCCTTTCAACGTCGACGAATGCTGTGCTTCTTCTGTACGATTATACATAACCATACGTGGAAATGGAACTTCAATTCCATGTTCATTTAGCCTTGTACGCACTTCTTTACGAATCATACGAGAAATATGGAAATGTCTCATTGGTTTTACTTCGCTTGTAATCCTCATTGTGACTTCAGTTGCATGGATATTTTGAACCCCCAGCAGTTCAGGCGTTTTCACCATATCTTCATAGCGACTTGGCAATTCTTCTAACAGGTCTAAAATCACTTGTTCTGCTTTTTGTATGTTTTCTTCATAAGAAATGCTTACATCAACGAAAGCTACGCTGTTATGTAACGAAAAATTAGTGACCTCTACAATACTGCCATTGGGTAAAATATTAATTTCGCCTGTCCAACTCTTAATCTTCGTTGTGCGCAACCCAATTTCTTCCACAGTCCCCTCAAATGTTCCTACTCGAACATAATCGCCAACGGAGAACTGATCTTCAAAGATAATAAAAAACCCCGTGATGATGTCTTTCACTAAGTTTTGAGCACCAAACCCTACCGCGAGCCCTACGATTCCAGCCCCCGCTAGCAATCCACGGACATCTACCGATAACGTTTCTAAAATCATAACTCCCGCAACGAAATAAATGGCATAAGAAAAAATATTTTGAAGCAAACGGACCATCGTAGCTTCTCGTCGCTCAGAAATACGTAGAGGGCTATTTGTGCGAACCTCTACGAATTTATTTAACGCTTTCTTTCCAATTCGAATTAAAAACATGGAAATAAGTAGAATCAACAGAATTTTTATAAATCCCTCTCCAATATGTGCCCACGTTTCTTCTTGAAAAAATGGCTCAAACACGTTCTTAAAAACCGACTTCAACGAATTCATACTACATGTAGCTCCTAACGTAACATAATCTGCATATGAGAAAGTTTTAACCTATTGTAGCAAGTTTCTACGAACTTTTGTAGCGATTTCGAAATGGATACAACAGAACGGCTGTTACTAGAAATAAATTGACGATTCCATACATTGGATACAAAACGGCAATCAAAGTAGAAAACCCTACCTTTGTAAAGGGAATCATTAAAAGTAGCCAGCAGGCTGCCAGTTTCCAAAGAGATTGCACCTTTTCAGTATGAAAACGCGCGGTCAACCCTAAAATTCCCGAAACGGCTGTCGTATAAATTGCGATAAGCAAAACAATGCTCATTAAAAACGTCATCATATAAGGAAAATCTTTAAGAATAGCGAATAATGGAATTTCATAAGAGGAAAGAAGCCCTGAAACTTGAATAAGTGATTCATTATAAATAAAGGAGAGACCTCCTAATAAAAAACCACTGCCAACACTTGCAATATAAATCTCTTTTTTGCTTTTAATTTCCTTTCCAATTGTAGATAATACCGCGACGAGAGGAAGAATATTCAAAGCCGTAAAGGTAAAAGCAGCAGGCCAATTATGCTGAAGATGCCAATTAGTTACTCCAGGATGACGTAAAACAAATGTAAGAAGTACGCCAGCTAGTCCAATCATTAAGATTGGCATAACGAAAGAATTGATAGAAAGCAGTCCACTTAATCCTCTTGAAAAAACAAAGACAATCAACGCACTAAGAGCACCAATTCCCCACCAGTAAGGAACATGCCACATTTCCAATGTCGCCCCGCCGCCTGCGATCATAATCACCGTCGTCGTAAACAAATAAAAAACGATTAAAACGTCGTAGGCTGCAGCCCATTTCTTTCCTATTAATTCAATTAGTACTGGGTAAAATTGATTGGTTCGATAGCGATAGCTGATTTGCATAATCACATTGCAAGAAATCGCAAAAATAATAGAAAATAGAAAAATAGCAAGTCCGCTTTCTTCACCAAAAAACTGCCATAGTTCTCTTCCAGAAGCATATCCAGCGCCTATCATGGTTCCCATAATTAAGAATATCCATTTACATCCTGCTCTCCACATCGATTTTCCCCCAATCTATGAAATATATGTATAGAATCTTCAAAATCTTCGTATACTGTTACTATTATGTATAAGGAGTGGACCCTATGAATTTAAAATCTCCCTTCTTTGAGAAGACACAACATTCAACCCGCGTATTTCATGATGAAGAATCTGCTATAAAGAAGCTGAGTACACAGTTACTATCTTTACTTC
The DNA here is from genome assembly GCF_038006305.1 of Priestia sp. FSL R5-0597. Taxonomy (NCBI): domain Bacteria; kingdom Bacillati; phylum Bacillota; class Bacilli; order Caryophanales; family Bacillaceae; genus Priestia; species Priestia sp. FSL R5-0597. The sequence goes on from NZ_JBBOUZ010000001.1 coordinate 5,054,712, forward strand.
CAGCACAGAAAGACAGACCAATTGTTTTTGTATGTATTGGAACGGACCGTTCAACTGGGGACTCATTGGGTCCATTAGTCGGAACGAAACTGAATGAAAAAAAGGTTTCATCTTTTCATATTTTTGGAACGTTAGAAGAGCCTGTTCATGCTGTTAATTTGAAAGAAACGTTAAAACATATTCAAAAGCTTTTCCCGAATCCTTTTATTATTGGAATTGATGCTTGTTTAGGTCGTATGAAAAGCGTAGGCTCTGCATCACTTGGAATAGGACCCGTTAAACCAGGAGCAGGGGTTAATAAAGAATTGCCGCCAGTCGGGGATATTCATATAACAGGGGTTGTCAACGTGAGCGGATTTATGGAGTTTTTCGTCTTGCAAAATACGAGGCTTCATCTTGTTATGTGCATTGCCGATTTAATTGCGAAAAGCATTGAGACTGTACACAACGAACGAGAGAAAGAGTTTAATGCTTCTCCGGTTTACCAAACTGTAAGACACTATAAACAATAAAAAGGTTGTCCTAAAACTAGGACAACCTTTTTTATACAGAAGATTTATTGGTCTGAGAAAGATCATTAAATAATTCAAGAAGACGGTTTAAATCTTCTTTAGAGAAAAATTCGATTTCAATTTTTCCTTTTTTCTTGCTTTGTGTAATATGAACAGAGGTACCAAAGCGCTCACGGAGCTGTGTTTCACTTTGTTTTATGAATAAATCTTTATCTTTTTTGGTTTTTGATGTTTCACGTGGAACGGCTTTATTTAAGTGAGCAATATAAGCCTCTAGCTGTCTGACATTTAATTGTTCCTTGCGTATTTTTTCAACTACTTTAGGTAGAAGAGCTTTATTTTTTAAACCGACTAGCGTACGCCCGTGTCCCATAGACAATTCATTAGTAGAAATGAGGGTTTGAATTTCCTCAGGCAGTTGCAAGAGGCGAACATAGTTAGCAATATGAGGTCGGCTTTTTCCTAGTCGTGTAGCAAGTTGCTCCTGTGTCATATCGAGCTTATCCATAAGCAATTGATAAGCGGTTGCTTCTTCAATTGGCGTCAAATCTTCACGCTGTAAATTCTCCAACAAAGCTAGTTCCATCATTTGCTTTTCTGAAAAGTCTTTTATAATGACAGGAACAGTAGCAAGGTCAGCTTCTTTAGCAGCTCTAAATCGTCTTTCACCCGCTAAGATTTCATAGCCTTTAATGCTTTTGCGAGCTACAATAGGCTGTAAGATGCCATGATGTAAAATGGATTGCTTTAACTCATTAATTGCTTCTTTATTAAACGTTTTACGTGGTTGATAGGGGTTGGGTCTAAGTTCGTGAATAGCAACTTCCTGAATTGAATCATCAGCCTGTGCATCTAAGCCTGAAAATAAGGCATTAATTCCTTTCCCTAATCCTTTCGCCATTATAAATCACTTCCTTTGCAAGTTCCGTATAAACTGCGGCCCCTCTAGATCTTGCATCATATAAGATAATTGGTTCACCATGACTAGGTGCTTCGCTCAAACGAACATTTCGAGGAATAATCGTTTGATAAACCCGATCCTGAAAGTATTTCTTCACTTCTGCTGTTACCTGGAGTCCCAAATTTGTGCGTGCGTCAAGCATAGTAAGCAATACACCTTCGATACGCAGTTGATTATTCAAATGTTTTTGGACTAATCTAACGGTATTTAGCAATTGACTTAATCCTTCAAGCGCATAATATTCACACTGTACAGGTATTAAAACAGAATCAGCTGCAGTTAACGCATTTAATGTCAGTAAACCAAGAGAAGGGGGACAATCAATAATAACATAATCAAAGTGATCTTTCACCGTTTCTAAAGCTCTCTTAAGTCGAACTTCACGTGAAATAGTCGACACTAATTCAATTTCTGCACCAGCTAATTGAATGGTCGCGGGAATGATTGATAAATTTTCGACGGCTGTTGAACGCACAACGTTTTTGGCTTCCATATCTTCCACTACTACATTGTAAATACATTCATCTACATCTGCTTTATCTATGCCAACTCCACTCGTAGCGTTACCCTGTGGATCTCCGTCTACAAGTAGAACCTTTTTTCCTTGTTCAGCTAAACAAGCGCCTAAATTAACAGCGGTTGTTGTTTTTCCAACCCCGCCTTTTTGATTCGCAACTGCCACAATTTTCCCCATGTTGTCACCTACTTTCATTTCCATCCCATTTGTCCAGACAGTTTTATTGTTCATTGAATTTTCTGACGAAAAACTTTGATAAAAAAGCCTCATCAAAAAAAGATGAGGGCTATTTCTTTATTTTTTCGGAATCTTAATAGTAAACTGAAAATATTCATCAAACTCTTCTTCTTCTGTGTTTAATGAAATACCGCTGTCACTAACCATTGTCAACGATTGACGGATTGTATTCATTGCGATACGCGTATCTTTACTAAACGCTTTTCTTTTTGCTTTTGGCTTTTTAACCTGCGTTTCTAACAATTTAACTACTCGATCTTCCGTTTGTTTTACATTTAATTGTTTTTCAATAATCTCAGCTAATACTTGAAGTTGTTTTTCTTGATTTTTGAGGGGAATGAGCGCTCTCGCATGTCGCTCTGTAATCAATTTTTGTTTGATTGCTTCTTGTATTTCAACAGGAAGCTTTAACAAACGAAGCTTGTTTGCAATTGTGGATTGGCCTTTTCCTAAACGTTGAGCTAATGCCTCTTGGGTAAGATTATGTAACTCAATTAACTTTGCGTAGGCTAGTGCTTCTTCGACAGCCGTTAGCTCTTCACGTTGTAAGTTTTCTATTAAAGCCACAGAGGCCGTTTCTGTATCGTTAAAATGTTTCACAATTGCAGGAACCGTATCCCATCCTAAGCTTTGTACAGCTCTCCACCGGCGTTCTCCAGCAATTAATTCGTATTCTTCGCCCTCAGTCGGTCGAACCACAATAGGTTGAATAATACCGTGTGTATGAATAGTAAGAGCTAGCTCTTCAATTTTTGCTTCATTAAACACAGTACGCGGCTGATAACGATTCGGAATAATACTTGAAACCCTAATTTGTTTTACTTCATCTCTTAAAACTTTTTCGACATTTTCATCTTGGACAGTTTCAATCTCTACATGAATATCCTCATCTTTTTCTTTTAAATTAAAAAAACGTGAAAAAGCAGATTTCATAGTCCCACACCACCTTCAGGAAAATCCCGCCTTAAACTAATTCGATGTTTTTTAATCATATCCTGCTTTCTAAACAGAAAATATAGAGAAGAAAATGTTTCATATGAAACATTTTCTTCTCTATCTATTTACCGCCTACTCTAATGGAAGCTTAACTGGGGTACCAGGTTTTCTAGGATATTTTTTAGGCGTTTTCTTTATTTTATCTATTAAAATAATGTAACGTTCACTTTGCTCCAAAGGCAATTGGAAATGTTCAATCGACTTCACTTTTCCACCTAATACTTGAAATGATTTTTCCCCATTTTTTAATTCCTCAGGGGCAGAAGCACCTTTCATTGCTAAAAAGCGTCCTTGTTCTTTAACAAGCGGTAAGCAAAATTCATTAAGAACCGAGATACGTGCCACGGCTCTTGCTGTTACAAGATCGAATGACTCGCGAATCGTTTCTTTTTTACCAAATGTTTCAGCTCGATCATGACATAGTGTGACATTGTCTAGTTCAAGCTCATTTACAAGATGCGTCAAAAACGTAATACGCTTTTGTAACGAATCAACAATGGTTACATGCAAATGCGGGAAACAAATTTTGATCGGAATACTTGGAAATCCTGCTCCTGCCCCTACATCACACATGGATTCAATTTCTGTAAAGTCTTGAAAAAAAGCAGCTGAAATAGAATCGTAAAAATGCTTTTCATACACTTCACCGTGATCAGTGATAGCAGTTAAATTCATTTTTTCGTTCCATTCCACTAAAACTTGATAATACTTTTCAAATTGATTCAGCTGTTTAGAAGAAAGAGAAATTCCCTTTTCTTCTAATAGCTGTTGAAACTGTTGAATATTCATTGAGTTTCCCTTTCTTCGCGCCTAAGAGTTTTAATCATTTGATACTTTAGCGATGCGCCCTTGTTCAATATAAACAAGCAAGATTGAAATATCAGCTGGGTTGACTCCAGAAATACGTGAAGCTTGCGCTACCGTTAGTGGACGCACTTGGTTTAATTTTTGACGGGCTTCTGTAGCTAAACCGTTAATTGCATCATAATCGATATAATCAGGAATCTTTTTGTTTTCTAACTTCTTCAAGCGTTCAACTTGTTGAAGTGATTTCTGAATATATCCTTCGTATTTCACCTGAATTTCTACTTGTTCAGCTACTTCAGGATCTACCGTCTCATCCGCTGGTGCTAATTGATGAATATGAGTATACGTCATTTCAGGGCGGCGAAGTAAATCTGTCGCACGAATGCCATCTTTTAATTCGCTGCCGCCAGCTTCTTTAATCAGTTGTTGAACAGCTTCATTCGGCTTAATAATAAAAGAAAAAAGACGTTTCTTCTCTTGCTCGATTTCCGCTTTCTTTTGTTCAAATTTAGCATAGCGCTCATCGCTGATTAATCCTAGTTCACGACCAATTTCAGTGAGGCGTAAATCAGCGTTGTCGTGACGAAGCAATAAACGATATTCTGCACGCGATGTTAGCAGACGATACGGTTCATTTGTTCCTTTTGTTACTAAATCATCCACCAATACACCGATGTAAGCATCAGAACGTCCTAAGATGACTTCTTCTTGTTCCAGCGCTCTTCTTCCCGCGTTAATTCCGGCAAGAAGACCTTGGCCTGCAGCTTCTTCATAACCAGACGTTCCGTTAATTTGTCCAGCCGTATAAAGATTTTTAATTTTCTTCGTTTCCAGCGTTGGCCATAACTGAGTCGGAACAATTGCATCATATTCAATAGCATAGCCCGCACGCATCATTTGGACTTTCTCAAGGCCAGGAATTGTTGCAAGCATTTGACGCTGTACGTGCTCAGGAAGGCTTGTTGATAGTCCTTGAACATATACTTCTTGCGTATTTCGTCCTTCTGGCTCTAAGAAAATTTGGTGACGCGGTTTATCATTAAAGCGCACAACCTTATCTTCAATAGATGGACAGTAGCGTGGTCCAGTACCTTTGATCATCCCAGAATACATAGGGGATAAGTGGAGGTTGTCATCAATAATTTGATGCGTTTGTTCACTTGTATATGTTAACCAGCAAGGCAATTGATCTGTAATGTACTGTGTTGTTTCATATGAGAAAGCACGAGGCACATCATCCCCAGGCTGAATCTCCGTTTTGCTGTAATCGATAGTTGAGCTATTAACACGAGGTGGAGTTCCTGTTTTAAAACGGACCATGTCCAGTCCTAACTCCTCTAAGTGTTCAGAAAGCTTAATAGCCGGTTGTTGATTGTTAGGACCGCTTGAGTATTTTAGTTCACCTAAAATAATTTCCCCGCGTAAGAATGTTCCTGTCGTAATAACAACTGTTTTAGCTTTATACACAGCTCCCGTTTGAGTGACAACACCTGTACATACACCGTCTTCTACGATTAACTGTTCTACCATGCCTTGCATAAGGGTTAGGTTTTCTTCATTTTCTAACGTTTTTTTCATTTCATGCTGATAAGCAAATTTATCTGCTTGAGCTCTAAGTGCTCGAACAGCCGGACCTTTTCCTGTGTTTAACATTCTCATTTGAATATGAGTTTTATCGATATTTCTACCCATTTCTCCGCCAAGAGCATCAATTTCACGTACGACAATACCTTTTGCAGGACCACCTACAGAAGGATTGCAGGGCATAAACGCCACCATGTCTAAGTTGATGGTCAACGTTAACGTTTTAGCACCCATACGCGCAGAAGCAAGCGCCGCTTCACATCCTGCATGACCTGCTCCAATGACAATAACATCATATTGTCCACCTTCATATTGCATAATAGTAGCCTCCTTTAATAATCTATTTTCCTAAACAGAATTGAGAGAACAACTGATCAATTAAGCTTTCGTGAACAGCATCACCAATAATTTCACCTAATAGTTCCCACGTTCTTGTTAAATCAATTTGGACAATATCGATTGGAACACCACTTTCAATACCTGTGATGGCCTCATCGATAGCTCCTCTTGCTTGCGTTAAAAGCGCAATATGTCTCGTATTAGATAAATATGTTAAATCTTGAGATTCAATTGTTCCTTCAAAGAAAAGAGCTGCGATTGCTTCTTCAAGCTGATCGACTCCTTGTTCTTGAAGAAGCGAAGTCGTCACTACTGGATGATCACCAGCAAATTGCTGCACTTCCTCTAGATTAATTTTTTGCTCAAGATCTGTTTTATTCACAATGACAATAACGTCCATGCCTTCTACAGCTTCAAATAGCTTTTTATCTTCGTCCGTTAATTCTTCATTGAAATTCAACACAAGCAAAATTAAATCCGCTTCTTTCAAATACTGACGGGAGCGTTCCACACCAATTCGTTCTACAATATCTTCTGTTTCACGAATTCCAGCTGTATCAACTAATCGTAGAGGAACTCCTCGCACATTAACGTACTCTTCGATCACATCTCGCGTCGTTCCAGGAATGTCTGTGACAATAGCCTTTGCATCTTGCACTAAACTATTTAGAAGAGAAGATTTCCCTACATTAGGACGTCCAATAATAACCGTAGCTAATCCTTCTCTTAAAATTTTCCCTTGATGAGAGGTTTGAAGAAGCTTATCAATTTCTTGGCGTACATTTGAAGCTTTTTCGATCAACACTTGGTGAGTCATTTCCTCTACATCGTCATATTCTGGATAGTCAATGTTCACTTCTACATGGGCAAGTGTTTCGAGAATTTCCTGGCGTAAATGACGTACTAGCTTGGACAAACGCCCTTCCATTTGGCCAATTGCCATATTCATCGCTTTATCTGTTTTGGCACGAATTAAATCCATTACAGCTTCTGCTTGTGATAAGTCTACTCGACCATTTAAAAATGCTCGTTTTGTAAACTCACCTGGCTCGGCTAAACGGGCACCATTTGCAATAACTAACTGCAGCACACGATTAACGGATACAATTCCTCCGTGACAGTTAATTTCAATAATGTCTTCTCTAGTAAATGTCTTGGGACCTTTCATAATGGAAAGCATCACTTCTTCAACGACTTGCTCCGTCTTGGGATCTACGATATGACCGTAGTGAATAGTATGAGAAGCTACGTCTGTTAATCGTTTATTCGAAACGCTTTTAAAGATACGATCTGCAATCGTAATTGCTTCTTCACCACTCAGGCGGACGATGGCAATAGCTCCTTCTCCCATTGGTGTAGAAATGGCCGCAATTGTATCAAAATCTAGCACCAACTTCACCTCATTTCATTTTATAAACCTTTTATTTTAAACGATGTTATATACTATCATCGTTAACAATTTTCTACGAACAAAAACATCTATTTTAAGGCCCGTGATTTGTATGAACCAAATAAATAGAATACCACAATTCACCGATTTGGAACATCTCTAACGTTCTTCTGTTATGCACAGCAAGAAAAACAGGCAGTATGTACTATTTTAACTTATCCACATGTGAATAACAACGTATGCATCTTGATTTTTTGAACGCTGGATCGATAAAATAAGCATATAAAAAAGCACTAGCTTATTTTGCTAGTGCTTTTTGGCAACTGGCTGAACCAAAATACTTCTTTTGGGTTCTTTGCCAACGGATTGTGTCTCAACTAAAGAATTTTTAGCTAACGCTTGGTGAATCATTTTTCTTTCATGGGAAGGCATTGGTTCTAGTTGAACAGATCGATTCGTTTTAATCGCCTGATTAGCTATTTTTAATGCCAGTTTTTCGACCATTTCTTTTCGTTTTTCCCGGTAGCCTTCTGGATTTAAGACAACATTTAAAAATTGCTGACTGTATCGATTAGCTACCAATTGTGTGAGAAGCTGGAGCGCATTGAGGGTTTGTCCATGTTTTCCAATCAACATTCCCGCTGAATCGCTACTAATCTCAATTATGCAGTTTCTGGAGGTTTTTTTGACGTTCGTATGAATCGAAATCCCCATTTCACGGCTAACATTTGTAATAAAATGAACCGCTTCCTCTACAGGGTCAACTATTTTTGTAACTTTTACAACTGCGGGTTTTCCCTTAAAGATTCCTAAAAATCCTTTTTTACCTGGTTCAATTATTTCTACATTTGTTTGATTTCGCTCTACTTCTAAAGCATTTAATGCTTCTTGAACAGCAGCTTCAATCGTCTGGGCCGTAATTGTGATTTCGTTCATTTTTTAACCCCTTCAATATTCGCTTGTTTTAAGTCTGGCCCTTTAATGAAGTAGGTTTGAATAATCATAAATAGATTTCCCACTACCCAATAAAGAGATAAGGCGGCTGGAAAATTGATTGCAAAAACCACAATCATGATCGGCATAATCCAAAGCATCATAGCCATTTGAGGATTTTGATTTGCATTTCCGGCCATCATCATCTTTTGCTGAATAAACGTTGTGATTCCTGCGACAATTGGTAAGATAAATAGCGGATCACGCGCACCTAAATCAAACCATAAAAAGCTGTTGTTTGCGATTTCCGAAGTTCGTGTAATCGCGTGGAAAATCCCAATAAGAATGGGCATTTGAATTAGAATTGGGAAGCACCCAGCTAAAGGATTTACTCCGTAAGTTTGGAATAATGCCATCGTTTCTTTCTGCAATTGCTGCTGCGTCTGGGCATCTTTTGAACTGTACTTCTCCTTTAACTTCTGCATTTCGGGCTGAAGCATCTGCATTGCTTTCGTGTTTCTCATCTGTTTGATCATAAGCGGTAGAATAAGTAAGCGAATCAGGATCGTGACAACGATGATCGCAACTCCATAGCTTTTAAATACCTCCGCCAGATACGTAATGACTAATGACAGCGGATACACAACATACTCATTCCAAAAACCTTTACTATCATCTGTAATAGGTTGGTTCATTTCCGTACAACCCGCTAAAACAGTTAATAGAAAGATAAGCGTTATCCCTAAAAACAACTTCTTCTTCACCTGTTTTTCCTCCTTCTACATGTTCACCTTTCAATTCTGAAAGTGCGTCAAAATCCATTATATAAGGATGCGGTAGAAAAACAACAGCTATTAAAGGCTTTTCTTCTATTGTTTATTAATCGTTTTGTCTATGTGTAAGTAATTTGCCACGCTTAAAGACATGCTGCAAACTGCTTTTAATTTCTTCATAGCTCATTGTTGCAGCAGGCTGCCTTGCAATTACAATATAATCTTTGTCTTGCTTTAAATACGGTGTGAATTCAAACATAATTTGTTTAGCAAGGCGCTTAACTCGATTACGAGTCACGGCATTTCCAATCTTTTTGCCCACGGAGAATCCTACGCGGAAATGTTCTTGATCCGGTTTGTCTAGAACATACAAGACAAATTGGCGATTCGCTACGGACTTGCCCTTTTTAAAAACGGTTTGAAATTCATCATTCTTTTTTATACGATATCTTTTTTTCATTTTTAACAACTCCTGCCCTTTTTCAGGTCATGCTTTTATGTAGTCCCTACAGGAACAGAGGTGATTTTAGCCTTAGAAAGCGAAAAAAGACCACTGGCGTCAGTGGTCTATTATGCTGATAATACTTTTCTTCCTTTACGACGACGACGAGCTAAAACTTTACGTCCATTCGCTGAGCTCATACGAGCGCGGAAACCGTGTACTTTACTGTGCTTACGTTTGTTTGGTTGGTAAGTTCTTTTCATCTATAAACACCTCCTCGAGGAATAACTGAAAAAGACAGTCCTTGCAATTATAATGAAAAGACTAAGAAGATGTCAATGTTATTTAAAAAATAAAATTTTCAATCTCTTGGTTTCATTATCTGTTTTACTCAATCTTCTTCATTCTAATATCTTTATAACCCAATTGTCTATACCTAATCAATAAAATTCATTGATTTATTAAAGAAAAAATTTTTCCTTTTCATCTCTTTTTCTTTCTCTACCAGCTGCGATCGCATCGTTACTGAACAAAACTACAACAATAAATGTTATAAAAAGCCTCTTTTTTATTCAAATTCTTCTCTTAAACCTTTGTGGATAAGTTTTTTCGACATTTTTCTACTTTTCCATTTCTTATCGACAACTCATGCACACTATCTTGTGTTGTGGAAAACTTTTCTCCACAAGGTGTAGTGATTGTGGATAAGTTTCGAAAATCCATTGCATCATGCCGAATTCTTTGATATTATATTTTTGTTTTCACTCTTAATTACTTTTCCACAGTTGGTTTTTATCCACAAACTGTGGACAACTTGTGGACATCATTTCCACTATCACTGTATAAAGTTATCCACACCATGTGGAATCTGTCGAATAGTCGGCTTTCTTCTATAATATATATTTACCCACATAATAGCAATTGTATAAATATAAATTTTTTATGCATAAGGTTTTGTACAGGTTGTACAAGGGTTGTACAAAGCGCATGAAAACTAGAAAAAGGAGGGGTTACTCG
>NZ_JBBOUZ010000002.1:0-111230 GCF_038006305.1 Priestia sp. FSL R5-0597
CGCCGAGTTTGAATAAAGTGAATACGTTCCAGGCAGATCGACGATTGTGTAGAGCTGCTCGTGATGTTCAAACGTCCCTTCTGCCTTGGCCACGGTTTTTCCTGTCCAGTTTCCCGTGTGCTGCTTGAGACCGGTTAACCCGTTAAATAACGTACTTTTTCCTGTATTCGGATTTCCTGCTAGTGCAATGCGATACTTACTCATCGTCGTCACCTACTTTTTTTACGTACATTTTTGAGCTTTCTTCTTTTCTGAGACCAATCGTTGTATGACTGACTTGATAAGCAACAGGATCTCCTAACGGACTTTTCTGAAGTACCCTAATTATGGCTCCTGGAATAAAGCCTAAATCTAACAAGCGTCGCTTTAAGGAACCTTCAACTTCAATTCGCTCTAGCTGCACCGTTTCACCTGTTGTAAATGTAGACAACGGACCAGTTTTTACATCAACCATCTAATTTTCTTCCTTTCTTATTTTTTTATCTTAGGTTATTTTGTTTCGCAAAGGAAACTTTATGAACAAAAAGTGGTTTATATTTAGAATTTTCAGAAATAAAAATTTATAAATCCTTAATTTTATTGATAATCCTTTGCTTGTGGAATATAATGTATATAAATAGTTTACCTAAGGAAACTTTTTAACCTAAGGTAAATATTTATTATTTAAACTAGCCCCCATTAGAAGATAAAAAGAATGAGAGGTAGCCTGGAACTATCTCTCACTCTTTTTATCATTATTTTACTTGTAATTCAGCAATCATGTCCTCTAAACGTTCTTTCTGCGCTTGAAGCTCTTCCATAGAAGGTTGATAAGATGTAATTGCTTGTTGTTGGCTACCAAAACTTTGTTTAGGTTGGACAAGGCGTTGTAATTGTCCCCCATTTTGTTCATATAGACGATAACCTACTGCACCTACCACTGTTCCTGATACAAATCCCATTAGAAAATCGCGATTAATCATTATAAAACTCCCCCATAATCCTAAGTTTTTTATATCAATTCATACAAAAGGTATGAATGAATATCTTACGTAATTGTAGATAACTTTTGTGATTGCACTTTCTGCTTTTCATGTAACAATTCCAACACATTTACAATCCATGTAATCATCGCTACATAGAGCATATTTGATGGCCCTAGAGATAACATCGTAACAATTCCAGTTAAAATATCTGGGTGCCTCATTTTATTGCTCGTGCCGTGGGATAAGACCGTATAGCCTGTCGCAACTACTGCTCCATATACGAGTGCATCTGGTTTATAAAAAGATGCTTTTCGAATACCTGCCAGTAGAAGTAATCCCCCGGAAAACAATGTACGTAGCCAATCATTTCGTGTGGCAGGATCCATTTGAATCATAATATCATCTAATGGATCTAAACGCGTTTGCTGAAAAAAGATAGATACATAACGAAAAATGGTATTGCGAGAAAGTTGTGAGACATCATAGTAAATAAGCATGGTTTGAATGATGGGTTCTATTCTCACACTCGTTATACCTTTTAAAGCAGAAAACATATGCTCTATTTCCACATGATTTTTCTTATCTCTCAATGCTGGGATATGAAATCGAATACGACCTGGTATATCATGCAGAACGTAGAATTTGGGATTCATTGGTTTCCCTCCCTACCCATAAAATTCTTGCACTATTTATTACTACACCAATAGTGGCCGCATTATGAATAGCTGCTCCCACGATTGGAGAGAAGATACCTAAAGCACCGAATAAAATTGCAATACCATTAATAGCAAACGTGGCAATAAAGTTTTGTTTAATAATGTTCATGGTCTTTTTAGATAGTCCAACTAACTCAGAAAGCATTTCTGGGTTATCAGACGTAATAATAACGTCACTGGCTTCTGAAGCAATGTCTGTTCGTTTAGCCCCCATCGTTACACCTACATGGGCATGAGCTAGAGCTGGAGCATCATTGATGCCATCACCTACCATCATGACAGCCCCTGTTCTCCCATACCTTTTTACATAAAAGGCTTTATCTTCTGGCAAAGCCTCTGCATGATACCAGTTCAGTTTTAAGCGACGCGCCATTTCTCTTGCGACCGTTCTTTTGTCTCCAGTAAGCATAATGATGTCGTTAATACCTTGATGTCGAAGATTGTTCACTGCGCGGTGCATACCGGAACGTATTTTATCAAAAATGCTGACTATTCCTACGAGTGTTTGATCGTAGGCTACGTAAATAACATTTTCATCGTTTTGCATGTGTTGAAGCAAAGTAGTGGTTTTGATCTTTAATTCATTCATAAAGCGTAAACTGCCAACGACTACTCTTTTGCCGTCTAACCAAGTAGAAATCCCTTTTCCTACCGCAGTTTCTATTTGAGCATTCTTGTCTCTAGTAGGAATTAAAATGTTCCAGTCTTTCGCTTGCTTCATAATTGCATCAGCAATAGGATGGGTAGAATTTTTCTCAGCTGCTGCAGCTAAACGAATGACATCTTCTTGATTAAAACCTTTAGCAGCAATTACTTGCTGAACCACAGGCGTTCCTTCTGTAATAGTTCCGGTCTTATCAAGAATAACTGTATTTAGTTTAGACATCTTTTCAATATGATCACTGCCTTTAACAATAGCCCCTTCTTTTGCAGCACGCCCAATGGATGCGTATAAAGCTGTTGCCGTTGATAATTTAATTCCGCAAATAAAATCAATAACTAACATACTCATCGCTCTGTTAAGATTTCGAGTGAAGAAAAATGTAAGCAGTGCCAAACCAAAAGAAACAGGAACCATTTTTTCAGCTACTGTATCGGCTATATTTTGAATAGGAGCGCGTTTATCTTGTGCTTCCTCCAACAGTTTCACAATTTTAGAGAGGGATGTATCTTCTCCTACTTTTTCAACTGTTACGGTAACATGTCCACTCTGCAAGACACTTCCAGCGTACACATTATCTCCACCACTTACCTCCCGCGGCATATACTCCCCAGTAATGGAAGCTTCATCTGCTGTACCGTTTCCCTCTATTATAATGCCATCTACAGGGATTTTTTCTCCAGTAAAAATGACAACCTGATCGCCAACTTGAATTTTCTCGACTAAAACCTTTTCTTCAACGCCCTTTTCTTTTACTCTCCAAGCATATGAGATATCTAATTTTAGGACAGAGTGAATATAATGCTTGGTTTGTTCAGACGTGTAGTCTGTTAATAGCTCACTAATTGTAGACATCAAAGTGATAATTAAAGCCGATCCTGGATTCTTCATATATAAAGAAGCAAATATAGAGGCAGCAGTTAATGTATTAGCATTCCCTTTTCGCTCTTTTAGGACATGAACAACACCGTCTTTAATGACCTCATAGGAAGTACTGATAGCAGTAAGAGAGCTAATCCAATAAGAAACTGCCTTTACTATAGGAGAGTATGAAGAACGTTGCAGGTACCAGTTAATTAAAAATACGGTTCCACAAGCTATAACAGGGACGAACTTTTTCCATGAAGATGTTACTTGACTGATTGTATGTCTATATTTCCTAATGAAAGACTTTAGATTATCCAAAGAAAGGTTAATATGATGATAGATAAGTAGACTTCCGGTTACTTGTTTATAGTTTACAGAATATACGCCTGGGAAAGAGCGTAGCCAAGCTTCAATACGACTTATTTCTAAATGTTTAGGTATATAAAATCGGGTTCTTCCAGGAAGAGAATGAGCTACCTTTACCCCAAACATCATCACCTATTCTTTTCCCCCCTTCTCCTTAATGATATTGTATGACCAATAAAGTAGGCTTGCAGAGAAAGCAGGCGCACTTCCAAACGTCTGAATTCCTTTTCCTAATAAAAAGAGAACAAATAAACTATCAAAGTCAGCAAAACCGTTGGTTTGCTTTTTAATTCCTTTATCTACAAATCTAAGTGTGTTAGTCATACCATTCATTAATGTCGCATCTTTGTTTAAGATGGCATTAGATGCGATTTGTACAATATAGCTCATGAGTTCGTCTAGCTCTTCTTGGTTGATATGCGGAACAACAAATTGAAGCACTAAACTTCCGGTTAGCTCTGAAGCTTTCGATGTTAGGATAAGAGGGTGTTTTTTTACCTCTTCCGTTAAAGTCTTTGCAATAATACGATGCTTCCAACTGTCGCATTGTATGCGCAGGCGACCTGGCATGGCATGTATTACTTTTATTTTTTGATCACGGAATTGAGACATAATTTTTGGGGCAATAAAGGAAGCACCTAAACCTATTACAGTGGGAAGCATGCTCATTCCTTCCTCTCCTTAAGATCTATATTCTTTTTGATATATTTGTTCAATAAGGTAAAACCACTCTTCAATTTCTTTGTTATTTGTCATGTGAGAAGCCTTATATGTAATAAGTAAACTTCCGGTATCTGGTGTAAATATAGCGTCGTAGACAAGGGGTTGAGATTTCAAATTTAAAATAATTAATTCGACTAGCTTACTATTATCTTTCCAAACAGTTGAACGAAGTCTAATTCTTCCTGGAATGAAGTGCACAAGATTAATCTGTAACTTATTTAATTTCTTCTCTGCAAATTTCATTAATACCTTCTCTTTAATACTCATTAATATCCAAATACCACCAATCATTTTTCTTTATTTTACCAACTTATATATTTTATAACAATATAATTATTAAAATACTGTAAATTTTATTACGTACAAGTAAGTACTAAAATTTACAGTATTCTAGTACTGATTCTCAACAATAAGATAAGAAATTGCAAAACTAAACGTATCTGTATTTCTCAGTTCTATACCTTATGCTTTTTACATAATATACAACAAATCGTAAACATTACGTTTTGTTGAAGGGATAATTATTGTTTTTGAGGTTTTTATCTTTTAAATATTTTTTATATTAACTCTTTCTTATTAGCTGCATAATGTGTTTAAACTCTATCATATAGTTTTAGTAATTGGAGGTGAAATGATAGATCATGACAACTCTATCACAGTTAAGTAAAGACCTAATAGGTGTGCTGTTACTAGTACTTTTTGGTTATTGTTTTTTCTTTGTCGATATAAATACGCACGATTTAGCTATCCCAGCATCTCTATTAAATGTAAACTCCATTTTTTTAAGCATTGTACTTGAGGCTATACCCTTCATTTTAATCGGAGTATTTGCATCTGCCCTGATTCAAGTATTTGTCTCAGAAGAATTCATTCAACGTCTAATTCCAAAAAATCCGTATATAGCTCTTTTACCAGCTGTTCTAGTAAGTGCTCTTTTACCTGTTTGTGAATGTGCCATTATTCCAGTTGTAAGGCGTTTATTAAAAAAAGGAATGCCTCTTCATATCGGTATTGTCATTCTAGTTGGTGCACCTATTTTAAATCCTGTTGTCTTTGCTGCTACTTTTTATGCCTTTCAATCAAATACATCCATCGTCTACAGCCGTATGGGACTAGCTGTTGTTGCTTGTCTATTAATTGGTCTATCCGTTTATTTCTTTTTTAAAAATTCGAATCAGCTACGACATGTACACGTTCATGAACATGAGGACGCAAAAGTAGGTAATAAGTTAAAGCAAACGTTGTATCATGCTAGTGATGAATTTTTCGATATGGGTAAATATTTATTATTCGGGGCGCTTGTGGCAAGTCTGTTTCAAACCTTTTTAGATAGACAATTATTAACAAACCTTGCAAGTAATGAATTTATGTCTTCTGCCGTTATGATGGGATTTGCTTATGTACTGTCACTTTGTTCAGAAGCAGATGCTTTTGTTGCTTCATCTTTTTCTCATACATTTTCACCTACAGCTCTTCTTGCCTTTCTACTATATGGTCCTATGATGGATTTTAAAAACACCATTATGCTATTGTCTTTTTTTAAAAAACGTTTTGCATTTAGTCTGATTCTTATCATTACTGTGGTTGTATACGTTATTGTCATGACTTATGGGATAGTTAGTAGATAGGAGAAGTGGTATGAAAAAAATTGACCAGCAATTTGTCATCTATATAAGGGGGATATTGCTAATTGGTTTTTCCCTCCTTATGTTTAAACTCATATTAACAGGTAAAATCATTCAATTTATTGCGCCTAAAATGATGCCTTTTATATTGTTTTCTTCTGGTACCTTTTTTTTGTTAGGTATTATACAAATTTGGCGAAGTAGCATAAATAAAGATTTATCTTGTGAATGCGGTCATGATCATACGGAAAAAGGAAAAATTCGAACAGCGTTGATTTACTCTTTATTTCTATTGCCTATTATGACGGGCTTTTTATTTTCTAATCATACACTTGATAGTTCGGTTGCAGTAAAAAGAGGGTTAAGTTTCTCAGTTGCGAAACTTGATACTCAACAACAAACCGAAGATGATAAAAACATTGAAGCCACTAATTCAGAACTAGGAAAAGATACGAATGATTTATTATCTGGAATTTCAGATGAAACACCAAAGAACGTTCCAACAAGACACCAAAATAGTCTTGCTGCTAAAGTGGCACCTAAAGGTTTTTATAAAATACTTGAAAAGAAGCTGCTCGAACAACCGAAAATTTCTATAAATGACACGGATTATATTCCAGTCATGAACATTATTGAAAACAACACAGATCAGTTTATTGGAAAGAAAATTGAGGTCAATGGCTTTGTATATCGTGAAAAAGGATTTAAAGATAATCAATTCGTTGTTGCTCGCTTTGGCATATCTTGTTGTGCAGCAGATGCATCTGTATACGGCTTATTATCTACACTAGAAAATGCCTCAACATTAAAAAAAGATACTTGGGTTCATATAAAAGGAATTATACAAAAAACTACGTATAACGAAGAAAATGTCCCCTATATTCAGGTTCAACAGATTGAGTCCATTGACCAGCCTGACAATCCGTACGTATATGAACTTTATCAAGGTGAACAACTAATAGGCCCTGAAGAATGAAAAGACTATAAGATATATGTATGCTACCAAGGGCCAACTACACGTAATTTATTTGTTACGTTAGATACTTGGGAAGTACAATGTTGTCTAAAAACCTATACTTTTACGGACTTTTGTATTCAAAATTATTAATGTTAAAGTAATTATTATCGTTAACAAAATAAAAAATAATATAAATTATTTGTGTCAGAAATCATAACAAAGTTATAGCTTGCTTATATCAGTTTTTAGTAATATAAAATTAGTTGATTAAAGATTCAGAAGTCCTTCTTTTCATAAAGACAGCACCCAAATAGTTAGGTGCTGTCTTTATGCAGATTGGGCGGACATCCTATATAACAGACCAAAGAGTAATCAGTGCTAAAATAGCCGGAAGTCCTTGTTTTATAATAATTGACTTGTTGGATGTAAAACCACCGTAAATGGCTGCCACCACCACACAAATTACGAAAAACAATTGAATCATATAGCCAACTGAATTGGATCCTAGTATGAGCCCCCAAATGAGTCCCGCGGCTAAAAATCCATTATATAATCCTTGATTTGCAAACATAACAGCTACATTCCGATCTCCTTCTAAGTGCTTAGGTAATTTGAATGCTCGTTTTGCTATCTTTGAATGAATAAAAAACATTTCAAGAATCATAATGAATAAATGTTCTAAAGCTACAATTCCAACTAAAACTGCTGAAAATATTTCCATGTGCCATTTCCACCTTCTGTTTTCTGATTTTTTTGCATGTGCGAAAACTCATGAATGAACATAATGAGTTTTTTCTAAAATAAAATTTTCTAGCAGTTCCTTTTGGCATTAAAATAACTTGCTTTAAAATCAAGTTATTTATTCAGTCATTTCCAAATTGTAACCACATTAAATGCTAAACTATGAGAATTATGCCTTTCGTTTGCTATTTTCCCCATTGAAATTAGCTTGGAGGTAAAGATCTTTATCTAGGCAGAATATTTTTAAGATTAACTCTTTTTCTTATCCCCGAGATACGGCAATCACAGTCGAGGCCGTGTTGACTTATTCAGTGTTGAACTTTGCAAACTCAATTAATTTTTTTATTTCTCTTCCTGTTTTGATAATTGACTACAAATATTATAAAAAATAAATGGTTGAAAATTAAATTCCACAAAAGCATTTGATGTATCAATTAATATAATGTAACTATAGGGTAATTACAAGTTCAAGTGTAATTTAAAGAATATCAAAAATATTAATAACTAATAAGTTATTAATTGACTTATAGAATTGGTTTAAGTTAACATTGAACAAACTTAATACTCCAAAGGGGAGTAGCTGTACAACAAAAGTCGTCACTACGAAACAACATGTTTCCGGCTTTGTTGGCAATCTTAATTGTTAGCAAGACCTTTGCCTATTTTTTTAGTGGGGTGAAGTCTTTGTTTGTACATCAAGCGCTTTTATCTACTAAAAGGATAAAAGCGCTTTTTGTTTTTTATAGATTTAAAATGACTATGAGGAGTGGTTAAATCATGTTCAAGAAACTGTTTGATTCACTAATGAATAATAAGCACAAGCGTTACAGTAGCAGTGATTATAAAAGAGGAAGATCAAAGCCTTTTAAGAGTTATAGCAGTAGTGATGATTATAGGAAAAGACGTGGTCATCACGGAAGTTATGGACATCATCATTATAAGAGGAAAAGAAAGAGTGGAAGTTTCTTTAGCAGTTAAATAAGAAAAGGGTACCTCGTTCTAATGGCATTGGAGAAGGAGGTACCCTTTCAAAAAATCTATAACTGAAAATAAAGCATATCATATTCTTACCATAAACAGTAGAGTTCTACTGTCTGAGCATATGTATTAAAAGGTTTGGTTGTTAAGCATCTCTTTAACCAACAATCATTAGCATGTTCTTCATCTATAAAAAGCTGCACACCTCATAATAGTGATTTTTCTTATCACCCTTGTGCATGAGTTGCACGAAAAGGCATTTTTTTTACTATGATCAAAAAGAGTGATTATAGTAACTAAAGCTTTACTACAATGTTCTCTAAAAAGAAGTTGTCTATTGTTTAAGTTTACCAATATAGATTTTAAAACCGTTTAAGGTTCTATTTTATTTTTGAAACAATAATGCCTACAATCATAATAAAAAAACCCAATGCTGTTTTCCAAGTAGGAACCTCTTTAAAAAATAGATAACCCATTAATATTGAAATCACTATCTCTATTCCTTTAGATGTAACTAAAACAAATGTTAAATTCTGAATCGCTTTAAATCCAAATTTGATGCCGTATCCGATGAGCATATTGGCTATTAAAAATAGTGGGAAGGCAAAAAGTTGATACTTTAAAGTCGTCCAAAAGGCCGGATCAATATGCTTACTTTGATACGAAAATAACAGGTTTATTAGAAATAAACCCGAAAATAAAAAGGTAGCACCATAAAAATAACTCATACATATACACTCTCATCATAATCATATTTGTTAGTAGTTTACCCAACGATTGTTTCTTTATGCTATAAAAATTGCATTAGGTAAAAATGGTAGCCTTGATACAAAAAACTATGCTCCTTAAATAATAGTTAGGAGGTTATTTCTTATAAATGATCTTGAAAAATTAGGTTATAATCTAACGGTCTTCTTTGTAAATTGACTATCATCAGATTAAAAACAAGAAAAGCCCTCAAATTATGAGGACTTCCTTTGCCTATGAAATAAGAAATGGAATTTTTATTCGCATCTACAAAACGTATTGTAACATGTATTAGGTATAAAAAATGAGCTATTCAGACCCTGAAAAAGGTATTCTAGGATTTTAATTGGGTTTAATAGGGAAAATGTTGTTATATAGTGGAAATTTAGTTATCGTTAAATAAAAAAGAAACAACTTAGAGAAATAGGTGCTTGGATAATTGTACACATATAAATATAACAATACTTTACGGTATAAAACGCTTTTAATTTTATAATCGTAATTTCGTTTGTTTTTTTAAAGAATAGGAAATATAAATAAAAACAGATAAAAAGGAGAAATAATCTATATGAACAAAAAAATGGTAGTTCTTTGTATTTCATTAGCAGGTGCTTTAGCTACAGGTTCTCTCGCAGGATGCTCTAACAAAAATGATTCATCGCAAAATGCATCACAAAGTAAAAATGGCTCTTCGGAAGATAAATTAAATTTACAACAGTACTCCAAGGATCCGGATAGTAAACAGCAAGGTGAAGATTTTGATTTAATAGGAACATTAGACAAAGAAACGAATAATGAGTTAACAATTGTTATTGATGGTGAAAAAGTAAAGATACCTAAAAGTAAGTCGTTTAAAAAAGAAGAAGATACACCTAAGGATATTGATGGAAAACAAGTAAACGTAGAGATTGATGCTAAAGATAACAATGCAGAAAGTCTAGAGTTAACTCCTCAAGCAAAAGCAGATTCAAATGGTATATACGAAAAAGATGCTTATGGAGATTATAGCATAATTGGAAAATTAATCAATGAGACCGATAATGATGTAACAATAGAAGTGTCTAGTGGAAAAAAGACTTATAAAAAATCTAAAGGCTTTGAGCAAGACGACGACATTATGTCTGGAGATAGTAAAAATAAAGTTGTGCGATTAGAATTAAAGAAGAATGATGAAGTTGAAAGTCTCGAGGTAGATCCAGAGGATCAATAAATGGAACAGAAAATTTAAGTAACCTATTTGTTATAGGAACCATAACAATTTCCATAGGTCCCTTTTATATAAAAAGAGCTACTGAATGACTATATTGGACACAGTAGCTTCTTTCTACGTATATTATTTTGTCTATTTAGTGAAATTTTTCTTATAAATCCCTGTTGGTATACATAAAGGTGAATGATCTACGGGATTGTCTATTATTTTACATGAAAGTCCGAATACCTCTTCTATCATTTCTTCAGTAAAGACTTGCTTGGGAGATCCTTCTGTATAAATCTTTCCACTTGAGATACTAATTAAGTGATCAGCGTAACGAGCAGCCTGGTTCAAATCATGTAGAACCATTACAATTGTTCGGTCCTGTTGCTTATTTAGGTTACGCAATAATTCGAGTACTTCAATTTGGTGAGCCAAGTCTAAATATGTTGTCGGCTCATCCAAAAGTAATAATTCCGTTCCTTGTGCTAAAGCCATAGCAATCCATGCACGTTGACGCTGCCCTCCAGATAAAGCATCTAAAGTTCGGTCACTTAAATATTCCATCTTAGTAGATTTCAAAGCGTCACTTACAGTTTTGTGATCTTCATTAGAATAACGTGCAAACAGTCCTTTATGGGGATGACGCCCGTAATAACAAAGCTCTTTAACTGTTAGATCTTCAGGTGCGTCAGGAGACTGAGACAAGATAGCTAATTGTTTTGCGACCTCTTTTGAAGAGTGCTGGTGAATATCTTTTCCATTTAAATAAATACAACCTTGTGTTGGTTTTAATAGACGTGCTAAAGATCGAAGAATTGTTGATTTTCCACAACCATTTGAGCCAATAATGATACTTATTTTGCCTTCTGGAATATGAAGATCAATATTATTAATGATCGACGTTGAATCGTATGAGATCGAAAGCTTCTCTGCAGTTAATTTTGTCATACATACTCTTCCTCTCACTTATTTTTTTGTTCGCGTCGCAGTAAGTATAAGAAATAAGGAGCTCCTATAATCGCTGTTACGATACCAGCTGGAATTTCGATTGGAGGAACTATACCTCTCCCTACAGTGTCAGCCAGAAGTAAAAACAAGGATCCAATTAGTGCTGATACAGGTAATAAGAA
The DNA here is from genome assembly GCF_038006305.1 of Priestia sp. FSL R5-0597. Classification (NCBI taxonomy): domain Bacteria; kingdom Bacillati; phylum Bacillota; class Bacilli; order Caryophanales; family Bacillaceae; genus Priestia; species Priestia sp. FSL R5-0597. The sequence goes on from NZ_JBBOUZ010000002.1 coordinate 11,673, forward strand.
TTTTGAACGACTACCTACTAACCTTCTCCCTACGTGAGGAGAAATAAGTCCAATAAAGCCTATTGATCCAACAACGGCTACTGATGCCCCTATTAAAATCACGGCTATACTCAATAAAGTATAACGAACATATTTTATTCTTTCTCCTAATCCGACTGCCATTTCATCTCCCAAATTCAAAATATCTAACTTAGAAGTAAAAATAACAATTAAAGGAATAAGGACAAGACAAGGAATTAAAAACCACATTTCATTCCAGCCTCTTCCCCATAAGCTTCCAGTTAACCATAAAAGCGTTGTGTTGACGTTATCTGGAAACTTAATCATAAAATACTGAATGCCGGCTTGGCAGATAGCCCCTAAAGCAACGCCTATTAACGCTAATGAATGAGTTTTTGTACCTTGTGTATATGAGAATAGCATAAGAGCAATTGCAATTACTGCAGCTCCTAAAAAAGCTGAAAATGGTAATGCTACCATAGAAGCCCCTGGAAAAATAATTAAAACAGCAACTGCAAATAAACCTGACCCTTTTGTTACACCGATTACATCTGGAGACGCTAATGGATTTTTTAAAATTCCTTGCAAGATAGCTCCAGAGACAGCTAAAGATGCTCCAACTATAACAGCAAGAAGCATTCGTGGAATTCGATAATTAAATAAAATAAAATGATTACTTTGTGATGATCCTATAAGATTAGTAAAAACTTCAACTGGTGAAGTGTATACAGCTCCAATACCCAAACTTATGAATGCCATCATAACTAGGATGAGGAGGAGTATACTGAGTATGCCATAAGGATGTTTTTTTGCGTTCATTGTTTAATCTTCCTCCCCTTTCTAGCAAGATATAAAAAGAAAGGTGCCCCAATAAGAGCTGTTACAATCCCTACCGGTGATTCGAACGGGTATGCAATAAAACGTGAAAGTATGTCTGCATAAACAAGTAGAGTCCCACCTAAAAGTGCGGAAAATGGTAAGATACGTTGATAATCTCCTCCCACTAACTTTCGTGCAATATGAGGAACCATCAGACCAATAAAGCCTATTGGACCAGCAACCGCAACGGAAGAACCAGCAAGGATAATAACAATTACTCCAGCAACAAGCCTTATCCACTGTACTTTTTCACCTAAACCGGTTGCCATATTTTCCCCTAGAACTAATATAGAAATTGAGCGCCCCATGATGAAAGCTGCTAAAAGTCCAAATACAGACCATGGAAGTAATACTAAAACATGAGACCAGTTCTTTCCATTAATTGACCCTACAAGCCAATATAAAACGTCCGTAGCATCTTCATTTAACACAATTACTCCCTGTGTAAGGGAAGATAAAAATAGATGAACAGCCATACCAGCAAGAGCTAACTTAATATGTGTTACTTTCCCCCCAGACGCGAATAAGTAGACGGTTATTCCACCTAATGCAGATCCTAAGAATGAAAAATAAACAGTTGTTTTTGAATATAATTCTGGAAATAAGATTGTTGCCACAACAATAGCTAATGAAGCTCCGGCATTTATGCCGAATACTTGAGGAGAAGCTAGAGAGTTTCTAGTAATAGCTTGCATCAGTGCTCCAGCTACAGCAAGACTAGCCCCAATTAGTGCTGCAAGAACGGCTCGCGGTAGTCTCAGAGTTTGAATAATCGTTGTTTGTTTGGAATCGTCTGGGTGCAATAGGGCTCTTATTACATCAGTTATACTAATAGAAGAAGAACCTACAGAAACGTGAATAAATATTCCAGCTATCAATAAAAAAACACCAATAAATCCTGTTATGTATCTACTTGTTCGTTGTTTCTTGATATTCATGTTTATTCACAACACACTTTCTCATATACTTTGCTATACAAATAGAAGCAAGAATAGAAAACTATTCTCACTTCATAGTTACAGCTTTACTTTTGTTGATCATGTAAAAGCTTAACTGTATCCTTTCCAATTGCTTCTGAAGAAACAACACCTCGGAATCTTGTCCATAAGTTACGATCTACTACGAATACCTTATGATTTTTAACAGCTTTTAAGTTCTTCCATAGAGGATTTGATTTCCATTCATCTGTTAATAATTTTCCTTCATTATTAGCTAGAATTAAAATATCTGGATTAATGTCTGACAACTGTTCTAAATTCATTTCAGCGTAAGCCTCTTTACTTTGTACAGCATCTTTAAAACCAAGCTTTTCAAGGAATCCACCGTCATATGAAGCAGAGGTATGAGCTTGGAATGAAGTGTCTCGAACTACAGCTGGTAAGATTGTCTGACCATTTTCCTCTTTTACTTCCTTTTTTAATTTCGCAATGGTTTCCTCATGTTTATTTAATCGCTCTTCTGCTTTTTTATCTTTTCCAGTTGCTTTCGCAATTGTTTTAAAAGCATCTATATTCTCTTCATATGTAGATTCACGACTATTCAACTCAATCGTTGGAGCAATTTGTTCTAAGTCTTTATAAATTGCTTTATGACGTTGAACATCTGCAACAATTAAGTCAGGCTTTAGTGAGCTGATTACTTCCAGGTTTGGTTGTTGACGTGTCCCAACAGAAGTATACTTCATTTTTCCATTTACCAACTGTTCAATCATATCTTTTTTGTTGTCATCAGCTATTCCAACAGGCTTAATACCTAAACCGTGAAGTGCATCAACAAACGACAATTCAAGAACAACAATTCTTTTTGGATTTTTAGGAACCTTAGTAGTGCCTAATTCATGTTTAACAGCTACCTTTTGATTGTTAGAAGATTTTTCATTAGTAGAATCCTGCTTTGCCCCACATCCTGCTAACACTAATAATATAGAAAGGATTGCCATTACACTTACTATTTTCAATTTCTTTCGAGCTTTCATTTTCTCATTTCCTCCTATTAAATCCACTAAAATGATAATGATTATCATTAACGTAATGTTCTAAGCATATCTTTTCGTATTTATATAGTCAATAGATTTCCAGTAATAATTTACTCTCTTTCATAGGTTATGAACCTTTTAAAGTAAAGTTTCATTATCTTAAAATGGATAATACTTTCACAAACTTTGCATTTTAAAACGTTAAGTGAATAAAAGACCTAGTTTCTTCATTAAATAAAAGGTCTACTCATTGTCTTTTCCTACTTTAAAAAGCATTGACGAAAGCTATGCTATGGACATTAAAAGAAGGCTTCTTATTATATGTTAAGGAGCCTTCTTTGTTATTATTTAAGTTTCTTAGAAGTAATTTCATCCTGAAGGTTTTCAATAAAGCTAGTTATGTTGCATGTTTCGGATTTCTCTTCTCCATGCTTTCGTACATTGACGGAGTTGCTCTCCATTTCTTTATCTCCTAGTACTAAGATATAAGGAACCTTAGCCACTTGAGCTTCGCGAATTTTATATCCGAGCTTTTGTTCTCGATTATCTAACTCTACTCGAATGCCCTTTTGCCCTAACGCTTCTTTAACTTGTTGTGCATATTGCTGGTGAGCTTTCAGTGATACCGGAATAACCTTTACCTGTACAGGTGCCAACCATGTTGGGAAGACCCCTCCAAAGTGTTCAATTAAAATCCCAAAGAAACGGTCAAGAGATCCAAAAATAGCACGGTGAATCACAACTGGACACTGTTTTTCGTTCTTTTCATTAATATAATTCAAATCAAACTTCTCAGGCAGTTGGAAGTCTAATTGAATTGTTGCACATTGATGGCTTCTTTTTAAAGCATCCTTAATATGAAAATCGATTTTAGGGCCGTAAAATGCGCCGTCGCCTTCATTTAATTTATAATCAAAGTTCAACTTGTTTAATACGTTTTCTAAAGAGCTCTCAGCAAGTTCCCATAAGCTATCCTCTCCCATGGAGTCTTCTGGTCGAGTTGAAAGTTCAATACTATATTCAAAACCAAATGTCTTGTAGATATAATCCACTAATTCAATGACCGATTTAATTTCACTTTCAATTTGTTCAGGAGTAACAAAGATATGAGCATCGTCCTGACAAAACGTACGTACTCTTAATAATCCATTTAGAGCCCCACTGAATTCGTGACGGTGAACTTGACCGAATTCTCCCATTCGAATGGGTAAATCTCTATAGGAATGGAGCTTATTTTTAAAGATAAGCATATGACCAGGACAGTTCATGGGCTTTAATGCAAATTTAGCGTTATCCACTTCTGAAAAATACATATTATCCTTATAATGATCCCAGTGACCAGACTTTTCCCATAATTGTTGATTCATCATAAAAGGAGTACGTACTTCTTCGTAATTATGCTTTTCTTGAACGGATCGTAGGAATTGCTCCAGCTGATTTTTAACCATTTGTCCTTTAGCTAGATAAAAAGGCATTCCAGGTGCTTCATCAGAAAACATAAATAATTCTAGTTCATTTCCCAATTTTCTATGGTCTCTTTTCGCTGCTTCTTCTAGAAACATCAGATACTCATTTAACTGTTTTTGAGAACGAAAAGCTACGCCATATACACGTTGTAACATTTGGTTGTCGCTGTTACCTCTCCAGTATGCTCCTGATACTTTTGTTAATTTAAACGCCTTAACCATTCCAGTAGAAGGAAGATGTGGGCCTCGACATAAATCGAAAAATTCCCCTTGTTTATAAATCGTAACTGTTTCATTCATAGGAATATCACGTAATAACTCCAGTTTCAACTCGTCGTTTATCTCGCTAAATATTCTTTCAGCTTCACTACGTGTCACTTCAGTACGTTCAATAGGATGATTTTCATTAATAATTTTCTTCATTTCATGTTCGAGTTGTAGTAACTCATTAGAAGCAATCGTTGTAGAAAGATCCATATCGTAATAAAATCCATCTTCAATAACTGGTCCTACCCCTAACTTCACATTCTTATGTACTCTTTTTACTGCCTGAGCAAGTATGTGAGCTGTTGTATGCCTCATAATTTCTAGACCTTCGTCAGAATCTACTGTTAAAATTTCGATTTCTGCATTTTGATTAATGGCTCGATGCAAATCATACAATTCTCCATTTACTTTACCCGCAATAGCTTTCTTCTTTAGGCTAGAACTAATGGATTCTGCAATAGCATGTAATGTAATACCTTTTGAAAATTCTTTCTCATTTCCATCTAAAAAGCGAATTTGAATTAAATCTTTACTCATGATAACCTCTCCTATTTAAATAAAGTCAAAAAAAAACATACTCGTCCCTAAGTAAGGGACGAGTATGTTTTCACACGTGGTACCACCCAAATTCCCATCAATATAAAAATATATTGATGGCTCTGGTGCTGTAACGTCGCAAACGTTATTAATTACTACTAGTTCACTAATAAAGCTCCAAGGTGGTAAATTATTTCTCTTTCTTAAGGGCTCACAGCCAAAGACCCTATTCTCTGCAAAGAAGTATAAAAATAATTCATGTCCTTTTCGTTGCTTATCTATTTATTTTTGAACATAAAAAACCGCACTCATCCCTCTAACAGGGACGAGTGCGGTCGTGGTACCACCCTAATTTTATAAAACACTAAAAGTGTTATATTCTCAAAAAGATAACGGATTTCCCGATTGAGGTTACTCTATCTACATATTTCCCCACAATAGCTCCAAGGTGGTAAATTATTTCTCTTTCTTAAGGGCTCACAGCCAAAGGCCCTATTCTCTGTAAAGAAATATAAAAATAATTCGTGTCCTTTTCAACGCTCAACATGTTCATTTCCAATAAATAGAATTATAATTTATATTATTTGTAAATGTCAATACTTAATTCTAAATATGTAATTAATTAGATATTTTCATTTAAAAAGATGGCTTATTGGTACGGCTATTTTTATCTATATTTTTTGTGTTGTACACTAGTAAATATCCAAAGATACTTATAATACCAAACATAACACCGAACATTGTGAACATTATTTCACTTCTCAAAACTCCTAGTAATGTACCTGACACAAGAGGGCCTATAGACATACCGATATATCTCACAAAGTTAAATACTCCCATAGCACTAGCTCGATTTTGCTCAAATTGATGAGTCAATATAGTTGCATAGGAAGGTGTTAAAATACCAATTCCCATCCCATAAATGAATAGGCTTAGTGACATAAGGGATAAGGAAGCAGTATGTGTGAGTCCAAATCCTATAATACTAAAAGCGATTAAAAAATTAGTAAAGGTAAATACATTTATAAGAGAAATCTTCTTTTGAATGTATTTGAATAATAGGCTTCCGGCTATAAGGCTTAGCGTCATAGGAAGATAAAGCAAGCCAACAAGTTTTAGGTTTAGATGGTAGTGGTCTGTTAATAAAACGGGGAGATAAACCAGGATAGAAAAGTAAATCAAAAAGTTCAAGAAGCTTAATGACAACAATACACTTCCCATCTTATCCTTCGCCATTACAAGGTAAAAATGAAGACCGTTCCTCTTGCTTGTCTTGTGCTTTTTCTGGTCTTTAGGAAAAAACAACATATTGATAATAAGTAAAAGAATAGATATACCCACTAATGACCAGAAAACACCATCATAATTGTATCGGTCTCCTATAAATCCTCCTAAAATAGGAGCTACTGCAGGAGCAATAGATAACAAGGTTTGATAAGTTCCCATAGCACTACCACGTTCTTCCCCATCAAAAAGATCCGTTATTGTAGCAGCTGCAATCAATGGAATGGCTGCGGTTCCGAGGGCTTGCAAAGATCGAAAAACAAGAAACAATGTAAAGTTACTCGTAACAGCACACCCAATACTAGCCAATACTGTAAGTATGAGATTAGGGAGAAGAATAAGACGACTTCCTTTAAAGTCAAGAATAGTCCCGTAGACTATTTGCATAATAGCTGTAATAAAGATGAACAATGAAACAGTTAAATTAACTAATGTTGTGCTTACATCAAATGAATCCTTAATTAACGGAATAATAGGCGAATAAATATTTTGATTTAAAGATGCAAAAAATGCACTTATACAAACGACGTATAAGATAAAAATAGGTTTTGTATTTGTATGTCCCATATAAATCTCCTACCTTGTAAATAAGTTTTTCCATATAAAAGTATGTTTGACATTCTAAAAGCACCTAATGTGTCTATTCTTGTCTTAATTTATTAATCATAGTTTCAAGGAACTCTAATATAATTTTTTGTTTGTCATCAGAGAAATCATCAATTAAATCATAAAATTGTCGTTTCCTTCTGCTATGTAGTTTTTCGTGAAGTTCGAAAACTTGTTTTCCTTTTGCTGTTAACTTAAAGTAGACCTCTTTTTTATTGTCTGCCAATTGGAATCTTTTAATTAACTCATCTTTCGTTAACGTTCGGGTAATTTTCGTGATATTTGCTTTAGATAAATTCATCCTAGTCGCAATCCCTATGTTATTTATAGGTCCATTATTTCCAATGCATTCAATCACGTGGATGCTGCTCATGTTACTGGGTAATGTTCCTATTTCGTTCAGTTCTTTTTCATCAAGATAATCAAAAAAAGTTTGGGAAACTGAATCAGCTTTTTGTTCGTTCAGGTGTAATAATTGCAAATAATTTTCGTATATTAACTGTTTAGATAATAGAGACATATTAGTTCCTTACCTTTCTAATGTATAAATAATTAATGTTCACCAGTAAACATTATACTACTAATAAGCTATTAAATGAATGTAAAATCTCTATTTTATACAATAAAATCAGATTTCATAGTAATTAAATCCTACTATATTTGCAGAAAAAACGCTTATAAATTTACAAAATAAAGAAAAAACGTTGACTTTTACAAATATTTGGATTTAAAATAGTTTTTGTTTACTAGTGAACATTAATCGTTTAATCATAGGAGTTGAAATAGCTATGTCACAAATTCTTTTAGAAAAAATAGCTAAGCCTTTATTTGCTATTGAACCCTTATCACAAAATTGCCAGAGAATTTTTGAAAGAAGAAACCACATATTAATCGGAATTAGCCCCTTTAACAGTAGATTTTCAGAAGAATATATTTATCGACTAATTGAGTGGAGCATTAAAGAGTTTAAGGATGTCTCTGTTCTCTTAGCTGGAAATGAGGCCGCAAACCTTTTAGAAGCTTTAGGAACTTCTAGGGTGAAAGCTGAGCGTAAAGTGAGAAAAGAAGTAAACAGAAATCGTCGATTTGCCGAAAGAGCTCTTAAAGCTCATGGTGGTAACCCTGAAGCTATTTATACATTTTCAGACTTTCTTACTCAACCGGTATATTGTGATATGCGCACTAAGATTGAAGAAAGTTTTTTACATCAACCAAACTTTCAAAGTGCTTGTTTAGAAATGTCACATACAGCAATTGTAGGAAGAGCATCTGGAACAAATATGGATATTTCAGTTATTACTTCAGAAATGTTACATAATGCTGTGCAATATGTTTTGGCTGAACTGCCGTTCTTTATTGGAGCACCTAACATTTTGGGTATTCAAGAAACTGTACTTGCTTACCATAAACCTTGGAAACTAGGTGAACAAATAAAAGATGAGCAATTTTCAATTAGAATGCAACAAAATCAAGGATATATAACTGTCGATGAAATTCATTAAATTTACACCTTTAAACTTTTAGGAGGAACCGTCTTGAATACATCATTTAAAACCTTTAGTATCTTATCAGAACAGTTTCATCAAGATCCATACCGATATTTTTCAGAACTTCGCGATTTCGATCCTATCCATTATGAGCAAAATATTGATAGCTATTTTATTAGCCGATATAAAGACGTGAGGTATGTATTACAGAATACAGAAATCTTTACGACTAAATCTCTTGCTAAACGTGCGGAACCTGTAATGCGTGGACCTGTCCTTGCACAAATGAAAGGAAAGGAACATACAGCAAAACGTAAAATTGTAGTAAAGAGTTTTATAGGTGATTCACTTAAGAGACTCATTCCTTTAATTAAAGAAAACGCAGAAGTGTTATTATCACCACACTTAAGTAAAGGTAGAATTGACTTAGTTAACGATTTTGGAAAAACTTTTGCTGTATATGTCACGATGGATATGCTAGGACTTAACAAAAAAGATCATCAACTTATCGCAGATTGGCATAGTGGAGTTGCTAACTTTATCACTACTATACAGTTGTCATCTGAAGAACGTGATCATTCATTATGGTGCAGTGAACAACTAGCAAACTACCTTTTACCCATTATAGAAGAGCGTCGACAAAACCCAAAATCAGATCTAATTTCAATATTATGTCAGTCTGAGTATGAAGGAGTTGAGATGTCCGACACGAACATTTTGGCACTTATCCTTAATGTACTATTAGCAGCTACCGAACCTGCAGACAAGACATTGGCTTTATTGATGTATTATTTATTAAATAATCCGTTACAAATGCAAGATGTGATGGAAGATCGTTCATTATTATCAAGAGCAATTGCCGAAACTCTAAGGTTTAAACCACCAGTACAACTTATACCAAGGCAATTATCGCAAGATGCGAAAATTGCCGATAAATTACTACCTAAAGGTTCAACAGTATTCTGTATGATTGGAGCTGCCAATCGAGATCCTGAAGCATTTGATAATCCTGATACTTTTAACATTCACCGTCCAGACCTTGACGTTAAAACTGCGTTTACAGGTATTGCTCGACATGTGGCTTTCGGTTCTGGCATACATAATTGTGTAGGAGCAGCATTTGCAGGAACAGAAATTGAAGTAGTAGCTAACATTGTTTTAGATCAACTAAAAAATATGAAATTAGAAGAAGGTTTCCAGTACAAAGAAAGTGGTCTTTATACACGTGGACCTGTTTCTCTTCCATTGACGTTTGATCCTATTAAAGAGTAAGTTGTTAACTTTCAGACAATTAGATAAGTGGACTTACGGCGTGCTCATTAGGCATGTCGTAAGCCTATTTCTATATTTGTTTGGTCCACTCATTTAAAAATTTTATAATTACCTTTAATTCTACGTCTGAAAACTTATTAAGTAATTCTTCATACCTTTCCTTTGCTATTTCATGCATTTTATCATGAATAGTGGCTAACTCTTCCCCTTCCTCTGTTAAAGAGTAAAAGGTTTCCCTATTATTATTAGCATTTTTGTGAGCCGTAACGATGCCATACTGCAAAAGAGTATTAATAGCCTTAGATATTGCAGCTTTTGAGATATTAAGTTCTTTAGAAAGAAAAGCATTGTTTACATACTTATCTTTATTTATTAATGAAACCATATGTAATTGAGTAATTGTCCATTTTTTATTTGTATTATTTACACTTTGAGTTAGTTTGTTAGCTAACACTTTCCTACTTTGGACCTTTTTTTCTCTAGTCATAATTAAACACTCAATAGCTTGAAACGCTTGTTTCTGAAGAGCTTCCATACGAAACCCACCTTCTTTAATATAATTGTTAACTGGTTAACTATATAAAATAGTTTACTGGTTAACAATTTTGTTGTCAAGTTCATTTAGTTTAGTCTTCTTCTATATTATAACTTCTCGGTAGCTTATACTATCTTTATTTATAAAAAAATGATGTATAAATAGTCCCCTTTTTATGCATCATCTCCTCAATTACCTATAAAGAGAACTCCGTCATATCAACGATGTATAAAAAGCTGCATAAAGCAGAAACAAGGCCCCATCTAGAACCCTTCTCCCAAGAGGGTTCTTTTTGGTATGTCTTCCGGAAAGAGTGGTTATGTAAACTAGCTTTGCATATCGTATACATAATTAATTGTCTACTTTTTAGTTTTAGGCATCTCTATGTACGTTCATTTTGTAGCGCTTTTTTAACCAAAAATAAAGAATGAACTCGCTGATTATAAAGATAATCACACTTATAAATGTAGTTGCTAGAAACTCAAAGATATTGAGAATAGACATAGAGTGGCCCCACCACCAATATCTAAAATTTGTTCCGAATAAAACGAGATGGATAAAGAGAGAAATTGCTTGAACTTCTCCTACTGATCTATCGGATTTCGTAATAAGTATCTTTCCAATAAAGAAACTTATTATAAAAGATAGAACAATGAATACAAAATAAAGAGAACTAGCTAATAAGGCTTCTTGCGGTGAATACATTGTAACCCTCCTTTTATATACATTATTTTACCATTAATTATAATTAAAGGAAGTTGGTTTTTGTATTAAGAATTGCTACCTAGAATATGGACTATGTTAACTAAAAGTATATAGAGTATGTACATAGCTTTTATGGTGAACCTTGTGTATACAGTGGTAAAATAAAGCTCTACATAAAACGAAAAGGCGGAGTTTAATATAAGAAAACTAACTATATTGGATGAATTAAAGAGGCTTAACAATGACCTGTATCATCCATTTCCCCATGAAGACATTCGTAAAATACAAGATAAATTTAGTGGGAAATTACATGAAGACGATCTGTTAACCGCAGATTTTAATAGCTATTGGATGAATATTGCTGGCAGTTTAAGTTATATGGTGAAAGGTAAAACGAAGATAATTCCTCAAAATCAGATCGATGAATTAAAGTTGACTTTCTTTGAAATTTTTCCGCAATATTCTTTTTTAGAAAAAGAAATCTCTACCTATCCAAATTTGTACGAAGAATATAAGATTTATGAGAAAACAAGAGAGCTCATGTTAAGTTATTTATTTAATTGAAGCCAGTAAAGAAAAAGGGACGACTTTCTAAATAGTCGCCTTTTTTTTGTGCCGATAAGGGGTTTTATGTTAACTAGAAAGGGATAGCTAAACATATACTCTAACACTGGTGTATATAGGAGTGTTAAGTATAGGCGTATCTTCTTATAATAGCCAAATATGTGTTGAAGGTTATGAAAAGTGGCAGCTTAGTATGAGAAGTTACCACTTTTTACTTTATATGATCAGTACCCTTATTTTTGATACGAGAATCTAAAAAAGAATCCTTAATTTCCACTTTCATATTCTATTATTCTATTATTTTAATACTTTTGTTTCAAATCCTTGTATACCTTTAAAGCTTGTTCATATGTATCATTGTTTGAAGCAATTTGATAGTTTTTTGCGCTATCATCTGTATGAAAAATCCCTTTATCATCTATCATTAAAGTTCCCGAAATTTTATCATGATAGACAAATGTTATTGATATTGTCTTATCAAGATTCAGTTGTTGGTTGGTTTGTCCTATATATTCAATTTGATTATATGAATTAACAAGCGACTGAACGCTTTCTCGCTCAACTTTATCATATCCCTCATATAAACTTTGCCCTAAACCAATATCAACGTAATCTGCTTTTATTGCCTTTACAGAGTTATTACTGCGTCCATTTATAATAAGGACTATTATTACAATACTAAGAATAAATAATAATCTTTTCACAATTTTAATCCCTTCAAAGTATTAATGTTATTAATTTTTAAACTTTTATAAACACGTCACTATCTTTTTTACTTAGACATGTATATTTAAACTAACGTTTTATTTAAGAACTGAAGTAAAAAAAGCAGTTAAAATCAATAACACAAAAAATGTTATAAAAAAGTATCCTATTATACGTATTCCTTTAGGAACTCCTGATGTATTGATTTTCGTCGGATTTCCTGAAACCTTATTTAAATGATCTTCAACATCATTTATGCTGTTTTTATTCTCTTTATCCATTAATTTAAAATACCTCCTAGAATATTCTTGTATTATTAATGGTAACATTTATCTTTTAATCTAAATTACTAAAGTGTAAAACTAATTCAAACTTCCTAGAGCGCACATTATATTGACTAAAGATGTAAGGGGTATAGTGATTAAAATTTATATTATTGATAAAATGGTAAAAAAGGTAAATTTAGTTAGGTGGTTAGTATGTTCTTTAATATGTATCGAGTTATACATCTTTTAATAACAGGCATTATTATTATCCCATTCGCTTGGTTCCTTGCTGAAGGAGGAATAGGCGAAAACTTTTCTGGAAACAGACTTACCGAGCCTCAAATGTTACTAGTAATTCCTGTATGGATTTTAGGATCAGTCCTGTTATTTATCAAAAAAACTGTAAAATGGGGTCTCCTTATTACTCTCTTACCCATAATTTCAGCTGTATTATGGGTTTCAATTTCTATTTTGAGAACGCTGTTTTTCTCTTTATAGGTTAAGATTTCTAAGGTCGTTTATTTTGGGAAGGTTTTTTATTTATGACTGATAATCTTTTTACATTAACTAGAAAAAAACAAGAGAAGCAAGCATACCATGCTTGCTTCTCTTAATTTTAATTCAAACTCGTCGCAATTAATAGCATACCTAGCATGAGAAGGACTAGAATTAGAGCAAATGAGCTCATCATTAGTCCTTTCTCGTGTTTTTCAAAAGCTATTACTCTATATAAAAAGCAAACCGGGTAAAGTGTGCCTCCTAAATGTAATCCTCATAAAATTCATCATGTTTGCTAGGGATAAGACCTTGTCTTCCTGTAAGATAATAAATTAAATAGCCTAGAATATTAAAGAATACAAATATAAAAACCCATCCAATTCGTAACCTTTTTTGATGATAAGCATTGATAATTGCCCAGATAGTAAACAGAGTCCAGTAAACAGTCATTCCCACAAATAAGACAACGGCTTCTAATCGACTAAAGCTTCTATTGTCTATTGAAATGAACCATTGGTCATCCCCATTCCCAAATGTGTCAAAGTCTGCTCCTAACCATTTTGGAGCCCAAAGGGTTCTTTGATATTGAAAATCTGGCTGCACTCCCTTCCAGTGATAGTCAATATAATTTTCGCCAGAACGGCTGATTATATTTTTTGATTTATAAATAGTAACCCCAGAAACATAGTTTGTATCTTCTACTAACGCTTCTATTTTTCTTTTTATGTCTCTGGTTATCACATCTTTATCTTTCAATTCATAGGATATTAATGAACCTGTGTCGGATATTCCTTGAGCCGTTGATTCTTCCACTTTCCACAGAAAATAAAAGCTGGACATTGTGACGATTAAGCATACTACTGCTACGTATAGGATGCGCTTTGCAAATATCTTCTGTATTTCAAACAATTGTCCAATCACATTTCGTATTTCTTTTTCTTCACCAAACCGTTTAATAGCTATTGCAACGGCCTGTTGTTCTGTTTTGCCTTCTGTTTTTAATTCATGGACGGCTTCCAACAGATGATTGGTCATTTCTGCTTTCAGCTCATTAATTTCTTGTTGATCTCCTTCTACATTCAGGTACATAGAATCCACAAATTTTTCTATTCTCTTCACTTAGTGCCTCCCCATAAAAAAGAATCCATCATTTTCTTTACAAATTGCCATTCTAAACGCTTGGCTTCAAAGTTTTGCGTACCTAATGATGTGACTTTATAATATTTTCTTCTTCCACCAGGGCCTTGTTCATCTCCCCAGTACGAAGAAATCCAATTGTTTTTTTCCAATCTCTTTAAAGACAAATAAAGAGTCCCTTCTTTTAATTCAAATTGTTCTTCACTCTTCTCACGAACAATCTTAGCTAATTCATAGCCATACATATCCCGTTGATGCAGTAGCGATAAGATTAGCGTATCAATATGCCCTTTCAAAATCTCTCTACTAATTTCCAATTTATCCACCTCTTATGAAATTATAAAAAAGAATACCTTTTATTACAAGGTATTCTTAAAAATATGTCGCGTGAAATATGGAATTAACTCATTCTTTCTTTGAACATGTAATAAGAGATTAATTGTTTTCCTTTTTTGTAGAAAAATGTGAAATGATTGTATACTTTTTCACTGCTCATACGTTATAAGACAAGAAGGAGGAAAAATACTTGAAAAATCGGTTATCAAACGATCAGCTAAAAATTGTCATGAATCAACTTTATTTGTACTTAATCAAACAAGGTGCAAACCAAGAAACAGCTAAAGATATTGTTCAAGAAGCAGTTTGTAAACTACTTGTTCATCTTGAATCGATTGATACCGATAAATATAAATCATGGCTTTTTAAAGTAGCGATAAACTTATATTACGATTACTGCCGAAAGAACAAAAAATCTCAGTACGTGGTAGTAGAAGATTACCTTATTACCAATGAACGATTAATTGAAGAGATGATGATTGTACAAGAAAATCAGCTTCTAGTAAGAAGCATACTGCAAAAGGTGTCTCCCACCTTCAAGCAACTACTTCTTTTAAAGTACGAGCTAGAGTGGTCTTATAAACAAATTGCGGAATATGTAGATATGAAACCTGAAGTTGTGAAAACGTATTTAGCTCGTGCTAGAAAAACATTTAAAGAGATGTATAGGAGAGAAAGTAATGAAGAAAACGAATGATGCGTTAGATTCTATTTTTGATGAAAAGTCTTTACATAGAACGCTTAAAAAAGCAAAGTATAGAGCAATTTTACGAACAGTTTTTATCTCCGCACTCGTAGTTAGCTTTGTTATTGGTTTATTTGTCAAAGGAAATAATTATTTTATTGCCTCAAAAGGAGACAAGATTACTGATCGGATAATTACTGAAAATCAGGTGAGGATGTCTCCAAACACATACACTAACACTGATAGTAAATCGATTGGAGTTTTAAAGGGAACTATTAAGAGTGAAGCATTTAAAGTAATTGAAGACAAAGTGATACCTTGGGGGACAGAAGAAATAACGTATGATTTATTTGGAAACTTGAATGCATCATTCTCCATGAGTAGTACAATTGTCAATGAAACGACAGTTTATCATATTCCTAATGGGCAACGTGAGATGCTATTCTACGTACCTAAGTATAAGTATAAGGTGTATGCTAATGACTTTGACATGATTAAAGATTATCCAAATGATAAATATATGGAGATGGCCATATCTTTTGATAAAAATTACACACTGAAAGAAGTACAAAAGATGCTGCCTACATCTGCTCACCAAACATGGTACTGGGTAGATAACTATAACTATAAATATGCAAAGTCTACTGGGTACAGAGGTGAGCCAGAAAGTGGACGATGGTTATTAGGTATTTCTAAACCATCACCACAACTAGGAGTAAAACTAACGAGTAATAAAGTCAAAACAGAAGCAGACTTTTTAAATGAGCTCCAAAAAACAGATCCAGGGGAAGTCAAAAGTCTAAAAGACAGACAAGAAAATGGATTAATTATAGGCGTAGTAGTTACAGGAACAAAAGAAGAACTCCTTTCCTTGCAAAATAAGCCCTATGTTAAAGCAGCTAGTTTAGGAGCAGTGGTTGATAAGTACTGATTTTTAGGATGTTGTGGTATGGGAAGTAGGAATATAAACTTCGGTTTATTAAGCTTGCTATTTGCTTCCTGCAGAATCAATCATGCTAATTAAGATTCTATCTCTTCTACCTCAAAACCGGTATATACACATATAAACTAATATGGTAAAATTACTCATATTTTATTGTTAGAAACTTAGATTATGTTGGAGGTTTCAAATGAGTTACAGTGTTCCAGTGTTTCTTATAGTAGTACTTATGTGTATTGTTGCAAGTCAGTCTTATTTACCAAAATGGTTAAAGTGGTTGGTTGGTGTCTATTATTCGTTAGGAATATTACTTTTTAGTTATCTTCAAACTCGTTTAGCCGATAAATGGTATGTGCATACTCCTGTTCCGGACGAATATTGGGATGCAAACTCAAAGTTAACAGATATATTTTCTGCTGTGTTCTTTATACCTGTCTGCATTCTTTTTTTAATACTATATTATAACTGGTTCAAAAAACTAAAAAAGCCTCTACATCGTGTATATTTAGGAATCAGTGTGGTTCCTCTATTGCTTATAGGTTTTATATGTTTCTTTATGTTTGATTTCTTGTACGGGTATAGACCTTAAAACCTTATCGTATTAAACAAACTAGTCTAATAGACTTTGCTTATTCTTTTACCGACGATACTTGTCATCGTAACTAAAGTTACATAGTTCTATTACGATAAACACACTCTCTAGAAGGCATTTGTCCTTACATTCCATTAAAGTTAATCAATAAAAACTTATAGCATATTGAATCAAAAACTCTCTTATTTGAGAGTTTTTTTATTTTTTGCATAAAAAACACAACTTTTTTTAAAAAACTCTCGTCTAAGTAAAGAATATTGGATAAAAGGATGGTCAGGATATTGGAAAAGACAAAAAAAGAAGAAATTGAGCGTTGGTATGACGACCATAGCGACGCCATATTAAAATTTATTTTAATGCTGGTGAAAGATTATCAGCAAGCTGAAGATTTGACGCATGAAACCTTCGTGAAAGCTTACCTCTTTTACGATTCCTTTCAGCAAAACTCCAGTGAAAAGACGTGGTTGTTCCGCATTGCGCATAATGTCACCATTGATTATTTTAGAAAACAGAAACCTTTAAGCCTTCTAAAAGATTTTATTCTGTCGAAAACAGACCCTACTCGTTTACCTCAAGAGATGATTGAGCTTAAAGAAACATCTCTAGAGCTGTATCAAGCGTTAGAAAAGCTGAAAGACGGACACAGAAAGGTTATTTTACTGCGAAAAGTTCAAGGTTTTTCTGTTAGGGATACGGCTACCATTTTAGGGTGGTCTGAAAGCAAAGTAAAGTCTACACAGTTCAGGGCAATTCCTGCTTTGAGAAAGCAGTTAGTAAAGGACGGGTATATATATGAAGAAACGGTTTAATTCTTTTAAGGATGATAGTTCACTAGAAAAATTGAATGAGGAGTTGGTCTGGAGATCAAACCGAAAACAAAAACAGAAGCAGCGACTTTTAGAAGCAATCGACCAATTAGAACAATCAGAATCAGTAAAACCTGAAAAAGATATATTTTTTAAGAAACAAAATCGTCCTCTAAGAAATGTTGTGTACTGTGGTATTACACTTGTTATTTTGAGTGGTGCATTCATTAGTTCAGCATTTGTTTCTCCAGCAATGGCTCAAGTGGCTGCTAAAATACCTTATTTGGGTCAGATTTTTAAAAGAGAGTCTGTAGGTACTGAAATTATTAATACGTTAAGAGAAAAGGGTTATAAAATTGACCTTCTAGGACAGACCTATTATGGAGGCAGGAAACAGATTGAGGTGCATGTGGGTGGCTCAGAGAAATATTTCAAAGACGTTAAAGAAGATATATATAAGATTACAAAGGGTATCTTAACAGCACGCAAATACGATACGTATAAAGTTAAAGTTACAAGGTATGATGTTACTCAAGACAAGTATAAACCTGATCCTCGCCAAGAAAAATACGACAAAATAAACCAAGAGATTGATGCTGAATTAAAAAAACGTAATTATCATGTGTTAGATGCTAGCATAGCAGGGTTTGAATCAGATGCAAGAGTAGCTCTAGAAGTACTTGATACTGAGAAACATATCGAAGAGATTAAACAAGTAATTAAAGATGTCCTTGTTGAAAACAACGAAGAAAAAACACCTATAAAGGTATATAAAATTAACTTAAAAAAGCAAGAACAAGAAGGTAGATGGGGAAATATCCTTGATGATGTTGGTGAAGATTTATTAGGAAAAGAGGAATATCATGTGAAGATGGTCGGCTACTCTGTTCACCCTGAACCACAGGTATTTATTTATACATCATTAAGTTATTCTGAAGAGAATAAAGAGTTTGCCAACGAACTCGAAGGAATTATTGATGAATTCCTTCAAACAGATGACATGAAGGTTAAAATAAAAGGTGATCCTTATAAAATCATTATTTACGCTAAAGGAAAGAAAAAACTAAATTAAATAGACGCGTTCCTCCCCTGAGGATTAGGCTCACTATTTCTCAGGGTACTTCTTTTTTAGTTTATATCAAATGGAATACGGGCTATAACGTTACTGTGTATGAGTAATTTTTTCTCAGAAATAGAAAACTATTTTGTTTTTGAAGCGTCTAATTAACGATGTCAACAAATCTATATAGAAATGGTGTTTTACAAATGGAACGTAAGAAATCAGAAAGCTTTAATTATGGGCTTGCTTTCACCCTTTTGTTATTTTTTATCATTAGTTGTGTTGCTATTTTTAATGCCCAGCAAACAGGCCAGTACACAACAAACTTCGTCGTTAAACAAGTCGAATGGTACATTGTAGGCGGAGTCATTATCTTCATGATGATGAGGCCAGATGAAGACCAACTGAATCGGATCACGTGGTTTTTCTACGGTTTTACTATTTTTATTCTTATTTTGCTAATTATTTCGCCCACAAGTATTGCTCCTCTCAAAAATAATGCGAAAAGTTGGTTTGTGCTCCCTGGAATTGGTTCAATACAGCCATCCGAGTTCATGAAAATCTCCTTAATATTAGCGTTTAGTAAAGTAATTCAACAACACAATGAAAAATTTAGAGTTAGAGATGTCAGGAGTGATTTGCTGCTAATTGGAAAATTGGGTGCAACTCTTTCCATCCCGATACTTTTGATTATGCAACAACCCGATTTGGGAACAGCACTCGTAATGATTTTTTTATTTTTTATGATGTTATTTATTTCAGGTGTCACGTGGAAGCTCATTCTTCCAATTTTTACTTCTATGGGAGTAGTCGCTTCTATCATTTTATACATGGTACTGAATCATGCGGCAATCCTAGAAAGATACCTTCATTTACACCCCTACCAGTTTGATCGTATTTATGCTTGGTTTGATCCAGAATCATATGCTGGAAGTCTTTCCTACAACTACTTGCAGGTTGTAAAGGCAATTGGTTCGGGTTCTATATCAGGGCGAGATACCTCCCATTATGCTGTATATGTTCCGGAAAAGCATTCAGATTTCATTTTTAGTGCAATTGGAGAGAACTATGGGTTTGTGGGAACAAGTTTGGTTCTTCTTTTGTTTATGGTATTAATTTATCAAATTATAACGGTCGCCTTTCATACAAAAGATAAATATTCTACGTACATTTGTACAGGAATTATATCCGTTATTTTCTTCCATGTTCTTGAGAATGTAGGAATGTGTATAGGTCTTCTCCCTATTACAGGCATCCCTTTACCTTTTATAAGCTATGGGGGCAGTTCTCTTATGAGCAGCATGTGTTTAATGGGGCTCGTTTTAAATATTAGTTTTAGATCAAATGTGTATATTTTCGATCAAAATGAGAGGTAACTAGAGATGAACAAAGAAGTGAAAAGTAATGAACTAAATATGACGTCTCAAACACGTCTACATATATTAAAATATATTTTATTTGTTTCTTTTGGATTGTTGTACATTGGCTTTGTTATGTGGTGTTTGTAGCCTATTAGCCTAATTGAACTATTTTAAGGAAAATAAATTAAAAAAGAAAGTTCGATTTATAATTTCATAATTAAGTTAACAAAAAGAAACCTTTTCCTATACAGGCAAAGGTTTTTCAAGTTTATTAGAATAGGGGGAATACGTTATTAGTTTGGCCATATTTATAGATTAATATACATGGTGATTTATAATTTCAGTATTTAATAAAGTCTAAATATAGGGAAGGTGACAAGATGGATGAATTTAAAGATTTGCTATCTTACGGCATTTTAATGAAGCCTACTTCTTATTCTAAGTTAAGATTAGCTATTGAAGAGTTAACAACGGAGGAGTGGTTTAAAGAGTTGTATAAGGTTCCGTCTTATAACACTACAATTTGGAAGGACAAACAAATAAAAAGGATCCTTTTAGATCCTCAAAAAATAAAGATGATAAAACAAGATCAATCTCATGCAATGGAATTTATTGATCTTATCAAAGAATCAGCCGAATAAAACAAAGGCTTTGCTGATAAGCAGGGGCTTTGTTTTATAATTAAAATTTCCGATAAGAGTGATTATGGTAACTAATTTTTTCACCCAAACTATTACTTTAATGTTATTTTTAGTAATAGAGGTGAGTGAGATATGAATTTTAAAAAGAGCCAATCTTATATTGATTTGACGGTAAGAAATTGGGATAACACAGAATTTGGTAGTACTTTGAGGGAAATGTGTGAAGCAGCTAGAGAATATGAGAATGATCAAGTAGAAGTTCATCAAGTAGTAAATCTAGGTAAACGTAAGGGAGAATGGCACTACCTAATTATCTTAAATATCAGTCAAGATTTAGATAATTTGGGGGTACTTGTAGAAAGTAATTATAGATAAATAAATCCCCCTTTATCTAAATAGGACAAAGGGGGATTGGTTCCTGTAAGCTACATTATGGTAACTAAAAGTAATTGAAGGTATACATAGAAAATATTCTTCTGGCAAAATATATCATATATGAGGTAAAAATGTTAAAATTTAAAAGTTAATGGAAATAAAATTAATTTTTAAAATTTTAACGATGTTTTGGAGGACCTTCAAATGGCAAGTAGTAGCATTAAAACAACAAGTGTTACAAAGAGCACAATTGGCAACATATTGGGTGTACTCTCTATAATTATTGCTCTTACAATGACATTGCTTATTGTGAATTTTTTAAGTGGCTTTATAGAAATTAAAGACTTACAAGGATTACCGATTTTAGTCCCTGCATTCGTAGCACCCTTTTCTGCTGCATGTGGAATTATAGGATACTTCTTAAATAAAGGTAAAATATCATTATTTGGAATTATATTCAATATTATTTTATTTTTAGTACCATTTGTTTATATGATTTTAGGAACTCTATTTTTAGGAGTATAATTTAGAATGAAAAAAATACATATTTTTAATGTTATATCAGGGATAATAATTATTTTTTCAATGATTCTATTAATTGTGGGGGGAAGCAATAATCTTCCGTATATTTTAATAGCATTGTTTATTATTTCTTATTTTATGCAAGTTAAAAATCTTGGTAGGATTGTTTGGATCATGATTACAGGGTTAATACTTATTTTATCCTTAGGCACCTTACTGCCTCACTTGTTTGCTCCTTAGAGTAGAAATATAGATTGTATACACCGGCATGATTACACTTTATTCGCTACCAATCCTCTCTAATGTAGAGAAGTACTAAAGAAGATAATAGTTTAGGAGTCTTACGTATTAAAATAAAAAGCCCTCTGTTTAAAGTTTTTCTTTACTAGTGCCGATAAGCTGTAGTTTAGGACAGTAGTAGATAAATGTTGAATTGTAAAGAATTGAAACGGGGAAAACCCGTTTTATGTTACCTGACAAATAAATCAATGGTACGATTAACCATATATTTAATTCTTGGAGGGCCAACTTGAAAAAACGTTTTAGTCAATACTCATTGTGGTTATCATTGCTTGGAATTGTTATTGGGGTAGGACAATATTTTACACCAATATATAGCTCAAATATTCTTTATATAGGAATTGTCATTTACCTTATGGGCTTTTTATGTGGAGTAATAGCTTTTGGAAAACATGAAAAAGGGCTAATGAAATATTTTAGTTTGACCTCTTTTGTTGTAATTCCACTACTTATTATGTTAGGCATGCTATTTTTTGCAATGAATTTTGGTGAAAGTTAAAAGAAGTGAGTTCAACATGCTTGCTTCTTTTTGTTTTCTATAAAATCTATTAGGAGGAAATTAGATGAAGAAATTCTTTAAAAATGCTTTAAAAGTGTCAGTAGCTTCTTTAGTTACTTCAATAATCTTGTATGTAGTTATAATTGGGTTCTTTCTTTTATCAGTTGTTACAGCAAACATTTTTGGTACTGTGATTAAGATTATTGTGCCTATTTTAACTTTAGTTACAATCCTCTGTAGACGTCAAGTCGAATTTTACACTTTTTGCTTATTTGCTTTTTACACTTCTGCTGAAAATACACTTTTTCGATGTTTCATTCGATAACTATCTCCATCCATATGAATGACTTCTACACGATGGAGTAAACGATCTAAAATTGCAGTAGTAATTCCTTGATCTCCCATTAGTTCACCCCACTGTTCAGGGCTTTTATTGGATGTAAGAATGATAGAACTTCGTTCATACAAATGATTAATTAAATGGAAAAACAAATTTGCTTCTCGCTGATCCATTGCCATGTACATTAAATCATCAATGATAATCAGATCGGCGCCTCTTAAGCGCTTTAGCTGCACTTTTGATTTGTTTAGAAACTCTTCCGTTTTTAAAAGATGAATAAGCTCACCCATAGTTACGAAATAGACGTTGAAACCTCTGTGAATAGACTCAACCCCCAAACCAATCGCTAAAAATGTTTTACCAACGCCTGGCGGTCCCAATAAAATTAAATTATACTGCTGCTCAAGCCAGTTTAGCTCTGCGAGCTGGGTCAATTGACGTCCCGTTAAAGCTGTTTGCTCTTCTAATTTAAATTCACTTAATGACTTCACGTAAGGGAAGTGCGCCCACTTCATTCTTCTTTCTAAACTCTTTACTTCGCGTTTTCTAAGTTCGTAACGCGTAATAGATTCAAGAAATTCTAAATACGTCCAAGAAGATTTTTCAGCCTCACGTAGGAGCTTTGGTAGCTCCTCAGCTGTTTCAGATAACCTTAATTGGCGAAAGTGTTCCTGCAAGTCATTTACAGTCTTATTCACTGTGGGTCACCCCCTAAAATACTTGTGTAAGCAGTAAGGGAGCGAGTTGTTACTATGATGTTGTCTTTACCTGAATGTTTTATAAAGGGAGGCTTAACCTTTTGGGTACATTCAGTTTGTAATGCATTTTGGTGGTTTGCGATATCTCGAAAGTCATTGGCGCTGTAAAGTTTATCTATAATGCATTTAGTCAAGGTGGCTTCAATCCACATTGGATATTTCTCAATGGTGTGTTGAATGATTATGAGCTGATCGCGCCGATACCGTGGGTATCTTAAACAAATTTCATTTAAATAAGAAGTTGCACGTTTCTGATCTTCAAAATGTGAAACCAGTTGTTGCTTAAATTCTTCAATACCTTTTGAGCGATCCCGGATATGATGTAGATGTTGAATAAGCTTTCCCTTTTCATTACTAATGCTATGTTCAGCAATTACTTCTCCATCTAACTGTTTACGGATAATCAACGTTGGCGGTTGGCTCGAAGTGACTTCAATAAAAACCTCATTATCGGAGGCTGCACTATACGTTCCGAGAGGAACGGAATAACGGTTTGATTTAAACCGTATTGTATTGTCCTTACTAATATTCCTTGTTATACTTGGGGTAATGAAGCTTTCATATGAGAGTGGTGAAGAGACGGGCTGTAAGTGTTGCTTTTCGACGGGGAACACTTCAGCTGGTCTTTTTTTCGTTGTCTGATGAACATGTTGATTTCCAGTGCGATGTAGCCACTGTAATGCACGGTTATTCCAATCCTCAATATTGCTAAATACTCGGCTATCTGCGAAATTTCCCTTTATGTACTTTACAACGTTCTCAATCATTCCTTTTGATTCTGGGTCTGCCTTACGACATAAATGAACTTTAAACTTACGCTCATTTACATAGCTTTGAAACTCAGAAGTTAAAAGTAGCTGACCTGAATTTTCACTTACTGTAATTAAACGATCCTGATCATACACAATTTCTTCTGTACGTCCTCCATAAAATTGAAATGCATTTTCATGACATCGAATGGCATCATTTGTTGTAAAAGGCCGGTCCTGCCACTCCATATATTTGTATCGAGAGTGAGCTAAGACAAAAGCGATGAAATATAGTTTAATTTCATTCTTTTCAGTTGTCTTCTGTTTTGTTTCTCCCCAATCCACCTGGATTTGCTTACCCATAGGTTGTTCAGGGATTGCTTCATATTGCCGAATTATTACTTTTTTCTCAATCTGATAAATCTCCCGCATCTCTTTCACATAGGCTCTTACTGTACTCTCGCCAACAACTAAATCGGGATAACGCTCTAAGAGCCAATCGTGGATTTGTGCTGCACTGAGATGAGGGTATTCTTCAAGCCAAGCGATAATCCAATCCCTGTAGGGATCCAACTTCTTACCTTTGCCTTGAAGCTGTTCCATGTATGCTTTTGTCTCTTCAAACGTCATTTTTAAATATTTATAAACGGTTGGTCTTGATACTTTGAGCTCCTGTGCAATTTGAGATACTTTAAACTTCCGTTGATGTAATTGTTGAATATTTAAATAAAGCATTAGCTTCTCCTCCAAAACGCTGTCCCCCCAGTAAAATAACACCTTCTATTATTTTACTAGAGTTCTAGCTTATTGAAGCAAAAGTGTAAAATTACGTTGAGCAAAAACTGTCAATTATATTCTAGCGTTTACACCATTTTTTCATATTATCACCCTTTTAAATTTTTTATTACTAATCATACGCAGTTAATGGGGTTTAATTCCAATAATTAAAATAGTATGAATTAAAACATAAAAGAACTTATATTTAGAAAGATTACTAAGTAATAGCCGTTTCTAATTTCACTATTTATAATTGACTAAATTAATGCTTCCCGACTTCAGAAATCCATTTGGTTCGAAAATAATACACTCCAATTAGTGTGAATAAACATGTTAACAATAAAGAAACAATGATTATTAATGGAATGTTATATCCATTAAACGCTGACATTACGGGATAAACCCACAAATGTATGATACTAAGTTTTGGTGAAGTGATTGCAAATAGTCCCGAAATAGTTAATATGGTACAAAGACTAATGGGCATTAGTATACCTGAAAACTTAAAACTAAATAGTAATTGAATAGAACTAATAAGGCAGCCAGATAGCCAGATGGAGATAAAATGTATTAATAGTTCTTTAAATACAAAGCCATCTACATCAAATATAAGCATATAAAATAGAAGAACCAGATGGATAGCTGTTACAACAAACAAATTTAAGAGTGCTAATATTAACATTTTATTTAAATAAAGTTGTCCTGTTGGAATTGGAGATATTAAAAGATTATTGAGACCCGAATTTTTTCGCTCCATACGAACAATTAAAGCTGTAATGACCCCTATTAATAATGGATAAATAAAACTCAGAAACATTTGGAAAGTAACAGCTCTTAGCACATCATAACCAGCTTTAGTGGCCCCCACGTATAATACTCCACTGACTAATGTGAATAAGATTGGAACAGCAAATAAAGTCCAGTATATTCCTGTTCTTTTTAACTTAAAGAGTTCGATCTTTATTCCATTTATAATCAATATTTTGCCCCCTAAAAATCTTTCTTTGTTGTATATAACGCTCCTAGAGCCAGCGTAATTAATGTAACTACTATAGAAAATGTCGAGTAAGTTATTAGGCTACTTGTTCCATATTCTAAGTTTTGTCCTATAGTCCAAGCTGGATAAGAAAACGGAATAAATTTTTGATTGTTATACTGTAAATATAAAAAGGAAGTAATAATTCCTATTCCAACTAAAAATATACCATTTGAAATCATGATAGACAGAGTACATAAAATAGCAATCATTGCTTGTGTACCTAGCCAGATAGAAAATGAGAAATAAATTACCCCTTTAATAGGAATATTATTAAATCCTAAAATTAGAGCTGAAAGATATAGTAGTAGAGAACCTAATAACAAGCTTAATAAGGTACTTATGTTTCCTACAATCCATTTAATAATAAATATATGTCTTTTTTTTATTGGGGTAGTAAACATAACTCCCCAAGTTCGATAGTTATATTCACTACATACAATTATGTAATAAAAAATTGATAAAAAGATATATAAAAAGCAAGGGAAGAACCCATGATTCATTGCAATATATTCTTTCCAACTTATAGATGTAACTTGTTTCTTATAAAAAAACACGCAGAATTGAACTCCTATTGAAAAGAATGGAAGAAGAAAAATTGCATATAGCAGTTTATTTCTTTTTAATTTATGTATTTCTGCTTTTAAAAGATTGATGTACACTATTCTATGGCCTCACTTTTCCCACTCGTAAGGGATAGGAAAATATCCTCTAGTGTATTTTTTTTCTGATAAAGATGATAAACTCCATTACCGTTATTCACAATAAGTTGATTCATATGAATAATATCTTCCGATGTACCTTTAGTAATTAATAAGTCTCTTTCTTTCTGAATGTTATAACCTTTATCCTTAAGTACTTTTTCTGCTTTTAATATGTCAGTTGTGCCAATTTCTATTTGATAGTCTTGTTGAGAAAATAGGCTGTCCAAAGATCCTTGATAAATTAAATGTCCTTTTTGGATCATTCCTACATGACTAGCCATTAGCTCAATCTCATTTAGATTATGGCTAGATACAAGAATTGTATGCCCTTCATTTTTCGCTAAGTTTTTAATTAATTCTCTAATCTCATGAATTCCAGAAGGATCCAACCCATTTGTTGGTTCATCTAAAATTAATAATTTGGGGTTGTTTAGAAGTGCAAAAGCTATTCCTAATCGTTGACGCATACCTAAAGAATACTCTTTTACTAGCTTATTTTTTGCATGACTTAATCCTACAATATCTAAAGTAGGGAGTATATTTTCATTACTGTTTCCCAACATCTTCTGAATCACTTGCAAATTTTCATATCCAGTCAAGTGGCCATAATAGGCAGGTGAATCAATAAATGCTCCTACTTGTCTTAAAATTTGTTGGCGATTCTCTTTTAGACTTTTACCAAATACCTCAATTTGACCACTATTTGGTGTAATTAATCCCAACAGCATTCGAATAGTTGTAGTCTTTCCAGCACCATTTGGCCCTAGAAATCCATATATTTGCCCTTCATTAATTTCTAAATTCAAATTATTTACTACCGTTTGTCTTCCATAAGTTTTGGTTAAATTATGTGTGCGGATAGCCATTTTCATATGATGAAATTATCCCCTTTCTATTTTATAATAAATTACTTTATTGCTCTAATCTATAAAAGTATTTATACGCATAAATATAGAGTAAAAATACTTTACTCTTCCTCTACATATTCCAGTATATCGCCTGGTTGGCACTCTAAAACCTTACATATGGTATCCAAAGTAGTAAAGCGAATAGCTTTAGCCTTCTCATTCTTTAAAATAGAAAGATTGCTTTTGGTGATACCAACTCTCTCTGCTAAGTCGTTTAAAGAAATTTTTCGCTTAGCCATCATTACATCTAAATTCACTCTGATCATATATCCTCTCCTATACTGTTAATTCATTTTCTTGAGCAATAGCAACCGCCTGCTTAAAGAAAACACC
Source organism: Priestia sp. FSL R5-0597 (assembly GCF_038006305.1). Taxonomy (NCBI): domain Bacteria; kingdom Bacillati; phylum Bacillota; class Bacilli; order Caryophanales; family Bacillaceae; genus Priestia; species Priestia sp. FSL R5-0597. The sequence goes on from NZ_JBBOUZ010000002.1 coordinate 39,578, forward strand.
TAAGAATAGAATGAATATAGCAGTGATAAAAAGAAGTTCATTTATTGAATAGGAAACCTTAAAGGACCCATTCGTAATATGGACAAAAGGAGTCATTTTAGCAGCTATATAAACTTTGGGCAAACTACTAGCAAATGATTGTATTAATAAAATGATTCCTATTGAGAATATAGACTTTGTACTACTGTCAACAAATATAAATCCCTTAGATGCATTTTCAAACAAAACTCTAAAATTCCAAAACATCATAGTTACAAAGAACATTACGATAATTGCACATACCATTGTGAATTGTAATAGTTGTACATCCGGTGTATAGTTGTCTAAATTAATTCCAAGGACTCCCTCAGAGATAGCAAAATGAATTCCTGAGATTTCTTTAAGGATTGAAGAGTCAAACAAAATATAAGTTGTTATCATCGCTCCTATTACTGAAGTTGCGAGAAGAAACCAAAATAAACTATTCATGAGATGAAAGAGCACACGATAACCTTTTTTACTGTTCATTAAATATTCCTCCAAAATTTTCTATAGGAATAACTTACCATTTAAACTCAATAAAATCAATAAAAAATTATCGATAAACAATAATTATATAATTTAAATTGACAATTATAAGGACATTTTCAAATTTTAATTAATAAAATATATATTAGAGATAGCAAAAAAGCGCCACCCCGTTTAGAATAGGGTGGTGCTTTTTTCTATTATGAATCAGCATAGTAGTTATATCAATCACTGTCTCTTAGTTACTCTGTATCCCTATTAAAAATGAATACAAGTAGACAGATAGCTCATAAACTTAATATCCGCATGTGTATACTTTTACGGACTGTGTGTGTTGTGATCTTAATGGACTAATATTAAGGTAGCCGTTAAAACAGTGAACAATAAAAAAGCAAAGTTTCTTATTCATAGGATTAAGAAACTTTGCTTTATCTTTTATTTAGGTACTTTAATAACTGTACCATTTACATTGATTGCTTTGATTTTTGATAAATCTAAAGGAGAAGAAGATAGAAATTTAGCTTTAACGCTTTTATTATCACTAAAGTTTTGTAACGAATCGAGTGATTGAATGCTTCCATTTCTCATTTCCACACTAACTTTCATATCGTCAGTATCTTTAAATTGGCCTTTTCCGTATAGTGTCACACCTAGTGATGAAAGGGTCATTTTATTTGCTTCCCAACTGCCAAAGTCTTCATTAAAGATCAGACTTTTTTCGCTTTCTACAGAATGCAATTTAAATGTAGTACTCCAATCACCCTTTGTATAATTACCATTAGATACAAGGTCTCCCATAAGCTTTAACTTACTAAGATCTTTACTATTTACATCAAAAATATATTCTACGTAGTTATTTCCGTAAACAGTTTCCCCTGATTTATCTACTCCATAAGAGATGTTAGAAGAAGCATTTATCTTCTTTCCCGAAGGATCAACTAAATAAAAATCTCCATGGCTATCTATATCTTCATCGGACCACTTTGTTTGAACGTGAAGTTGACCATTCACAAATCCGATATTTGATACATGCATAAATTTTATTTTGGGCAGAGAAAGAATGGTTTCGTTAGGCTTTAAGATTTCTATACTTTCTCCCGTGTCGAGTTGGTCCGTAATTTCCCCACCTCCTCCAGATGTACTATCTGTACTAAGAGAGATTGTATCTACATTTTTATTCTTTAGCTCTGACAGATCAGTATCTATCTTGATTCCCTCATGCTTATACCTTTGGCTAAGGAAAGAGCTTATTCGCAATTTGATTTTTTTATTATTAAAGTTTGTGCCTCCATTTGCTTGAATTCGTAATGTGGCTGTATTTGTATCTTTATCGTAGTTAACAATTTGGCCATTAAACATATGCCCGTCAGTTAATGTGTAATCATAAAGATCCAGCGTTTTATCAAGGCGATTACCTGTTAAATCTTGCATCGTAACGTAAATAACAGCCATTTCGTCGTCGTTCATGGCACCTACAACCTTCATTTTTATTCCTTTATCTTCACTAGTGGTTTCAATAGGTTGAAGAAACAAGGCAATGTCGGGACTAACAAGAGAGAGTAAGTGGTTGAAGCTTGGAAATGTCGCTGCGCCTACACCTGCAGAACCTATAAGGAATAAAACTGCAGCAGCCGGAAATACGATTGCTTTTTTAAACGTTCTTCTTGGTTGCTCTGATTTAGCCTTTTCTACACCTAGTTTGGCTCTCATATGTAATTCTTTTGGGATTTCAATTTGTTCAAGTTCTTCTTTTAGTTTATTCTTCATAAATACCCACGCCTTTCACTTGTTTACGAAGTTTAGCTAAAGCACGATATAAAATAGATTTAGCCGTGCCTAAGGGAATGGTTAATGTCTCAGCTATTTCCCTAAAAGAATAGCCTTCATAAAATCGTAAAATAATAACACTTTTCTCATCTTCATTTAGTTCTTCCACTAATTGATGAAGGGATATTGTAAGGGGGATATCTTCAATGTCTGAACCAATGATTTCTTCGTATTCTGGATGTAATTGAACGACCTTGCTATTCTTTCTTAGATGATCGATTGCACACCTAATAGTAATTTTGATTAGCCATGTCTTAAAGTATTCTGGCTTTTTTAAAGTATCTATGTTTTTAAAAGAACGGTATGCTACTTCTTGAACCACGTCCAAGGCATCGTCTTTATTTTTGACATATACATAAGCCATTCGATAAATATCTTGTTCATATGTCTGAAAAAGCTTCAAAAAGGCTTTATCATTACCTTTTTGAGCTTTTTTAACGATCCTAATAATTGAAATTCATCCTCTCTTCTTTTTCCTTTTATAACTATTAGACAAAGTTACTTGGCATTTGGCTTAAAGTTTTGATAAAAAAATGGATTAACCACAAATTTCTTTAAAAAACGATCCCTTGTATAACAGTAAACTAGCTTCGTATATAATATTCAAAGCTTAATTAATCCATTTTCTGATAAAATAGTAATTAATAGTATTTTTTTATGAAGGGAGCTAATTAATGTGACTGTGAATGTTATTTTTAACCCATTGTTTGCTTCAATGATTCTTGTTACAGGGGTATGGATAGGAAGTACAGCTAATGAGTTATGCGGATTAATAGCGATTTTAGGGGGGGTGTTATTAGGATTCTCTAACTTATTTAAGAATGGGATAACAATTAATAAAAAGGCAAAGGTTTTACTTTTTGCATCTTTTATTTTCTTATTGAGCTTATTCTCATTAACTTATTTAGTTGCATCAGCGCTTATCATTAATTTCTAAAAACCAATGAACAATAAAAAGCTTTGATTATTCAAAATCAAAGCTTTTTTGATGTCTAGAAACGTGATTATGGTAACTAGTTTTGCATACGATACACATAAAGGTTTGTAGTTTTAATCGCTTTTTTTTTATAAACACTTCCGCCCGTAAATCTGTTTAATTCTTTAGTTTAAAAAATCTTTTTTATATCGAATAGCAAGATATATACCTGCAGCAAGGAATGCGAGGGAATATTTAAATAAGAAGAAAATTTGCCACATATAATCTTTTGGGAAAATGAGGTCGCATAAAATGATTCCACACAACATAATAAGGGCACTTTTTAAATTTATTTGGTTCGTTCTTTCGTCAGATACACTCATACCCAATTTTTTTTGAAATACGTATACCAAAATTATTGCGACTATAAGCGATAAAAGTCCAATACCAATCAGCATATTCCAGTTACTATTCGATTGTTCTGTCCAGGCTTTCAAAGGATTGAAAATGGCCTTTTCTATTTTGTCAGTTACCATTTCAGTCACTTCCTCTCACATAATTAAAAATATCGTTAACATCTACATCGAAAAAATTAGCTATTCGAAAAGCTAAAACGAGAGAAGGAGAATAATTATTTTTCTCCATCACATATATGGTTTGTTTGGACACCCCTACAGCGTCAGCCAATTCTTTTTGAGACATTCTTTTTAAAACTCGGTGCTCATACACTTTATTTTCAATGTAGTCACCATTTTTTTCTTTCAATGTAATCACCATCCTTTTTTTGACTACAAATAAATAATACAACAAACTTATATAAAGGTAAAGTAAATTTATACAAAAGATAAATATTATTATACAATTTATGATAATAAAAAGGGTTAGACTCTTAGCGAGGAGTCTATCCCATTTTACATTTTTAATAAACAATATAAATTCTTTCTCACTGTCTATAGCATATTATGTTAACTAAATTTGTTTGCGATATACATAAAAAAGTAGATATTTTGTAAAAGATGTTTGACATAATGAAAATATTACCATATACTATAAATGTAAAATGTTTTTTACATTTTAGAGGTGGGTTGATAAGTATGGATAATCGAATCAAAGAAATAAGGAAATCTAAAAAGTTATCTCAAGAAGCGCTAGCTAATGCTTGCAATGTATCGAGACAAACAATTAATGCGATTGAGAATAACAAGTACGATCCAAGCTTAGAGCTAGCATTTCAGTTAGCAGGGAATTTGAATGTTAGCGTAGATGAATTATTTTTATACAAAAACAGGGGGAATTTATGATGAAAAATGTAAAAAATAATTATGTATGGACTGCCATTATTTTACTAAGCTGCGCTTTTGCAATGTATACGATTTATATAACAGATTTTAAAGATGGAGTTAGATTAGGTGTAACGGGAGTTATAGCAATAGTTTTGGTTATTACTACTTTATGTCAACTTGCTACGTGGGGATTTGATCGACAAATTCAAAAAGATGAGATGGGTAAGAAAATTGCTACGATGAGTGCTAAAAGAAGCTATCATATCTTAACTATAGGTCTTTTCATTCTTTGGATTTTAGATCGTATTGTTTTTGTCAGAAAAAATGATTTTGGAAATATCTCTTTGTTTGCAGCTTTATGTCTGGCATTGGTTATCTTTCCAATTGTTCAATTCTTTTCTGCCAGACGTTATAGATAATGTTTAAAAAGCCTAGAAACACTATGTTTCTAGGCTTTTTAGTTCTTATAGACAGTTTTATGCTAACTAGAAATGTATGGAATATAAATAAAAAAAGCCTTTAAACCTTAAGAGATATATTTAAGGCTTAAAGCAAAGTAAATAGTAAATGAAATAACTAGGTAACAACTGATAATCCCTATTCTTACAGGCTTAGAATATCCTTTTAGCCATCCCCATCTTTTATCGTCGTAATCGAAAATAAAATAGTCTGCAACGACCGACAAAATAATAATGATCCCTACTATTAGCAAACTCATTTTTTATCCTCCATTTTTTTATTCATTAAATAATATACCAAAATTAACAATAAATAACAAAAAACACGCAGAATATCTGCTATATTAATTTCAATTAAACATATATAAATGAAATATATGAAAATATATGGAACTTTTATACAGATAAAGCGTATAAGCATATGGGAGGGGATTTGGATGTTTGGGTTATTTGGAAAAAAGAAAATTGTCATTGATTTTGAAGAAAGATACTACAACCTAACTGATTTAAAGAAAGCTGTAGTAAAACATTTTCAAAACAAAGGAACGACCTGTGAAGTTATTGATACTCACACCTTGCTAGTTGATCATCAGAAATATATGTTATCTGAAAAAACAATAAGCATGGGCGGTGTTCCTTTACAACGAGTCATTTTAAAAGAAGTTTAGATAGCTAGATGTTTCTACATAATGTATTTGTCATTAAATCTATTGGAGGTGTAAGTCTTACTTAGGTAAGACAACTAATTGGACATAATTAACTTGTTATTGGTAGCAGTATTAATTGGATTGACTGGTTTCTTTGTAGCCACAGAATTTGCGATTGTTAAAGTACGAAGCTCTAAGATTGATCAACTTGTAGCTGAAGGTAAAAAGGGTGCTGTGTCTGCAAAAAAGGTCATTACGCACTTAGACGAATATTTATCTGCTTGTCAACTAGGTATTACAGTAACATCGATGGGGCTAGGTGTTCTTGGTGAACCTACGGTAGAAAGGTTGCTAAGTCCCATTTTTATGAAGTTTGATTTAAATGAGTCCATTACACACCTTTTATCGTTTGGTATCGCCTTTATTGTGATGACTTATCTTCATGTTGTGGTAGGTGAATTAGCACCTAAGACATTTTCAATACAGAAAGCAGAAGCTGTCACGTTGTTATTTTCAGCGCCCATCATCTGGTTTTATAAAATCATGTATCCGTTTATCTGGATTTTAAATGGTTCTGCACGAATACTGGTTGGAATGTTTGGATTAAAACCTGCTTCAGAGCACGAATTGGCCCATTCAGAAGAGGAACTTCGTCTCTTGTTAGCTGAGAGCTATAAGAGTGGTGCTATTAATCAGAGTGAGCTAAAGTACGTAAACAATATTTTTGAATTTGATGAACGCCTGGCGAAAGAAATCATGATTCCACGAACTGAGATGATAACAATCTCTGAACATGACACAATTGGTGCATTTTTAGAAATGGCTGCATTGGAGCAGTATACTCGTTACCCAGTAACAACCGATGGAGATAAAGATCAAATCATAGGGATGGTAAATATAAAAGAAATCTTAAGCGATGTTGCATTTGATGACACCTTACGAAACCAACTCATTAGCTGTTACGTTAAACCCGTGATTCAAGTCATTGAATCGTACTCTATCAATAAGCTATTAAGAAAGATGCAAAAGGAACGTATCCACATAGCAATCTTACTTGATGAATATGGAGGGACAGCTGGTTTAGTAACCGTTGAAGATATTTTAGAAGAAATCGTAGGAGAAATCCATGACGAATTTGATTCTGATGAAGTGCTCGATAGGCAAAAAATTGGTGAACATCACTATGTTTTTAATGGGAAAGTATTAGTGAGAGACGTAAATACACTAATGGGAACGAAAATTGAAACTAATGCGGTGGATACGATAGGTGGATGGATCTTATCTCAGAAAATAGACGTTAAGTTAAATGAAGTCCTTGTGTATAATGATTTTGAGTTTATTGTGAGAGAAGTTGATGGGCGAAATATTCAAACCATCGAGGTAGCAAATAAACAGCATTCTTTGAGCGTAGCTAAATAGGAAATAAAAAGACCTTTACAATGCAATGCATAAGAGTCTTTTTATTTCTGGCAACACGTATAAAAGTATACTTTTACCCTCCACAAAATAAAAAGCTACCTCGGAGTGAAGGCGAGGTAGCTTTTAAACAGGGTTATGTTGAAATTTGTAAAAAATAGTCTGATCTTTATTATCGTATCATATTTTCGTGTAAAATCAATTATTTGAACCGTTAACCATAAATTATGAGAACACAAAAAGCCACTGGCCTAGACAGTGGCTTTTTGTGTTGAATGCAAGAAATGAACATAATATATTGCATATACTATGTTTTGTCGTTTGGAATAATTGTAACATAAGGTAAATATTACATCAATGTCGATGTGAGAAAAAAACCTTGATATACCCCGTTGTACAATCACACCTTTTTGTATCGTGAGTAATTTTCTCACTTTGTAGAACAATATTTATAAAAAAGGTTCTTATAAAATATTCATGTAAATAATATCAAAATATCTTAGTTCCTTTAACTATTACGTCTATGGATGAGCATTGTAATGACAATAACAAGAAGCATTACGCCAGCAATTCCCAAGTACGGAAGCCACCATTTTATCGTCTCAATGATTCCCTCGGGTAATCCTTGTTTTTCTAAAAACTTCTCCATATTGTTATCCCCCTAGCTTATTTAATATTATTTTCAACGATAATTTGCTTTGCACTTTGATAAGTGGCAATAAAATATACTGCATATAGTGCTAGAATAATCCCGTAGCTGACAATCATATTCTGAGCAATTGATATTTCAAAGAAAGGCTCTAGTTTATCTAATACTACCCTAGTAGTGAAACTAGAGAGTATTGCTGCCATAATCAACGGCATAACAAAATAAAAAGCGACCTGCTTAAAAATAGACTTGCTAATCATTCCTTTATCAGCACCAATTTTAGCTAAAGTACGATAACGCTCTTTATTATCTTGTATTTCAGTTAGCTGCTGTAGCGATAGCACAGACAAGGTTACAATCAATAGAACTATGCCAAGATAACTGCAAATGAATGCAATTACACCGAAGGTTCCAAAATATGTATCTTTAATTACACTGTTAGTTACATAAAACATGCTTCCGTTTAGTGAATGTTCAATCCATTTATTATTCATAGCTTCATACATTTGACCTTCCGCCTTTATTGATGGAAACTTACCGTTAAGTAAGTAGCTATCTGGTTTAAGTATACGAGCGACTTGATCTGGAATAATTACTGTACCCATATCGTTTGTAATCGTGGAATTTGATAAAGAGATAATATTTTTAAATGGTTTGTCACTTATAGGGGTTAATGTTTTATGTCCCACGGTAAGGGTTCCATTATGTTGTAAAAAATACTTTACGTTTTTTTCAGTACCTTCATGGTTTGCATTTATAATGTATTGACCAGGCTTCAATTGAATCTGTTTCTGTCCAGACAACCTCATCTGCTTGTTAAAATCTGTTTGTGAAACAAAATTGATGTGAGATTTTAGCATTTTTTGCTCTGTTTTAGCTAAATTCAGCTTCTGCTCCTTAAACAAATCTTCATAAGTCATAGTTGTTTTATATAACGTAGTTTGAGCGTAGCTCTTAAGGTTTTCTCTGAGCTTAATTCCGTCACGATCTGCTCGATTTAAAGGTGCATTGTTTTTCTGGTATGGATACATAATTGTAAGGTCAAATGGAGTAGATGCTTTAGCCTGTTTGTTCATAGAGTTCGTAGTACTAAATCCTGTTCCAAGTACGACAAGTGATGTAAATAGAAGTCCACACAGCACAATCATAACTAGAAAATTAGTTTGCATCTTACTTCCTAGTTGTCTAAAAGAGAATGCATTTAAGCCAGTAAAATATGTTTTTTTGTTCCTTTTCATTAGCATAATAATCACACCAGAAACTGTGTAATAAAATAAGATAACTCCAACTACAAGGAGGCCCATTATCCAGGTTAATTTATCTTTATCTAAACCATAAAATAAAAGTGATGTAGTACCTGACACAAGTGATACGAGTGAAAGTAGAAATAATAGCAGTGTAATGGATTTATTGGGAGTTTTTAACTCTTGGTTTTTTCTATTTGCTGTCAAAAGTTCAACAAGTTTAATGTTTATGATTGTACGAGTATTAAATAACATAACAATAATAAAAATAAGTGCAAAGCTTAGAATGGTTTGTTTCATCGCTGCTGCTGAAAACATTAGTTGAAAACCTGCTGCATTACCTACAAATAACTTTAAAGCGACGATTGATATTCCTTGTGATAAAAGAAAACCTATGCCAAGCCCCACCATTAAAGCTAATATCCCTACTAAAAAAGTTTCTCCTACGAATAGTGAAGATATCTTCCATTTATTCATTCCCAGGGACATATAAATGCCCATTTCTTTCTTTCTTCGCTTCATAATAAATTGGTTAGCATAAATGATGAGAAAAGCAAGAATAACTGCGATGAATTTGGATAGTAGTCCTATATATGTAACCAGAGCATCTCCGAACAGTTCCATAGCATAATTTAATTTATTTAAATCCGGCTGAGAAGAGATTGAGTTAAAAGCATAGAACAAGCTCACTCCTAAAGCCAATGTGAGAAAGTATATTGCGTAATCTTTCATACTCCGTCTTACATTTTTAAAAATCAGATTAAAAGTCATCACTTATATCTCCTCCGAGCAATGCTACAACTTCCATAATGCGGTTAAAGAAGGTTTGACGATCGTCACTTCCTCTTACTAGTTCATTAAATATCTTCCCGTCCTTAATAAAGATGATTCTTTTACAAAAACTAGCGTTATATGCGTCATGAGTAACCATTAAGATAGTAGCTTGTTGTTTATTTAATATCTCTAAGCTTTTTAATAACATTTTTGCTGACTTGCTATCAAGGGCACCAGTCGGCTCATCAGCTAATAATAGTGAAGGCTGCGTTACAATAGCTCTAGCTGCTGCAATCCTCTGCTGTTGCCCGCCGGACATTTGATAAGGATATTTATGTAAGATGTTTTGTATATTTAACGCGTTTGCCACGTTATTAATTTCTTCATGAATTTTGTTTTGAGGGTAATTAATGATCGATAATGCTAATGATATGTTTTCGTAAGCAGTCAAGGTATCAAGTAAGTTGTAATCTTGGAAAATAAATCCCAACTTCTCTCGACGAAACTTTGATAATTTATTTCCTTTCAGTGTTGTAATATCGGAACCTTGGACATAAACATGACCTGCCGTCACTGTATCAATAGTTGAAATACAGTTTAGTAAAGTACTTTTTCCACTTCCACTTGCCCCCATAATTCCAAGAAACTCTCCTTTATCAACTTCAAAAGAAATATTGTTTAAAGCATGTGTAATGCTTGATCGGTTCCCATACACTTTTTCAATATTTTCTACCTTTAATAATGCGCTCATTGGATTTCCCTCCCTGTTTTTTTTAAGCATAGCATTTAAAACCATTTTGGTACTATCGTTCTTTCTTACCGCAACATTACCGATTTGTAAGGTTGAGGTCATTACAATTTAATCCAAATTTGTATATAATATTATGTGTGATGTCTATCATTTCAACCTATTAGGATTGCAAAATGAAGGCTACAGTTCACTGGAAACAAATTAAAAGTCGTTCATTTACATATGTACTACAAACAACATTAAGGGATTTTTAAATTGCTATTTAAATTCCTTCATTGTAATTTTGACAATCTTGTAATCACTTAATATGGAGGAAAGGTTATGAAAATATATATAATTGAAGATGACCAAACTATTCGAAACGAACTAATGGATTTCCTTACGAAATATGGCTATGAGTGCAACAGCAGTGATGACTTTGAAAACATTGTAGAGGCATCTTTAGAGTCAAAGTCAAACCTGATTCTTTTAGATCTTAACCTCCCTTACAAAGATGGTTTTCAAATATGTCGACAAATCCGAAAGGTTTCTTCCGTTCCAATTATTGTTGTGACTAGTCGAAATACACCGATGGATGAACTATTAAGCCTTAATATCGGAGCAGATGACTTTATTACAAAACCTTACGACTTGCAAATACTTTTAGCACATATTCAAGCAGTTCTAAAACGAACGAATGAAAGTGCACAAAATGTTTTATTAACCTACAAAGAATTAACAGTAGATGTGTTAAAAAGTAGAGTTATATCTGGTATAGAAGAAGTGGAGCTTAACAAAAATGAATTAGGACTCCTTCGTCTTTTGACACTTAATAAAGGGAATATTATTTCAAGGGAAGAGCTAATGAATGAACTTTGGCAAAATGGAGATTTTGTAGACGAAAATACGTTAAATGTAAATATAGCTAGACTGAGAAGGAAGTTAGAATCTATTGGATTAGAAGGTTACTTATTGACAAAAAGAGGACAAGGATACCAACTATGAGTGCGCTTCAGTTTTTGCAGGAAAAGCAGGTTTCATTTCTTTTAAATGCACTTTCCCTTTGTATTATTTCCCTTATGCTTTTTTTGTTCGACCTTCCTGTAAATTTGATTATCTTAATTAATACCGTTTCTATATTCTTTTTTTTATGTAACGTAATATTTGAGTACTATCGAATGAAACATTATTATGGCCATTTAATGGCCATATTTGAACAGTTGGACGAGAAGACGCTAATTGCTGATATCGTACAAGAGCCAACGTTTCATTCTGGACAGGTGTTTTACAGTATATTAAAGAGTGCTACAAAGGTTATGAACGATCGTATCTCCTCCCTAAAGAATTCTCAACAAGAATATTATGATTACATTGAAATGTGGGTTCACGAGGTAAAAACCCCCATTACTGCATTAAGATTAATCCTAGAAAACCATAGAACTTCTGAAAAGATGCATATGCAAACAGAAATATCTAAAATTGAAGGATATGTTGAACAAGCCCTATACTATGCAAGAAGTAGCACTTTAAACCAAGATTACAGAATTGAGACATTTCCACTCCATTCCGTTGTTAATAAAGCTGTTAAGTCGCTATCTTTGACTCTCATACGTGCAAGTGCTCAAATAAATATGGATCAACTTGATCTAAAAGTTACTTCAGATTCAAAGTGGATTATCTTTATTTTAAAGCAACTTATAGATAACTCTATTAAGTATCAAAGTCTCTCCTTAAAGCTATCTTTCACTGCAGAAAAAATTGCAGGAGGAACTATTTTACGAGTCTATGATAACGGAATCGGGATTAGTGAAGCTGACCTTGGGCTCATCTTTAAAAAAGGCTTCACAGGAATAAACGGACGAAATCGTGCTAAATCTACAGGGATGGGACTATATTTATGTAACAATCTATGTGAGAAATTGGGACTTTCTATAAAAGCAAATTCTCAAAAGGATAAAGGTACTGAAATAAGGATTTTCTTCCCCGATAAGTTAAACACTTTTGACTGAGAAAAAAACAAGAGATTGAAACGTAATTTTATAAATAGCCGTATTAAATAACAAATATGTGTTAAAATTAGTATTCAAACTGATAAGCATAAAGAAAAGGTTATTCTCTATTAAGAGAATAACCTTTTCTTTATCTCTAATTTTACTTATTTCATTTTTCATGCTTTGTCGAGGTGAAAAAGTAGCAAAATAAAAAGCAACCTCGACATGGCGGACGAGGTTGCTTCTTCATGATTCAAAATTAGTGAAGAATCATAGCATAGCACCGCAAATAATAATATCATATTTTTACCATATATACTATATTTTACTTACGTTGCATATGAATGAAAGGTGCGCTTTTTATTCATCTATTTGTCACTCAGCCCGAGGCCAAACGTTGATAAATCAAGGATGTATAAAAAGCTGCATAACTCATAAATGAGACCTCTTTCGAACCCTTACTCTCAGAAGGGTTCTCTTTTTGTATGTGTACGGGAAAGAGACCTTATGTAAACTAGCTTTGTATATGATATTCATATACCTTTCAGAAAATAATACCTTGCATTATTAGGTATTGTAATTTATATTTAAATAGAGAGGTGTAAAATATGGAAATTAATAAAGAAGTACTTAAAGGACATATTGATACCTTAATCCTTTCCCTTCTGGATCTTAGGGATATGTATGGGTATGAGTTAGCAAAATTGGTACGAGAGAAAAGTAGTAATCAATTTGAGCTAAAAGAAGGAACACTTTATCTATCTTTGAAGCGCTTAGAAAAGAATAAATGGATTCAATCTTACTGGGGAAATGAGCAAGGGCCAGGGGGAAGAAGAAAATATTATAAACTCACAGCTTTAGGCAAAGAGGGCTTTGAAGAAAAAATCTTGGAATGGCAATTTGTAAAGAAGATGATGGATTCATTTTTAGAAAGGAATGAAAGAGAATGAAGAAAATCAATCAATTTGTAGATTCGGTTTATTCAGATGTTAGTGGGAAAGAAGCCAAAGAATTGAAAGAAGAAATGAAAACACATCTAATGGAGACTGTTGAGGAGTTAAAATTAGAAGGTAAAACACAAGATGAAGCAATAGAAATTGCTTTATATAGATTTGGTGACGAAAAACAAATTGCTAGGGGCTTGTTTAGCTTGTTTAAGGAGCAAAGTGCGGTAATTAAAAAACTATTTCGCTGTTCTGTTGTTCTTTTTATTATAGGGTTTATCTTCTTAGCAGTAATTTTTACAAAAGATCAAATGATTTCTTCAAAAAATGCTACATCACGCTCAGCAATTCAGCATCTTATTGATAACTTAGGGAGTTCACCTTTGTCACAAATTGATAAAGAAAGAATTATTAATAAGACTGTTAAAGAATCGACAATTGAAGATCTATCTTTATACAAAAAGCCAGAAGGAAGTCCTAGAAGATTTAAAGAATCTCAATTTCCTGATATATACAGTAAAATGGATAAAGAAATTGTGTATGGAAATGAAAGAGTTTGGGATACAGGAATTGAAAATCAGTATTGGTATGCAGAGTTTAGTTATAAACAACTTCCTTACTATGGCCCATTTTACGCTATTCCTTACAGCTTATTTATAGTGGCAGCTGTCTTAGGAATTGTTGCTTTGTTCATAAAGCAACGTTCAAACAGAAAAAAACTACATATTTTAATCCAATAAAAAAGAAGGTGCATTGTGTACCCTCTTTTTTTATTCCTAGAATATGGATTACGTTAACTAACTTTGTATACGATACTCATATCTAATTTTATCTAAAACAGTAAATAAACGGTGATATAATTATTAAGACAAACTTTATTAGGAGAATTTAATTTGAAAACCTATGTAACCACAGTAATTTCCAGTTTAATTGTTATTTTAATAATCTTTACTATTGCAGATTTGTTTGATATAGAATGGCTTCAAGGAAGTACTATTCGTATTCTCCTTACCTTTCCTGTTACTTTTGTTATTAGTTGGATAATTTCTTATATCCAACAAAAAAGACGTCTTAATTGAACGTCTTTTTTTGATTCCGGTAAGGTACATTATGGTAACTGGATTGGTATATTATATTCATTCTGAATCAATACATAAATTTTGATAGAATGTAATTATTAGGTAAGTGATAGTTAGGAGTGCTGTATTTGCATTTAAATTATATTGGGATGTTAGTAGGACTAATAATAGCTTTAATAAATATTTTTGATCCCCAATTTGAAGGGTTTATGCGTTGGGTTATTGTTAGTGTTGGATTATTAGCATGTATACTTCATTTAAAAATAATTTTAGGGAAAAAACGTAATAAAGCAGTTAAGGAAAATGGAACAAGGATTTAAAAGTTAGAAAAAGGATTATCTATGGGACATAAAGTTCCCTTTGTGGTACCTAGAAATGGTTTTATGTTAACTTCGCACACATAAGATCTATACTTACGAAACAGAAAAACTGCCATCGGGGAGGAGGCAGTTTTTCTGTTTTGGATGTTATACAATTTTGGCCGTAAAGAGATACTCCAGAGCGTACGAAGCATCTTGGATAGTTTGCTCGTGTTGTTCTGCATTATTCGTTTTATAAATAAAAGCAGCAAAAACTCCTGACTAACAATCAAGAGTTTTTGCTGAGATAAATGAATGTTGTTCTTTTCAGGTGATGCTTGAAACATCTAAAATAGGCGAGCTTATACTTTTATATTATAATTACCGTTAGATCTCATAGTTGTACCAAATTCAACGTAAGGCACTTTTCTATAGTTTTTTGGATAGTAATATTGTCGTTTGTATTTGGTAAGAAGGACGTGGAGTATGTAAGCAAAGAGGCTGGTGAAACATATAAAACCCACTCCAGAAGCAATTGTATTTATGAATAAGTCATCTACATTAAAGCTTCTGTATGTAAATCCTATAATTGAACAAATACAACTCTTTTTTCCTGCTATTATTAATAAGGTGGTAAGCATACATTCCTCACGATTTCCTTATTACCTAAGGGTTTCTTTTCTGATAATACCATGTATCTTTAATTTTAAATGTATGGCCCAATAAACGTAGAATTGATTTACATTAAGTACCCAAAATGGTGATGTATGATTGTGTTTGACAGATTTTTTTCAACCACACTGTAAACTCCTCAATCATGTTAATTAACTCACGAATGTACTTTTTTTTGTGACGATTAAACTGTTTGTACGTTTCCTCCACTTTATTAAAATCAATCCATTTCTTTAGTTTAATCATAGGAGGGTCGCTACTCAAAAAACATGCGAGTTCTTGCAGCTGATTACTGATACGTAGCCATGTTTCTGTTTTAATTTCTGTCACTTCCGTAGGTTGATACTGTGGCACATACTTGCAAATCGTGGTGTAGAAATAAGCAAAAGCTTCATCAGCAATATAGACCGAGTCTTTATTCCAATACTTTGCATTGTACTCACCTGGCTTTATTTCTACATAATAAGCATTTTCCACTTTCTCCACATTTGTTATCATTTCAAAAGGGGATTCCATAGCAGCACCTCTTTATTTAATAACGTTAGTATACCCTTTTTCACAAAAACCTCACACACTCGTTCCAACAACACATGTTAGGTTTCAGTTTATAATTGTATAGAGAAGAAAAACTTGAACTTATTAGCCCAAGCTCTTTTGTGCTCAAAATAAGTTTTATGTTAAATGGTTCTGTACATCTTACACACTCACAAGACAAAAGCTCCCTATTTCCGTAGGGAGCTTTTTGCTACAAGAATTATCACATAAGTTGATGCGTTGCGACATCTTTGGTAGTTTACTCTTAGAAAAGTGTTTCCATTCAGAAAATAAATTAATTTATGATCTTGATGTCCATTTCTATAAGCATTTCACTTCCCAACAGGAATAGGATTGTATCCATTCAAGTGAGCAAGATCTGTGTAGATAGAAAACGCTAGGAGACTGATACAAATAACTCCACCGATTAAGAAAAACAGATAATTGAAAAATAGTTTCATCTATAAGTCATTCCTTCCAACTAAAAAAGCACCTTCTCTTTAAGGTGCTTTTTTAGCTCTTATCATCAATACTTTACATTGTAATTTTGAAGCATTACTCATTCTTGAGTAGCTTGCTCTCTACAAGATATTTCTATTCAAAAATAGAAATATCTTTTTAAATCGTTAAAACAAAAAAACTCTCAGTTGAGGATATCCCAAGAGTTTTTTTGCTTATAACGAAATACTTTAAGTTAAAACGTATAGAGACTTTATGCCATCATAAGTATCATGCTCAAGTATCAATGAAATTATGTAATAGAGGACTATAGTTACACATCGTATTGTTAAATGCCAATGTTTATATGAGTGTATTTATACCTTATGTAAGTTGAAGAACAGAAAAACTACTTTAACTAATTGTTTGATTAATTTTTTAAGGTAGTTTTTCTGCTTTACGCTCTTCAGTTTGAAACAGTGAGAATTACCAAATAGACGCTTCACAGCGTCTTTTCTAGTTCAAAGAATAAATGGTAGATGAACATAATATCTATACTTTTAGCTATTCTAATCTCTTTTCTATTAATTGATCTGTTGTTAAGAAAGTAAAAAAAGTGCTCGCAGTTTAAATAAAACTGCGAGCACTTTAGGAATTTAGAATGTTACTCTGCAAAAAAAAGAAAAAGTTAAAGTGTGATTTAGGTTATTTTCATAAGAAAATAGGTTAGCTATGCTAGTATATCATAATGAGATAAAGCTTGTAAGACAAATTGCAATGATTTTTATAGTTAAGTGTATATAAAATAACTTAAAAAGGGATAATTTACCTCTTTTATATATTCATACTCCGTAGTATAGTTAGGGAAATTTGATTTGAAGGATTGAAATGATTGAAAGAAAAAGAACTTAAAGATGTTACCCAACACATCAATGATCTCTTTACTAAGTTAATTAATGGAATGATTACGGAAGGCGAGTTCATAGAACTGTCTGATGAACTTTATAAAAAGCAAACAAGATTGAGATATACAATTGAATTAGAAAAAGGGTTATATCATAGGAAATATTATTAATAAATATAAAAAAGCGACCTTGCCTCTCATGCTGTTGACTGGGAGAAAGGTTGCTTTTTATTTATCAATCATTTCTCCAATTAGTCTTTTGTAATATATTGGTCGTTGATACAAATGCAGAATACATTTATTGTTAGATTAATGGAAAAATTAACATTAATGGTAAGAGGTGATGATGGATTGGATGGGTGGGTACAAGATACTTATAAAACAGAGGTTAATTACTGAAATAGAGGTTATGAGAGAGAGAATGATTGTTACAGCTTTAGAAGAAGGTATGGATAGTCATAATACGATTAGAATGAGTAAACTATTGGATCAACTGTTAAACGAATTAGATAAGTTGGATAAATAGACCTTAGCCTCTTACATAAAGTAAAAAGCAACCTCGGCATTGGCAAGCGAGGTTGCTTTTTTATAAGGGTTTGTTCATACGTATTCGAAGTATGAAGCATATATAGATTACCACGTTTCATAATGAGATACTATTTCTAATGTGTTTCTGCTTATAAATAAAAGTGTTCCTTTTAGCCCCCTTACTTTATAAGAGGGGTTTTTTTTCGTGTGTTCCAGAAAAAACATTATGTTACCTTCTGTTGTATATATTTCCTTACTTTTGAGGAAATTAAAGCATCTAATTTTAGGCTAACTAGTTTCTTCTATTTATATCGTTTTTGCTAAGAGACGGATTTAAGTTCTTCTGTTAAGCGAAAAAAAGCTTCTTTATCTTTATTTTTTAAGGACTGATCGATTTCTCCAAGAATTTTACTTTTTTTGAAGTTTTTCATCATTTGGTTTAGAAACAATTCAGCCAACATTTCATCACGTATATTATTCTCCACCGAACGTCAACCCCTTTATCTTTTTCTGTTTTGCCAACAGTATTCCCTTTCATACTCTTTTTAAGCAAGGTTAATAAAAGAAGCGAGACATATAGTTATATGTAATATACATGATTAAGGTCATATATTCCTTTGTTCCTAACAAAAAAATGTCACTATATAACGAGCAAAAGAGTAATCAGTGCTAAAATAGCCGGAAGTCCTTGTTTTATGATAATTGACTTGTTAGATGTAAAACCACCGTAAATGGCTGCTACTACCACACAAATTATGAAAAACAACTGAACCATATAGCCAACCGAATTGAATCCTAGTATGAGTCCCCAAACGAGTCCTGCGGCTAAAAATCCATTATATAACCCTTGATTTGCAAACATAATAGCTACATTTCGATCTCCTTCCAAGTGCTTAGGTAACTGGAATGCTCGCTTTGCTACCTTTGAACGTATAAAAAACATTTCAAGAATCATAATGAATAAATGTTCTAATGCTACAACTCCAACTAAAACTGCTGAAAATATTTCCATGTGTCATTTTCCCCATTGAAACTAGACTTTTGGTGGGCTCATGGTCTTGCATTATGGGCTGTACATGCACTAGGAAATATCTTCTTTTTCACCAGATATAACAATAAACCTTTGTCATCAAAAAATTTGTCTATATTAGAAATGGTCAAAAAAGAGACCCTATTGACATTCAGTTTTTCCTGAATTTAAAGTACGCATATCCACTTAGTGTGATAGCTACTATCACGATAGAACTAAGAGGAAATAGAATTGTATTAATAAAATGATCGTAAAACCAAGTATACAAAAAAGGCACCTCACATAATTTAAATTTATTTTTATCAATCCTAGCCTGTAATAAGTAGTTACGTTGTAAGCTTTTTATATCCAGAAGTTAATAAACAAATTTATTATGCTTTCTGATTCCTTCTATTTTTCAAGAGTGCAACAAGAAAAAGTAGCACAGGAATAATCGCTATGAAAGGAATTTGTATAAAAAACATCTCTATCCCTATGCCTTCATACAGATGCTCCTGAAAGTTACTAGAAATTGTAAGGGACATAAAAAGAACTATTATCCCAATAGGGTAAGAAAGCTGAGATGGTGATTTAATTTTAAATAAATTGGCTGTTCCTATCATAGCAGAATAGAATAATATACTAATTTTAGAGAAGCCACCGATGACTAAAGCAAGCATAAAAAATACATCAAGCCGTTCTAAAAAATCTGCCACCTGAATGCTTTGTACAGTACTAAGAAGTGGGAATTGTGAGCGTGCAGTTAAATCGACTCCTAATACACTAATATTAATAAGCATGGTAATAGTTAGATTAATACCACTCAATCCCGTTGCACATAACATGGTCGCTTTTGCCTTCTTAGGATTGTTTAAGTAAGGTAAAATCATGGAAAATACAATTGCTTCACCAAAAGGGAAATACAAAGTTTGAACAAGAACAACTTTTAGCACTGGAAAAATCCCCTTTTCAAGTACTGGTTGTAAGTTTTTAAAGTCAATTAAACCTGAACATACAATTAGGAAAAATCCTGTGACAGCAAGTACATACATAAATATGAAAAATACTTCTCCTGATCGAGCTACTACTTCAATTCCTTTCCGAACGGTATAAATGATAACTAGAATGAGTAAAGCATTTGCAATAAACAGAGGCGTATCGGAGTAAGAAAATGTTAACAACATCTCTCCAAGGTCTCGTAAAACCCTTGCCATATTATATATGAAATAGAACATATAAAGAAAGGCTAATACGCTTCCTATAGTTTTCCCTAAGATTTTTTGCATATATTCTGTAGGCAAAAGGCTTGGATAATAAGAGTATAGTTTGCAGTAAATTAGAAAAAGAATTAAACTACCCAACATTCCAAGTAAGATAGAAAGCCATGCATCCTGGTTTGCTTGTATTGCGACAGGTAGTAACAAAGAAGTTCCTAGTTCGAATAGAACCATTAAAATAAATAGCTGACTGGCACTAATCCTTGCTTTTTCCATCCAAGCGACCTCCTATTCTGGACTGAAATTGTTTTTAACACGCTTCCTCCTATTTTTAAAGAAAGCTACAATAAGAAGCAAAGGAGGAATAATTGTAAGGAGAGGGATATGTACAACAAACATTGCAATCTTTAATCCTTCATGATTATGTTCTTGCGCATTACTTGCAATGGCAATAGATAAAAAAAGAATGATTAGCCCAAAAGGATAAGATAAACTCGAAGGTGATTTAACCTTAAATAAATTAGCTGCCCCTGTTACAGCTGCATAAAACAATAAGCAGATCTTGAAGAAGATAGTAATAATTAAAGCTAACATAAAAAACACATCAAGACGCTCTAAAAAGTCTGCAACTTGGATGGTCTGGACCGTACTAAGAAGTGGAAACTGTGAGCGTGCAGTCAAATTAACTCCCAGTACACAAACATTAATGAGCATCGTGATAATGAGATTAACCCCACTTAATGCAGTAGCACAAAACATTGTGAGCCTAGCTTTTTTGGGGGTGTTTAAATACGGCAAAATCATTGTAATTACAATGATTTCGGAAAATGGAAAATACAAAGTCTGAGTCATCACTACTTTCAAAACAGGAAATAAGCCGGCCTCCAAAATAGGTTGTAAATTTTTAAAATCAATTAATCCTGAGGATATAATTAGGATAAATCCTGCAATAGCAAGAAAGTACATAAAAATAAAAAGCAACTCTCCTGACCGTGCAATAACCTCAATTCCTTTTCTAACAGTATAAATAATGACGAGGATTAATAAAGCATTCGCAATAAATAAAGGCGTATCTGGATAAGCAAAGGCCAACAACATCTCACCAAAATCACGTAGAACCCTTGAGGCATCGTACATGAAGTAAAGGATATAGACAAATGCCAAGGCGAATCCTAAGGGTTTCCCTAAAATCTTTTGTACGTATTCGGTAAACAAAAGATCAGGGTAATAGAGATACAGTCTATGATAGACTAACAATAGAACAAAGCTGAATATCATTCCTAGTAAAATGGCAAGCCAAGCGTCCTGTTTTGCATCAATTGCAAGAGGTACTAGTAAAGCGCTCCCTAATTCAAATAGGACCATTAAAATAAAGAGCTGAATGGCGCTAATTTTCGCTTTTTCCATTTAACTGGTACCTCCTTTTCTTTACTTTTGATTTTCTTTTACTCCAGAAAGGAAAGATTTATTTCGCAAGCCAGCTCGACGTATGTAAGCTTCTACTGTAATATCCACTTCTAACTTTGGAAAGTACACATCATTCCATTCTTGTTTAAATTTCTTAAATTGATTTGGCCTAGTACGATGAATTACCTCTCCAAATCCTAAGATATCTGTTCTGTTTTTTTTGGCACGTTCAATAGCCATCTTTAGATCTTTTTCGATTTTTTTTCCGATGGATTGTTCCATTTTTCTAATAACCTTTGGATTTTTAATATCAACAGGTACCTCCATATCACCAATATCTCCTTCAACACGTGTATGAACGGAAATATGAGGTTGGCCATTCTTGACTTGGGCAGAGATGCTTGTTTTTTGTCTTACAGTTTGATAAGCAATAGCTTCTTTTTTTCCTTTCCAATCAATATTAATATCAGTGCCTTGAATTTTATCAAGAATCCATACTGTCCCTATTGCTGGTTTTCCATATAACCAATCGACTAGTTTTCCCTCTTTTAATACTGCAATCCCGGAAGCGCGAAGTGTTGCTTCTGGTGCACTTTCCTGAAGATTATCTAGCTTTTGTGCTTGCTGAGGATTACCAACTAGACGAAATCCTGATACAACTGTTCCTCTTCCAGGGGATTCAAGACTCTTCATCACCTCTTGGAGTGATGTCTTTACATTCTCTCCCCATTTTCTTTGCGTAAATTCTAAGGTTTTTAGTATCTTATTTGCTGGAATCTTATCGACTGGTGTTAACGTCTTTATAAGATTAGCTGCAGATGAATGGTTGGCAATTACAAGTGTAGAAGTATTTCGAAATTCTGGATCTCGATCTAGACCATCAATTAATGTGTCAATGCCATCTTCTTTGGCTAACTTCTCTCCAACTACAACTAAGTTTGTATGAGCATAATACAATCGCCGAGAAATCCTTCCTGAAGCTCGTCTACTTGCTTCCACTAGATTGTCTCCTGAAGCCGAATAGATAGTAATGGGAGGGCTTTGTGCTCCTCCTCCTCCTTGCATACCACCAGCCACGTTTCCGGGGTTGATAATTTGGAGCGTTATGTGGTACCTTCCATCTTTTGTTTTATCGATACCCATAGCTGCGACAATAGCAAGGTCTGTTAATTCTTTTTTACTCCAGCAGCTTGTAAGTATTAAAGTCATTGTCATGATCGTTAAAAGAAAAATGCCTTTACGCTTCATCATTGTCACCCTCTTCAAAATCACGATTTACCATGCCACGAGATGCAGGAGGACGTGGTTGTTGATTTGCAGCTTCTCGGACTGTGTTGGTAGTCACTAATCGTGGTCTTTGTCTCAACGTCCACCATGGTAACCTTACAACAGTGTCACCGTTGTCTACCAGGGTAAAAGGGGCAAACGGGGACATGTAAGGAATTCCAAATGATCTTAGACTGCACAAATGGACAACCATCATTAAGAGACATAAAATAATGCCATAGAAACCAAATGTTGCTGCGCCAATCATAAACAAAAAACGAATTAAGCGAGCCGAGATGGCCATATTAAAAGAAGGTGTAGCAAAACTTGCAATGGCTGTAATGGATACGATAATAACCATTGCAGGTGAAACAATGCTTGCCTGAACAGCTGCTTGACCAATTACAAGGGCTCCGACAATAGAAACTGCTGAGCCGATAGCTTTAGGTAAACGTATCCCTGCCTCCCGTAAAATCTCAAAAGTTAATTCCATGAGTAAAGCTTCTATGAACGCAGGGAAGGGGACGGACTCTCTTTGTGCTGCAATTGCTACAATGAGCGTTGTAGGAACCATTTCTTGGTGAAAGGTTGTAACTGCGACATATGTAGCTGGTGCGATAAGCGAAATCATAAACATAAAAATACGTAAAAGCCGAATGGAAGTTGCAATGTCAAACCGCGCATAATAATCTTCAGCCGATTGGAAAAATTGTATAAATACAGCTGGTGCAATGAGTACAAATGGAGTTCCGTCCACGAATATAGCGATTCTTCCTTCTAACAAGTTCCCTGCTACAACGTCAGGTCTTTCTGTATTGTATACAGTTGGAAAAGGAGTAGCTGTTTGATCCTCTATTAGTTGTTCAATGTACCCTGATTCCAAAATACTATCAATATCGATTTTTTGTAATCGCTGACGAACTTCATTAACAACTTTATCGTTAGCAATGCCATGTATGTACATGAATGTTACATCCGTCTTTGTTACACGGCCGACTTTTAAAGACTCCATCCATAAATCCGGAGTCTTAATAATACGACGTACCATGGCTGTATTGGTGCCTAGAGCCTCTGTAAATGCTCCCTTGGGTCCTCGTACTACCATTTCGGTAGTGGATTCCGTAATAGAACGCTTCTCTCCACCTGCTGTGCTAGCACTTAATGCTTGATTTACTCCATCTACTAAGATAAGTGTATCTCCCGCCGTTAAAGAGCAAAATAGATCATCTGAATTAGTGATTGAAGTTATGTTTCCAACTGTCATTATATCTTCAGAAAGTAGGCCCATCGCATTGTACTGATTAATTTCTTCTTTATGATTATCTTTCATCATAGATTGAAGTATATATTCTTGAATTGCCTGATTGTTTACAATTCCTTCTATGTAAACAATCGCCGTATTAATATCAGCTTTGCCGCCTAATTTTATCTCACGAATAATGACATCTGAACTTTTTCCTGTTTTCTGTTTAATCATATTAAGGTTATTTGGTAATGAAACTTCTAGCTGTTCTTTTCCATGATTAGCAGTTTGATACTCTTCATCATGTGATTGTTTATTTTTTTGTTTGCGATTTTTAAAAAACGAAGGCATAAATTTGAGCACCCTTCTTTAAGTTTTTATTACTTTAACCATATAAGAGTTTTTTATGTAAAAATTAACAATGAATATGTACGTATCGTCGTAGAAGAAATAGTAGAACCTATTAAATGGAGCGTGATAGATATGAAAATTCTAGGTATTAGTGTTTTAATGATGGGATGCTTAATTGGCTTTTCTTTAGGGATTGATATTATTCAGGGATTTGATGTTTCTCAGGCGCTTTACAATGCCATCAGTCCTTTTAGAGTAATGGAATTAGCTGAATTATTCGTTCTATTTTTTCTTCTTTTTCTCTTTTTTGCTGAATCTTTATATCTTTTTATGAAGAAAAAGAACCAAAGCAAGTAATCATATATTAATTAATACTTCACTTCTAAAAGTCAAAAATGGAAATCAAATTAGGTTAATTCCGATTTTTTCTTTCAATAAATTCTTTTATTAGTCTAAATCTACGTAGAACAGTTCATTCTCTTTATTGATTAGTTGGTTTTTTATCCATTCCTTCACGTTGTTCATTCTAGAATCGAATGCCATTTGAAAGAGACCGGTTAACTGAAAATCAGTAAAATCCATTTTTTTTAATTGAAGAAAAGCATCCTCATATGAAGAGAAATGTAGTTGTTTGAATAAAAAATTATCCATAGCCCCTCGAATATATTCTTCATTTTTCCAACAATTCATAGGAACATGGGCAAATTGCCAAGGGCTAAAAACACCTGGATAAATAGTTTCAACTATTTGAAAAGGAGAATAGCCTAAAAGAGTAAAAGCGCCACCCAAACCATGCTGTTTAAAAAAATGGAAATTAACCTTGAAGGGTACTTCTTCCATGGGAAGTTTTAACTTCTCCTCTATTACATATTTTACTGCTTCAATAGCTCGTCTTTTTCCTTCTTCTCCATCCCAATATTTATCAGGAGCTTGTTGAAATTGCCATGGTTTAAATTTTCCAGGATAGGCATTATTAATAACTTCATAATAATTCCAACCGTATAGCATAGCAGGCGGCCTTAGACGATGAGACCATAATGTATTTGCGGTTACTTGAGAAGGGATTTCATCGATTGGGACTGTTAAGTGTTGCTCAAGCAAATAACATGTCATATAACGCATATATTTTTTCCCTTCATCCCCTACAAAGAAATAGTTCGGAAAACGTTTTCTTCTCTTGGTTAGAACATCTTGGTAAATTTTAATGACTTCTTCTTTATTCACTACTGAAAGCCCCTTTTGAGAGAGTTTATTTTTATTATTATGTATGATAATGGGAGTTATATACAGATGGGTTTAAAACTAGATAAGATACATATCATAAAGACAAGAAGAGCTTCTGAAAAAAAATCAGTAGCTCTTCTTTAAAATATATTGTCAACTCGCAATAATAGTTAAAAATCTTGTTCTTTCCACATCAGCCCAATTTCTTGTTCTCGTTGCAAAACCTTCTCCAGATAACGCTCGGTGGTCTTACGATCACTGTGACCCAGTTCTTTTTGAATTAAAAAGATATCTGCTCCCTGCTGCCTACTGTAGATGGCATAAAAGTGACGAAAATAATGAGGCGTAATTCTGTCAGTCCGTTCTTTTATAAAAGGTAACTCGGTTCGTTCAATAATACGGACAATATAATTACTTAAGTTTTTATATTGATAATAGTCTCCATCTTTAGTTGGAAATAATGGACTTTGATCACTTAAATTTAATGCTGTACTGACATGACGCCGTTCTCGAAAAACAAGAATGCGTTCATATAACGATGGATGAAGTAACTTATCAAATTTCTTTCCACCCTTCCCTACTCCTCTTAGTCGATAATGACCACTTAAACTGTCTAGATATACATCTCCCCACGAAGCTTTAGCTATTTCCTGTACACGTAATCCTGTCATCGCCAACATTGTTAACAATCCATAATTAATAGGATGATCTTTATAGTAATCTAGAAGCTGTTTGACTTCATGGTAATACAAATCTCGATTAGGAATTTCTTGTTCAGATAATGAGGTGCTTAAGATTTCTTTGTGTAATGGATGCTGTATATACTTCGTTTCATGTAACCATTTCATAAAACTTTTTAAAATCGTCATTTTCGCGTCTAAAGTTGCAGGTGAATAAGGTTTACCTCCCTTTCCTAGCAATGCCGTGCTTAAATACGTCTGGTAGTTTCGAATATGCCAAGCACGTAGGTTTTTAAAAATAGTTTCTTCTATATAACAGTCGACATCCTGGCGTAAAAACGACTGACTTTCTACCGCATACTGATAAAACTGCAATAAAATCCGTAAGTATTCGTTTTTTGTATTTTCTTTTCGTTCTCGATCCTTTCGGATATGCTTTCGTTGATGGACATAGTAGTACATCATTTCTTCATCCGTAAAATCACTAAACATATCTTCATTTTTTCGCTGGTGATGCTCATTTCTTTCTTCTAAGGCATCGTAGTATGTAGTGTCCAGCATTAGTGAAACGATTTTATTGAAATCGCCTTTTCTTTCCCTTACTTCTGCTCCTATATGTACTAATGAGAAATCTTGCATAAAACCTCTCCTTTTGAAAAATGTGTTTTCTTATTTATAGTTCTTACTTGTGTTAAGGTATTTTCTTCACTATGTAAGGGTTAAGTTTGTATTTATGTGTACCTATATGATAAAGAACCTTTAAAACGAAATAATAGTTCTAATAATAAGATTTAAACTACTAAGTATCTTCATTAAGTATCTAATATACTTATAATCAAGTATATATTTAAAGTTATTTATTATAGTTATTATTTATTAATTGTAACTTATTTAAAAGCAAAAGTATAAACTTACTTTCTGTAAATATAATTTACTATTTATATAGTTTGTAGAAAAACTGCGTATTTGTCGTCACTAACTGTAAATAGTAAAACATTAATAATAAATGAAGTAATTTAATATTTACTTAACAAACAATAAAACTTAAACAAGGTTATTTACTCTAAATATAGTGAAAGACAATATTTTTTTAAAAGGTATATGTATATGAATCTATAAATCTGGCCAGACTAATAATGTATTCCCCCTATTCCGATAAATTTGAAAACCCTTTGCCTATATGAGCAAAGGGTTCTTTTTTTATGTAAATATTTATCAAGGCGCAAACCCTTGAAAACTGACTGCAAGATAGATACCAAATGAAAGAGCACATAAGGAAACAAAATGTAATGTTAAAAAAGGGATTTTCTGTTTACCTTTGATAAAGAAAGAATAAATAAACCCGAGGATGTAAACGCTAGAATATAATTGACAGTTTTTGCTCAACGTAATTTTACACTTTTGCTTCAATAAGCTAGAACTCTAGTAAAATAATAGAAGGTGTTATTTTACTGGGGGGACAGCGTTTTGGAGGAGAAGCTAATGCTTTATTTAAATATTCAACAATTACATCAACGGAAGTTTAAAGTATCTCAAATTGCACAGGAGCTCAAAGTATCAAGACCAACCGTTTATAAATATTTAAAAATGACGTTTGAAGAGACAAAAGCATACATGGAACAGCTTCAAGGCAAAGGTAAGAAGTTGGATCCCTACAGGGATTGGATTATCGCTTGGCTTGAAGAATACCCTCATCTCAGTGCAGCACAAATCCACGATTGGCTCTTAGAGCGTTATCCCGATTTAGTTGTTGGCGAGAGTACAGTAAGAGCCTATGTGAAAGAGATGCGGGAGATTTATCAGATTGAGAAAAAAGTAATAATTCGGCAATATGAAGCAATCCCTGAACAACCTATGGGTAAGCAAATCCAGGTGGATTGGGGAGAAACAAAACAGAAGACAACTGAAAAGAATGAAATTAAACTATATTTCATCGCTTTTGTCTTAGCTCACTCTCGATACAAATATATGGAGTGGCAGGACCGGCCTTTTACAACAAATGATGCCATTCGATGTCATGAAAATGCATTTCAATTTTATGGAGGACGTACAGAAGAAATTGTGTATGATCAGGATCGTTTAATTACAGTAAGTGAAAATTCAGGTCAGCTACTTTTAACTTCTGAGTTTCAAAGCTATGTAAATGAGCGTAAGTTTAAAGTTCATTTATGTCGTAAGGCAGACCCAGAATCAAAAGGAATGATTGAGAACGTTGTAAAGTACATAAAGGGAAATTTCGCAGATAGCCGAGTATTTAGCAATATTGAGGATTGGAATAACCGTGCATTACAGTGGCTACATCGCACTGGAAATCAACATGTTCATCAGACAACGAAAAAAAGACCAGCTGAAGTGTTCCCCGTCGAAAAGCAACACTTACAGCCCGTCTCTTCACCACTCTCATATGAAAGCTTCATTACCCCAAGTATAACAAGGAATATTAGTAAGGACAATACAATACGGTTTAAATCAAACCGTTATTCCGTTCCTCTCGGAACGTATAGTGCAGCCTCCGATAATGAGGTTTTTATTGAAGTCACTTCGAGCCAACCGCCAACGTTGATTATCCGTAAACAGTTAGATGGAGAAGTAATTGCTGAACATAGCATTAGTAATGAAAAGGGAAAGCTTATTCAACATCTACATCATATCCGGGATCGCTCAAAAGGTATTGAAGAATTTAAGCAACAACTGGTTTCACATTTTGAAGATCAGAAACGTGCAACTTCTTATTTAAATGAAATTTGTTTAAGATACCCACGGTATCGGCGCGATCAGCTCATAATCATTCAACACACCATTGAGAAATATCCAATGTGGATTGAAGCCACCTTGACTAAATGCATTATAGATAAACTTTACAGCGCCAATGACTTTCGAGATATCGCAAACCACCAAAATGCATTACAAACTGAATGTACCCAAAAGGTTAAGCCTCCCTTTATAAAACATTCAGGTAAAGACAACATCATAGTAACAACTCGCTCCCTTACTGCTTACACAAGTATTTTAGGGGGTGACCCACAGTGAATAAGACTGTAAATGACTTGCAGGAACACTTTCGCCAATTAAGGTTATCTGAAACAGCTGAGGAGCTACCAAAGCTCCTACGTGAGGCTGAAAAATCTTCTTGGACGTATTTAGAATTTCTTGAATCTATTACGCGTTACGAACTTAGAAAACGCGAAGTAAAGAGTTTAGAAAGAAGAATGAAGTGGGCGCACTTCCCTTACGTGAAGTCATTAAGTGAATTTAAATTAGAAGAGCAAACAGCTTTAACGGGACGTCAATTGACCCAGCTCGCAGAGCTAAACTGGCTTGAGCAGCAGTATAATTTAATTTTATTGGGACCGCCAGGCGTTGGTAAAACATTTTTAGCGATTGGTTTGGGGGTTGAGTCTATTCACAGAGGTTTCAACGTCTATTTCGTAACTATGGGTGAGCTTATTCATCTTTTAAAAACGGAAGAGTTTCTAAACAAATCAAAAGTGCAGCTAAAGCGCTTAAGAGGCGCCGATCTGATTATCATTGATGATTTAATGTACATGGCAATGGATCAGCGAGAAGCAAATTTGTTTTTCCATTTAATTAATCATTTGTATGAACGAAGTTCTATCATTCTTACATCCAATAAAAGCCCTGAACAGTGGGGTGAACTAATGGGAGATCAAGGAATTACTACTGCAATTTTAGATCGTTTACTCCATCGTGTAGAAGTCATTCATATGGATGGAGATAGTTATCGAATGAAACATCGAAAAAGTGTATTTTCAGCAGAAGTGTAAAAAGCAAATAAGCAAAAAGTGTAAAATTCGACTTGACGTCTACAAATGGATTATAAAGATTATCCTAACTATATTAAGTATTACATTTCTAGCAAATTCTTACCATATTAATCGATTATCTAAAAATATAAACGGTGAAACAAAAATAAATTTATTTCCTTTACCTTTAAGTATAGAAGCAAAGCAAAACATGATTACACTAATTGCTAAGTCTTATCTTTGTATAGGGATAGGCGCAGTATTTATTACTCTAATCTATTTCTATGCTTCATCCAAAAAAGAAAAAACCAGCTAAATATAGTCTGCTATGTTAATTTTAGATCCTCCCCACACTGCGCGATATATTATGTATATTTGAATATTCATAATATATCGCATAGAAATTTTTATCATAATAAGTTCGTAAAAGTATACTTTTACAGACTATGAGTTCGCATAAAAAAATCATCATTCTCGACGTTCGTTTAAATTTGAAAGCAATTTCCGAACGTTCTTTAAGATACATGTAGTTTTCCGAACGTTTTTTCAGAATAAGAAGTAGAAAACACTTTAATTTTTAATAGTACCAACTACTAAAATTATTGATTCATAAACTGGGTGACCTTTACATTCATTCGTTAGATTGCTTTAGCTATGATAAAGAAAAAAGAAAGCTTAACTCTTAAGAGCCAAGCTTTCTTTTTTCTTATTTTATTAAAACCGACACAGTCTTAATTATTAATAAGATTTAGTCGTGTCTATAGTCGTAAGAACCTTTAATAATATCTATTTTCTTATTATTCATACTTACGATATTTTTATCTCTCCACACTATATGTGCAGACTTTGCTTCATCCCAGTAAATTACTCTTTTCTTTGAATTATTATTATTCTGGACTACGCCTTTTATTGTCCAGTTGGTAGTAGCCCCTCCACTTGACTTATAAGCTTTAACAGTATAATTACCATCTGTTGAAGTTGAACTAGAGACTAGTTCTCCACCTGGCAACCTGTTTAAATCATATTCAAGATAATAATAACCCCAGGCAAACAGGAATACTAATATTGCAATAAATGAAACTATAATTCTTCTGATTATCTTTTTCATAGTTAACCTTATTGTCATAAATCACCTTTATAATAAGCTTTACCTAAACAAATGTTTCTTAAATCACGTGAATTATCTCCATATGAACACTATTTTCCTTTAATATGCTATAACGAAGGCTGCAGCTTTCATCAAGATACATGTTGTTTTTATAAATACTTTCATGGTGAATCCTTTCTATATATACATAATTTAATTTATATGGATATACTACATTAAATAACAAGGCCTGTCTTCCTATTAAAGAGAAAAAATACTATGCTTTTCATTCTACATATGGAAATGAAGAAAAAAAGTAAATTAAGGCCTAAATAAAATGAAAAGGCGGTCCTTTAACTAATTAAGGACAGCCTTTCTACTTTTAAAAAGAGCGTAATAAACGAAGAGTCTTTCATAAAATGGATAAATTATTAATTTTTTCTAAAATTATGTTAAAATGTAAATATATTAACTTTAGAATTGAAGAAATAAGGAAGTGTAAAAATGAAGAAAGAGAAAATTTTTATTGTCGCATCTTTATCGACCATTATATTAGGCGGGGTAGCTTCTCTAGGCTATTCATCACCTAGTTATGCATCACAAGAGCAACAATCAAAATTTAATACGAGTAATGCTAAGTTGTTAAACGTTAACCATTTAAGTTCTAGCAGTAGGAAGGGGAATGAAAACTTAAAACAGTATAGTTCTAAGGAAATTGAATACGCAAGGGTTTGGTTACAACTTGGATCAAATCAACATATAGATGAATTAAATGTTCAACGTATTAAAGCAGGCACACCACTAAATCCAGATGATTACACCAGTGCTAAATATCCAGAAGATGTTATTCAATTAACCGGTTCTCGGTTGGTAGATGGGGTGGTGACTTACAGTGGCAACGGAAATGGAACCATTAATGTATACAATGTTCCTTTACGTTGGGATGGCATTTACCCTGCTGGAGAAAACTTTTATGCAGATATTATTAAAAATAAAAAGCTAGTGTCTGTTAAAATGGGTGATGATAAAAAAATTATAAAGTTAATAAAATTGCTGAATATTTATGATTAAGCTAACAGATTATATATTATGAATTAAATAATATATTAGTAGAAGCTAAAAAAGTATCAAAGGGTCAATCATATCGTGTTTACTCTGGATCTGAAAAATTAGGACAGCCTTTCTCATATAAAGACCATTTATCCTTACAAAATTAACAAAGCCTCCTTACCTACTTCGGTAAGGGGGCTTTGTTAATTTCCGATTGGACAGGCAAGCTTAATGCATTAGCTTAAACTACCCATTTTGAGAACTTCCTAACCTTTACTTCTGCTGACATTTCTTTATTTCTTTTCAATAAAAACTAATGCATTCTTCACATGAGTAAACGTTGTTAAGTCATTAAAAGTAACATACAAATCACCCATTTTCCTAGCTAACAAGGGCGTAATCCCGGTAATCATCACTTCAGTTCCTGTGAGACTAATTAAACGATTTAAGTTATAAATACACGAAACAGTATAGGTATCAATTTCTAGTAATCCAGAAAAATCAACAATAAAGTAGTCATCTTTTGATTCTTCAATATACGTCGGTACTTTTTCCATCAGCATATCATAACGTTGCTCATTTAACACACCTATAATCGGTAAAATTGAAACGCCATCCTTGACCGGAACAATAGGGGTAGACATCTGTGTCATCTGTTCATGATAATCGATAATGAGGTTTCCTTGTTTTACTTTTTCTGTTATATCCTTTTGGACACCTACAAAATATAATTTATCTTCCATCCATAAAGGGTCAATATATAATTCATTCCAAAAAGGACGCCCGTCTTTCGTATAATTTAAAATTTGAACGGTGATAGCTGAACGTGCAGCAATTGCTTGTCTCATTTCTTTAATCGTAGTAGGATTCGTTTGTTTACCTTGTAAAAACCGACAGTTATTTCCTAGAACTTCTTCTCGCTCGTATCCCGTTAAGTCTAAGAATCCCTTATTAGTATAGATAATGGGGTTATCGGGCAAAGATGGATCGGTTATAATCAGACCAGCACGTGTATAATCAAGGGCTTTCTGAATAAATTGTGGTTCATTTATATGATCCCTATATAACACCGACACATTCACTCCTATATTTTCTTTATTTATGATGTAAAGTATAGCAGTAAACAAATAATATACCATTTTAAGTGTACACACACCTAATTTTGGAGCTCCTAGTTTACAGGAAGACATTTGCAAGATAATCGTCACCTATTATGAGGGCGTGTAAAATCTACCTTGTACTACACCCGTTACTCCTACTCCCTTTTTAAGGTTTTTATCTTACAAACAAAAAGTAATGGCCAAATAAAAAAGGAAGAATGAATATGTCATTCCTCCTTTACTAGATGAATCATATAGCTTTAACTTTCAACATGTAAGTATAATTACTCTTTGACCATCTTCACAAGCATATGAGATAGGTTATGTTGCTCCTCATCATTTCCAACTTTCCACAGCTCATGTAGTAAATATTGCTCTTCGTTTTGTGGTTCTTCATGTGTGGCTAAATAATCAGCTATTTTTTTAGCTGCTAGAGCCAGTTGTTCGTCATTCAATCCCAATTTTTCACCTTTTGTTACTTTATCTCCTAAGTATGTTTTAAATTCGTTAAAGCTAGAAAGAATATGGTCTTTCTTTTCTTGACTCATCTCATTTAATTTATTTTCCACTTTATTTTCAACAGTCCCCGTATTGTTATTCATCTTTGTATGCTCCTTCCAATTAAATAATATTGTTCTTATAAGGTAAATCCCCCAATAGCAAGTGTGTAAACATTTAATGCCATTTGAATGTGCTCTAGCAAAATTTATTGCTTTTAATCTCGCGATACTTATTACTCTCGTATGCATTTGCAGTAAAAATAGACTAAATGAAAAGGTGTCCTCATATATTGTGAAAAGACAGGCTATAGAGCTGAGGTGATAAAATGACACTATTAATTATTCATCTGGTGGTATTAGGAATCAGTCTTGCGGCACCTATAGGGCCGATTAAAATTGAGATGATTAAACGAGGGATCGTGGGTGGATTCTGGGCATCCTGGCTTATTGGTTTAGGAGGCGTTACAGGAGATTTACTTTTTCTCGTTGTCATCTATTTAGGTGCTGAGCATTTATTTGAACATCAGTTTATAGTTGTATCTACATATATGTTAGGCGGGTTTTTTCTTATTAAGTTGGGACTAAGTAGTTTATCTAGGAAGACTTCCTTAAAGAAAGATGATATGAAAACAACACTGTCTTCATGGCATCGAACATTTTGTATTGGCTTTTTGATGGCTTTATTAAACCCTTTAAACATTGTATTTTGGTTTGGGGTGTACGGAGCTACCTTGCAAGAACTGACACAGAAAGTGTCCTCTTCTCTTTCTTTTCTCTACAGTTTATTTATTCTAGTAGGGATTATCCTTTGGAATCTAAATGTTGCTTTTACTGTCCACTTTGGCCGCGATCTTCTTACTGATAAATTCTTACGAATTATTTCAGTTGTAGCTGGGCTTGTCTTAATTTTATATGGAGTGCGTTTTATTTTTCACTTCTTTAAACTAATTTTTCATTTTGCCTAATTCAAAGATACTCATCTATATCGTAAAGGAGAAAATTGAGAGGTGACCAAAAACTGTTTATTTTTGCTGTTACATTACTAGTAACACTTGTCCTTCTAACTTTATTATGCGTGTTTATTTCTAAGAAGTTACGAAAGAGACTAACACGTAGAAGTAAGCAATGGTGGCTCATTATACACGTTCTATCTGTAATTATTTATTTTGGCGGCATTTTTGGACAACTCTTAGTAACAAGTTCAATGACTTTCTTTTCTGATCAATCGCAGATATACGTGGGAATACTATTTATTAGTTATTTTGACCATTATCTAACGATACCTGGCGCATTAGCCTCTTTATTCACAGGGATATGGTTAGCTCTGCGTACTCACTGGGGAGGCCTAACAAAATATTATTGGGTTCTGACAAAATGGATAGGTAACATGCTTGCAATTCTCCTGGGGTCATCAATTACGGGTAATGTCGTATATAATTTATTCCCCAAAATTCTTTCTAGTGATTTACATCCTTTCCAAAACCCTCTTTATTTTCAGAGTCGAAGAATGCTATTTTGGGGTATTTCAATAAGCTTTATCCTTCTGGCTTTTTTAGTCATTATTTCTTATATAAAACCTTGGGGCAAGAGAAAGGTTAACTGAGTTTTTTTTAGCGTACATACCTGGGGGTACAAAGTGTACTATAGGAAGAAGAAATCTAGTCATGATATACTATTGGTAATAACCATAAATACGACGGAGGGCATTATGACAAAACGATTAGATTTACGTGTTGACTTTGCATTTAAATCATTATTTGGCACCCATGGAAATGAATCCATTCTAGCTGCCTTTTTAAATGCTGCGCTTCGTTTTCCAGACGAAAAGAAGATTCAAACGGTTCAGCTGTTAGATCCGCATTTTAATAAAGAAAACCAAGAAGATAAACGTTCCATTCTGGACGTACACGCACAATTAGAAGATGGAAGCCGCGTTAATATTGAGATTCAGCTTAATAACAAACATGACATGGAAAAGCGAACCCTCTATTATTGGTCCAAGATGTATAGCAGCCAAATGAAAGAAGGTATGGACTACGGAGAGCTTTGTAAAACCATCACCATCAATATTGTAAATTTCCGTTATTTATCTCATATTAATCATTATCATTCCACCTTCCAGTTATACGAACGTGAACAAAAATTACTCTTAACGGATATGATAGAAATTCATTTTATGGAACTACCTAAGTTATTGATTAAATGGCGTAACAGAGAGGTAGATCCACGAGAAGATCAACTTGTACGATGGTTATTATTGCTTGAAGCATCGGAAGATGAAGAAATCACTCAAGTATTGGAGGAGATTGCAATGCAAGAAGATCACGTGCTAAAAAAAGCGATAGATGAGTGGGAACGCGTAAGCCAAGATCCAGAAGTATTATTAGCTTATGAAGCCCGAAGAAAAGCATTATTAGATGAGAAATCAGCTTTGAAAAGAGCTGAAAGGAAAGGAAAAGAAGAAGCTATAAAGTTAATGGCCATTGGAATGATTCAAGAAGGTATATCGAGTAAAATAATCAGTAAATTGACAGGTCTTTCTGTAGAAGAAATCGAAAATCTTCGTCATCAATAAATAGAAAAAAGAGCCGTACTTAAAAGGTACGGCTCTTTTTTCGAACATGGCAAATATTGATTTTCATGACAAGGAAATGAAACATCTAATACCACTTTTTACAGTGTCATTTGTTTTTAAAAAATAGTATAGGAAGCACGTAAGAAAATAATACATCCATTATTTACTATGTATGTACTTCTTTTAAGATAGGAACTTTAAAAGAAACAAGGAGGTGACACAACATGGCAAACAACAAAAGCAGCAACAACAACGAGTTATTAGTATATGGTGCTGAACAAGCAATCGATCAAATGAAGTATGAAATTGCGAGCGAATTTGGTGTAAACCTTGGTGCTGACACAACTGCACGTGCAAACGGATCAGTAGGTGGCGAAATCACTAAGCGTCTGGTACAAATGGCTGAGCAACAACTTGGCGGCGGACGTTTCTAATAAAACTTTATAATAATGGCTGAAGGAAGAATGAACTTCATTCTTCCTTTTTTCCGTTATAAGATCCGCCTATTTATCGTATTTCAACACATCTAGAATGCTACTTATGTAAAATTAAAAAGCGATTCTCACTTTTTAGTTGGCTCCCCAGACATCTTGAGCAATTTTAATTATGTGACTAATTTTATTCCACTGTTCCTCTTCTGTTAATACATTTCCTTCTTCTGTACTTGCAAAGCCACATTGCGGACTCAATGACAAGTTAGCTAGAGGAACATACTGACTTGCTTCTTGGATTCTTTGCCTAATAACCTCAGTATCTTCTAGTGTAGGAAATTTAGATGTTACTAACCCTAATACAACAGTTTGATTGTTACCTGTAAAGCTTTTTAATGGTTCAAAATCTCCTGAACGGTTGTCATCATATTCAAGAAAAAGCCCATCTACATGTAAGTTAGCAAAGATTGCATCGGATATAGTATCATAGCCACCACTTGTGATATAAGTAGATCTAAAGTTTCCACGGCAAATATGCATAGTAATGAGCATATCTTCAGGCTTTTTAGAAATAGCATCATTTAAACAACTTACTCTAGTATTGATAATGTCTTTTACATCCATACCCAGCTTCTCAACAACCGCATTGATGCGTTCTTCAGAAACAAAATCAATCCACGAAGTATCGTCTAATTGTAGATAACGGCAGCCTGCGTCGTAAAAGACTTGAATCGCTTTCTGATAAGCAGCCACAGTATCATGATAAAATTGATCTCTGTTTCCATTGTAATATGTATCTTCTTGAATTCGAGTAAATAACATGTTTGGGCTTGGAAGTGAGAATTTAGCGACTTGGCTTCCATCACCATGGCGTTCGACAGCTTCTTTTAAAAACGTGAAATGTTCTACCATATAATGATGATTGAAGTCTACTTTACCTACTACCTTAATCGCGTTATTTTTGGTTTTTGCACCCTTGAATTGGCTGATATATTCTGTCTCAAACTGCTCTACACCTTCTAAGCCTGATAAGAAGTCCAAATGCCACCAAGAACGTCTAAATTCACCGTCCGTGATAGATTTAAGACCTACTTCAATTTGCTTCTGGACAAGCTTTTCAATTTCTTTATCCTCTACAGATTTTAGATCGGCTTTATTAATTGTACCATTTGCATACGCTTTTCTTGCTTCTTTAAGGGGAGTTGTGCGTAAAAAGCTGCCTACGTGATCAGCTTTAAATGGAGCCTTCACTAGTGTCTTTGTCATGAGTTTGTCTCCTTCTTTCTTTTTAAAATAAAAAACCTCTTCTTAAAAATAAGAAGAGGTTAATAATCATTATGGGTTCTCTTCTTATCTTCAAGCAAATTGCTACTGGAATTGGCACAGTACTTTAACAGTCTGTTGCCGAGGCTTCCTAGGGCCAGTCCCTCCACCTCTCGAGATAAGAATATTCAATTTATTTAACTAGAAGAAATATTACACTTGTTTTCTTAGCTTGTCAACAAAAAATTGGAAAATCAGAAATAGTACATCTCTTATCTCATTACCCACTACAGTAAGGGTTCTTCTTTGTTTTTGGTTTGGACAGGAAAGCTTATCGCAATAGCTACATAGTATTTAAAGAATTTTGGCTCCATTACCTAATTGTTATTTATCTTCACTAATTGTACTAAAAAAATACCTGACTCCATTATACCTAGCCTCTTCATTGCACTTTGCAAGGAGCGCTATTCCTCACTTCTAATTTCTCTCTTTGATTCATTTCTTAGAGCGAATACGCTAAACCAATCTTTCATATAGTCACATCTTCTTGCAAATACGA
This sequence comes from Priestia sp. FSL R5-0597, assembly GCF_038006305.1. Taxonomy (NCBI): domain Bacteria; kingdom Bacillati; phylum Bacillota; class Bacilli; order Caryophanales; family Bacillaceae; genus Priestia; species Priestia sp. FSL R5-0597. The sequence goes on from NZ_JBBOUZ010000002.1 coordinate 78,144, forward strand.
AAAGAGCAACCATCATATACTGGCTGCTCTCTCCTAGCAAAAATGCACTCACATCAATGTGAATGTGAACGTATTCATATTACAGCACTTCATTGATAAAAAAAGAAATAATTTCTATTTGCCTTTATACATAGTTAATCGTTCTTTTGCTAAATTAATTAATTCCTTTAACTCTTCAACAGATTGCTTGTTATTACAATCGTTTAATAAATCTATTGTATCTTGCAAAAATTGCTCTCTTCTTTTTACCCTTTTATATTCAGCCCTATATTCTTCTGCCATCCTTGCTGTTCGAGTAGACCCCTGACGAGGAGTGGGAACTTTTTCAAAATCTGAGGTGCGAGATTTTTTATCTTTTTCATCAAGCATAGCGTTTTCTAGATTCCTATTCCTCAATCCTGATTGACCCAAAATACTCCTTGCAGCTCGTTCTCTTCCAATGGCCATTATCATTTCCCCTCTCTGGGATTGAGATTTGAGATAAACCATCTTGTACAGATTCAATAACAATAAAATAAACCCTTCTTTTGATAAGTTAAATTACTAATTTCAATTGATGCTTAGTTACTAGCTATTCCGTCTTTATTTCTATCCAATAATAAGAAGACTACCTTCCATTGGTAGTCTTCCTGCTGCTATAATTCTTTTACCTTATATGCAAAAGGTCACTTACTGCGTCCTTTAGTTTTCCATAGGTTCTTATTTTACTGAAGTCTATACCCAATTGAACAGCTGTTAAAGCGATTTCTGGACGGATACCTGTAATCGTTGTATCGATTCCTAGCAATTCTAACATGTTTACGACTTGAAACAATTCATTGGTCATCATTGTATCAATGGAAGGTACACCTGATAAATCAATGATTAGGCAAGACAATTCAAGGTCTTTTGCCTGCATCATAATTTTTCCCGCAAAGTCATTGCTCTTATAGTCATCGATCTGACCAATTATAGGAAGAACACCAACTGTATCTGAAATACTAATGACTGGTGTACTAAGTTCTGAAATTAGCTTTTTTTGAGCATATACTTGCGCCTCTGCTACTTGTCCATAATACATGGTAAAGAGTCCAATCATCCGATCAAAGGCTTCGTTTAAGGTTCTGTTCCATAGAATAATATCTTGTTGTGCAATACTAGACTGATGGAGGCTTATAAATGCTTCAACCTTGTTAAGAAAAATAGCACGAAACTTTTTGAAATGACGGATACTCAGGTAAAGAGGATTCCCTAAACGAGCTTGTTTGGTTGCAATCTCTTGGGCCCAACCACTAAGATTTTTAAAAGATCCATCCTTTAGGACCTTCACTATTGTACGGGTAAAATAGTGATTTTGTTCTCGAAGGTATTCAGTTACCTTTGGAGAAGCATCAACTGTATAAACAGAATTCTCTTCTATCTCTCGAGAATCTAACCACTCTTGAGCCATTTCATTCACATGTTGTAATAAAAAATCATGTAATTCTTGAGTCATTTTATCCATAACGTTTTCCCCTTTTATTGATCACAGAAAACATAACTACTATTCAACGTACGGATACTTATTTTAAGATATGGTACATTCATGAGAGGTAGCGTTTCTGGGGTACCTCTTTAGTTTTATAGACGAATTGCTTAAGTTAAAAAATAAAATGAGGTTAGTTTATTCTCAACTGAAATCCATTAATCCTGCTGTTTGTTAGGTGCCTTTTTATATGAATGATAAAATATAAAAAAAGTAAGTAAAATTTATAATTTATAATTGTTTCTATATAAAACATTTCACCTTAATTATTGTTAAAGGCTAGTATCTGTTTCCTCATGGTTTAGGTGAACCACAAAAAGAAAACCACTAGAATGGCTCTAGTGGTTCTCCTTTTTAAAAGTCGCTATATTCTTCTAAGTCATCATCGTCTAATGAGCCAGATATATTTTCTAAATCGGCAATCTTTCCTTCGTTCAGTTGAGGAACCTTTGAAGGCTCTTCTTCTTTAAAAGTATTGCTTCCTACAAAACCCGTTGTTTGGGCTAATACCTTTAATTCAGATAGTTCATTCTTAATATGCTCAAACATTTCGTAGGTTTTTTTATCTTCCCTTTCTTTTCTTCCAGTAGATGAATCATCTAAATCACGTAGAATTAAAGACGAAATATAATCTCCTAACTTACGCGATTTAGCATATGTAGCCAGTTGATTATACACTTCATCACTCAATCGATTTGTCTTAATGGTAAACGCATTTTGGCGTTCTGACATCCTTATCACCTACGTTGTTAGGATTTAACGGCTTTCTTATCTGCTGCTTGCTTCTTCTGAACGTAACCAATACTACGAATCTCTAAGCCAAATAAATTTAAGTGACGGCTATCTTGAGGAACCTTATGGTACTTGTCTGTACGTTCTTCTCCAATTTTTTCACGCATACTATTCATGATAGCAACTTCTAAAGTAGGAGCTACCCCTCCACAGTACACATATTTACGCACTTTGTTCGCTGGTGGTGGTGCAACATCATTTAATTTAGCCAATAAGATCTCTACATATTCTCGAAGAGAAGACTTGATTGTATTTGTTAAATCAATGGATTCGCCTGTGTTTTCGTTTTTTAATACAAACTTTTGTTTACTGTAGTTATCAAGAATAAATTGATCAAAGGCACGTAAGTCTGTAAACAGTTCTAGGAATTTTTCTTTACGTAATTTATCAATATGCGCTAAATAAGGAATGCCTTCAATGCTTTGGAATGATTCACGACTATTGGCAGCTTTCAACCCTTCTGGTAGAATAACCACATCAATGGAACCACCACCAATGTCCACCATCACGGTTTCACATTCTACATACTCATTTGCATCTTCACGATCTTCAAGGGTTAAGTCTTTTTTTAAGGCAAAACGTGCACTTTCTCCCTCTTTTAAGCACGCACTTTCTTCTACTACTACTTTTAATGTATTTTCAAACCCAGGCGTATGCACCGTAAACGTATGGTCGCCTAAGAAACGATTAGCCATCGCTTTTTGAGCTGCACCAAATGTACTCTCTTTCTTAAGGAGCCAGATTGGTAGCATCGTAGAAAAGTAGTCAATTTCAATTGTGTTATCTTTTTTATCCTTAGCATGTAACGCATGGTAATACGCAATGGCAGCTAAAAAAGTGATGTATGGAATATGACTTGTAATTTTATTATGTAATTTATTAATGTGATTATTAGCCAGCAATTGACTAGCTGCAATGTCACCGACCAAGAAATAGCGCTCTTTCTCTTCTCCTTGAATAGTTGTGGAAAGTAAAATACGCTTTTTAAATTCTTCTGGAGCTGTAACAGCATCTGTGAAAAACGAATCTGCAGCTTCTTTTTGCAGTTCAACTACATTCGTTGGAAAATCAAATAAATATCCATCCATGATGTTCATATCCACAGAGTTTCCGCAATCTTTATTAAAACGTGAAATTTTCATTTCTATACACCTCATCTTTTAAGTTGAACTTATATTCAACTTATTGTACTTGATGTAGGATAAATATTCAAGATGTGAGAACGATTTAATTATCTACAAAAACTTACATCTATCAACAATTGAAGGAATTAAGTAGAGATTATATTTAAATACGATGTCCCACCATTATCTTACTGAAAATTAGCAACACAACAACTGCAAAACCTACTGACTTGTCTTTTTTTTTACGCTTAGAAATACAAGCAACTTTATTCTTTAATAAGGTAATATATAATGAATCTTGTCTTTAAATGTCATCTTAGCTCTTTCTTTAAAGCCTATCCTTTTATAGATTAGCTTGCTTTTTATTTTAGAAGTTATAACGATTAGATATCATTTAACAAAGAGATTTAATTTTCCTTATCAAGTAGTCACTTTTTCTATACGAATTTATAAGGTAAGGATAGTTTAAAATTCTTTTCATTTTATGAATAACTGATTCTCCTTTTACACATGTTAACGTTACAACCAATAAAGGAGATGGATAAAATGGCAAACAATAAAAATAGCAACACAAATGAATTATTAGTATATGGTGCTCAACAAGCAATTGACCAAATGAAATATGAAATTGCTAGTGAGTTTGGTGTTAACCTAGGTCCTGATGCAACTGCTCGTGCAAACGGATCTGTAGGTGGAGAGATTACAAAACGTCTGGTACAAATGGCTGAGCAACAACTTGGCGGCGGACGCTTCTAAAATGGTCTCATAATAGGGACTAAAGGAAGAAGAAACATCTTTCTTCTCTTTTCTATGATTTAAATAATAAAAGGCACATGCATAATATGAAAAGCCTCCATCAATATCGATGGAGGCTTTTTCAGTAGAACATAACTTCTTTGCCCTTGTGAGACCTTATCGTTATGTATCCCGGTTTATTTCGTTAAACCTGAACCATTTACAGTAGCCATACACACCATTGAAGTCTGCTTTAGCTCTGTACTCATCATATACCACCTTGACAGACAATAAAACCTATTTTTATACAATTTATGAAAATAGTAATTTTAAATGAAAATAATGTATAATAAAAACACCTTTAAAGATACATTTATTATGCATCTTTTAGGGCGAAAAATTACTTTAATGATAGCGATTTTACAATACCAACTTGTAATTCTACAAAAGAAAGCAACATATAAAGGTAAACAAATTCAAGTGAACATAAACAATTTTTAAAAACCTCACTCACAAATAATTTCATGTTATTGTCTCCTCTCCTCTATACGCCATTTTTTCGAATTGGCTTACATTTAAAGATCTCCACTTTAGACAATGCGATCTTTTTAACAGCAACTTAAGTAGTTTGAGTGGACAGATAATGAACTTTTATTTACCTAGTATTGATTCTATTCGTTGTTTTTCTTTTCTTATCAAGATCCTCTCGAATTTCTCGTGTAAGAACACCCTCCTCTATTTTTTCTGCAATATCCATTAGCTCTTCAATATCAGAAAAAGAATACCTACGGATAAGCGAGGAATTCCTTTCAGGAAAGATAAGGTTTTGAGCTTCATAATAACGAATTTGTCTTTCAGAAAGCCCAGTCATTTCAGATACAGTTTTCATAGTCATTACTTTTTTTTCTCGATATGAACAATCCTTATTCAATTAGTTTCTCTCCTCTATACTATTTGGCTAAGTTCGCGATGCGTCAATTCTTATAGGTGGGGAATTTAGTTAATATATCTAAATTTTCAAATAATTAAATTTTACAGTATCAGTATATGATAAAAACATCTACAACTTGGTCATAACACCTGACATGCTAAATGCAATTATGAACGGATCCATGCTCTTTTTTTAAAGCTTAAGAAGTCTTATCCTTTAATTTTTGATGATCCTCAGATCTGTTCCATCCATCCTCTGAAACGCTTTTAACTTCTCGTCCTTTCTGTATTAAATGTTCGTGACTAGTACAAGCATCAGCATATAAAAACTCTTGCCTTCTTACATAATTAGCTACCCCTTACCTACTGCGGTAAGGGTTCTTTGTTATTTTTCGACTGGACAGGCAAGCTTACCGCAGTAGTTACATAGTATCTAAAGAATCTTAACTTCATCACCTAATCAGTAGCTAGTTCAGTATCGCTACCGCGTTAATACAAGCTGTATACGCCCAGTGAAGCCAATTGGGGAACCTGTAAGGGAGCTGAGCCGAAGAGGCGAAGGGGGCGACCGAATGGGTTGAGCTGAAAAAATAGGTATGTAAAACGCAAAAAAATTAAACAAATGAAAGAAGGTATCAGCATGAGAAAAACACATGATATTGGTTTTCGAAACTTCCTCCATCAACCATTCTTTAAGCCTTCCACAAAGCCTCGTCCATTCAAGGCATATTCCTTTGTCCCATTTAGTCCACTTGCCATGCTTGACCCCACTATTTTAACCATAGGAGGTATCGTCTTAGGAATCGCTATTATCGAACGAATATTAGAACGATGGGGTGTCATAGATCTGGTTAATCAGTTTGCGAAAGTGATGCGGTTTATCCTGCCTGTTACCTTCTATAGTGCGTTGATTTACTTTTTTGCGACCTTTATGTTTTGAGGAGGAATATGGATGTTTGAAAAACTAAAACTGCGTGGCCAACTGATTAAAGCGTTTCGTACGGCAGAGATTTACCGGATAGTGAAACGAGGAGACCGAACCTCTTATCTCTTTCCAAAAATTCATCAAATCGAGAACCACCATACGTACACCCGGTACGCCTTTTCCTTACTAAATGGCATTGATCCTGACCTTTTAAATAAAAAGAGATGGGCGTTACGCCAAGTATTAGGCAGCAACATCGAAATAAATGGCAGCTTAAAAAACTTTAGTATTACTGTTCATCACAAAAGCCTCCCTAAGATGCTCCATTATAGGTATGAAGGCATTCACCCTCATATTGAGAAAATGGAACTTCCCGTATGCATCGGTCAAGATATCTATGGAAACCCGGTTTCATGGGATTTTGCCGATTTAGAAACCTTACTGATTTCTGGCGAAATTGGAGCCGGGAAAAGCAGTCTTATGCGGGTTATCCTCACCACTTGGGTGAAATATGCCTCTCCTGAAGACTTGCGTTTAGTGTTAGTGGATCTTAAACGAGCTGATTTGGGGCTGTTTCACGGGATTGAGCATGTAGATGCGCTTTGTTTTGAGGCAAAGGATATGAGAAAACCTTTTGCGTTATTACGAGCTGAAATGTATCGACGAGGCGATTTGTTGTTAGAACATGGGGTCACTCATATCAGCAGGCTACCTTTTAAACTGCCTCGTATCGTTGTGGTAATTGATGAAATGTCCATCGTGAAGAGAGAAACAGATCTTGTAGAGATGATTCAACAGTTCGCCAGTCAAGGCCGTGCGCTAGGTGTTCACACGATTATTGCCATGCAGCGTCCCGATGCCGATTTGTTAAATTCAGCACTCAAAGCAAACTTACGGGTTCGGATCTCTGGAAGGCAGGCCGATGCAATAAATGCGAAAGTTGCCGGAGTCATCGGCGCAGAAGAAATCGATGCTGCAGCTAGAGGGCGCATGAGGATTAAAATTAATGAGGTCAAAGAGTTTCAAGCCTACTTCTTAGATGAAGGAGCTTGTAAGGAAATACTTTCACCTTATAAAACGCTCGTAAAAGACCCTGAACCAGAACTAGAAGTGGTGTCACAGTCCATCTTTGGGTTATTAGAGAAGGAGGAGCAGCGATGAGTTTCCGTTTATCTAAACGTGATAAAGACATCATCGCGTTTATTAATCAGTTTCGAGCTGTGGATCGAGACTCATTAGTTGACCTCTTCTTTAAACAGCTTAAATCGCCCATAAATGCGTGTAATAGCGTCATGGTACGTTTATATCGATTAGGGCTCATTGAACGCACACAGCAGTGTTCTCCGACCGTCTATTTACCTGTGGATGCCAAAATCAAAAAGAGCTCTCAAAAAATCTTACATTTCCTTTCTATTTTGGATGTCTATAAACAAATGTATACGTATAGCACACCTAAACAGGTCATTGTCGAAGATAAGCCCACCGGGCGAAAAGGAGGGGTTGAACCGGATCTGTTTTGTATTTTTAAAGGGTCTCCTTTTTGGATTGAAATACAACGTAATCAGTATTCCGAACAGAAAATGCAGGATAAGATTAATTTATATGAGGAGTTTTTCTTTTCTGATGAGTGGAAATCATTGCATTGGCAGCCAGAGGACCGATCAGCCATCTTTCCTTCTGTCATTTTGATTACACCTGTTCGGTATGTGGTGTCTTCTGACCACCTCCGCATTATACAAGTAGCAAGTATTCATGAATTGATGGAGAAGTATAAAAGTTCTTCAAAACAAACGAAAGAATCAGGGGCGAAGCCATTAGTTTCTTCTGGTGGAATTAAGATTAACCTTACGTAAGGACAGATAATATAAAAAAGCTGCCTCAAAACAGGGAATGAGGCAGCCTTCCTGATGTCACACTCGTTAAAATGTGAACGTCATAGCAATTTAACTATAACAATTTTATTACAAATATTCTATATTTTTCTTATTGTTTTTATCAGTTAGATAAAATTGTGATAAATTTACATTATTTTTCGTTAAATTAAAGTCCAGTAAAGCCATCTCATAAAAAAATTCATCTAAAACCTTGTAAATTGGCTATTGAAATAGCTGAATAATACATTTACTGTTAAATATGTCTAAAGTTTTACAGTATTGGTAAGTAGGTGGTAGGAAATTTGAAGGAATGTAAGATTCGTTTGAGACACGCGTTACTTACAGAAATAGAAAAGGCCAAGGAAAATATGGTTCAGGTAGCAAAAGAAGAAGGAATTGCAAGCAAGAGTACATTTCAAGTAAGCCAGTCCATTGACCAACTGTTAAATGAATTACATAAGGTAACTTCAACAAAGCACTAGTTATTTTTTTATAAATAAAAAACAATCGCTTTCTCATCGCATTGGCCTAGCATGAGAAAGCGATTATTCTTTAGTAAGTGGTGATTAACTTACTAATGGACTTGTAAATTATAAATAATTTGGATAATAAAGTAAAGATATAATGTGCTGAAATTATCTTTATCTATCACGCCTAATGTAAACACAGAAAAGCCACTGATATATATCAGTGGCTTTTCTGCGATGCATATTGTCAACTCGAAAACACAATGAGGATTTCCAAACCAACGCTTCTCAGCGTTCTAAATAGTTTGTTCTGTCTACAATATTTATATACACATAAATAATAAATACATCTCTCACCAAAAACGTAAGGAGTCATTAGCTAGTTCCATTTATAAAGAATAGTTTAGGATTCTCCCTTTTCAAAGTTATTTTTATTTACGGACTTTCTTTGACCAGTAAAATACATAGGAAGAAAGGTTAATTCCACCAGCTTCTTCTGGCGGAATTAAAATTAATTTAAAATAAGGTAGCTATACGCGGAAAACAAGAAAAGCCCTTCACTAGTTAAGGACTGAAAGGGCTCTTCTTCGCTACGAATAAGTAATGGTTTTATAGTGGAACCATCGATTCTATTTTATCATGTTTTAACTAAAAAAGTAATTTTTATCCTTAATAAATAAAATTTTCAAAATAAATAAATCCAGTTAGCATCAACATGTAGACTATGACGGTTAAACAGAAGAGATATAAGGAAACAAAGAGAAATTTTATGAAGGGCAATAAACTGAATGAAAAAAGAGAACTATCCATTTCCTTAACGATAAAAAAAAGCTTCATATAGCTACGTAAGCGTTCTTATTTTTATTCTAAATCAGTTAGGAGCCGATATTGCTCAGAGGTAATTAAATCACCTTCCATGAGAACATAAGGGTGTGTTTCCATTAAAATAGTTTGGAGATACTCCGGCATCCTTTCTCCTTTGTATGCACAAATTAACGGAAAAGAGAGTTTATTCACCGCATGATCCACGATTCTTTCAAAATTTTCGATTAGATGTAACGGATTTTCCATCGTACTCAATTCTACATGTGCCCATGATCAAAAAGAAAGATTTTATTTTAATTTTTTCTATTTTATGAAATAATTGTATGGTTCGTTTTGGACAGAACAATTAAATTCATAAGGAGAGGGAAGAATGAAATTAATAAGCAACATCCTATTTCTTGGTTGTTCTGCATTGTTGCTTGCAGCTTGTCAACATGCTGACACAACTTCAACTATTAAGGATAAGAAATTAGATACTATCCTTAGTGATATATCTGATAAATACGTCGTTTTAAGTATTGGGCAAGACTTGAAATCAAAGGATGTAAAAGTTGAGATATTGGACACTGAAGATGCAGACAAAGTAAAAGCAGACATTAAACGTCAATTAAAAGAAAATGGTTTGAGTACTTATAAAGTTGACGTTCGGGAGAGAAATGGTAAACAATTAGAAAAAGAGAAACGTGGTTTGATATTGAGAATAAGGTCCTTGTAGATTTGAAAGAGAATAAAGAGTATAAAAAATGTAACATATAAAAAGATTGACGTTACATTGAAACAGCCTGTTACAGTTGCTATTGTTGCCCCTATAATTAGGTCTGATGACGGAGCTTAAGAGTATAGTGAAAAAATCAAAAGAGAAGTAAATATTTTTCCTCAAACTAAAGATATAAAGAAGCAATCTAAAGGTGATTCTTACAAGATTGTTATTCATAATCAAGATGACGAGGTCATCAATTAAAGAATACATAACGGAACAATTAAGCTAGTCTCTTTATGTTTAAATATATATAGAAACATGTGTGAATTTGGAGGAAAGGCCATGAAACGTGCAATAGGCGTATTTCTTATTGCTCAAGCTTTATTAACGTACTTAACCATTAATACAATTTATACTCCTAGTACGTCTACCATAGTGAATAGAAATACAGGAGTTGCGACAATTTTATATAGTTACCCTTGGATGTATTGGTTAAGTTTTATCGGTTTGGGTATTTTGCTTATATTGGGAACATATTTAGTTTTAGCTTCCTCTTTTTACTTTTAATGGGTTTTATGTTAACTAAGCCTTTGTATGATAGGTGTCTTTAAATAATATCTTATAAATATGTTTAAATGTAATTATAAGGAAGTTTTTCTAAAGTGATACATATGCAAAAACAGCAAGGCATTACAGTGCTTCTATTAATGCTAGGAATGGTAACCATTTCTTTAGGGATGGCTTTCAAAAATGTATTTGAGTACTCTCCTATTGTGGGCTGGCTATTAGGAACCCTGATATTATTAGTTAACTCAATATATACAGGGAAAAATATAAAAAAGGAAAGCAATACATAAGTAATTTAAAAGTGCTTGGCTTTTAAATATCCAGGTACTTTTTCCGCCTATAGAATTCATTAGACTACTAAAGTACATAACTTTAAATTGTTAAATTAAAAATTAATTTCTATATATTATGTTATACTTCTAAACATGTATTACGGTTATAGAGGAGTTTTAAATTGAAACGTAAAGAGATTTTTTCATGGATTAAATCAATTATTATCGCTTGTATCTTAGCTTTTGTTGTAAGGGAGTATGTACTTGCTCCTATAGTTGTAAACGGTAAGTCTATGATGCCTACTTTAAAGAATAACGAACATATTATTCTTAATGAGATGGGTAAAAATAAAGTAGACAATATAAAAAGATTTGATATTATCGTTTTTCATGCTACAAAAGAAAAAGATTACATTAAAAGAGTGATTGGTTTACCAGGTGATCGTATAGAATATCGTAAAGATAAGTTATATATAAACGGGAAAAAATATGAGGAACCTTATCTAGATCAATATAAAAAAGAAATTGTAATAGGTCCATTAACTGAGGATTTTAAACTTGAAGATTATACAGGTAGTGAAACTGTTCCAGAAGGCCAGTTATTTGTTATGGGAGACAATAGAAAGAATAGTCTAGATAGTAGATCTCCTAGAGTAGGAACAATATCCGTAGATAAGATAGTAGGAAAAGCAAAATTAGCTTATTGGCCTTTAAAAGAGTTCCAATGGATTAAATAACTTTAAAAAGTTTCCTTGTCATAGGGAGCTTTTTTATATGCTCCTGTAAAATTCGTTATATAAACTAGAAATCAAGTTATACGTTTAAGTAAAAAGTTTAGATTACATTTATTTTGGACATGACTAGGGTTGTCACCTTCTCAAGGCTGACTAGCGACAGGCAGGCATAGACCAATGACTTTCTATTTTTAAAAATAGAGGGTCATTTTCTTTAAACATCAAGAAAGCTAAGTAAAGGTAAGATTATTGCACCTTTTCATATGTCAAAAAAATCTTCTGTCTTTTTGCTTGGATCAAGTGACCTTAATGCCTTCATAATCTTTTTTATTGTAGCTCCTGATGGAACATAACTTGAATCAGTGTATATTTTACTAATTGTGTTTCTATTTAAACCCGTCATTTGGGCTAATTTTGTTATGTTATAACCTTCCTTATCTAAAAATCTACCTAACTTACTTCTTTTAGCCACTACAATAACCTCCTTTTTATAAAGGATGGACAGATTTCCTTTAACCTATTCATCTATGCAAAAAAAATTAAGCATTGCTCAATAAAAGAGGCATTAGTTTATAACAATTAACATATAGTAAAGTACAGAGCAGAATAGTTTTATGTGAAAGAGAATAATGTCAATATTTTGGTCATAATCATATAGCATGAATACAGTTAAGACCGCCTTATACACTGATACATAATGGGCGGTCTTTGTTATAGGTATGAATAGTTTTTGAGTATCATAGAAAATAAAAAACAACCTGCCCTAAACCAGTCTGCTTAAGAGAAAATAAGAACAATTACAAAAGGGCAGGATTTATTGAGGCAGCTTCTTTTTCCGCAATCGATGTAATCTTCGTTGAATTCCATGGGCTGATCTACCAATTAGTTGGCCAATTTCTTGCTGAGTACGGCCTTCTTGATAAAACATATACCATAGACGGGCATCTTCCTCTTTAGTCCACTTTTTATTTTCATATTTAGGCCGATTAAAATAATCATATTTTCTTTGTTCCTTTACCCAGTCGGGTTCTGGAATAAGAGTATTTAGGGCTACTTTAGAAAAATTAATCAGTTCCTTATTCTGTTGTGCCCATTTCCAAAAGGCTGCTACGTCAATTCCTAAAAATGTTCGTGTGTTTGCTCTCAAGATATTATAAGGTAGTTCTCTTTTCTGAATCCAGCTATAAATGGTATGAACATCAACTTGCAGACACTCTGCTAGTTCATATGCTGTAACATTTCCCAGATGAGATCTTACGCCACGTATACCTAAACGATATAACCTAGACTCTAATGCTTGTGTACTTCGTTGTAAGCGTCTAGATATTTGGTCAAGTGACTTGACCCCATACCATTTTACCAAGTATTCATCCTCTTTCTTTGTCCATCTACGTAATGACGTATTTCGTACTAATTTTAACAGTCTAATTCGATTTGCAACAGAAGAAGGGCTCTTGCCTAAATGTTTTCCAATCTCTCGATTGTCCATCTTATTAATGTTTATCTTTAAGAAGGTATCTTGATCAGTGGACCATTTTTTGCGTATGCCATTTTGGTTATGGCGAAGTTGTAGTCGTGAAACCCGTTTATTAACCGATTCTTTACTACGATTTAAACATTCACCAATTTTTTGGAGTGTCATTCGCCCATATTGTTCTTTTAGAAATAAATCTTCTTCCTCTGTCCACACTTTTTGATTTTTAGTCACCATATTGCCCTCCAATTCTCGACTTAGATGTATAGAAAGCTACGTATAGAGAATAGTAGTGGAGATGTTTATCTTTCCTCAGCAGAAAGTAAATCCTGTTTCATTTATCTTGTTATCCATTGGACACAGGTTATCACTTTATTAAGTCTATTTTTTCTAATTTGTCAGTGAAAAGATAAACAGTTGTTACTTTTTCTTTAGGCTTTTACTTTTGGTACTCGTATACAACAGGAACTTGATCCATTTTCACCGTTTTGGCCACAATATAACGACGATAGCCATCTTTTAGAATCTTTGAATCTTTTTCAATCGTCAATGGCTCATCTAAACGACCTGTACGCTTCACAAAATCAATGACCTTTTGTGTTTTTTCAGGGTTTGGACGTGTTTTTAAGAACTCTTCAGGTACGATGATTTCATCAAATTTCAATAGATCCTGAGTTCCCTTCGGTTGGTTAGATAATCTTGTCTTTTCTTTCTCACTCTTTTTCTCTTCTTTTGCTACAGGTTGAGAAACAGGTGCTTGTGCCTCTTCCTGTTTAGTAGATTCCGTTTTCTTTTGGGCTTCAGAAGGCGCAGAAGCCTCTTGCTTAGGTTCTTTTTTCGCATCTGAATCATTCTTCTCTTTATCATTTTTATTCGGAAGAACGGTAATCTGGAAACAGATCACTCCTACCTCACCAGGACATTCATCAATCGCAATGTCTAATGTTGGTTCACCTTGAATTAAGATTTTTTCATGCATGATACTTTTCTTCGTGAGCCCTGTTTTATTAAAGGCTTTCTTTGCAACAAACACCGTATACGAAATAAAGGTACTCTTCTTTAACCCCTTCGGCGCAGATGGTGACCCTTTTTCACGCATATCAAAAGCAACGTAGCGATCATATTCTCGTAATGGTCCTGTGGCTGAGCCGGTTAACGTAATTTTATGTGGCATAATAGTCTCCTCCTGCATAGATAATTATTATTGTTTATTTAGAACACAGTTCTAAATAAACATGTCATATTGAAACATCAGCTTCTAAGAGATTTCTACTTTTTTTGATTAGGAAGCTGTGTCTTTTAACTGATTGTGTTGACGTAAACAGTCTTGTTCCTCTGGCGTTAAAGCTTGTCCTAAGTCTTGTTTTACCTGAGCAATCTCAAACAAACTATACGTAGAGCTGTGCTCCTGCAGCAAGTTCTCTTCTTCCGGTGTTAGCTCTTGACCTAAATCTTGCTTTAACTGAATCATTTCAAGCTGGTGTTCCAAAGAAATCTCTGTTTCTTTTGTAGCTTCTTCTTGCTGCTGTTCAGCTTTTAACCAATTTGGAACTAGCTCCTTACGGATAATCCGTTTTGGTGTAGCGAATGTTATTGTTTGACTTTCGTTATGTATAACTTCTTGTTGGTTTGCGTATACTGATGAATAATCCTGGTCTTTAGGCTTTGTTAAATCATAGAATTGATTTTTCGCAATCTGATAGATTAGTCGACACATATCCCGTAGGGATAAAGGATTCCCTTGTTGATTAGCTTCATGGACATATTTATCTAACCCAACAATGGTTGAATACGCAATTTCATGTACTTGCTCTTTCTCAATCGTAATCTCTGTATCTTTTTTTACTGCTTTTGCAGCATTTTGAATGCGAGCATAGAAGTCTTGTAGTTGATGTCCATATTTACCTGCATAGACTTGATTGACTTTCTTAGGCACACCTTTGATGTAGGTGAATGCCTGTGAAACAGACATTAAATGATTATTTATATGATTTACAGGTAAATCAAGGTTAATAAAGGCATTCGGTGATTTATCGACCTCTAAGCTTGGTGTATCAACGTTTTCAGCACTTTCTGGATGCGTCACAGGACGTGTCACAGGAGTGGTCATTTCTTCTTGTTGAAGCGTTTGTATCCCTGTTGTATCATGGGCAAAAAAGATTTCGTCGCAAATGTGATGAAAGTTTTTATGGCTTTTAAGGATAAATACATAACTGTCCGGATGAGTACCTGTTGTATCTTCTTTAATGTAACGAGCGACAATGATAAACGGTGTCGCTTTTAAGGAGCGTACAAAACGAGAAACGGTACTTTTGGACACATTAAATTTCTTCATAAGCGTTTCAGAACGGATCGCTTGAATGCCCGTAGCCACTAGGTTATAGATGACATGATCGAGCATTTCCATTCTCTTTTTAGGAAATTCTTTATGTATAGCAGATTGTTGTTGTTTAAAGTGGGTACGAAGAATGTCTAAAAACTCTTCTTTCTTTTTACGAAGCGTGGACTTGTTGGTCCATAACCATTTGAACCGTCCATTGAAGGTATCTACATCTTTTAAATAACAGGTTAATATTTTTGTCATTTGTTCATCTTCTCCTTTAAGGAACACAAAAAAGACACTGTTTCCCTGGAAAAAGGAAAACAATGCCTTGATTTTGATGAACTAAGCCCTTGAAATAGATGTCAATTTCGTATAAAATAAAAACATAAGTTTTATTTTATAGAAAAACTAACTCTATTAACAAGAGACTTCGACAAGTGTTTTCCCTACTGTAATTAGGGTGAACGGTTTAAGAGTGTTGACAGCACTTCTTAAACAGTTGAAGTCTTTTTTCTATTCCGGTCCTTTTTGTTAGTTTTATTATAGCGTTAACTAGTCTCATAATTCAATAAAAATTAGCAAAATATATCAAAACGAGTATTTTAGGCTAATCTTTTTCATTTAGATAATAAATAATTTTAAAATCATTTATCTGAAAAATAAAATCTTTCTCTCTACTCTTGACCAGCATGCAAAGTGCAATTTTTAGTTTCAATAAAAATAATCTTCCAAATGAAAGAGGCATTGCCCTTAGTTAATTCAGCTTAACTAAGGGCAATGCCTCTTTCATTTTTTATCTTTCACTAAAATTAGGTTAATCATTGATTTTATTTCATGTCATACTCTCTTTCAAGTCGATCTACTAAATGTTCACTTATGTAATCTTCGATGAAAGCACGTTTTTTATTATGATTTTCTTCCCTTTTAAAACTAAATAGACCAGTTTTCACTGTAGTAGTCCGTTCCTCTTCAGGTAAAATGCCCCATTTTTCAATGGCTTCTTTTTTTAATTTGTTCCTAATTTTCAATTCGTTTAGACGTTGCTCTTTTTCCAAGATTCTTTGGTTGTTTGTAGTTGTAGATGTTTCAGGAAGTGCCTTTAGTACATCTTGAAATTGAGATAAAATTTTTTGATTTGTTTGTCCACTTTGATTCATAAATGTTGTTAAAACCTGAACCATAGAATCAATTTTCTCAGTTGCCTCTGCTAATTGTTCTTCTAAATTCAGTATTTTCTTCTCAAAAACTGTTTTCATAGGTTCATTCTTTTCTAACATCTCTGATGTTGTTTCTCCATTAAAATGTGAACGGATTTGCTTAATAGAATAACCATGTTCTTCTTTTAATCTCTTAGCCTCAAGTAACATATCAATTTCTTCTCTTTTGAAACGACGATGACCACCTTGAGTACGAATTCCTTGAATATTAAAGTCCTCTTGATATCTTCGAATTGTTTGATCAGACAGTCCAGTAAGTTTTATTACTTCACTTAATTTGAATTCTTCCTCAGTTTGTTTCAAATTAACCCCTCCTCTTCTCGATTATAATAACAATAAATTTGTTGTCATTATAACAGAACTGACATCAAATTTTGAGAGATTTAATAATGGATTTTTTGTTAGATTTACAGGTTCTTTTGCTATTTTTGATAGAATAGGCAATTCAAAGTCATAGTTAATTATAACAAAGTTCTTAAGAAGGCTAAAGAGATGAAATCTAACTGTGAATCTATAGTAAGTGACTGTTAAGTTCGGATTAGAGAAGGCTAAAGAGATGAAATCTAACTGTGAATCTATAGTAAGTGACTGTTAAGTTCGGATTAGAGAAGGCTAAAGAGATGAAATCTAACTGTGAATCTATAGTAAGTGACTGTTAAGTTCGGATTAGAGAAGGCTAAAGAGATGAAATCTAACTGTGAATCTATAGTAAGTGACTGTTAAGTTCGGATTAGAGAAGGCTAAAGAGATGAAATCTAACTGTGAATCTATAGTAAGTGACTGTTAAGTTCGGATTAGAGAAGGCTAAAGAGATGAAATCTAACTGTGAATCTATAGTAAGTGACTGTTAAGTTCGGATTAGAGAAGGCTAAAGAGATGAAATCTAATTGTGAATCTATAGTAAGTGACTGTTAAGTTTGGATTGGAGAAGGCTGAAGAGACGAAATCCAACTGTGAATCTATAGTGAGTGACTGTTAAGTTGAACTTATCTTCAACTACACTTTAGAAATCTGACTATAAATCTGTGATTAATTAATGTTAGGTTTAACTAAAGTTGAACTAAAGAGGGAGCTGTTATTAAGAAACTATATTAAGTGAGCAATAAGTTGAATTTAAGTTTTACTAGCGCTAAAAAATTAACTATAAATCTATACGAGGCGGTTTCTTCTAACATAACAGGAACCGTAACCATTGAAAATCGTGTATACCATGTGGCTAATAGCTCACTGGATATGGTCATCAAAATGGATCAAACAGATGAAGAAGAAGTAAGCTTTGTTGCACAAGAAAAAGAAACGGTAAACGTAGATGATGTAACGAGTGATTCAGAAACAGATTCAACAGATGAAATAGATGCTCATGCGTTAATTACAACGCTCTATTCTGACCAATGAAAAACAAAAAGTGAAGAAGGAAAAGGAATAAAAACCAAACAAGATTATGTGTTTTTAGTCAATGATTTGGAAAAAGATTTTGTTAAAGAGAAAATGAAAAACTATGAAAAGGCAATTAAGGTAGAAGCCAAACATAAACGTCAAACGCAACAAGAAATGAACGAGTTACAACGTGATATGAAGTACCAAGTGAATGAGGAAAAAGCCGATACTGAATCAAAAATCGCCATGAAAAAGGATGCCATTCAGTCAAGTGATGAAAGCATTCAGCTCTATAAAGATGAACAAAAAAGCTTACAAGAAAAGCTCCAAAAATTGAATGAAAAGCAACAAGATTTAGCCATGAAGTGAAAAAACACAGGGGGACGCAAAGGGGACATGGCTCCAAAATAGGGGGACATAAAGGGGACATTGGGATTTTAAAAGGGGACGTAAAAGGGACGTACACCAAAAAAAGGGGACGTAAAGGGGACATTTAGCGATTTTCTTTGTACCCACGGCTTTGCTAGGCTCTGCCTAGCCCCACACCTATGGTGGGGGCAAAAACCCCTTATGCTCTTCTCTCTTTTTAGGGGGAAGAGCACTACTACAAAAGAGAGGTCGGATAAAATGGAAATTAAAATTCGGTATATTGATCCAGTTGCACTTAAAAAAATTGATAAAATCGCAAAAGAAAAGAAGATTTCTCGGCAAGAATTTTTAAAAGGTCAGATTGAAACACTGGCTGTTTTTCAAGAACAAAAAGATCGTGAAGCAGAGTTAGAACTTCTCATTGATCGAAACATAAAGATGATGGAAAGGTGTGCAGTTGCCATTGAAACAATCAATGGATTTATTCAAGATATGACGGGAGAAGATGAGGAGTGAGTACATCTTCTGTTATTCCAGGCGTGGTCTTGAAAACAAAATTTGTTACATCTGATAAAAAAGCTTTTCAAGATTATGTTGATTATGTAGATCGTGATGATGCGAAGAAAGATCAAGAAGCCCATGAGAAACTATTTACTCTTTATCAAGATTATATGGATAACCCTGATAAGACATCTTCTTTGTTCACCCAACAATCGAATCAATTGAATGACGAGGAGAAAAAGCAATTAAAAAAGTTGTTTGAAAAAGCGCAGAAAAATAACAGTATTATGTGGCAAGATGTTATCACATTTCATAATCCTTGGCTCCAAGAAAATGGTTTATACGATGCTGATACTCATACAGTGGATGAGAAAAAATTAATGGAGATTACCCGTCAGTCTATGAAGGAAATGCTTAAAAGGGAAAGGTTAAATGAGTCGGCTGTTTGGTCAGCTGCCATTCACTACAATACGGGAAACATTCATATTCATATTGCGACAGTAGAACCACAACCTACTCGTGAACGAGGCAAAAGAAAGCCTAAAACGTTGGATGCGATGAAGTCAACAGTCGTGAATCAAATTTTAAATCGAGGTGAGCAACACCAGAAAATAAATGAGTTGATTCGAAAGGATATGGTCGGAAAAAAGAAGCAGGATTCTTCATTAAGGTGGAAGAATCGTGACATTCAACCATTGTTTCTTCAAATTTATAATCATCTTCCAGAAGATAAAAGGCAGTGGCAATATAGTTACCGAACATTAAAACCAATGAAGCCATTTATTGATGTGTTAAGTCAAAAATATATTGAAAAGTATCATCGTAATGAGTACCAACAATTACTTGGAAAATTAGATAAGGAAGTAGAGGAATTAAAGAAAGCCTATGGAGAAGGAAAGGTTGATGAGAAACGATATAAGAACTATAAGCAAACGAAAATTGATGATCTTTATAAGCGAATGGGCAATGCTTTCTTAAAAGAAATGAAAGATTATGATAAGCAGCAGCAACAGATTAAAAGAATGATAGAAAGTAAGAAACAATCAAAACGTCCTGCAAGTTTTAACCAAAAGGTCTCTATGCATTTTGCATTAAAAAAGATGGAGCGAGCGTTTAAATCAGAATATGAAAGTTGGAAAAACCAACAACATTATGAACAATTACAAAAAGAAATTGAACATAATCGTCAGGAAGAGAGGAGTTATTAAATGAATAAACAACGTATGAAATTATCACTGGATGAGGAAACAAAACAATATATCCAAACATATATGGAAGAAAACAATATCGGATTTACGGGTGAAGCTATTGCTCAAATTTGTAAGGAACATAAAGTTGCTAAAAGTAATGAATGGTCGTTGGAATATATTTCGGAAGTGGTCAGCAATAACTTACATCAGGTTTTAAAAGATGAATTAACAAGGATTCGTCTTGGTGCAAATAGTGCTGATAAAAACACACAAATTTTAATTGAATACATGAACGGTCTTTTCTTCCATCATGGTTTTGATGGATTAATGACAACCGATTTACAAGAGTTAGATAGCACAAAGGTTGCGAAGGAAGCTGTTGAGAAGCGTATTGGAAATCAACGTCAAAAACGGATTGATTGGGAAGAGTCCAAAGGGAAACAACCATCTTAATGATTGATTTATATAAAGGTAGTTTTAAACATGTAGAGGAGGAATCAGATATGTTTTTTAACAAGGATTTAGTGTTAGCTTCGATTAAAGCTGTAGGAGAGGATCATGCCATTGTGCAATATCAAGACAAAGAAGTAGAGGTGAATTTAAGTCCAGAAGAAGCGAAGGAGTTTCATCAATATGTGGTGCATCAAGAGAATATGTTGGTGCCCATGAATATTAAAACACAGAAGCTTTTTGTGGATTTAGAGGAGCCTTGGTATGAACAAGAATTAGAAGAGCTCAAGGGGATCTCCTATCAAGAAGAGGAGGGAGAAGATGAGTAAAACCTATGCAAAAAAATCTGTTGAGGATAAGCGTAAAGAGGTTGAAGAGTTAACGAAAGGGATGGAGAAAAAGGTGGAGCAACATTTTCATTCTGCCGAAGAATTAAAAGACTACTTATCTTTTATGGGTAAGTTTTATCAATACTCCATGTCGAACACAGCTCTTATTCAAGAACAGTTCTTTGGTGCTCAAGCTGTTGGATCATTTAAGTTTTGGAAAGATAAAGGGTTCTCTGTTAATAAAGGGGAGAAAGGTATTAAGATTCTTGTGCCAAATAAAACGGTTCCTAAATTTAAAGATGAAAATGGGAAGTTAAAGTCTATTAATAAAGCTACTCCTCAAGAAAAAAAGCTCATTCAAGAGGGGAAAAAAGAAGTCACTCAAGGCCGACTGTATTTTTCAGTCGGCCATGTTTTTGAAATTTCACAAACGAATGCAAAAGCGAGTGATTTACCTAAGATTTTCCCCAATCGTTGGTTAGAAGGCAACGTGGAGGACTACAAGGTACTTTATAAAGGGATGGAAGCCATTGCCGAAAAGAATGGTATTTCTATTATTCAACCAAAAGAAGAGCTTGGCGCTGCAAAGGGGATCAGTTACACCTTAACAAAAGAAGTTGCGTTAAATCCTCGTAACTCTGAACGTCAAAATGTAAAAACTTTGGCGCATGAATTGGCACATGCGAAACTTCACACCGAAGACACGCATCTAAACTATACAGCTGCGGAAAAAGAATTTCAGGCAGAAATGACGGCTTACACCGTTTCTTCTTATTTTGGCATTGATACGAGTGAGTATTCTCTAGGATACCTGTCACACTGGACGAAAGGAAAGACCTTTGAAGATAAAACCAAGCTTTTAAAAGAAGTACATGAAACGTCCGTTGGCTTTATTGAAACAATCGAAGATACCTTAGTAAAAGAACGAGAAAAAAATCAGTCACCAGAAAAAAACGATAAAAAACAGCAGCAAACAGAGCCTCTTTCTTCTGATAATGTGCATATGAAGATGAAAGAAGGGTATGGAAATTATATACAAAAACAACGAGAAGAATCGGCACAAAATGTAGACAGCATTCTAGAGCGTGTTACGGCTGAAGAAACCTACTATTCAACCAAAACACAAGCGATTAAAAATGGTTGGATGACAAAGGAGGAAGTCGTAAAACTTGAGCATCAGGTTGACTTAACGATGAGGAGAAATGAAAAGGGGGTCACCCATGGTCAAGTTCAAGAACAATCTCTTACTTTTCAAGACCGTATGGAAGTGGGCAGTCACGTGCAATTCCAAAAACGTACAGGTACAGCTAAACGAAAAAAAGAAGAACCAGAGCTAGAAAGGTGAGGGAGCGTACATGCTCTCTTTTTTTGTGTCCAAATATGAATTAAATGGAGGAATCAATCATGCAAAAAGTAACATCTCTTTCAAATGACCAATTTAAAACGCTTGTTTCTGATAAACGAGAATTAAAGAAGTTTATGAAGCATCCACAAAATGAAAAAATCCAGGCAGATTGGGCGAATATTAGTGAGAAACAGCTGCATGACATCCCTTCTGGTGCTGTTTACTTAACACAATCAGCTCTAGGAGAGGAAAAACCGCAGGTTTTACTTGTTTCTACGGATGAAAAAGGGCAAAAACAAGCCTATAAAAGTGAAACAACAGTTGATTTTTTGAGAAGTCATGATGTGAATCCTGTTTTAGAGAAAGATCGAGAAACGCAGCTCAAAACAAGCTATCTTACATTTTTACAAGCTCATGAAAAAGAAAAGCCTCAAGATATTGATAGTATGTTAGCCCGTGTAAATGCAGAAAACGATTATGTGATGTTGAAATCAAGTTCTTTAAAGGAAAAACAGTTCACCCCTGACCAATTGAAAGGAATGGAAAATGAACTTTCTCATCAGTTTCAAGCAGGAAAACAAGCACAAGAAAAGGAGCAATATCAAGAAGATTATAAACAAGAAGTACTAGAAGTTATGCAGCAGCCTAGTGAAGAGACACAGTATAAGCAGCTGTTTAAACAAAGCTTACTAGCTCAATTAGGTATATCAGATGAAAAAGATTCTTCTAAAGAAGAGAAAAAAGAAGCTGAAGCAAAAAAAGCTCCTGTCGAAAAGCAGTTGAAGCAAGAAACGTCTCAAGAGAAAGAGCTGCGTTTGGCCAAAATGAAGGAGTTTGAACAAAAACATTCTTTTGATAAGGTGTACAAATTAAAAAAAGAAGTGCTGCAGGAATTAAAAGAACTGAATTTGACTGATTCTCAACGTGAGAAATTAACGAAGCTTGAAAAGGCTTTGGACACAGAGAAGAAGGATCATGACAAGCAGAAAAAAGAAGAGAAATCACAGAATGGATTTACAAAGTTTTTTGCACGGAATAGTGGAGCAAATTCTTCAAAAAAACAGAAAGAACCACAAGAAATGGAACGTTAAAAAAAGCAAAAGTTTAGACGGGATGGGAGGGCTGAAAAGCTCTCTTTTTTCATATCGTGGAGTAAAGGAGGGATTTAGGTGGGAGAACGAAAACACGTCAAGGAGGAGGAGGTTATGAAAGCCAGAGATATTGATTTGTTGTCGTATCTGGAAGCCAAAGGCGAAACCTTTATCAAAGAAGGAAAGTATTATCGTCATACGGAACATGATAGCTTACTCATCAAAGGAAATATGTACGCTTGGAATAGCCGGAATGAAACAGGATATGGGGCAATCAGTTTCGCTCAAATGTATTATGGGATGTCGTTCCCACAAGCTGTATTAGATATCAATAAAGGCGATTATAAAGAGCTTTCTCATTCTCACGAACAGCAGACTAATTCCAAATCCAACGAGCCTTTTCGCTATCCAAAAGAGTTAGAAGTGAAGGATCAAAGCAAAGTAAAAGGCTATCTCATAAAAGAACGTAAAATAGATCCTCGATTAGTTGATTGGCTCCTTCAAAAAGATTTAATCGCCCAGGACAAACGGAACAATGTGGTGTTTAAGTGGCGTGAGCATGGAGGCAAAGGAAAAGTGATTGGGGCAGATCGACAAGGAACAGCTTCGATAAAAAATAAGCGAGGTTCTTTTAAACAAGTCTTACCGAACGATAACCCTCATACAGGCTTTTCAGTTGATGTTGGTCGCCCAAACAAGATTCATTTCTTTGAAAGCCCAATTGATCTTCTTTCTTATTGGAGTATACAGGAAAATCAATTGCAGAATACACGTCTTATTAGTATGAATGGCTTAAAACCTAAAACTGTTGCTCAATCTTATATCGAAGCTCGAAGAGAAGGCTTAAGCATTCAAGAAATGGTGTTAGCTGTCGATAATGACCAAGGAGGAAAAGAATTTATTGACAAAATGAACCAAATCGTTAATGCTGATTTAATAAGAGCAGATATTCCAAAGGGAGCGAAAGATTGGAACGACGCATTAAATAAGAATGGAAAAAGCATTCAACCTGTGGCATCACGTCTCCGGAATAAACAAACAGAACAGGAGCTTTCAATGAATGGATAAAGTGTTTCAAAGTGTATTTTATCTCTTTCTTCTCATCATTTTATTTAAGCTTTCTCGATTTGCCTACCGTGTTCTTCGTGAACGGAAGTATAGGAAAGAATTAGCCCAATCAGCCATGCCCTATATTGATAAAATGGATGGGAGGCAGTTCGAATTTTACTTGCAGGCTCTTTTCCAACAGTTAGGTTACAAGATACAAGTAACACCATCGTCTGGCGACTTTGGAGCTGACTTGGTAATGAAGGGAAAAGAAAAGATTGTGATTCAGGCCAAACGGTACAGTGCTAAAAATAGAGTCAGTCTTTCAGCAGTACAAGAAGTATACGCAGCAAAAGCGTATTATAAAGCAAATCAAGCTTGGGTCGTGACCAATAGTTATTTCACCAAACAAGCAAAAGAATTAGCAGCTGCATGTGATGTAACGTTAGTGGATCGTGCGGATCTTCAAAAGTTTATTAATGAAGTCAATCCCGTTTTTAAGGCACGGGAAATCTTTGAAAATATCATACCAGAACCTCGTAAATGTCCAAAGTGTGGGCAAGATCTAGTCGTAAGAGATGGGAATGGGACTCGCTTTTTTGGCTGTTCCTCTTTTCCAGGTTGTCGCCATACAGAAAAAATCAGTAAGTAAATGTAGAAATCTAAACAAGGAAAGCGCAGCAGGAGAGGTCTCTTGTATATGAATTTTATAAGGAAAACAGTATGTAGCAAGTTGGGTATGCTGCTTTTAGTAGCAGTAATATTAATTGTAGTATTAGTTCTAGGATTGACAAATTGGACTGATAAGGACAGGGTCTCCAATAATTTTGCTGAACAACTGTTTAAATATCCTCCTCCACCTAAAACAAAAGTTATTGAAAATGAGCAAGCTAATGGAAAATATCTTGTCGGTGGTAGTGGTGGTTATTGGGGAATTATTGCGTCAGTAAGGCTATCTACTAGACTAAGCAAGGAAGAGATAATAATGTATTATAAAAAAGCAGGATTATTTAAATACCCTAAAAGTGATAAAAGAGGTGTAGAGCCTGAAATTTATTTTCAAGGTGATTTTCAAAAAGTCAAAAGTCCGGAGGGGTATTATTACAAAGATAAAGACGGTACAAGGAAATCTTTAAGTAACTATTATGATGATTCAGAAAACAAAGTAAGTGGTCGTATACTCAGGGAGGACCATAGTTATGAAATGGAATATGTGGTGCAAATAACAAGTGACTTTGATTACTTTCTAAATATTGATTAACAAATGATTTTTAAAGTGCTCAAACTTGCATCGAATGGGCAACTCCGTAAAACAAACGTTAATTTCGTTAGAGAACGTTTCTCTGCCTATACAAATGTATATTAAGTTTTATTTATAAATGATTGTTACGAAAAACACCTTCAAATAAAGAAGGTGTTTTTTCTGTTTTATATACACATGATAAAGAGAGGAGTGTTTAAGGTGAAGAATCTATTCATTAAATTAATGACTATTTTTACATTATTGATGGTTACAATATGTGGGGTGTCGGTAGGGAAAACGGAAGCTTCCAATAAAGCATCTAATCAAGACTTCATTATCATTAATAAGAAATATAACAAACTTGCTTATTTTCACAATGGTTATATCGAAGTTATTAATCCAGTAGCTACAGGTAAAACGTGGGAGAAAACACCTGTTGGATTCTTTAAAATAGTGAATAAGATTAAGAATCGTCCTTATTATACAGGACATATTGCTGGAGGAGACCCTCGTAATCCATTAGGAAAGCGTTGGTTAGGATTAAATGCAGGCGGTACGAATGGCGATACATATGGAATTCACGGAAATAACAATGAAAGCAGCATTGGAAAATACGTGAGTCACGGATGTGTCAGAATGCATAATAAAGATGTGGAGAAGCTTTATGAGAAAGTTGAAGTTGAGACACCGGTTGTTATCACGTATTCCTATAAGAGCTTTGTTGATCTAACTAAGGTTTATGGATATACGTTCAAAGGCTACAAATTAAAAAATAATTAATGATTAAGTAGTATTCCGTTATCACGGAATGCTGCTCCTTTACTTTGAATCTTTATAAGGTCCATAAAATAGTTAAATAACCGACAATTTTTAATGGTTACATAGATGTTATAAACAATAATAAAAGCATAAAAATTGTTAATATAAGGCTGATGAAAATATTTAATATAGAAAGGATTACATTATGTTTAAATTTACGTATTCCAACGATAAAACCAGAGGCAACTGTGACCCACCAAAGGATATCAAAAAATAGTTCATTAAATTTTGCTGTAATTTCAGTGAAAAATAATACGATAAGTAGTAATTGTAGTAAAAATACTCCAACTCCCCATAATGATGGTTTGTTTTGAATATTCCTACGACGAGAAAGTACCCCAACTACTATAAAAACCAATATAAGAAATAAAACAAAGAGCATAATTAGACTGATAAAACTCATTAAATTTCTCCTCTGTTTAATATTTGTCTTTGACTAACTAACCTCCTTAAGCAAACCCATTAAATTTCGTTCTAATGCTTTATTTGTGACTATTTTAAGCATCTTCTTCATCTTTGTATTCTAAAATATCGCCAGGCTGACATTCTAAGGCTTTGCAAATAGCCTCTAAAGTTGAAAATCTAACTGCTTTTGCCTTGCCATTTTTTAAGATAGAAAGATTGGCCATCGTTATTCCTACCTTCTCTGAAAGTTCCGTCACACTCATTTTTCTTTTAGCCAACATGACATCAATATTAATTATAATTGCCACTTTATCCACCTCAAACTGTGTAATCATTCTCCGATTTTATATCAATCGCTTGTTGTAAAAGTCTTTTAAGGACCGCAGCAAAGACTGCAATTACCAACGAAGCAAAGATAGGTACCATTCCAACTATTATAAGGCCTGGCGCATCGTCTTTATCTGCTATTAAAAAAACAAATGGCATCATTATCACATACAGGCCACTAATTACAATTGCATAATATTTTATTTTCTTTAATGCTATTACAGAAATGCTAGAAAACGCTTTGTTCTTGTCAATATAGATAAGAAGTCGAAAAGCCTGATACAACGTAAGGAAATAAGGGATAACTGAAAGATACATAATGCTTACAGCAGGATATAGTATGTAGGAGTAGTCTGAATTTGCTGTATTGTTAGCTAAATAAAATAAACCAAATATGCCTAAAGCAAGAACCAGAGCTCCCATGAGAAAAAGAGCTATTTTTAAAATTATTGTTGAACTTTGTTTCATAATAAACACCTCATTTATTAAATTTCAAATACGAATTTAACATATAATTTATCGTTTTACAATAAAAATACATCATTTTGCATTTTATTCTTATTGTTTCTATAAAATGACTCTAACTTTAAAGTGGCAGAAATATTCTTTTATACAAAGGAAGGATTTAATAAACTAGAAAATGTATAGACGGAAATTCCATAAAATAAACAGGAGACTCTTAGACTTTTACAGCTATACATACTAAATTGTTTAGATTTAAATGAAAATGGTACATACGGCGTTTATGAAAACAACAATAAAAGCAGTATCTCGTGTCAAAACACAAGGTGCTGCTTATTTTTTGTATTATTACCGTATAGACCTTATTATAGAATTATATGAAATATATGGGTAAGGAGGAATAGGGTTGAGAGCGAAAATCGAAAAAGCCAATCATGTAGTGATGTTTACAGCAACTGGTGAGTTTTATGCACATGAGGTGCCCGGTGAGCTAACAATTGGCTTCTTTGCTTGTCCATCTTGTGGAGTAAAAGTGTACCATAAAAAGGATCACTTCTTTTCCCGTGATCATGAGCGTACGTGTACGTATGTGAAAGAACAATTTAAAAGAAACAGCGAAAGAAATGTAAGGGGACAGTATTAAATGATTTGTACAATTCTTTATTCTCGTGCTAAATTACTTTCTTGAAAAAGAAGAATTAACAAAACACCTTTGCTTTACTATAAGAATGAACAATTGATGCAGCAAAAAATTTAATTCTATAAAAGTAATATCTAGAGTTCATGTCCTTTATTTTATCTTTGGAGGTTAGGAAAAGTATGAAAACAACGGGTATTGTGCGAAAGGTAGACGAGTTGGGCCGTGTTGTAATTCCTGTGGAGTTACGGAAGGTTCTTACTATCAAAGAAAAAGATCCTGTAGAAATATTTGTTGATGGCAATCACATTATTCTTCAGAAATACAAAGCCCAAAATGAATGTATGATTACCGGTGAAGTGACCTCACAAAACAGGGAATATGCAAAAGGAATTGTGTTAAGCCCGCGAGGTGCGGAAATTCTAAAGCATGAGATTGAATTTAAATTTGGTATTAAAGCGTAATATAGACGTGTATTCCATAGGAAGTCTATGTTTCACCCTTTGCATTTGGATTTATGTAAACTCTCCAGAATCTTGTTCTGGAGAGTTTATATAAATCCTCTTTACTTTATTTTACAGCTTCTTTAAATTCTTTACCTGGCTTGAAGGCTGGAGCCTTTGTAGCTGGAATAACAATTTGTTCACCTGTTTGTGGATTACGTCCTGTACGCTCTCCACGTTCACGTACTTCAAATGTACCAAATCCAGCAATTTGAATTTTCTCTTCGTTTGCCAGTGTGGCAGAAATCGTTGCAAATAGTCCATCAATGGCTTTCTTTGTGTCTTGTTTTGTTAATTCTGATTTCGACGCGACAGCATCAATTAATTCAGCTTTTTTCATATCTACTTACCTCATTCTCTACTATGTATAGTGGTGTATAGACAAGAAATATATCACAGCCTAATCAAAAAAGTCAAACGTATGTTCTTGTATGTCTCCTATATTCTAAAAAATAGTATATTTTAATGTAAAATAACTAAAATTCATAGTTCGTAAAGTTATACCTTTACGGACTGCATCTTTAAATGTATGTTAAGACGCTGAATCAGTTGTTTAGCATCGTATCATATCTGAATCCAAAATCATTTCCTAAACTGTGATATGTATAAAAGGTTTACTTTTGATGCACTAAGCTATAATAAGAAGGCTTTTTAAACTTCTGATGGTAAAAGGAGTTTTTTTCGCTTGCTTTGATATACGAGTATGTTGACTGCTAACGAACAACCTATATACAAAATGACTATTATATGTTTGGCTAACATACTTTGCTTATTTAAGGAATTATTATGGTATAATTATAACTTCGTTTACATTTATGGTTAATACATGGTAATTAACCATATGATAGGAATTTTATTTGGCGGTAGGAGTGTTATATGAAGTACGTAGAAGTTGTCACGGAAAGTAGAATAAGAACAATATCTTTAGTACTACTACTTATTTTTATGAGTTTAGGGTGGTATTTAGATAGTTCTTTTTGGTACAAGGCAGTCATCATGGTTGTCTCAGTTGCATTTATCTTACATAGTTTACATTATTATTTAGCAGGAAGAAACAAAACAGTAGGTACTGTGGCTATAGTAGCAAGTTCAACCTTTGGGTTGTTTAATTTATTGAGAGTTTTTCTCTAAAAACATATTTTTTATATTGCAAGGAATGAGGATCTTTCTATGTTTAAAAAGGTTTTAAAGTGTTATGACTACAAGTTTATCATAGCCTTAGTTGTTTTAAGTATTATTGGTTTAATTATGGTTTACAGTGCTAGTATGGTAACAGCTATCGCTCGATATGGATTCACGGGTGATTACTTTTATCAAAAACAAAAGTTTGCACTTTTAGCAGGGCTTTTCTTTTTCTGCGTCACAGCCGTTATTCCTTATAAGATGTACCAAGAAAAAAGGTTCTTGATGCTTGCATTAGGAGGAATCACTACCCTTTTAGTTCTGGTACTTGTATTCGGACATACGGCAGGAAACGCAACAAGTTGGCTTGTACTTGGTCCAGTTAGGATACAGCCATTAGAATTAACAAAACTCGTCATTATTGTCTATTTAGCAGCTGTTTTTACAAATAAACAGGAATATATAAATGACTTAAAGCGTGCAATTATTCCACCTATTATTATCGTCTTTTTCCTTTGCATTTTAATTGCCATGCAACCTGATTATGGTGGAATTCTGCTTATTTTAGGCATCGTTGCAGCGATTGTCTTATGTTCTGGTATTTCTAGAAAATCAATGCTGAAAATTGCGATGCTAGGGGTAGTAGGCATAGGGATTATGCTTGTCGTTTTATTAGTAACTGGCCATATTGATACAGTCTTCTCTCCTGTACGTATCTCTCGTTTTACAGGATACCTACATCCATTTGAAAATCAGCAAGGCGATGGATATCAGCTTGTTAATTCTTATTTGGCTATAGGAACCGGGGGGTTACAAGGTTTAGGTCTAGGACAGGGTGTACAAAAAGCTGGTTATCTACCTGAATCTCATACAGATTTTATTATGGCTGTTATTGCAGAGGAATTAGGTTTTTGGGGTGTACTTATCGTTCTGGGTTTATTATTTTTTATTGTTATTAAAGGTCTAAGAATTGCACAGAAGTGCAAAGAACCTTTTGGAGCATTAATGGCTATAGGTATTTCAGTTATGATTGGTATTCAAGTATTTGTGAATCTTGGCGCAGTAACGGGTATTTTACCTATTACAGGTGTAACTTTACCGTTTGTGAGTTATGGTGGATCTTCACTCACATTACTGATGTTATCTATGGGCGTATTAACAAATATCTCTATGTTTAATAAGTTCGAAGAAAAGTATAAGGTTGAATTAGTTAAACAACGTAAGCTAAAGAGTGTTTAAATCGAGTAGAAAGGCGTCTTATTTTATAAGACGTCTTTTTCTAATTTGAGATAGTATATTTTAAAAATGTATACTACAGCGTAAAAAACAGAAAACCACCTTCTCTCTAAGACGGTTTTCTGTTTATGAGACTTTATCCTATGATGCCTTTTGGCATCTTACTTAGTATGCTCCCTATTATAAATGTTATTCAATGTGGGCAAATAAAATATAAAAACTAGACATTATCTCTCAACTCATTGATTTGTATATGTTCCGACTAAATTAAATTGAAACTTTTAACGATTTGAGCAACTACAAAAGTAACTCCAGTGGCTATAACTGTGGGTATTGCAAAGGCAAGAAACGTCCACTTTATGTTCTTTGTTTCTTTATAAATATTCACAAGGGTTGTTCCGCATGGATAATGTAGAAGCGAAAACAGCATCATGTTAAGAGCCGTTAGCCACGTCCAGTGGTGATCCAGAAAAATTTGCTTGAGTCTTGTTGCATCTTCAATTTCAATTAATGATCCTGTTGATAAATACGCCATTAGTAAAACTGGTACAACAATTTCATTAGCCGGCAAGCCAATAATAAAAGCAGCTAGTATGTACCCGTCTAGTCCCAGCATCTTGGCGAATGGATCAAGAAACTGAACGAAGTGCATTAAAATACTTGTGTCATTGACATAGATGTTGGCCAGTATCCATGTTAGAACTGCTGCAGGTGCTGCAACAATAATCGCGCGTTTTAACACAAACAGCGATTTATCCAGCGTCGCACGCACAATTGTATCTACAAATTTTGGCTTACGGTAAGGCGGGAGCTCGAGCGTATAGTGGGTTGGTACTCCGCGCAGCGCTGTTTTAGACAGTGTCCACGATACGAACAACGTCACCACAATTCCAAATAACACGGTTCCCACTACAACAAGCGCCGTTACGAATGTTTTAGCACTCCCTGTAAAGCCTGTTGCCATAAATAAAGAAGCTAACAAAATCAGCGTAGGCCATCTGCCGTTACACGGAACAAAGTTATTTGTTAAAATCGCCATCATACGTTCACGCGGCGATTCAATAATACGTGTTGACATAATCGCTGCGGCGTTACATCCAAACCCCATCGCCATCGTCAGGGACTGCTTGCCGTGTGCGCCTGCTCGCTTGAACAAACGATCCATATTAAACGCGACGCGAGGCAAGTAGCCGTAGTTTTCTAAAAGGGCAAACACCGGGAAAAAGATGGCCATTGGAGGCAGCATGACGCTAATAACCCATCCCGTACCGCGAAACAGTCCTAGTACAAGAATTCCGTGCAGCCATTCTGGCGTGTGCATCGCTTGAAAGAAAGCTGTTAAATATCCTTCCGCCCAGCCAAAACCTTGTGCGATTAATCCAGAAGGAACGTTTGCTCCGGCTATGGTGATATAAAAGATCACCGATAAAATACCAAGCATAATCGGAAAGCCCCAAATTGGCGAAGTGAAGACTTTATCTAGCTTTTCCGTACGCTGAAGCTTTGAACGGTCTTCGTACACAACGGCTTTTTTACATATTTGCTGTGAAGACTGATAAATACTTGCGACCATATTTGAACGATGATCTTTTTCTTTTGCCTGCTGCGCATAGCGCGTTAGCTGTTCCATCGCTAATGAGTTTTCAGGAGTTAACGGATTTCCCATATGCGCTGTTCCTCCTTTCTGTGTGACTGATATCTTGCTTCTGGCGCTGCTGAATGGTTTCTAAAAATGACGTGTCTCCATCAAGAACTCGTAAAGCAATCCAGCGGAGAGGAAACTGGTTTCCAACAATAGAAGCAACTTGAGGCTCTAGCTCCTTTAGTGACGCTTCAATTTCTTTTGTATACTGCACCTGGTAAGGA
Organism: Priestia sp. FSL R5-0597; assembly: GCF_038006305.1. Taxonomy (NCBI): domain Bacteria; kingdom Bacillati; phylum Bacillota; class Bacilli; order Caryophanales; family Bacillaceae; genus Priestia; species Priestia sp. FSL R5-0597. The sequence goes on from NZ_JBBOUZ010000002.1 coordinate 110,926, forward strand.
GTAAGCTTTACTTCCCCGCGCACGACTCCTTCAATCGCATCCAGCAAATTCGTAATTCCTTTTTTATTGCGAGCTGATATAGGCACAACCGGTACCCCTAACGATTCAGCCAGCTTTTTTTCGTTAATCACAATTCCTTTTTTCTTTGCTTCATCCATTAAGTTCACACAAATTACGACGTTTTCCGTCATTTCCATTACCTGCAGAGCTAGATTAAGATTTCGTTCCATCGCCGTTGCATCGACCACAACAACCGTCACGTCAGGTCTTTCAAATAAAATATAATCGCGCGCTACTTCTTCGTC
>NZ_JBBOUZ010000003.1:0-85000 GCF_038006305.1 Priestia sp. FSL R5-0597
GTTCGACTCCTCTCGGGCGCGCCATGAACGGGAAGTAGCTCAGCTTGGTAGAGCACTTGGTTTGGGACCAAGGGGTCGCAGGTTCGAATCCTGTCTTCCCGACCAGAAGTATCATGGGGCCTTAGCTCAGCTGGGAGAGCGCCTGCCTTGCACGCAGGAGGTCAGCGGTTCAATCCCGCTAGGCTCCACCAATTTAATAATTACAATGAATGATATGGCGGTGTAGCTCAGCTGGCTAGAGCGTACGGTTCATACCCGTGAGGTCGTGGGTTCGACTCCCTCCGCCGCTACCATACAAGTTACATTTGTTATAAATATATGGAGGAATACCCAAGTCCGGCTGAAGGGATCGGTCTTGAAAACCGACAGGGGTGTCAAAGCCCGCGGGGGTTCGAATCCCTCTTCCTCCTCCATTTTCTATCTTGGTCCCGTGGTGTAGCGGTTAACATGCCTGCCTGTCACGCAGGAGATCGCGGGTTCGATTCCCGTCGGGACCGCCATTTATATAAAGGCTCGGTAGCTCAGTTGGTAGAGCAAAGGACTGAAAATCCTTGTGTCGGCGGTTCGATTCCGTCCCGAGCCACCATCTGATAGGGGCATAGTTTAAAGGTAGAACTACGGTCTCCAAAACCGTCAGTGTGGGTTCAATTCCTACTGCCCCTGCCAATTAGATACATATGGCGATTGTGGCGAAGTGGTTAACGCACCGGATTGTGGTTCCGGCATTCGTGGGTTCGATTCCCATCAGTCGCCCCATCTTAAGTAACGCGAGTGTAGTTTAGTGGTAAAACATCAGCCTTCCAAGCCTGATGTCGTGAGTTCAATTCCCATCACCCGCTCCAAATGAAGGGCCTATAGCTCAGCTGGTTAGAGCGCACGCCTGATAAGCGTGAGGTCGGTGGTTCGAGTCCACTTAGGCCCACCAGTATAACAAACAGTTAAGTTAAACTTAAAAAACAATCATGGCCCGTTGGTCAAGCGGTTAAGACACCGCCCTTTCACGGCGGTAACACGGGTTCGAATCCCGTACGGGTCATCAAAAGAGCAGTTTGCAAATGCAAACTGCTTTTTTATTTATGATAGATAAATGAAGGGTTTTATAGAAGAGACAATTTTCAATGAGATTAATAAGTTAAATCAAAAAAGAAGTTTTAATCCATACATATGTGGTAAACAGATAGTACAGAGCCCAAATAAGATTTTTAGAGGCTACTGTGAAAGGTTAAATACTTAAGCGTAATGAAGGGACTGATTCGGTTTTGAAAGACGTAACAGCGACTTCAGCAGATGTATTACCCAAATTGATAAGTAGGTATTGTAATTTAACGAACGGCACTCTCGTTATGAATCGATATACGTGACGAAAGGGCCTCACAAGGGCAAATGAGAACGAGGATTATTTAGTTGTAAGAGACGGGAGCCTGTATCATTTTTGATGCAGGCTCTTATTATGTTGATGATATAACGTAAGATACATAAGGTGTTAAATCTAAATATTATTTGTGGGTTCATGTTCTACTTAATGTGAATAATTGTTGATATATGTAAGGTTTTGTAGATGAATAAGTTGGCCAGAGATATTGAATAATCACCTCGTATAGAGTACAATGAGTTGAATATAAGTTCAACTTAAAAGATGAGGTGTTTATAAATGAAAATTTCACGTTTTAATAAAGATTGCGGTAACTCCGTTGATATGAACATTATGGATGGATATCTATTCGATTTTCCAACGAATGTAGTTGAACTTCAAAAGGAAGCTGCAGACTCGTTTTTTACAGATGCTGTTACAGCTCCAGAAGAATTTAAGAAGCGTATTTTACTTTCTACAACCATTCATGGGGAAGAGAAAGAGCGTTATTTCTTAGTAGGAGACATTGCAGCTAGTCAATTGCTGGCTAATAATCATATTAATAAATTACATAATAAAATCACAAGTCACATTCCATACATCACCTTTTTAGCTGCGATTGCGTATTACCATGCGTTACATGCGAAAAATAAAAAAGACAATACAATTGAAATTGACTATTTTTCTACCATGTTACCAATCTGGCTCCTTAAGAAAGAAAGCACATTTGGGGCAGCTCAAAAAGCCATGGCAAATCGTTTCTTAGGCGACCATTCGTTTACTGTGCATACACCGGGCTTTGAAAGTACGTTAAAAGTAGTAGTAGAAGAAAGTGCGTGCTTAAAAGAGGGAGAAAGTGCACGTTTTGCCTTGAAAAAAGACTTAACGCTTGAAGATCGTGAAGATGCAAATGAGTATGTGGAATGTGAAACAGTTATGGTGGATATTGGTGGTGGTTCCATTGACGTAGTTATTTTACCGGAAGGGTTGAAAGCTGCCAATAGTCGTGAGTCATTCCAAAGCATTGAAGGCATTCCTTATTTAGCACATATTGATAAATTACGTAAAGAAAAATTCTTAGAACTGTTTACAGACTTACGTGCCTTTGATCAATTTATTCTTGATAACTACAGCAAACAAAAGTTTGTATTAAAAAACGAAAACACGGGCGAATCCATTGATTTAACAAGTACAATTAAGTCTTCTCTTCGAGAATATGTAGAGATTTTATTGGCTAAATTAAATGATGTTGCACCACCACCAGCAAATAAAGTGCGTAAATATGTATACTGTGGTGGGGTAGCTCCTACTTTAGAAGTTGCTATCATGAATAGCATGCGTGACAAAATCGGAGAAGAGCGTACTGAAAAGTATCATAAGGTTCCTCAAGATAGCCACCATTTAAATTTATTTGGTTTAGAGATTCGTAGTATTGGTTACGTTCAAAAGAAGCAAGCAGCAGAGAAGAAAGTCGTTAAATCCTAACAACGTAGGTGATGGGGATGTCAGAGCGTCAAAATGCGTTTACGATTAAGACAAATCGATTGAGTGATGAAGTGTATCATCAACTAGCCACATATGCTAAATCGCGTAAGTTAGGGGATTATATTTCATCTTTAATTCTACGTGATCTAAATGATTCATCTACTGAAAGAAAAGCAATGGAAAACACACGAACCTACGAAATGCTTGAACATATAAAGAATGAACTAGCTGAGTTAAAAACATTAGCAAAAACAACAGGTTTTGTAGGAAACGATTCTTTCAAAGAAGAAGAGCCTTCAAAGGTTCTCCAACTGAAAGAAGGAAAGATTGCAGATTTAGAAAACATATCCGGCTCATTAGACGATGACGATCTAGAAGAATATAACGATTTTTAAACAGTAAAGCCACTAGAAACCTACTAGTGGTTTTTTCTGTTTTTATTTAATAGGACTATTTACACTGGTTTAAATTCATATTAGCGTTAAAATTAACCAATCGACTCCTAAATTCAGTAGACATATTACCTAACTTTTATCCAAGGTCTATTTATCATTGAAATATAAAGAGTACTACGTAAAGCAGTACAAACAATTATACCTTACAGGATAAAGGCTGAGTTTTAATAATTATTTAAACAAAGGAGAAATTACATGCACTTTTTAAAGAAACTGAAAGTAGGATTTCTAGGCGTTTCCTTAGTAGGAACTCTATACATAGGATCTCCTGCATCCGCGTCTGTGTCGTTACAATCAACTAGTCATAAACAAGAAATAACTTCGCTGCAAACACAGCTAGTTAAGATGGGATATTTACACGTAAATCCAACTGGTCAGTATGGTTTATTGACTCAGCAAGCCGTTAAGAATTTTCAACATGATGTGGGGCTCACGCAAGACGGGGTCGTCGGACCTGGTACATATGCAAAAATAAATAATGTAGAAAAAATGGCGCATGTGGTTTATGGAGAGGCGCGAGGTGAAGTCTATGAGGGGCAAGTAGCTGTAGCAGCCGTCATTCTAAACCGTGCTAAAAGTCCAGATTTTCCACAAAGTATACCTGGCGTTATTAGTCAACCAAATGCGTTTACAGCTTTAAATGACGGACAATACGCTTTGACCCCAAATCAATCTGCTTATAGAGCAGTAACGGATGCATTTAAAGGATGGGATCCTACTGATGGAGCTGTCTACTATTATAATCCTACAACTGCAACAAATAAATGGATATTTACACGCAAAGCATACAAGAGAATCGGTAGTCACGTTTTTGCTTATTAGTTTTAAATAGTTAGAATACAAATGAAGTAATATATTTTTGGCTATTATATATTCGTATAATTGACTTACATAGAATATGCAGTCATTTATTATCTAGATGTTTTAAAGGTTGAATATACCTTTTATGGAAAAAACCATGATATAATTGAGTTGCCATTCGATTTTAATACATCTTATACGTTTGAACCCTGACAAAAAGCTACCTCTTCTACTGATGAGGTAGCTTTTTATTTGCTGTCATTAAGTTTTGTTCAGCATAGACAACTTAAAAGAGAATTTAACTAGTTTGGATGATTGTAATTGGAGGAATTTGAATACGAGGTAACTGTAAATAGCCTAGTAGAGCAATATCAAACACAGCTTTTACATATAGCCTCCGCATATGTAAAAGACAGTCATGCGGCCGAAGACATTGTGCAGCAGGTCTGGATTAAGTATTATCAACTTCTGAAGCTAGAAGGTAAAGATAGTAAAAAATCAGCGTATGCATGGTTATATCGTGTTACTGTTAATCAGAGTATTGATTTTTTGAGAAGGGTGAAGAACAAACGAGTAATATCCTCTAATGATATAGAGATGACTCAATACTCACAAAACATTGATACTATATTATTGGAACAACATGTAATAGAAAGATTGGAAAATGAGGCACTTCTTAAAAGGATAGAGCTTTTACCTGAAAAGTATCAGCATGTTATTGTTTATTTTTATTTTAAAGACTTACCTTATAATGAGATTTCTACTGCCTTAAATATTAGTGTGGGAACAGTCAGGGCGAGGCTTCATCGAGCAAAATTTTTATTGAGAAAGATGTATGTGAAGCGAGGTAGTAATTAGCTGGATATTTGTTTAGTTTTTATAATGCTCTTTTTTATTAGATATGAACAGTGTATGTAGCTTGTAGAAAAAATAAATGACAATACTTTTTTTGACACAATTCGACAACCATTATATAGTAAAATATTTATAAATTTACATATTGAGATAAAGGCAAACTAGTTGAAAAGCTAGGACGCAAAGCTACAGGTCTAAGGTCTAAGGGCTATGGCAGCTGAGCCCCCTGAATATCTGGAGGTAACTTTTATGGACAGTAAAGGACAATTAGTAGCACAAGAACTAAATAGAGAGTGGATTGAACTTATAAAGGAAGCTAAGGAATTGGAATTGACCATTGAAGAAATTAGGAAATTCCTAGAAAGTAAATAGATACCTTGACCATAAACAACATTAATCATTTATTAATGTTGTTTATGGTTGTTTAATTCTTGAGATTTCCTATTTAAAAACTCCTTAAATTCCTCCTGAGTAACGTCTGAATTCATCGCTTCTTTGACTAAATCTAGCCATTCCTGGGGAAGGATAGTATTATGATTTAAATTATTCACTGCAATATTCCTCCTCTACAACTTGTCCTATTATAAAGCAAATAAATTTTCAATATAACCCATAAAGTAAAAAATATTACTTTTAACCTATTATTTATATTTGTATGATATATTTGGAATAATTGTGGTTATTTAATTTATAAAAATCAAAGTTTAATAACCTAGTTAAGCTAATAAAAACATAAAAGATGAATATTAATTAGACTCAAAGTTAACCTTTATTTATAGAGTACACTTGAAAGGATTTTTATTAGTGAAAAAGGACGAATTACTTAAAGAATATTTGACAATCGATAATATGGGGAGAGTAAAGGTACCGACTCTGTTTTTAAAGCGTGCTAATATCCATACATCTTCTACAATACAATTCTTCAACTATAAAAACTTTTTTGTTATGAGACAGGTTAAATTTTTACCGGTACGGTTGGAGAAAAAAGTAGCAAAAAATTTGACTAGATCTATCAACGAATTAGGCTGTATTGTAATTCCAAAGACGCTCCGCGAAATACATGATATAAATTTACACGAGGAAATAGAAGTGAAAGTCATTAATACGAGCATTATTTTAAAGAAGAAAAAAGAGGAAAATAAACCTGCAGGTCTAATAAAGGAATCTATGGAACCTGAACTGAATAAGTTATCTTTACTTGAAATCAAAGAAGGGAGGGTAAAACTCCCTTCTTCTGTGCTCAAATCTCTCGATTTAGAAGAACATATACAATTACAGTTCTTTATCAAAGGGAATAGTACTATTGTCGCGAAAAAACATAAGTATGAATTTCCTACAGAAGGAATTCTTTTGTTTACGGGGCAATCACGGGTCATAAAGAAAGATAAATACTTAAACATTCCTAAAAAGCTCAGAGATTGTTTAAACATTTATAATGGCGATACCTTGGAAATTACAACATTAGGGGATCAATTAATTATAAAAAAAGCTCTTTAGAAAAATTAACATGTCATTGTATAAGATCTTCTTATTAAAATTGAAAAAGCAATTGCAGTTTAATTAGGTAACTGCAATTACTTATTCATGTTGTTATAGGCTTATTTATTAGTCTTGGAAAAAGCACTCTCAGCATCTGTTTTACCGATATGTAACAATTTTTTCTATTGGGTTAAAATATTATACATCTTCTCAGGTAGTTGAGGTTCATAAAATATGTAACCTTGGCCGACTTGACAACCTTTCTCTAATACAAATTGTAACTGTTCTTCGGTTTCAATTCCTTCTATGACTATATTCAAGCCCAATTTTTTTCCCATTTGAATAATTGTTTCCACGAGGACTTTTCCTATCTGATCCAAATCATCAATAAATGATTTATCAATTTTTAACGTATTAATTGGTAAATATCTGAGGTGGCTCAGAGAAGAATAACACGTTCCAAAATCATCCATGGCCACTTTAACCCCTAAGTTTTGGATAGGTATCAGGACTTCTTTTAAATCTTGGTTGTATTGGATTACGTTTTCCGTAATTTCAATTTCAAGAAAAGATGGATTAAGTCCCGTTTTTTTCAAGATATCTTCAACAACTTTTACAAATTCCGGTGATTTCAATTGCATAGGCGATACATTTACGCCAAGTTTAGTAACCCTAGAATACATATCTGTCCATGTTTTCATTTGATTGCATGCCTGTTCTAATACCCAGGTTCCAACTGGTACCACCAATCCTAGCTCTTCTAAAATAGGTAAAAATTCATCAGGGTAGACAATACCATACTTCTCACTATTCCAACGAATAAGCGCTTCTACTCCTATTATTTCAAGGGTTTTTAAATCAACAAGTGGTTGATAAACTAGTTGAAATTCATTTCTTTCTAGTGCGTATCTCAACTCATTTTCCATACTAACAGCTTTGAATAGTTCTTTATTTGATGTATGTGAACTTACTTCGTATGTGTTTCGTCCATTTCGTTTTGCTATATACATAGCCATATCTGCTTGTTTAATTAGTTCATCTATTAGTTCACCAATGTTCTCTGGAATAACATGTTGCTTACATTCCTTTGAAAATAGGCTGATGCCAATGCTTGTAGAAACCAGAAATTTATGGCCATCTATGTAGAAAGGAAGAGACACCTCTTTTATAATTTTTTCAGTGATTTTTTTTATTTCATCAATCGTTTTCAAGGTGTGTATTACTAGGATAAACTCGTCTCCTCCATGTCTTGAAATAAAATCAGCAGATGATATACAATTCTTTAATCTGTCTGCTACCCTTTTAAGCAAGACATCTCCACGGTGATGGCCAAACGTATCATTAATAGATTTAAAGCGATCTAAATCTAGAAATAAGAAGGCTGTCAATTGTGCTGACTTTTTGTCCAAGAGTAAATTTTTCAACTGCTTATTCAACCAGTAACGATTAGGCAAATTGGTTAAGTGATCATAATAAGCCAGTTGCTTAATCTTTTCTTCATAAGCTTTTCGTTTTGTAATATCATTACGAATAGATACGTACTGATATGGATGACCTTCTTCATCTAAGAAAGGAACAATAGTTGTATCTACCCAATAGTATGAGCCGTCTTTTGCTTTACTCTTTACCTCTCCATGCCATACGTTTCCTGACTGAATAGTTTTCCATAAATTTTTCAAAAACATTTCTGAATGATAATTTGAATTGACAATACGATGATTTTGGCCGAGGAGTTCATGCCTTTCGTATTTAGATGTTTCGCAGTACTTATCGTTTACGTGGTTTATAAATCCCTTATTATCTGTGATAGCTACAATAGATGACTCATTTAATGCAAATTCAATATCATTTAATTTTTTTAGGGTTTCTTTAAACTTATTTTCAAAATGTTTATCTTTCATAACCTATGTACTCCTCTTCAGGTGTAATTATAAACAAAGCCCACGAAGAAATGCTAAAGAGGAATTGTGGGTTTTGCATAAAAATTAATTCATTAAATATAAAATGTTTATTTATCTTATTACCTTACAATAAAAACATCAAGTTTTAAAAGTTTTATTGTATATAGATAATAGAAAAAATGGTCATTTTTTAGGCATACTTTACTTCTTCAGTATGCTTCAAGGAAACAACATCAAATTCAATATGGTGAATATGCTAAAGCTCACCAATATAAAAGATTGAGTTAATCTGAATCTATGCTGGATCTCTACATCGATTTAAACTTCCAAACTTCTTTTTAATGTAAGTTCTCCATGAAAATAATAATACTACAGTACTTTTTCCATCATTGAAGTTTTATTATTTATATACTTATTGATTTACATGTTCCAGTTTTAACTGATTTACTACATTACTCTAGCATTACTTTAGCACTTTCCATTTTAAATGTAAAAATGATTGTAGTTTAAGAAAATAATAAGACATAGTGCGGTGTTTTACACACTGATTAAGGAAGCGATAGTATAATTGAAAGATCTTGTAAATGAAATTCATGAACATTAAGGAGTATCTTATGAAAAAAGCAGTTAGTATTCTTCTTCTTTTCCTGTTTTGTATAAATCAAAGGGTTGAGGCTGCTAATCAACCTTCAGTAGAGCCTATACATCATGAAATCTACGTTTCTCCTGCAGGAAGTGATGAAAATGCAGGTACTAAAAACAGCCCTTTTAAAACTTTGAAAAAGGCAGGTAAAGTAGCTAAACCTGGGACGACTGTTAATATTCGAGACGGTGTTTATCACGAAAAGTTAGTGATTAGTCGTTCAGGTAATAAACAGAATCCCATTATCTTCAGAAATTATAAAAATGAAAGGCCAATTATTAGTGGAAAGAAAATAAAGAGTGGTTCTTCAGATGGAGGGCTAGTTACCATAAAAAACAAGAGCTATATTACAATTCAAGGTCTAAATATAGGGCATTTTTCTACTTTGAAAGAACAAGATACACCGTGCGGTATTTTAGTGGAGGGAAGGGGCAAAGGTCTTCGGATTATTAACAATCATATTTTTGATATTAAGACCGCACACAAAAATGGAAATACACATGGAATAGCTTTTTATGGATCCGAAGCGCCACGTTCATTAAACAATATTGAAATATCGGGAAACTTACTTGAAAACCTAACTTTAGGTTTTAGTGAAGCGCTGACTCTAAATGGGAATGTTAAAAAGTTTGTGATCCATGCAAATACAATTCGTAACGTTGATAATATAGGAATTGATATAATTGGCTTCGAAAAGATAGCTCCTAATCAAAAATTTGATCAAGCTCGTGAAGGAGTTATCAGTGAAAACTCTATTTATAACGTAAGCAGCTATTCTAACCCAGCCTATAGACACGAATATTCTGCTGGAGGAATCTATGTAGATGGAGGAAAGGATGTTGTTATTAAACATAATATTTCAAGTCATAACGATTTAGGAATAGAAATCGCTAGTGAACACCAAGGTAAACAAACTAGCAACATTCAAGTCATAGGTAACATGATTTATGAGAATCGTTTTACAGGAATCTCAATTGGAGGATATGATCAAAAGCGTGGGGGAACAATGAATACTTCGATTGCACAAAATATCTTATATGGGAACGATACAATAAAAATGGATGGTGGCCAATTATTAATGCAGTATCACGCGACCCATAACATCATCAATGATAACATTATGGTTTCAGTAAAATCTAACTTACTTCTAGCCAATCTTCATTACTCAAATAAATATAATGAGCTTAGCAATAACGTATATCTAAATAAAAGTAGCCACACAATGAATCGATGGATATGGAATGGACAAGAAATAGAAAGTTCTACATTCGGATCCTCTAGGTTTTTTCAATAAACTTTCTTTAAAAAAGATACTCTTGGCTAAGCTTTTTGCTGAAGTACTACCTGTCACTATGACCTATTTGTTGTATATTTTATATTATAGAAAAAGTTCATATTTGTCGTCACTAAGAGTAAATGATAAAACTATGGTTTTTATAACAAACTTTTAATGTTTACTCATTTAGTTAAGTAAAAAAAGAACGCTTATCGAAAGATAAACGCTACCATAAATTGTTCTATGAAATTGTAACTATGAGTAATGAACATCATCCACCATATAGTTCTACCAACTAAAGGTATCTTTGACCAGTTTTCTTTAATACGCACTTCCTTTATGTAAAGTAGAAAAACTACTCCGAGCATACTAATAGCACCGAAGCTTATTAGTACATCATCCCAATAGTGAGGGTTGTACTTGGTTAAGCACAAGAATACCAGAGTTGACACTATTGTAATCAATAATAAAATACCAAAAACCATTAACGCTTTACTCGACTTTTCTTTACTCATAATATCCTCCTATAGAAAAAAGGTAAGGGTATTAAGCTAATAATCTTGCTTTAGCTTTCGTAAATTCTTCTTTGTCTAACAACCCGTCTTCATACATGTCGGTTAGTTTACGAAGTTCGTCTGCCATGGAGTACGGGGATTCGGAAGGTGAATCATTAAAATCAGGATAATACCCTTTTAACCCAATTAATTTTTCTAATAGAGCCATTGTTCGCACGTTGGCCATTTCATAGGCTTCGCCACCTGTGAAAAACCCTCGGCGTGCGTACGTTGTAAGGTACATAACGTCAATATCTTCCGTATAAACTTTCAAGGTAACCGTGTTGTCTGACATATGTATCCTTGGTACAAATTGTGCATCTAAAATGTTATAGCCATCGGTAATGCTAAAACGTTGTTCATACACAAACGCAACTTTCCCTTTGTTTCGGTCTAAAATAAGGGCAGTACCGTCGTTTTCTACTCGATCGTCGTGACGATACACTTCAAAATCATCTTCATGACAGTTATACGATTTAGTCATTTCCGCTTTGCATTTGTTGATGGAAGACGTTAAACGGGCATTGGAAAGGTTCCATTTGGTTTTGCGTCTCGCTTTGTTTAAGATATTAAGAACAATAAGACTGATGACAATGATTAAAAATATTTTCATGTGTGTGTTCCCTTCTAAGTTGTTAATAGTTTTAAAGTCTTAGTTATTTTAGCATAAAGTAGTTAAATAAGTAATATATGCTAATAAAATTCAACAGGACTATTAAAATAACCTCTTAGGAGAAAATTTTAAGTTGATTTTAATAAACTATCTCTGTACAAACGAAGAGAGCAGCCATCATATACTGGTTGCTCTCTTCTAGCAAAACCGATTCAAAAAAATTAATGTTTTACAACAGTTACATACGTAAGTTTACTTACATTATTTGAAGCATCCTTAGCAGTTACGTTAAGTGTAGTACCCTTTTTCTGTACTGGGATACTAACAGAGAATATTCCCTTCGAATTTGCTTTTGCATACCCAATTCGATTTTTCCCTACATTAACTGTAACAGTGGAATTAGCCTCAGCTTTACCAGTTACGACCTTATCATTATCGTCTACTTTATTAACTGTTGGCTTGTTAGGCGGCGTAACATCTGCTTTCACAACAGTTACATACGTAAGTTTACTCACATTCCCTGAAGCATCCTTAGCAGTTACATTAAGGCTAGTTCCTGCTTTTTGAACAGGGATGTTAACCGAGAATGAACCATTTGAACTCGCCTTTGCATATCCAATTCGACTTTTCCCTACATTAACAGTGACTGTTGAACCTGCTTCTGCCTTACCTGTTACAACTTTATCGTTATTGTCTACCTTGTTAACAGTAGGTTTATTTGGTGCAACTGTATCTTTAGCCTCAGCTTGAAATAAGGTTGAGATTCCATACACGTCATCAGTTTCACTACTATTTAAATCTAGAACAGGTATGTAATATGTGCCTGCTTTATTAACTTTGTATTCTTGGACTTCTACCCCATCATCATATTCAGAATCTAAGTATTCTAAATATCCATGATCTTGGTAATCATATTCGGTTGCCACAAATAATAAATCTATACCGGAAGGAGTATCCGTTACCCCTCCTACTAATAAAGTACCTTTCCCAGATACATATACCTTATAAAAATCTATATCGAAAGTATCGTCAAACTGTCCAAATGTCATTCTATCATTTAGTAAAGTGTCTGCTATTTTGAAATCATCATTGGGCTCACTCTCATACATTGGCGAACCGCTACTACCACTAATACTGGCAGCATTTGATTTTTTTGCTGAAAAAGACTTCGGAGTTTTTAATGAGTTCAGAGTTTTCTCTTTAAAATCATTAAGTACACTAGGACTAATTACGTTATGATTGAGTGGTTTATTAGTCTCTAATTGACCTTCAATTGCCTTCTTTGAAGCCTCGTAAGTATTGCTGTCCGCTTGAGCTGTACCTACTGATAATGAGGAAGCTAATAGTCCTACAGATAATAATGAGATAATACCCTTTTTCTTCATCGAATCTCTCCCCTTGGTTATATATGACCACCCACTTGCTATGACTATGATACTATTAATTTTCCAACATAACCATCTATTCTCATATTCAAATTTCGACAAAAAAGACAGCCACTATAGTAGCAGCTGCCAATGTATCATCGTCTAGTTTTATTATTCTTCGGTGGTTCAACTTCAATCATTTGCATTTAAAATATTTGATTTTCTGTAATGCCCAATTCACGCATTTCATCCTGGAGAGTAAGTACGCCATTCTTCTATTTTAATTCTTTTCTTTCTTCCTTCTCTTAGTGTAAATTCCCTAAACCAAACCACGTTAATTACTAACCCATTTTGTTTAGTTTCTTCTATACAAATACGAAAAGAGCAACCATCATATACTGGCTGCTCTCTCCTAGCAAAAACGAACTTATATAGATATGTATGTCTGTACTTATATTAAAGCATACAAACATAAGATAAAAAAGGTAAGCAACATATAAAATTCCAAATAATAATATTTACTCATCATTTCATATAGTTGTAAACTAAAATGTAGCAACGGTCTCTTGTAAGTTCCCATAATGTACGTACTTGTTCAGCTTGTGATAAGGTACCGCCACCTTCTTCATCAAAAGTTTCTTGGGCAGCTGCATCTCTAGATTCGATCCATTGGCGTTGATCAGATTGAAGCTTACTCATTTCTGAAGCAGATAATTGTGTCTTTAAAACACCGTAAATCTCGTTTAATAAACCATCCCACAATTGATAATTCTGGCTATATTGTTGCTTTCTTTCCATATCATTTTCAGAAGTAGCACTTGCTTCTAGCATATCTTTAGTATGGTCCAGTTTATATAGATACTCTTCTTTTTTGCTAGCAGGTGCTGGGCTGTTTGTAACTGTTTGATTATCTGTAGACTGATTTTGATTATTCGTTGCTTTACTTTCTGAAACAGTTGTTATTGGGCCATTTTTAGCGATATCTGTTAAAAATAAATGGTCATCATGATAAATTGCAGAATACATCCAATTATATTTTTTAGTGGCTTGGGAACCATCAGGCTTAATGATTGTAACAGTCTCGCGGGTTGCTATCTTATAAAGACTTCCTTTTGAAGATTCCCCAGTTTTATTAAAACTAACTAAAGAATAATCTTCCCATCTTTCCTTAATACCTTGTTTATATAGTTTACTAACTAATGACTTTTGTTGATTATAGAGGGATCCTTCAATAAAGTCACTAACATAATAGTCGAATCTTCCTGTATTAATAGCGTCTGTTAATCCACCTATATAATCACTCATAAGAAGACCTGCTGTATCAATTGATGGACTACCTGTATTATTAGACGTTGAATTGCTACTCACCGTCGTATCTTTATTACTAGACACAGGTTGGGAATCATTTTTATGAGTATCAGTTGCATTGCCACTACCTTTTACGGTGTTGTCATTGTCCACAGTGGTGCTTTTACTTCCTTCACTTTTATTTTCAGACGTGTTATCGCTGGTAGTACTACCGCTACCTTCCGTAGTCTTAACAGCATTGTTATTACCAGCTTCCTGATTACTACCTTTCTCAGTTTCTACCGTTTTTGAATCTGCCTTTTCCTCTGATTGGCAACCACTAATTAAAAATGTAGTTGCTGCTACTAATGAAATAATACCTTTTTTGTACATTATTGTTCCTCCTCTTAAGATGTTTATTGTATGTATGTTTAACAATATAGTTAAATATGAATATAGAATTATGCTACTTCGGCTACTTTAGCATCTACTAAGTCCATTAACTCTAATAATTCTCTTTTATGAGCACAATGAACATTTACTACTTTTCTTCTTCCTGATGAAAAAGTCACAATAAGCCTAAAATTACTTCTTTTATGTATAAGATAACTTAATAAAATTGCTGTTCCGTAGTATTTTGCATAGGTAAATACATCCCCCATAAGTAAGGATGCAATAAATCCTAAAACGCCTACTATCCCTATGTTTATTGCATATCCTGGCGTGTCCTTAGCCATATTTGTATTTACTACCTCTTTTAGGAAAATAGAATAATCTTCTTTCCAACCTCCATTTTTCTTGTCACGTATAACGAGACGTTTATTAGTTAAGATAATAGTAAGTTTGCTTTTCCACTTATACTCCTTAACAATTTGTTCACCTTGAGCTAATATCATGCTGTATCTCCTTTTAATCCTACACTTTTTCTATACTAAGACAGATATACACTTCTATCTTAATATCTATTTACGTAATAGACTTGTTTATTAGTTTGAAAGTATTAGTTATTTTAGAATAATGTTCATAAAAAATAATACTTGTTAATGAAAAGGAGTGAAGGTAACCCCCACACTCCTTATGCTTGTTTATTATTCTTGGTTACTACAGAATAAACTTTCCGTATCGGCTTCATCTCCGTTGTATACGTTAAAACAATGGTCTAAAGTTTCACTTGAGCCATCACCACTTGAAGCTAATTCCGCCTCAATCTTTTGTTGAGCCTCTGGTGATATCCAACCTTGCATATCTGATACTGCCTCATATGCAGCATAAATTTTTTCTTGTTTAGCTTGTGCGTCTGCATCAGCTTGGGCATCAGCTTGAGCTTGCGCCGCTGCTTCCGCATCTGCTTTTGCCTGTGCATCAGCTTCTTCCTGAGCTTTTTGTGCTTCCTCTTCGGCTTTTTTATCTGCATCTTCTTGAGCTTTTTGTTCAGCTGCAGCTTGCTCTTGTTCCTCTTTATCGGCTTTAGCTTGTGCTTCCGCCTCTACTTGAGCTTGTTTGTCTGCTTCAGCTTGAGCATCAGCTTCTGCCTTAGCATCAGCTTCTTCTTGAGCTTTTTGTTCAGCTTCTAGTTGAGCATAGTAATCGTCTAACTCTTTTTGCATTTGCTTTTGCTCAAGATCTGATAATTGCGCTTGTTGATCTTTGATTTGACTTTGTAATATGGCAATTTGATCTGCTGAAGCATTGTCAATTAAATTAACATTTTGAATGTAGTTACCTGTATTATCAAAAGTCACTTCCATTATTGAAAAGACATTTTGTTCTTGGTTAATTCCGTAATAGATATATTCGTTATTACCTACTTGGATATATTGATAGCCAACCATTAAACTCATAAGGTAATCCATATCAGCATTATTGGAGTTAACAGCTTTTTGTAAATCTGTTGCCTTCGTCTGTAGAGTGTGAGGTGTAGCTTCTTTTACAGTACTCGTGTCTTTAGTAGTGTCCTTGTTAGTATCATTTGTATGTACTGCTGTTCGCGGTGTAGTGACTTCTTTTTGTGGTTCAGATTCACTACTTTCATGACCACAACCAGCTAACGCCAGCGCTAATAATGGAGCTCCCAAAACAACTTTTAACATTTTCATAGATAATTATCCCTCGTACTTTTCTTTTTTTTACTTTATTGTAATTCTTGAGAACTACAAAAAGCCTTTCCTATTATACCAAAATTAAGTAGTAGTGCTTATATTTTCTTGTAAAAAATTAAAAAAATTATACTAGAAACATCTTAAGTCACAATAAAACCTCCTTAAAATCATTAAAAAAGCCCCTAGATAAACTAAGGGCTTCATAGATTCACATTAAAATGAGCGTCCAGGACCAATTGATATATTTCGTTTTGGACTAGGTAAATACTTCTCATAATAACCAAACGTATAAACTTTTAGCTAAGCATAATTTCTTTTATTTATCTCTTCTTCTTTATTAATCTTAGTCATTGCTGCGTAATCGAAAATTATATTAACATTGGCTATACTTTTCAAATTCTGTGATTGAGAGATGACATAGAAGACGAAGAGAAACAAATACTTGAAAATTAAAATATAATTAAATGTACATACTTTACACTTATTTTGAGCAGACTACTTAAGATGGATAAAATCATCACAAATAATCTTTAATTAAGTCACGAAAAAACCTGTTGGCTTGTCAGGCACGAACAGGTTTTTTCGTTTTATCTTCGCATATTTTTATAAACGTTTAGTTAAGTCGGGTAGGCAGGTACTCTCACGAGCGCCCGCCCCCCTAAGAACCGTACGTGACAGATTTCCCGTCATACGGCTCAAGCCTTCTTTTTATCCGAACAACTTATTTATTTAATACATGGTACATGTACTAATTTAGCAAATTCACCTCTAGAAACCTTTAGTTTTCGCACTGTAACTGTCTCTCCATTTTGTAGAGTCTGCTTACACAATGCACAACGATATCCTTGTTTTCTTGCGAGTTTCATCCTATCCAATGTATTTTCAGTATTAAAGACCTTACGGTCTCGTTTTTCCCAATACTCTCTTAGATTCGGATCATCTGGGCTGTTTTTATAGGCTACCATGACATGCCGTTCTATCTTAATCCAGGACATCTTTAACAGTTGAATGTTAGTAAGTGGACACGTGAGAATCCATTTATTATTTCCACCGTGGTGGGGCTTCTTAAAATAACGCTTGCTAATCCATTTTCTCGACTTCTTTGGATGCAATTGTTTAAGGTGTTTTCTCACTTTTAGGAAAATATAATTGTCCATGTAGCTGTAAGTCTTTTTGGATACGACATGTTTCCAATACTGGCCGTAGCCACGAATAATCGGGTTTAAAACACGTATTAGTTCTTTTACTGGTCGTCCTCTCATCACAGAGAACGTATCTTTTATCTTGTTTTTAGCCTTTTTAATGCTGTCTCTGCTAGGTTTGATAAATAACTTCTTTCCTTGTCCCGTATTGTATTGACGCAGCGAGAAGCCAAGAAAATCAAACCCGCCCTCGATATGTGTAACTCTAGTTTTATCCATGCTAAGTGTAATTCCTCGTTTTCGTAAGTAAGGGGTGAGTTTCCCATACATACTTTCAGCTTGTTCCTTCGTTTCCGTTACGATGACGAAATCATCTGCGTATAGAACACGCCCTATCTTACATTTTGGATCAATTGCGTATCCTCCGTTTGGTTTGTAAGTCTTTTTATAAACAATACCAATCTCTTCTTCCATACCACATAAGGCGATATTAGCTAGAAGGGGAGACACAATTCCCCCTTGAGGGGTTCCTTCTGTTGTCATATGAAGCATATCCTGCTCTATGTATCCCATATTAAGCCACCTTTTAATGAGAGTGCTCCCCGGAAACATAGATGTTTGTTCTATTATCCAATTATGGTTAAGATGATCGAAACATCCTAAGAAATCTCCCTCAAACACCCACTTTTTCTTACTATTGGTGTTAAGCTTATTAAAAAGATTACTTATAGCATCGTGTGTACTTCGTTTAGGACGAAAACCATAGGAAGTGGGCTCAAACTTAAACTCCCATTGGGGTTCGAGTGCGTTTTTTACTACGTTTTGATAGACTCGATCTCGTATCGTAGGAATGCCCAAAGGTCGTAGCTTTCCGTTTTTCTTCGGAATAAATGTTCTTTTTGCTGGTTTTGGACGATGTCGAAAGACATTGCATTGAACTAGTTGTTGATAAAGTTTGATACGTTCATTTGGTTTTGAGGCCGTATAGCCATCTACACCAGGTGTTCGCTTACCGTTATTTTGTTGTGTTACTCTGCGAATAGAAAGCAGTAGATTTGCTTTACTCCGAAGGAGTAAACGTTGAAGTTTCCTTACTCTTCTTTGTTGATTTTGTTGTTCGGCACGATAAATTCTTTGTCGTAACTTCGCTACATATTTTTGTATAATACTCCAATCAATAGAGTACCAATCTTTATGCGAGACGTGCGCCGACGCTCGTAGAGAGGTATTCATAACAGCACGCTCCTTTTCGTTAGAAGATAGCCACAAATTTATTTTCGTGTTGAAGACCTATGAGAAGTAGGCGCTCTTTCGAGCCTGTCATTGTCTGTAGAGCCGACAGTATCCGTCCAGTTATACAGTGATTCTGCCTTCCTGTTCCTTTTCAGGGTAACGGCTTTTGCTTTTTCTCATATCCCATACCCTCTGTCACATTGTTTGACTTTGTAGTCATCCTACTGCTTGTGCAGATGACATAGGGCTTACCAAGTTCCACTTCCTTCAGATTCGACGGGGGTAGGCAGGTTCTTTACTCCGGGCAAGATGCGGGACGCATTAGAGTAGCTTTATGATTCTACTGTTCCTCTTACCAAGACCCAAGCAAGAATATGCATTATCTTGAGCTAACGTTTACGAAGCTTACAAACCTTCACTTTCGTTTGCCATACCTATCTTCTCCTAGCAGTATTCTGGACCATGCATTTGTCCTCTGTTTCCACATTTCCTCATGCAACCGACAGACTCGTTACCAAGAATGCCGTTTCGGATGGAGATCATCTCTGCGTCTAGATGAGTAGCGTTAGCTACACTGTAAGAAAGCGACTTCTTGTCGCACCATAAAACACATTATCAGAAGTAACAACCTCATTTTAAAGCAAAATTGCCCATATTTTTAATAAACAATGTTTCAACAATGCTACAAGATGTTTCATTTTCTATACATAAATGTATCAATTCTTATAGAACCTAATTCTCATGGTATACTATCGAACAACGACAAAACATTTTATATGCAATATGTTTTGTTCATTTTCTGCATTGAACGAACAAAAACCACTGTTTAGGTCCAGTGGTTTTTTTTGCTTTCATAATTGAATATGTTTTTATAATTTGAGTAAACTATTAGAGATACTTCAAGGTATCTCCAATCTAAAATCTATATGCTTAAAAGAAACAGCTCTTCCTGCAAGGGCTGTTTCTTTTGTCAGAAATACATATTATTGTGGAAAAAGATATCAAAAAAATATACATATTAAATCATAACTAGAGCAAACTATTCATGAGTCGTAAAAACATCACGACTAATTTCTAAATTAAATGATGAAAAAACCTGTTAGCTTGTCAGGCACGAACAGGTTTTTTTATTTGTATCTCTGATTATTTATAAACGTTTAGTTAACATAAAACATGATTTGGGAACGCTCCAGAATAGCGTTTTAATTATTTATTAAATAGGAACGACTTGAAAACTTTTACTATCATCAAAGTTTGTTCCTGCAAGCCATTTCTTATCGCCTCTATAGATATATCCCAAATATATGTCTTTAGTTACTCCATACTTCTGAAATTTAAATAAATCTACTCCTCTATCTTTTATATACCATTCAGTTGCATTGTCTTTTGTGTCAAGATATATCCATTCATTTGATGCTAAGGTTAAATAGTTATAATTAGCCCAATTGTTACCACTAACACGAATTTTACAAGTATAATCTTTTGTAGCAGGCTCAAAATGAACTGTAACTCCCGCATTGCTAGTTTCTCTTAGATAGTCATAATTTGAATAAACCTCAGTTCCTAACCCTTTTCCTGAATGAATATCAACCATACGATATGATTTATTTGGATCAAAGTACATTTTTTTCACTCTCTCCCTTAGTTACACTTTGTATTTAACAAAAAATAACATAATATGATTTTTTTTCTATATATTTAGTTTACAATAAACTTCCTAATATAAAAAATGTATATTATATACATTTTTAGTTAAGTCGGGTAGGCAGGCACTCTCACGAGCGCCCGCCCCCCTAAGAACCGTACGTGACAGATTTCCCGTCATACGGCTCAAGCCTTCTTTTTATCCGAACAACTTGTTTATTTAATACATGGTACATGTACTAATTTAGCAAATTCACCTGTAGAAACCTCTAAGTTTCGCACTGTAACTTTCTCTCCATTTTGTAAAGTCTGCTTACACAATGCACAACGATATCCTTGTTTTCTTGCGAGTTTCATCCTATCCAATGTATTTTCATTATTAAAGACCTTACGGTCTCGTTTTTCCCAATACTCTCTTAGACTCAGATCATCTGGGCTGTTTTTATAGGCTACCATGACATGCCGTTCTATTTTAATCCAAGACATCTTTAACAATTGAATGTTAGTAAGTGGACATGTGAGAGTCCATTTATCATTCCCTCCATGGTTGGGCTTCTTAAAATAACGTTTAATAATCCATTTCCACGCCTTCTTTGGATGTAGTCGTTTAAGGTGTTTTGTTATTTTAAGGAATAAGTAATTATCCATATATCCAAACGTCTTTTTAGAAACGACATGTTTCCAATACTGTCCGTAACCACGAATAATTGGATTTAAAACACGTATTAGTTCTTTTATTGGGCGTCCTCTCATTAATGCGAACGTATCTTTTATCTTATTTTTTGCTTTTTTAATGCTGTCTCTGCTAGGTTTGATTAGTAGCTTATTACCTTGTTCCGTCTTGTATTGACGCAGCGAGAAACCGAGAAAATCAAACCCGTTCTCAATATGTGTAACTCTAGTTTTCTCTTTACTAAGTGTAATTCCTCGCTTTTGTAAGTAAGGAGTTAGTTTCTCATACATGCTTTCAGCCTTTTCCTTCGTTTCCGTTACGATGACAAAGTCATCGGCATAGAGAACACGTCCTATCTTACATTTTGGATCGATTGCGTATCCTCCGTTTGGTTTGTATGTCTTTTTATAAACAATACCAATTTCTTCTTCCATACCGCATAAGGCGATATTAGCTAGAAGGGGAGACACAATACCCCCTTGAGGGGTTCCTTCTGTTGTCGTACGAAGCATATCCTGCTCTATGTAACCCATTTTAAGCCATCTTTTGATGAGAGTGTTTCCTGGAAACATAGATGTTTGTTCTACTATCCAATCATGATTAAGATGGTCAAAGCATCCTAAAAAATCTCCCTCAAATACCCACTTTTTCTTACTATTCGTGTTAAGCTTATTAAAAAGATTACTTATAGCATCGTGTGTGCTTCGTTTAGGACGAAAACCGTAAGAAGTTGGTTCAAACTTGACCTCCCATGGTGGTTCGAGTGCGTTTTTTACTATGTTTTGATACACTCGATCTCGTATCGTGGGGATACCGAGAGGTCTCATTTTTCCATTTTTTCTTCGGGATAAACGTTCGTTTTGCTGGCTTTGGACGATGTCGGAAGACATTACATTTAACTATCTGTTTATAAAGTTTGATACGTTCGCTTGGTTTTAAAGCCGTATAGCCATCTACACCAGGTGTTCGCTTACCGTTGTTTTGTTGTGTTACTCTGCGAATGGAAAGCAGCAGATTTGCTTTACTCCGTAGGAGTAAACGTTGAAGTTTCCTTACTTTTCTTTGTTGATTTTGCTGTTCGGCACGATAAATTCTTTGTCGTAACTTCGCTACATATTTTTGTATAATACTCCAATCAATAGAGTACCAATCTTTATGCGAGACGTGCGCCGACGCTCGTAGAGAGGTATTCATAACAGCACGCTCCTTTTCGTTAGAAGATAGCCACAAATTTATTTTCGTGTTGAAGACCAATGAGAAGTGGGCGCTCTTTCGAGCCTGTCATTGTCAATAGAGACGACAGTATCCGTCCAGTTATACAGTGTTTCTGCTTTCCTGTCCCTTTTCAGGGTAACGGCTTTCGCTTTTTCTCATATCCCATACCCTCTGCCACATCGTTTGACTTTACAGTCATCCTACTGCTTATGCAGATGACATAGGGCTTACCAAGTTCCACTTCCTACAGATGCGATAGGGGTAGGTAGGTTCTTTACTCCGGGCAAGATGCGGGACGCATCAGAGCAGCATTATGATTCTACTTTTCCTCTTGCCAAGACCCAAGCAAAGCTGTGCATTATCTTGAGCTAACCCTTACGAAGCTTACAAACCTTCACTTTCGTTTACCATACCTATCTTCTCCTAGCAGTATTCTGGACCATGCATTTGTCCTCTGTTTCCACATTTCCTCATGCAACCGACAGACTCGTTGCCAAGAATGCCGTTTCGGATGGAGATCATCTTCGCGTCTAGATGAGTAGCGTTAGCTACACTGTAAGAAAGCGACTTCTTGTCGCACCATAATGTAGCTTATAGGAATAAAAAAAGGCAACTAGCTACATAGTCGCCTTTTTTTGTCTTACTGGTTTACTTATTAAATACTGAATGATTAAAAGAACCACATAACCTATAACTGTACCAAACGTGTTGAGTAGAACATCATCAATATCTGAGCTACGACCTATAAAGTATTGAATAAATTCAATTAAACATGTAACAGATAAACCTAAAATTGTTACTTTCTTAATGGAATGATATTTTCTCCAAATAAGGGCTACGAAAAAGCCTAAAGGTGAAAATAACATAACATTTGCAGTTAAATTTAAAAGTGATACGCTGTTCCATTCATCGACATTTGTATTTGTTTGAAAGAAGTATTCGTAAAGGGTATGAAAAGGTAGGATATTTACATGAGAAAGCTCATTTGTAAAATAAATATCAAAAAAAGGTTCTCCAGTATCTGTAACAATACCCGCATTCCAATTTGGAACAATGGTTTGGGATGCCAAACCAATAAGATATAATACAAACACACCTAAAATAAGTTCCTCTTTAAAAGATGTTATCTTTCTTTTCTTTTTTAAAAAGATAAAACGAAACCCTACATAAAAGGGTAATGCAGCTAAGATATACCCCAGCATATCTTCTACATATAAAATAATTAAACCCATTAAAGCTATTTCAACACCAATCTATTCTAAAATGACAAGCCCACATTATACCATTAAATTAAATAATAGGTAATAACTATCTACTAAATGAAAAGCTAGTCAACATAATCGACATTCTAGGAAATAGCGAAGCCTTAAATAAGTTAATTTAAGACTTCGCTTGGGTAGACTACACTTCTATAATCTAAGGTGACTAAGCATTGTTTTATTCACTTTTTTTATCTAATCTAATGTACATAAATGCAAAAAATAATAGCAATGCAATACTAACAGGGAATACAATGTAGGAATTTATAGACTGGCTTACACTAGATTTTAGGGTGTAACTATAAATGCAGTATGCAATTCCAGTAATAGCTATTAATACTTGATATGTTCTTTTCTTATTAAACATAGGTATATTTCCTTTTCATTTACTTTTTTCAAAATTTACCCAATTGTATCATATACGTTTTATTAATGAATGACATTGTTTAGAAATAGAATTAACTTAATAAAATAAGAAAAAAAGCACCTATTTCTAAAATGCTTGCTTTGTATATCTATTAATATACATCCTCTCAAAAGTCATTGTAAGGACTTAATTAAATGGTGTCCATGAAACTATACTAACTCCAAACTAGACCACCAGGATTTAGAGATATAAAATACCATATTGTAGATAGGACTTGTATTTTTCTACATTGTGTGTAAAAGATATAACTTTTTTAATAAATACTTTATCTATTACTCTTACATATAAAAATAATATTGTATGTCTTTTCGATGAAAGGTAAATATCATTCATATAAACCGATGCATACTAATGTTTAACTGTATTATGGGAGACAATATAATGAGTGAATTCACTATAATTATTTAATCCCCAAAAGGGGACTAGCTTCAATATATGTAAATGTAGATAATTCTTGATTTCTAGCTAAAGTATCTTCATTTAAATAATTATTAATTCCTTTAATTGCAACAATTTTTTATTTAGTTTAGGGGTATACATAACTAGAAAGGCGGACCTTCCAATAGTATAGATAACAAAAGCTAGCCAAAGGCCATGATTATGCCAGATAGGAGTTATTATAAGTTGAACAATTACATATAAAATTGTTGCGTAAATCATAGAGTTCCGAACTGGTGCAATTTCAGTTGCTCCTGTAAAAACTCCGTATAGGACAAGTCCAAAACAAGCAGCGAACGGATAGACAATAAGCCATGAACTGTATTGTAATGAAATTTCAATAATACTAGGTAGACTTGTAAACAGTCTAATAATAGGTTCTTGAAAAATTGTATATAAACTAGATATAACGAAAGCTGTTATTAACGACCATTGTCTAGATAAAGTAAGGGTTTTCTTATATAACTCTTTATCATTTGACCCTATTGATTTACCAACAAGAATACTTGAGGCATTCGCGAAACCATCAAAAAGATAAGCCATTATGTAGTGAATTTGAAATAATACAGCATTCGCAGCTAGAAATTCTGTACCAAACGAAGCACCTTTTGCTGTAAACATATTAATAACAATTAGTAAACAAATAGTCCGGATAAATAAATCTTTGTTAACATTAAACATCTTGTTCATAGAACGTGTATCCAGGAGCGACTGAACTGAGGGCAACTTCCATTCAAACGGAGAAGCTTTCCAAACAATAAATACACCTAATACAAAGGCTGAAACTTCTGCAATTAAGGTAGCCGTAGCAACTCCTTGTACACCAAAAGAAAGAACATGAACAAAAAGAAGAGCTAAAATCATATTTAAAACATTTGTTAGTATCTGTAAACATAAAGCTTGTTTAATCCTAGCCATTCCCATTAGCCAACCAAGAATAACGTAATTCATTAACGTAAAGGGTGCTCCCCATATTCTAATTCTAAAATATTCTATTGCAAACTTACTTACGTCAGCATCGGGAGAAATCACTAGAAGGGCTGCGTGTTCAATTGGCCATTGTAAAAGAATAAAAATCACCCCTACTGTTACAGCTAATAAAAAAGGGCGACATAAAGCAAGGACTCCTTTATCAGGATTGCTTGCCCCATTTGCTTGTGCAGCAAAGGCGGACGTACTAACGCGTAAAAAGCCAAATAACCAATATAATGTATTAAAGATGAGCGTTCCTACTGCAACTCCTCCAATGTAAGCTGGACCTGGAAGTTGTCCAACAACAGCAGTATCTACGGCGCCTAGTAGGGGCGTAGTCATGGTTGAGATTGTTAGAGGAATTGCTAAAGTAAGGTATGTACGATGATTCATCCAATTACCCTCTTTCTATATGGTGAAAATAAAAACAATAGCCTCGATTATATAAATAAAATCGAGGCCTTGCTATACATATATATGCATTAAAGCGTACCATTTCTTGTTCCAATTGAACGAAACCGCGGATGCTCTGCAAGTATAGAGCTTCTCATTTCCTTCACTATAGGGTGTTCTGAAGTAAAGAAATCATTTTTTGAATTATAATGTTCAATTAATTCTCCTTTTTCTAATACACCCAATGTATCGCTAATAGTATAGGCAGCTTTAATGTCATGAGTAATAAAAAAATACGATAAGCCAAATTCTTCTTTCAATTCCCTTAGTAGTTCTAAAATTAGGGTTTGAGTAACCATATCTAGACTGCTTACGGATTCGTCTAAAACGATAAGCTTTGGTTTTAAAGCAATAGCCCTTGCAATATTGACTCTTTGCAGTTGGCCACCACTAAATTGATGTGGATATTTCTTTAAGTCCTTTTCACTCAGCCCAACTTTTTCTAACAATTCAATCACAGTTCGTTTTTGTTCACCTGATGTTAGTTTTTCATAGTTTTCTAACGGTTCTGCAATGATGCGTTCTGCTGTCATTCTAGGATTGACTGCTGAGTGTGAATCTTGAAAAACAACCTGAAGATCACGCTGGAGTTTCTGCCGAGTATGCTTATCTGCATTGTAGATATCATGTCCTTGAAAGAGAACCTGTCCGTATTGTGGCTTTTGCAAACCAAGAAGTACTTTTCCTAAAGTGCTCTTACCGGCTCCACTCGTACCAAGTATTCCTAAGCAGGTTCCTTCTTCAATAGAAAAGGTGATATCTGAAAGTACTTTTCTAGAACGATTCTTCCATTTAAAAAATGTTCGGTTTTCGTAGCTATGAGTGACTTCATTTACTTGTAATAAACTCACTTGTTCACCTCTTATAAAAACCCTTATCCTATATTAAATTAAGTTGATAACAGGTTCATCTAAATATATTTTTGGCCTTGCATTCAGTAATTTCTTCGTATACTCATGCTGGGGAGCATCAAATAGTTGAAAAACATCTGCTTTTTCAACTATTTTTCCATGTTGCATAACGGCTACTTCATCTGCCATTTCAGCAATAACTCCTAAGTCATGAGATATTAACAAAATCGCCGAACCATAATCAGAACGAACTTTGTCCAAATGACGCAGTACTTTCTTCTGATTATTGACGTCTAATGCAGTTGTCGGTTCATCAGCAATAATAATAGCTGGATGGAGGCTTGCTGCAATAGCAATCATTACTCGTTGAAGCATACCTCCACTCAGTTGAAAAGGATAGTATTTCAAAAGCTTGTCAGGGTCAGATAAATTCACTTGTTTCATTGATTCAATGGCAAGCTCTGTTGCCTGCTTTTTATTCCAATTCGTATGAGAGCAAATAGTCTCAACAAATTGGTGTCCAATAGTAAAAACGGGCGTAAAAGCATTCATGGGATTTTGCATGATAAAGGCTATATCCTTGCCACGAATCTTACGCATTTCTTTTTCGACTAAACCATTTAACTCTTGTCCTCTTAGCATTATGCTTCCTTCAATTGTTGTTTCTTTACGACTAAGGAGCTGAAGAATAGACATACTCGTAATCGTTTTACCACAACCACTTTCACCAATAAGACCGAGAATCTTTCCAGGCTTTAGTTCAAAATTTATATCTTGAACAAGATCTGTAACACCATTTTTGGTTTTTAATTGAACATGTAAATTTCTAACTTGTAACACTTTTGACTCTTTTGTTCCCAAATTTCTTCATTCCTTTTCAAAATCGACGTTTGACACCGTAACGTTCCGATAGCGCTTCGCCTAATAAATTGAATGTAACAATGACAAGCATAATAGACAAACCCGGATAAAGCATGAGTTCTGGATTCGTCCGAATATACGATTTTCCTTCGTGAATCATTGCTCCCCATTCTGGCGTAGGAGATTGAACGCCTAATCCGAGAAAAGACATAGCCGATATATCCATGATAGCCCATCCCATTTCCAGTGTACCCATTACAACAAGTGGAGGTAGCACGTTTGGAATAATATGATTTTTGATAATTTTCCATTGTGAAGATCCACTGATCTTCGCAGCAGAGATAAAGTTTTGTTCTTTCAAACTAAGAGCCATCCCTCGAAACATTCTTGCGTAATAAACCCATTGCACAAGCATCAAAGCTAAGATAACTTGCGGGAGTCCAGGTCCAAATATACCAACTAATCCTAGTACAAGGATTAGGCTTGGAAAAGCCATAACACCGTCGCAAAATCTCATTAAAACATGGTCAACCCAACCACCTTTATAACCTGAAAAAGTACCAATAAGTAAACCAATTACTAATGATGAAATGAAGATAAGCATGGCAAAACCTAATGAGATGCGTGATCCATATAAAATACGTGATAGGTTACATCTTCCTAGATGGTCGGTCCCTAATGGAAAATCCCAGCTTGGAGACTGCAATTTATAAGCCAAATTGACAGCGATGGGATCGTTGGGTGCAATCCAAGGGGCTACTATAGCGATGATAAAGAGAATACCTAATACTGTTGAACATATGGGAATTACTCTTTGATTTTTAAATATCATACGTATACTTGTTACCATCAATGCTGTCCTTCTTTCCTCGAAATACGCGGGTCTATATACATTTGAATTATATCTACTAGTAAGTTACTCAAAATAAATAAAATGGCTGCTATTAGTACATAGCATTGAATAACAGGAATATCACGATTAAAGATAGCCTCAATGAAATAACGACCAAACCCAGGCCAAGAAAAAACCGATTCAACAATAATTGTACCTGTAAGTAATTTCCCAAGGTTCATTCCAAGTCCAGTTATCATTGGAGAAATAGCAATTCTAAGAACATGCTTCACCATAATTGTTTTTTCCTTAAGCCCTCTAGTCCGAGCAAACAGTACATAGGGCTCTTGTAAGTTTTCAAGAACACTGGAACGTAATAGTCTTGTATACATTGCTATTAAAGGTAGAGCTAGTGTAATAGAAGGCAGTACGAGATGCTGCCATGTCCCAATTCCCTCAACTGGAAAAAGATTAAGCTTAACAGAAAAGAAGAAAACCAATATATAGCCCAGCCAAAAAGTTGGAATAGATGCACCAAAAAAGGAGAGTAATCGACTAAAATGATCGATAGCGCTTCCTTTCTTTACTCCCGCCAAAAATCCAATAGGCACGCTGATGAGCACGGCTATTAATATACTTGCTAGAGCTAGTTGGATAGTGGCTGGTATTCGATATATAACTTCATCCCATACTGGCTTATTTGAAACGTAAGATATGCCGAAGTCAAGTTGGCATATCTTCAAAATAGAATTTGCATATTGAACAAGAAATGGTTGATCTAAACCAAACTCATGTCTTTTTTGAGCTAAAATCTCATCAGTCTGTTGGATATGTGCTGCAGTTAGATAAGCCTCAGCTGGATCAACTGATGAAAGGTGAACCATTCCAGTTGTGAAAAGTGCGGCCAATAGAAAAACTGGAATAATGGACATAATTCGTTTTAGTATATAATTGCCCATGGAAACCTCCTGCTAGTTACTGTTTGATGCTAATTCCTGTGAATGGATTTTCATCACGATTAGCAGGGAATTTAAAGTTCGTTACATTTTTTTGATAGATGACTGTTTTCTTCATATATGAAATAGGAATAATAGCTCCTTGGTCTTGTATTGACTTTAAAATAGATGAATAAAGTCGTTGGCGTTCTTTTTCATCTGTGGTTTGCGGAACCTTCACCATTTGTTTAATTAACTCATCTTTATTTGGATATGCTGAAATAGCTTCATTAAACCCAAACCCTTTTGATGCGACAATGTTTAAAAATGTATGAGGATCGTAAGGAGCCCCATAATTACTAAAGAAATTAATATCAAATTTGTTATCTTTAAATCTCTGGACTTGATCTGCTAATTCAACTCCCTCAATGTTTAATTTAACTCCAATTGCCGCCCATTCAGATTGAAGAGTTTCAGCCATTGCTTTTTGAATTGATTCTGCTGAATCATACATTAGGTCAAACTCAAGTAGTTTTCCATCTTTTTCACGAACTGTTTTTCCTTTAGGAAGTTTCCACCCGGCTTTGTCTAATAGAGCCTTTGCTTTTTCTACATTATACTTTACCAACTTCACATCTACATCTTTCGTGTAAGGTAGATTTGTAGGCAAGATATGGTCTGCTTTCTCTTCTAAGCCTGAAGTCACTCCTTTAACCAGCTCTTCTTTATTAAAACCATAATGTAGGGCTTGGCGTACACGTTCATCTGAAAGCTGTTCTGTTTTTGTATTCATAACAAGCTGTCTTGTGGCAATTGGTTCAGAAACCCTAGTTTCATATTTTCCAGTAGACTTTAGTTGCTTAAACGTGTCTAGACTGACAACTCCTTCTCCATAAATCATGTCCAAGTCACCTTTTTCAAATGCGAGTACTCTCGTTTCTGCATCTGGAATAACTTTAACTTTGATTTTTTCTACTTTTGGAATCTCTCCCCAATAATTTTCATTTCGTTTATAAATAGCATATTCGTCTGCTTTATACTCTTCTAAAATCCATGGACCTGTACCTACCGGTTTGACGATACCCTTTGAAGTATTACCATCTTTAGGAAAACCAGCTTTTCCTAAGAAACGAACTGGTCGAACTACAGCTAGTTCCTGAATTGTTGGGTAATATGGTTCAGTCAATGTTAATTTAAAAGTATTTTTATCCACTACTTCTGTTTGAGCTATTTTTGTAATGAAACCCAACCAACTATGTAATTCTTTATTATTCAAAATAGTGTCAAAATTCTTCTTAACAATTTCTGCATTAAAGTCTGTTCCATCGGAGAATTTTACACCTTCACGCAAATGAAACGTGTATACTTTACCATCCTCAGAGATTTCCCATGACGTAGCTAGGTTTGGTTTTATCTTACCACCGTCTTGATAGCTTACTAATGGCTCATATACCATAGATTGAGCAAATAATTGTGAAGGATTATAGACATGTGGATTCATTTCTCCTACATCTCTTGGCCAAGCAATTGTAAGCATGTCATCATGCTTTCCTTTCGATGTTGATTCCCCATTATTAGCGTTAGAACAACCAACCAATAATGTCGACAAAATTAAAATAGACAAGATAAATAACTTAATATTCAGAATACTGTTCCCCTTCGACATAACGATGTCTCCTCCTTGGTGTTGATAATCATTTTCAATTGTAAGCAGGATCCGTATTCTTGTCAATGGAATATTAAAGTCCTTATTTCATTAGTATTATGTATCCGTCAAAATAACATTTCAATGCACTACTATGAAGAAAAAATTCAGGATGAAAATAACAAAAAAACCTCTTTTATATAGAGTTTTGTAAACGCTAGAATATAATTGACAGTTTTTGCTCAACGTAATTTTACACTTTTGCTTCAATAAGCTAGAACTCTAGTAAAATAATAGAAGGTGTTATTTTACTGGGGGGACAGCGTTTTGGAGGAGAAGCTAATGCTTTATTTAAATATTCAACAATTACATCAACGGAAGTTTAAAGTATCTCAAATTGCACAGGAACTCAAAGTATCAAGACCAACCGTTTATAAATATTTAAAAATGACGTTTGAAGAGACAAAAGCATACATGGAACAGCTTCAAGGCAAAGGTAAGAAGTTGGATCCCTACAGGGATTGGATTATCGCTTGGCTTGAAGAATACCCTCATCTCAGTGCAGCACAAATCCACGATTGGCTCTTAGAGCGTTATCCCGATTTAGTTGTTGGCGAGAGTACAGTAAGAGCTTATGTGAAAGAGATGCGGGAGATTTATCAGATTGAGAAAAAAGTAATGATTCGGCAATATGAAGCAATCCCTGAACAACCTATGGGTAAGCAAATCCAGGTGGATTGGGGAGAAACAAAACAGAAGACAACTGAAAAGAATGAAATTAAACTATATTTCATCGCTTTTGTCTTAGCTCACTCTCGATACAAATATATGGAGTGGCAGGACCGGCCTTTTACAACAAATGATGCCATTCGATGTCATGAAAATGCATTTCAATTTTATGGAGGACGTACAGAAGAAATTGTGTATGATCAGGATCGTTTAATTACAGTAAGTGAAAATTCAGGTCAGCTACTTTTAACTTCTGAGTTTCAAAGCTATGTAAATGAGCGTAAGTTTAAAGTTCATTTATGTCGTAAGGCAGACCCAGAATCAAAAGGAATGATTGAGAACGTTGTAAAGTACATAAAGGGAAATTTCGCAGATAGCCGAGTATTTAGCAATATTGAGGATTGGAATAACCGTGCATTACAGTGGCTACATCGCACTGGAAATCAACATGTTCATCAGACAACGAAAAAAAGACCAGCTGAAGTGTTCCCCGTCGAAAAGCAACACTTACAGCCCGTCTCTTCACCACTCTCATATGAAAGCGTCATTACCCCAAGTATAACAAGGAATATTAGTAAGGACAATACAATACGGTTTAAATCAAACCGTTATTCCGTTCCTCTCGGAACGTATAGTGTAGCCTCCGATAATGAGGTTTTTATTGAAGTCACTTCGAGCCAACCGCCAACGTTGATTATCCGTAAACAGTTAGATGGAGAAGTAATTGCTGAACATAGCATTAGTAATGAAAAGGGAAAGCTTATTCAACATCTACATCATATCCGGGATCGCTCAAAAGGTATTGAAGAATTTAAGCAACAACTGGTTTCACATTTTGAAGATCAGAAACGTGCAACTTCTTATTTAAATGAAATTTGTTTAAGATACCCACGGTATCGGCGCGATCAGCTCATTATCATTCAACACACCATTGAGAAATATCCAATGTGGATTGAAGCCACCTTGACTAAATGCATTATAGATAAACTTTACAGCGCCAATGACTTTCGGGATATCGCAAACCACCAAAATGCATTACAAACTGAATGTACCCAAAAGGTTAAGCCTCCCTTTATAAAACATTCAGGTAAAGACAACATCATAGTAACAACTCGCTCCCTTACTGCTTACACAAGTATTTTAGGAGGTGACCCACAGTGAATAAGACTGTAAATGACTTGCAGGAACATTTTCGCCAATTAAGGTTATCGGAAACAGCTGAGGAGCTACCAAAGCTCCTACGTGAGGCTGAAAAATCTTCTTGGACGTATTTAGAATTTCTTGAATCTATTACGCGTTACGAACTTAGAAAACGCGAAGTAAAGAGTTTAGAAAGAAGAATGAAGTGGGCGCACTTCCCTTACGTGAAGTCATTAAGTGAATTTAAATTAGAAGAGCAAACAGCTTTAACGGGACGTCAATTGACCCAGCTCGCAGAGCTAAACTGGCTTGAGCAGCAGTATAATTTAATTTTATTGGGAC
Source organism: Priestia sp. FSL R5-0597 (assembly GCF_038006305.1). Taxonomy (NCBI): domain Bacteria; kingdom Bacillati; phylum Bacillota; class Bacilli; order Caryophanales; family Bacillaceae; genus Priestia; species Priestia sp. FSL R5-0597. Next base: position 32,958 of record NZ_JBBOUZ010000003.1, read on the forward strand.
CGCCAGGCGTTGGTAAAACATTTTTAGCGATTGGTTTGGGGGTTGAGTCTATTCACAGAGGTTTCAACGTCTATTTCGTAACTATGGGTGAGCTTATTCATCTTTTAAAAACGGAAGAGTTTCTAAACAAATCAAAAGTGCAGCTAAAGCGCTTAAGAGGCGCCGATCTGATTATCATTGATGATTTAATGTACATGGCAATGGATCAGCGAGAAGCAAATTTGTTTTTCCATTTAATTAATCATTTGTATGAACGAAGTTCTATCATTCTTACATCCAATAAAAGCCCTGAACAGTGGGGTGAACTAATGGGAGATCAAGGAATTACTACTGCAATTTTAGATCGTTTACTCCATCGTGTAGAAGTCATTCATATGGATGGAGATAGTTATCGAATGAAACATCGAAAAAGTGTATTTTCAGCAGAAGTGTAAAAAGCAAATAAGCAAAAAGTGTAAAATTCGACTTGACGTCTACATCTCTATTAAATACGATATATCTACCTATCAATCCATAAAGATGTTATAAATCACCTTTACTGTTTTTGCGGAACAAATTTTTATATTAAGAGATTAATTCGCAAAGTGTTGGGATTGACATGCTTTTAAAAAGCCAAATCTATGACTACTGAAATAGAAATAACGTGTAGAAAAAGGAAATTTAGCTACAGGATGATGTTTACCTAGAATATAGCTTAAAAATAACAATGTAATTTTTAACTTTTAAATAATCAATTTATTATGCTTTTACGACAATCATAGTGCTCTATTCTACAAAAATTAACTATGAAATTCTACCCCACCTAATGACTATGGAAATGAAAGATAAACTCGATAAAGAATATGCTATTTAGAAAGCCAAAGAAAATCACTTTAACGAAAAAAAGCCTGGTTGATATGAACAATCAACCAGGCTTTTTTTAATTCCTTCTCTAGAAATATAACTCAAATGCAAATACAGTGATATGCGATAATACTTAAAAATCTTGTTCCTTCCACATTAGTCCAATCTCTTGCTCACGCTGCAAAACCTTCTCTAGATAACGTTCCGTTGTTTTACGGTCACTATGGCCAAGCTCCTTTTGAATTAAGAAAATATCGGCTCCCTGCTGCCTACTATAAATCGCATAAAAATGACGGAAATAATGAGGCGTAATCCTGTCATTCCGTTCTTTTACAAAAGGTAATTCCGTTCGTTCAATGATACGCACAATATAATTACTTAAGTTTTTATATTGATAATAGTCTCCATCTTTAGTTGGAAATAATGGACCTTGATCACTTGAATTTAATGCTGTACTGGCATGACGCCGTTCTCGAAAAGCAAGAATACGTTTATACAGATTTGGATGGAGTAACTTATCAAATTTCTTTCCACCCTTCCCTACTCCTCTTAGTCGATAATGACCACTTAAACTGTCTAGGTATATGTCTCCCCACGAGGCTTTAGCTATTTCTTGAACACGAAGGCCTGTCATGGCTAGCATCGTTAACAATCCATGATTAATAGGATGATCCTTGTAATAGTCTAGAAGCTGTTTGACTTCATGGTAATACAAATCTCGATTTGGGATTTCTTGCTCGGATAGTGACGTGCTTAGGATTTCTTTGTGTAATGGATGCCGAATATAATTCGTTTCATGCAGCCATTTCATAAAACTTTTTAAAATCGTCATCTTCGCATCTAAAGTTGCCGGTGAATAAGGTTTTCCACCCTTTCCTAATAGCGCTGTGCTTAAATATGTTTGGTAGTTCCGTATATGCCAAGGTCTTAAATTTTTAAAGATAGTTTCTTCTATATAATAGTCCACATCCTGACGTAAAAACGACTCACTTGTTACCGCATACCGATAAAACTGCAGCAAAATCCGTACGTATTCGGTTTTTGTATTTTCTTTTCGTTCCCGGTCCTTTCGAATATGCTTTCGTTGGTGGACGTAGTAGTACATCATTTCTTCGTCCGTAAAACCACTGAACATATCTTCGCTTTTTCGCTGGTGATGCTCATTTCTTTGTTCTAATGCATCATAATATTTATTATCTAGCATCAACGAAACAATTTTATTAAAATCTCCTTTCCTTTCTCTTACTTCTGTTCCTATATGCACTAATGGAAAATATTTCATAAAACCTCTCCTTTCGTAAAACATGTCTTCTTATTTATGGGTATTCCTTCTGCTAAAGTATCGGCTTCTCTATGTAAGGGTTGTGTTTATATTTATATGTATTTAAACGATAAAAAACTTTCAAAACATAATAATAGTGCTACTAACAATGATTAAACTATTAGTCATTTTAAATAAATATCTAATTATTTTGCAAGTAAATATTTATTTAAAATTATTTACTACATTTATTACTTATCAATTGTAACTTATTTAAAATTAAAAGTATAAACTTATTTATTGTAAATATAGTTTATTATTTATATAGTTTGTAGAAAAATCCCCTATTTGTCATCACTTAAAGTAAATAGTAAAACTAATATTTTTATAAGTTAGTTATATCATTTACACATCATACATAAAAACTTTTAAACTGTAATTACTCATATATATGTTATAATAAATAATTGAATAAAATAGAAAGAAAAGGAGTGTATGTAATGATTGATAATCCTATTAAAACTATTACTATTGAAGATGTGATGGAGATGTTATCTATTTCATCAAAAAAAACGATATATACATATATTCAACAAGGAAAATTGAATCCTATTAATAAAGATGACTGGCATATTGAAGGACGTTATGAATTTGATATTCAAGATGTCGTTAGTTTACAAGAAGAGTTAAAGAAGCCTGGGCTTACGACAAAAGAGGTAGCGCAGCAACTGGATATCTCAGTCACAACAGTCAATAAGTATATTAAACAAGAACTGTTACCTGCGTTCCAAGAAGAATATCGGGGAATTAATTGTTATTTTGTGAATGAAGAAGATTTGGATGAGTTTAAGCGTACGCACGAAGTTGGCCGTAAACCGAGTAAGCGTCATTTTTATCATCCTGAACAAAATATTGCACTCTTTCAGCTTTTTGTGAAGAAAGATGAAGTAAAAGAGCAATTTGCTCGTATTATCTCAGTAGAAGATCCCATTATGGCAGTGACAGAGCAACATGAAGAGATAACCATAGAAGAATTACTTAATCGCGGCTATGAAGCAGCTTATGAGATTGAATCCAAAAAAACGATTACCAAAGAAGGCTATGCAACGTTTTCTTTTAAGCAAACAGCCTATGCAAAGTCACAACTTTATAAGCTCATGGATTTATTTTATCAGTACCTAAGTCCTACCAACATGAGAATTACTCCACAAGAAGAGAAAGAACAATTTATCGTTGAAATTAAACCAGTATTATTGACGGAATCAGCACAAGAAATTGTTGAGCTATTAGAGTCGGTTCTTGTCTCAGGGAAGATTAACAAACGCAGCCGTGGGATTTATATTGATAGCGATTTAGAAGTGGTACGCGTAAAGGTATCCAGCGATTTAAAAAAAGAACTACAGCAAAAAGCCAAGGAATTAGGCAAAAAGAATGTGGAAGAATTGTTACTATATGCAGTACAAAATTTATAGAATTGAAGAGAAAAGAAGCCTAATAAAAGAGTCTTTTCTTGATTATATACTACTTTAAATTATCAAGTTTTCAGTAAATATGATGGTTTTTATAACTCATTTTATTTATATATGTATTGCTAATTGTAGTGAGCAAAACTAAAGCATCTAAAGTCTTTTGGGGAATATTAGGCCCATTCTTTCTAGTGCCGGTAGCAGTTGTAGGATGGTGTCTATTTTTAAATGAAAATAGCCCAGAGTACTACTACCTAAGTTCTCCTAATTCTACTCAGACGCTAATTATAAAGCATTCTAATTGGTCTTTAGGAGAAACGGATCATTATTATGATTTTTTCCAGCCTTCGGCTTTCCCAATGATAAAGAAAAAATAAACAAAGAAATGCTTCATATTATGACTAGAAATACAGACGCTGGTGACTTGGATGTTTTAGGAGCTTATAATCCTAAATGGTCTGGAGAGACAACAGTTCACTTCAATTCTAAATATAATAACATCACTATTAATTTATGAAAAAGAGGCAAAACTAGTAATAGTTTTACCTCTTTTTCATGTTCGATAGAATAAGTTCTATTTAGAAACATTTAATTATTAAACTTCGACACCTAGTTCTAACTCTAATTGTTCAATCATCTTGGCTCCAGTATTATATCCTTCACGTACTGAATCCAATAATTCGTCTCTAGATAAGTCTTCCTCTACATAGCTGCTTTTAAATGTCTTGAGTATGTCAATTTGTTCTCTTAATGAAGTAGTAAGATAATTTAATGCCTCATCTATTTGCTTAATTTGTTCCTCGGTATAAACTTCACTATGCTTTCTAACTTCACTTTTTATGTCTGTTGCTCTAGTTAAGTTATGATCTTGAATAGATTTAATAGCATCATCAACTTGTTTATCAATTTCATCATTAGTTTGGTCTTTAGCTGAATTTATAGTTACAAAAGTATTAAGCTCGTTATATGTATTATCTGTTACATCTGTAGATTGCATCAAGAAATGAACATTTTCTATGAGAGTAGATTGGTATACGATTGCGCTGTTTACCATACGTTTTTTAGCCTTTTCGGCTTCTTGAGTTGTTAAAGAATTTACCTCCTTTTTTAACTTTTTTGTGTATGTTGAAACATCATTGGTATTATTTGTGTCTATCGAGATATCATTGTCACCTTCTAATGAGAGCAACAATAAATTAAAATCGCTTTTGTAATCCTTAAAATCCTCTGGAGTCATATATCCATACGCTTTATTATACTCTTTGTATTTCTTCTCAAGCTCATCCATTTTTTCCTTTATTTCTAGTTTTGCTGCTGCTTCGGTATCTTTAGATTTGTTCTCCTCTTTAGCCTCATTTGAACCACAAGCCATTAAAGTTACTGATAAAACTAAAGCAAGGAAAGCTACCGAAATTTTCTTAAGATGTTTCATTCTTGTACCCCGTTTCCTTATATGTATATTTATTACACCTTGAATACTATATCACAATCAGCATAACTAAACTGATATAATTTTTGTGACAGTTTAGTTATGCTGATTTATTTTTTCTTAACTTTCATCTCCTTTTCCCTATAAATAGCTGTAATATTGGTTCTCTAAATCCTTTATAAATTTATCAATTTCGTCTCGATCAAATTCTACGTTAGTCAAATAGTCATCTCTAATTTTTCTCAAATACAAATAACTTCTCTATTTATTGTTTGTACGAAATAGAGCATCATGTAATGACTCCTCAATTTCTTTAAAATCAAGATACCTATTTTCTTTACCGTACATTTCAATATCAAGTCCCATGTGCTTCCCTCGCTTTATAAATAAGTATCCTCTAATTAAATTTAATAAGAATAGCCATGATAAAAAAGTCCGCAAAAGTATACCTTTACAGATGGTGTGTGTTTTAGTATTTAAAATATTTAGATTGAATTTTATGATCAAAAGAGAATCTTTGATCAACTCCCCCTCTAAATGTTAGTTTTTTACTTCTTAATAAGTTCAACTAGATGAAAAAAATTGTTGATATATGTAAGTTTTTGAAGATAAATTAGTTGAACTAAAGGATTGAATTTCCGCCTTTCTTCTTGTATAATGAGTTCAACAGAAGTTCAACTTAAAAATGAGGTGTATAGAAATGAAAATTTCACGTTTTAATAAGGACTGTGGGAACTCAGTTGATATGAATATTATGGATGGGTATCTATTTGACTTTCCAACTAACGTAGTAGAACTCCAAAAAGAAGCTGCTGATTCATTCTTTACAGATGCGGTGACAGCACCAGAAGAATTTAAAAAGCGTATCTTACTGTCTACAACAATCGGTGACGAAGAGACAGAACGTTATTTCCTAGTCGGTGAAATTGCAGCAAGTCAACAACTTGCCAACAACCACATCAATCGTTTACATAACAAAATTACAAGTCATATTCCTTATGTGACATTTTTGGCTGCCATTGCATACTACCATGCGTTGCATGCAAAAGATCAAAAGGATAACAGCATTGAAATTGACTATTTCTCTACGATGTTACCAATCTGGTTACTGAAAAAAGAAAGTACCTTCGGTGAAGCTCAAAAAGCCATGGCTACTCGCTTCCTAGGTGACCATACGTTCCGTACTCATACTCCAGGATTTGAAAAGGAATTGAAGGTAACTGTAGATGAAAGTGCTTGCCTTAAAGAAGGCGAAATCGCGCGCTTTGCGTTGAAGAAGGACCTTACACTTCAAGATCGCGAAGATGCCACTGAATATGTGGAATGTGAAACTGTAATGGTTGATATCGGTGGTGGATCCATCGATGTCGTGATTTTACCAGAAGGTTTAAAAGCTGCTAATAGCCGTGAATCGTTCCAAAGTATTGAAGGTATTCCCTACTTAGCTCATATTGATAAATTGCGCAAAGAAAAGTTCCCTGAGCTATTTACAGATTTACGTGCTTTTGATCAGTTTATTTTAGATAACTACAGTAAACAAAAATTCGAGTTAAAAAATGAAAACACAGGCGCATCTATCGATTTAACTGCTCAAATTACATCTTCTTTGAAAGAATATGTAGAGATTCTTCTAGCGAAGTTAAATGATGTGGCCCCACCACCGGCAAATAAGATTCGTAAATACGTATATAGTGGTGGTGTCGCTCCCACACTAAAAGTAGCGATTATGACAAGCATGAGTGAAAAGATTGGCGAAGAACGTACAGATAAGTACCATAAAGTACCAGAGGATAGCCGCCACTTAAACTTATTTGGCCTAGAAATCCGAAGCATCGGTTACCTTCAAAAGAAACAAGCTGAGAAGAAAGCCGTTAAATCCTAACCGCGTAGGTGATAACCATGTCAGAGCGTCAAAACGCCTTTACGATTAAGACCAACCGATTGAGTGATGAAGTCTATGACGTACTTGCAAAATATGCAAAGTCTCGAAAATTAGGGGACTATATTTCATCTTTAATTGTTCGGGAGCTTGATCATTCATCTAGCGACCAAGTAGATTCAGGTCACAGAACAGAAGAACTTCTTGAGCATATCAATTCAGAACTGAAGGAATTAAAACAAATGGCTAAAGCTAATGGCTTTGTAGTCAAGCAAGAGCAGTTAGAAGACAACCCTTCAGAAAGTCCAACCTTAAAAGAAGGTAAGATTGCAGATTTAGAGCAAGTATCTGGTTCTTTAGACGACGATGATTTAGAAGAGTATAGCGATTTTTAAAATAAAAAGCCACTAGGTATTCTAGTGGTTTTTTTGCTTTACATGGTCTATTGATTTTTAGTGTATTTCTATATGTATAAAGAACCTGATTGGACTAAAAGAATAATGGTAAAGAGGATTTTATTTATGAGCAATTGCAATCAGCACGAGTACTTCTATTTATTCTAAATTCCCTCCTTACTTCTTTTTCTGAAGAACATTCATAATTAGGTGTGACAGATACTGTATTGGTAATAAAATTACTCCTAAAGTGTTAGATAGAAGGAATTGGTACAGTCATGGTATACTAATAACAAACATGGAAATGATGGAGGGTATTATGACAAAACGATTAGATTTGCGTGTCGACTTTGCATTTAAATCACTATTTGGCACACATGGAAATGAATCTATTTTAGCTGCTTTTTTGAACGCAGCACTCCGTTTTCCAGATGATAAAAAAATTCAGACGGTGCAGTTATTAGATCCGCATTTTAATAAAGAAAACCAAGAAGATAAACGCTCTATTTTAGATGTGCACGCACAGTTAGAGGATGGAAGCCGAGTTAATATTGAAATTCAGCTTAATAACAAACATGACATGGAAAAACGAACACTCTATTACTGGTCTAAAATGTACAGTAGTCAAATGAAAGAAGGAATGGACTACGGAGAGCTTTGTAAAACGATTACCATTAACATTGTGAACTTCCGTTATTTATCTCATATTCATGATTATCACTCCACTTTTCAGTTATATGAGCGAGAGCAGAAATTACTCTTAACGGATATGCTGGAAATTCATTTTATGGAGCTACCTAAGTTATTAATAAAATGGCGTAACAGAGAGGTAGATCCACGGGAAGATCAACTTGTTCGATGGTTATTATTACTTGAAGCATCCGAAGATGAAGAAATCACTCAAGTATTGGAGGAGATTGCGATGCAAGAAGATCAAGTATTAAAGAAAGCAATGGACGAGTGGGAACGTGTTAGTCAAGATCCAGAAGTGCTACTAGCATATGAAGCACGAAGAAAAGCATTATTAGATGAAAAGTCAGCTTTAAAACGAGCTGAGAAACTTGGAGAAGAAAAAGGAAAACAAATAGGTGAAGAAATAGGCGAAAAGAAAGGAATCATAAAGGTGGCCCTAAGTATGATTCAAAAGGGTTTAGATACCCAAACAATCGTTGAATTTACAAACCTTACACCAGAAGAAATTGATAAATTACGTCACCAATAATTATAATTAAAAAAGGGGCTGCCTAACAAATTAATTTGTTAGGCAGCCCCTTTTTTAACTTCCTCATTATTAGGACATCTAATTTGAAATTTATTGTAATTGAGTTAGCTGATATTTATTTTATCTTGATTATGCAGCGTACTATAGTAGAAAAATATAAGTCTTATATTTTTTATTAAATTGAGAACCTTTTCTTATATATCCCCTTTTAAGTTGCACTAGCATTTTTCTTTTTTTTCACGGGTAAGCCGTACTTATTAGAGTTTTCTTTTATCTTTTTTGCGATTTCTTGTGCTTCTTCTTTCGTCATTTTCATACAAAAGACTCCTCTCATGTTCTACTATTATAAGTTTTTTCCACTATCTCAAAAAAATATACATGCTCCCCCCTCCCCTGCCATATACATGTTTTAGGTATGTACAAAAAGTCATTGTCCTAGAGATAATTTTAGATTTTAGGAGTGATTATGTGAGAGTAGAAGAGAAGAAAAGAAAAATTCGAAGTGACAAAAAACGAGATGTAAAACCATCACTTCCAATTGATCTTAAAGAATGTGTTTATCGATTGTCTTACATTACAAATACGCCTGTAAAAAATGTAATTGAATCAATTTGTATATCAGGCCTTGCTTCTTCAAAAGTGATGGACTACCTATCAAATTATTTTAGAAGAGGATTTAGCTTTGGCAGCACTGTATATATGGGAGATATGTCCAAAGAGCCAATTAGACATTTATACAAGAATATTGAGAAAGAGCGTGTCTCTACGCGCTTAAAAGATGGACATGGAGAAACATATGATATCCTGAAGCGCTTAGCCTATGCTTTAGATTGCTCTCCAGCATTAGCAGCATCTTTCTTAATTGAAGCAAGCATCAGGAATTCTGATTTTGTTGATGAATACATGACTCGGCATTTAGAAGAAGAATTGGATCAGGGAAGAGTAAAGGAGTTAAAAGAGGTGTTAAAATTCATCAATAAAAATAGCCCTTATAAAGAAGATTACAGTTTACACAATTTAATTTCTTATATTATGGATGAATTAAAAGTAGGAGCAACTAGCTTAGGGTCTTCTGTACAAAATTGGTTAGAAAGTATACAGCATAAAAAATAGGTCGACTTAAAAAACCTTTGAATTTACGATTCAAAGGTTTTTTGCTTTTCTTTTATTTCGTTAAATAAAATTTTTGCGCCTAACGGACTTAGAACCATTTTATTTACATACCTACGGTTCTCAGGTGTTACCTCACCTGTAACCACACACTTATCATATTCTTTATATTTTTTTATTTCTATATGATCATCTTCCAATAAAATTTCTACAGAATCGTCTTTACCTATATTCAGTTCTTTTCTTATTTCAATGGGAATTACTATACGCCCCACTGCATCTGTCTTTCTCAACGTACTTAGTCCCTTCATGCTGACTCTCCTTTTATATGTTCATAAGTACAACTTTCATATCATACTATAAATGTATAAATTAACCTATAATAATTTTATAAAACAGAATTCAAGGTATAAGTTTAGAATCTCTTTTTAAATTGCTCTTTTACATAAATACATGTACGATCATGGTCATGGGAAAAGAAATGATCCTGTTTGGGATACACTTTTACTCCACAAGAGGGACAGGCAAAGAAACCTACATTAATACCTTGAGTCACTTCATGAGCATAAAATTCACCAGCCGTTTCGAACATTATCACATGGTTTGCTTTCTCAATCTTTGCTCTCATAAATTCATCTCCCACCTTACCTTGAGTTTATTACCATAATAAGAGTTTAAAGGGTGAATTGTAAAAGAAAATGTATAGATATATCTCTATATCTATAGAAAAAAGCCGCATTCTGATGCCATTTATGCATGAGAATACGGCTTTTTCTCCATTTATTTCTTTTAATAGATAAATCAAGCTGTTATAATCAAAAACTAAAAAAGACTCCTTCATTCTTTTTATTTTTTCGTCTTTTATGTCTCTGTTATTTCGGCTCAACGCTTCCAATCGCCCCCTTCGCTTCTTCAGCTCAGCTCCACCAAAAATTCCATCAAGGGCTTCACTAAGCTTATACAACTTATACCAACGCGTTAGCGATACTGAACTAAGTACTGATGAGGTAATGAAGTCATAATTCTTTAGAGACTATGGAGCTACTCCCGTAAGCTTGTCTGTCCATTCAAAAAATAAGAAAGAACCCTTACTGTAGTAGGTCAAGGGGTAGACCATTATATAAGAAGCAATGGGTTTTATATGCTAGTAGTTGTCCAAAACGATTATTCCTCTTATGGAATAAACGAGATCTTCAAGTGTGTCCAAATCAAATAAAAGTACTAGCATAGCTATCAACCGAATTCCATTTCAAGAAAAAAATAATAAGATTGACAATCATCAGTTGGGGGTAAAGTTAAATAACTATTCGGAGAGGAGAGAATAATGTATGAGCATTATATGGACACTAATTGTAGGTGGAATTATTGGATGGCTTGCTGGTTTAATTACAGGGCGAGACATTCCTGGAGGGATTATTGGTAATATTATCGCTGGTTTTATCGGTTCATGGTTAGGCGGTCTTATTTTAGGAAGTTGGGGACCTGTTATCGGTGGTTTTGCCATCATCCCAGCGATTATCGGATCTGTCGTTTTAGTACTTATTGTAAGCTTCATTTTGCGAAAAATGGGTCAGAACAAAAATCATGGTCGTCATGCAAAATAATGTAACATATATAAAGTGGAGGGAATAAAGATGAGAGAAGAAAGTAAGTCTGTGTTAGCAGGTTTTGTTGAAGATAATCAATTTGAATTGGATTCTTACCTTACTTATTTATTCGATAAAATCAACCATGAGGGTGAAATTCCATCGGGAGCTTAATGAGAAGCCAGGTATGTTATTACAAAGAAAAGAAACCCAAAATAATAAATAGGAATGGAGTATAAGCGACCTTAGTAACGTTCTTTACGTATATAAGGTCGCTTATTTTAGTTTGTAGAGGGCTTCTATTAACTTCGAAAAATGTTCTACTCAAACAAATTAGTAAACTATTTAGGATACCTCAAATCATTTCTTCACAAGTAAAAAGGAAGAATGGAACCCACTCTTCCTTCAGCCATTACTTTATAAAGTTGTATTAGAAACGTCCGCCGCCAAGTTGTTGCTCAGCTAATTGTACAAGACGCTTAGTGATTTCGCCACCTACTGATCCGTTTGCACGTGCAGTTGTGTCAGCACCAAGGTCTACACCAAATTCGCTCGCGATTTCATATTTCATTTGATCGATTGCTTGTTCAGCACCGTATACTAATAATTCGTTGTTGTTGCTGCTTTTGTTGTTTGCCATGTTGTGTCACCTCCTTGTTTCTTTTAAAGTTCCTATCTTAGAAGAAATACATACATAGTAAATAATGGATGTATTATTTTCTTACATGCTTCCTATACTATTTTTTAGTAACAAATGACACTGTAAAAAGTGGAATTAGATGTTTCATTTCCTTGTCATGAAAATCAATATTTGCCATGTTTGAAAAAAGAGCTGTACCTTTTAGGTACGGCTCTTTTTTCTATTTATTGATGACGAAGCTTTTCCTTTTCTTTCAGATCTGTCGCATGTCTTTTTACGACATATAAAGACACCTTTTATTCAGTCTATTTTTACTGAAATTGCACACCAGACTAATAAGTATGGCGGGATTAAAAGCAATAAATTTCGCTAGAGCACATTCAACTGGCATTAAATGTTTACATACTTGCCATTAGGGGATTTATCCTATAAGAACAACACTATCTAAATAGGAGGAGAATAAAAATGAATACTAGTACTGGGACTGTTGAAAATAAAGTAGATAATAAATTAAATGAGATGAGCCAAGAGAAGAAGGAAAACATTCTTTCTAGTTTTAATGAATTTAAAACATACTTAGGAGATAAGGTCACAAAAGGTGAGAAATTAGGCTTAAATGATGACCAGTTAACTTTAGGCGCTAAAAAAATAGCTGATTATCTTGCGAAACATGAAGAGCCACAAAATGAAGAGCAATACTTGTTACATCAGTTATGGAAAGTTGGGAATGAAGAGGAGAAACATCATCTAGCTCATATGCTTGTTAAATTGGTTAAAGAATAATTCAAATTACGTAATGAAAATTAACAATAAATGATTTATTAAAGGAAGAATGAATAATTCATTCTTCCTTTTTTATTTATGTATTATCCGTTGCTTACACAATAAAAATCTAAAAATGTGTTTGAAAGTAAATGACGTTTAATAGAAGGTAGGCTGTATACGTCCTCCCGACAGGACATGATTATATTATACGTTCGTATCGGTAAACCAAGAGTTATAGAATTACATATGTATCTGCACACTTATAATAGTATATTATTCATTCACTGATATACTTTATATCAAGAATAAAGAAAATAAGGGGGAGCATATAATGGTCCTATATAAAGATCCTATAAATGAACTACAATTTATTCAGAAAGCTCTTGATTATACACGTGCTGGTCTGATTATAACGGATCCATCTTTGCCTGATAACCCCATTATCTATGCAAATAAAGGATTTTTAGACTTAACGGGATACGACATAGAAGAAATCCTGGGGACAAACTGTCGTTTTCTACAAGGTAAACAAACGAACCTCACCACAGTTAAGGAAATGAAACAAGCAATTGCTGCACGTTCGTCTATCACTGTTCAAATTTTAAATTATAAGAAAGACGGACGTCCTTTTTGGAATGAATTATATATTGACCCTTTATGGATGGAAGATAAATTATATTTTGTAGGCGTCCAGAAGGATATAACTGAAAAAGTAAAACAAGGAAATCTCATTATCGATTATCATGAACAAATGACACAGATGTCTACCCCTATTGTACCATTGAAGGATGGTGTTTCAATTTTACCGATTATTGGCGTGTTAAATGAACAACGTTACGACATGTTGATGGAAAAAGTATCGACGTATATTGAAGAATCAAAAGATGACTACTTTATTGTTGATTTTTCTGGACTACTAGAAATTGATACCTATACTGTTTCGTGTATTTATAACTTAAATCGTTTAATTAGTCTAACAGGAACTGAAGTGATGATTACTGGAATTACGCCTTTGTTAGCCAGGAAAATGGGTGATTTGTATGTTACTTTTGATGACTTAACAACGTTTACTCATGTGAAGAATGCATTAGTTTTTATTGAAAAGAAAGAAAAATAGAAGCGATGTTCAAAATTAGAGAGCATGTTGCATTGAGTTTATCGCAGTTTGCAAATTTTTTACAAAACAAAAAATTCGTCATTGTCTTGGGAATATAATCATATTTTAAAAAAGGGTTTCAACAACCTTTTGTCTATGACATGGATAGATAACTCCTAAACTTACTAGTTTAGGAGTTATTTGCTTTATCTATTGAGTTTCTGTTCTTCTTCTTTGTACTTAGTTACCTACCTCTTCACCTTTCTAAATACCGTAGAGGTAGCATCAGAAAAAGGGACCTTCATATTTTCTATCGCTAATACTTTGTAGACTAAAGCAAATGACATGCTTTTGCATCTCAATCCTTGTGATCTTGCAGTCATATTATCAAATGATTTAACTTATCTGTATCTTTTTTAAAATAATTAAAAATACGAAGCATTACATAAAAGTTTTCTCCACCTCTAGAGGCTACCAGTTCATTTTCTTTCAATTTTTTCTCTACTTCATATTCAAGCACTGTTACAACTTCTAATTCATCTACCTCGTTTAATGCAACTCTGCAAGCAAGTAATGCGATGCAATAGTGATATCCTATGCTATCGTAGCCACCAAAGCAGCTGTCGCCAAGCAACTTCAGCTCGTACGGTTGTACAATATTAATCACAACTTCTGTTATCTCTTTAGAGTCAGCAAATGGCCCCATACGTAAACAATGTTTGCGATTGAGTGGGGTAGTAGAAAATGATTTTATTTTTCGTATCAATTTCTTTAACAGTTCTTGATTTTCGTCGCTTAGAGAATTTTTTTAGTTTCTAATATATCAACTATGTGTTCCATATTCATACTCCTTATAGCCCTTTATGATTAGATACTTTTCTTCATGCCACAATCCCGACATTCGCGCAAGAAAACCCCACTTTTCACTGAACTTTTGAAGTAAGCTGAGTTGCAGTTGTCGCACCTGCCACTGACCTTATCAGGAAATTCCACATAGTCATACACTTTATCAAAATCGATTTCTTGCTCTTTTATTTCTTCCAGATTGATCACTCTTTTCTATTTGGCTTTTATTAGACTAACACAATTAGGTCTATATAAAAGGTATATGTTAAGATTCCTCTGGTTTTTCCACTAGTTGCATCTGAAAAATTTGAGTTTCTTGAATACCTGCTCTTTGGAGTTCCTCTTTAAATGATTCTCCTTCTTTTACTGTAATGACTCTCTTTGAACCGTCACGTAACGTGTAGATTCTAAAATTGTACATGAATGTACCTCCACCCAAATAAGTGATTCCTGCATGCGATTTCTTCAGGAATTAAGCCAAGCGAACATCAATTAGCTCGCTTAACCTCATTTTATTCTTTAACTCAAATACGTCATCAATGAAAGTAAATAAATTCCCAAGAGAATCCACAAACTGAATGAATCCTGTCTCTGTTATGCATTGGCCTTTCTTGTAATAGGTAAGGTATACTTGTTTATTTGTATGTAAGGCTTCAATCAAGGTGAAATTGATTTGTTCCATTTGCTCTTCTGTTAAAACAGGTTGAGCTACTTCTGCTTGCTTATTTATCATTTCTTTTAACCCTATGTATTGCTCTGGCATAGTGGCGAATGGACGCCATTTTTTCATTCCTCTAGGTGCCATCTCTTTTTCCTCCTTAAGCTTTATGGCCACCCATAAGACCATTTCGATAACGAGCTGTTGAATGAGGAAGGTGACTAGACGCACGTAGTACACTATTCTTGCCATAACGCAGCCGAATGTCATCAATCGTTTTGGCAAGAGCATAGGCTCTTTCACGCTGATCAATGTCCTCAAACAAGCTCATTTGCTCTTCTTCTTGAATGCTAGTGTTGGATAAGGAAATACCGATGGAGCGAATCGGCATGCCACTATCATAGATATGTAAAATGGTTAAACAATAGGGAAAGATATCCTGGCTTAAGTTCGAAGCTCTCCCCATTTTCTTTTGTCTGGAGAAGCCTCCACCTGTTTGTTTGTTGTAGCCAATCGATAGATGAATCGTTTGAGCCACCACTTGATGCATGCGTAAGCGAAAACAGACATCGTCCAATAGCTCCAACAGCAATAACTCCACTTCTTTTCGGTTTGTATAATCGCGAAAGAGAATCTGACTTTTTCCAAATGAACGAGAGCTAGGAATATACACATCAGAAATGCGACTGTAATCAATGCCATTCGCATGTTGATGCAGCTCTTCACCCAGAATGCCAAATTCCTTTTGTAACATCTCTTTTGAAGAAAGAGCGAGTTCCTTTATGGAGTGAATGCCCAAACGATTTAAGCGCCTTTCCGTAGCAGACGAGATCCCCCAGAAATCCTTCATCGGATAAATGGACCACAATTTAAAGGGAATATCCTCATATCGCCAATACGCAATTCCTGTTGGGCTATTCTTGGCCTCATGATCTAAGCTCACCTTCGCCAGTAAGAGATTAGGACCGATACCTGCGGTAGCTGTCAGCCGTGTCTTGCGATAAATCTCATGGATGATTTTATGGGCCAGTTCTTCTGGTGTTTGAGCGAATAAATGCAAAGAAGCTGTCGCATCAATAAACAACTCATCAATGCTATACGCATGAAAGTCTTCAGGAGCCACATACTGTAACACCAAACTTGAAATATAGTTCGAAGCCTTGATATATCTCTCCATGGATGGATTCACCACATGGATATCTTTCCTTTTAGGAATGTCGAAAAGACGACTTCCTGTTTTAATCCCTTCTTTCTTTAATAAAGGTGTGGCAGCTAGCACAACCGAGCCTGACCTTTTGATATCTCCTACCACCGCAAGCCTTGTTTTCAACGGATCTAACCCCCGTATGACAGAAGAAACCGAAGCAAAGAATGCCTTCATGTCGATACATATAATCACTCTGTTTGGTAGCTGTCCATCATCCATAGAAAGAACTCCTTAAATAAAAGAACGTTTGTTCTCTATATTATATACGAACAAACGTTCTTTATTCAAGGATGAAATCTAAAGTTTTCCCGATTATTGCTATCACTTACAAAGAGTTTATTGGTACATTAAAAGGGTCAATGGTTTTATAACGTAAAAGTAAGGGTTTAAAAGGATTAAATACTAAAGGAGCTAGAAGTTGAAAAAAGAATATTTTGTGCAATATTCAGACCAAAGTATAGTTAATAGCTTTGACTTTCCAAAGGATAATTTTGTATCTATTACTGTAGGGATTAGTGAGATCAAGCATGATCTGATTACTTCCTTAATTCAAAGAATGTTCCGTTTACCAGTTTTCTTTGTTTTAGAGTCAATGATATTGGGATATGAAAAAGAGACTTTAATTGAAAATAATGTTTCTTTTTTTGAGTTTTCATCAGATGGTGCTATTATCAAAGTTGACTCTGTAGAAAAATTGAATCTTGTTAGTGGGTTAACAGAGGTATTAGTTAATAATGGACTGGGTGTATTCATTTTTCACGGGGAAAGTCTTGCAGAACAGGATTTAATTCCTTCGAGACAATGGAATAGGCCCATAGAATTTAAAAATGTCGATATATATAAAGTCAATACATTTATAGAGGTGGAAGAGGTTGGATTTACGATATTCAGTAAGAGTGATCTATTTAACTCGCCTAGAAAAGTCCAAAATTATATACCTCGTTGCTACTCACTTGATATTAATAGCAGCGATATTTAACATTTCTAGATTAAAAGGAGGAGGATTGTAGACGTCAAGTAGAATTTTACACTTTTTGCTTATTTACTTTTTACACTTCAGCTGAAAATACACTTTTTCGATGTTTCATTCGATAGCTATCTCCATCCATATGAATGACTTCTACACGATGAAGTAAACGATCTAAAATCGCAGTGGTAATTCCCTGATCTCCCATTAATTCACCCCACTGTTCAGGGCTTTTATTGGATGTAAGAATGATGGAACTTCGTTCATACAAATGATTAATTAAATGAAAAAACAAATTTGCTTCTCGCTGATCCATTGCCATATACATTAAATCATCAATAATGACCAGATCGGCGCCTCTTAATCGCTTTAGCTGCACTTTTGATTTATTTAGAAATTCTTCCGTTTTTAAAAGATGAATAAGCTCACCCATAGTTACGAAATAGACGTTGAAACCTCTGTGAATAGACTCAATTCCCAAACCGATTGCTAAAAATGTTTTACCAACGCCTGGCGGTCCCAATAAAATTAAATTATACTGCTGCTCAAGCCAGTTTAGCTCTGCGAGCTGGGTCAATTGGCGCCCCGTTAAAGCTGTTTGCTCTTCTAAATTAAATTCACTTAATGACTTCACGTAAGGGAAGTGCGCCCACTTCATTCTTCTTTCTAAACTCTTTACTTCACGTTTTCTCAGTTCATAACGTGTGATAGATTCAAGAAATTCTAAATACGTCCAAGAAGATTTTTCAGCCTCACGTAGGAGCTTTGGTAGCTCCTCAGCTGTTTCCGATAACCTTAATTGGCGAAAGTGCTCCTGCAAGTCATTTACAGTCTTATTCACTGTGGTTCACCCCCTAAAATACTTGTGTAAGTAGTAAGGGAGCGAGTTGTCACTATGATGTTGTCTTTACCTGAATGTTTTATAAAGGGAGGCTTCACCTTTTGGGTACATTCAGTTTGTAATGCATTTTGATGGTTTGCTATATCCCGAAAGTCATTGGCGCTGTAAAGTTTATCTATCATGCATTTAGTCAAAGTGGCTTCAATCCACATTGGATATTTCTCAATGACGTTTTGAATAATTATGAGCTGATCACGCCGATACCGTGGGTATCTTAAACAAATTTCATTTAAATAAGAAGTTGCACGTTCCTGATCTTCAAAATGTGAAACCAGTTGTTGCTTAAATTCTTCAATACCTTTTGAACGATCCCGGATATGATGTAGATGTTGAATAAGCTTTCCCTTTTCATTACTAATGCTATGTTCAGCAATTACTTCTCCCTCTAACTGTTTACGGATAATCAGCGTTGGCGGTTGGCTCGAAGTGACTTCAATAAAAACCTCATTATCAGAGGCTGCACTATACGTTCCGAGAGGAACGGAATAACGGTTTGATTTAAACCGTATTGTATTGTCCTTACTAATATTCCTTGTTATACTTGGGGTAATGACGCTTTCGTATGAGAGTGGTGAAGAGACGGGCTGTAAGTGTTGCTTTTCGACGGGGAACACTTCAGCTGGTCTTTTTTTCGTTGTCTGATGAACATGTTGATTTCCAGTGCGATGTAGCCACTGTAACGCACGGTTATTCCAATCTTCAATATTGCTAAATACTCGGCTGTCTGCGAAATTTCCCTTTATGTACTTTACAACGTTCTCAATCATTCCTTTTGATTCTGGGTCTGCCTTACGACATAAATGAACTTTAAACTTACGTTCATTTACATAGCTTTGAAACTCAGAAGTTAAAAGTAGCTGACCTGAATTTTCGCTTACTGTAATTAAACGATCCTGATCATACACAATTTCTTCTGTGCGTCCTCCGTAAAATTGAAATGCATTTTCATGACATCGTATGGCATCATTTGTCGTAAAAGGCCGGTCCTGCCACTCCATGTATTTGTATCGAGAGTGAGCTAAGACAAAAGCGATGAAATATAGTTTAATTTCATTCTTTTCAGTTGTCTTCTGTTTCGTTTCTCCCCAATCCACCTGGATTTGCTTACCCATAGGTTGTTCAGGGATTGCTTCATACTGCCGAATTATTACTTTTTTCTCAATCTGATAAATCTCCCGCATCTCTTTCACATATGCTCTTACTGTACTCTCGCCAACAACTAAATCGGGATAACGCTCTAAGAGCCAATCGTGGATTTGCGCTGCACTGAGATGAGGGTATTCTTCAAGCCAAGCGATAATCCAATCCCTGTAGGGATCCAATTTCTTACCTTTGCCTTGAAGCTGTTCCATGTATGCTTTTGTCTCTTCAAATGTCATTTTTAAATATTTATAAACGGTTGGTCTTGATACTTTGAGCTCCTGTGCAATTTGAGATACTTTAAACTTCCGTTGATGTAATTGTTGAATATTTAAATAAAGCATTAACTTCTCCTCCAAGACGCTGTCCCCCCAGTAAAATAACACCTTCTATTATTTTACTAGAGTTCTAGCTTATTGAAGCAAAAGTGTAAAATTACATTGAGCAAAAACTGTCAATTATATTCTAGCGTTTACAAGGATTTATAGTAAATGAAATATAAAAGTAATAAGAGTATATTGAAAATGTCAGCTATCATCCTTCTTACTATAGATTTATTCTTTTATCTTTTAGCATTAAAGAGCCTATACGTTTTCTCTTTAAGGGTTTCAATATATCTTTTGATTTTTGTCCTGCACTTTATCTATCTATACATAGTCCTTATAACTGTTAGCAAAACAAAGGAGTCTAAAGTCTTCTGGGGTGTAATTGGGCCATTCTTTATTGTACCTATAGCAATCGTTGGGTGGTTTATATTCTTTTATAATAATAAAGTTGACTATTACTATCTTAGTTCACCTAATTCTACACAAAAACTTATTATTGGCTATTCTAATTGGAGTCTTGGTGAAACTAACCATTATTATGACTTTTATAGACAAACTGGATTCTCCTTGGTGAAAAAACGACTAAATCACGAATCTCTTCATGTCGTGACACGAAATACGGATATGAGCGATTTAAATGTTTTAGGAGCTCATGATGCACAATGGGTAAATGAACAAACAGTAACTTTTACATCTCCATATCTAAATAAGGGAGTAACTTTGAATTTAAAGTAGGTACCTAGTTCTACTTAAACAACAGAGTCGAGAAAAAGCCTGTATCTAAGGAGATACAGGCTTTTTCTTTTCTAATTTAGTTACCATAAGTTTGATTATCGATAGCCAAATAAACTTTTTAAATATTAAATTTTAAGGTTAACACTGACTTTAAGCTCTATCATTAAATACAAATTAATATAAAAAGGAGTATATTGAGAAGATTTAATAAATCAATTTTGATGGGTTGTAGTTTTGGCATTTATAACTATTAGTGACCATTAGCATATTTTTCCCACTACAACTAATTTATTGTAACCCATTGCTTTAGGTAAGTTAGCATAAGCCTGGTCCATTATCAAGATATTAACTAGTAAGGTTTTTAAAAGTATTAAAAATGGTTTTGACAGTAGAAAATGTCGGAAAGAATTTTCCCTTTTTGCAATTTATTATATGTTTCTTCGGCCTCTTTTTCTGTTTTGAATTCTAATATAGTAATATTATTTTCTCTTGAATAAGCATTTATTATAGTAACCATCCACATGAAAAAAACACTCCAGTTCAAAGATTATTTTCACTTTTATACGTATAAATATTCCGGACATGTTCCTTGAATTTTAAAGTTAGATTTTCCCTATTTCCTTCTGACTCTTTAAGGCAATTATCTTTTTATCAAACTTCATGGCTAATACTAATATAAAAGCTATAATTAAAATAATACTTAAGAAAATTAAACCAGATTGCATGTTTCCTGTAGAATCTTTTAACCATCCAACTGCATAAGGGCCAACAAAACCTCCTAGATTTCCAATTGAATTAATTATTGCAATCCCAACAGCTGCTGTGGCTGGACTTAATATCATAGTTGGCAATGACCAAAAAGGACCTTTGAAACAATACATTGCTGCCAATGAGGTTGTTATTAAAATCATCGCAATAAATGGATTAGACACCACCCCTACACTAAATAACGTTAAACCAGATACGAGTAACGGTAAAGCTGTGTGTACACGTCTTTCGCCAGTGCTGTCTGAACGCCTTGACCAGTAGTTCATTACTATTGAAGCAATAATGTAAGGAATTGTAGCAATGAATCCAATCTGTGTGTTTGTTAAGTAGCTCGACAATCCTTTAATAATTTGGGGCATCCAATAACCAACACCTAGTGTGCCTGCAGTATATACAAAGTAAATTAAGGAGAGGTGCCATAGTTTAGGATCAGTCAAGGCTGCCTTATGACTAGAGGTTTGTTGGCCTTTCTTTTCTCTTAGTTCTTCGTCTTTTCTTAATTCTGAAATCAACCAATTTTTTTCTTCATCTGTTAACCACTTTGCTTGTTCTGGTCGGTCTGTTAAGTAGAAATATGTTACAAATCCTAAAACAACAGCAGGGGCACCTTCTATAATAAACATCCAACGCCATCCAGGTATATTCATCCAATGAATATGATCCATAATTAGAGTAGAGACGGGGGCTCCAATAATATAAGAAACTGCGATTGCTGTCATAAACATCGCAATTGTACTTGCTCTTTCCTTAGCTCGAAACCAATAAGTAAGATATAGAATAACACCAGGAAATAAACCTGCTTCTGCTACTCCAAGAAAGAATCTAATAATATAAAGTTGATTAGCACTCTGAGCAAACCCGGTTGCCATAGAGATAATTCCCCAAGTAATGAGAATTCTAGTAATCCAAACTCTTGCCCCAAATTTTTGCATTAAGATATTACTTGGTACTTCAAAGATAAAATAACCAATAAAAAAAATACCTGTAACGAGACCAAACATTTTACTTGTTAGTCCCAGTGCTTCATTCATTTCCAATGCTGCATATCCTACATTTGCCCTGTCTAGATAAGAAATAATATAGAGTAAAAATAGAAATGGGATAATTCTTCGTGTTACCTTTCGAATTGTCTTCTTTTCGAAATTCAATTGAGAATTTTCCATTGAAATTCCTCCTTTTAAAATAATAAAAAGAAATTTTAATAGCGCTTACATTTGTTTTGAAAATAAAGAGATACTCTTATGATTTTGTAAGATGTGTAAGAGTATCTCCATTTATCCTTCTGTTTTCTCCTCAATACAGCCAGCAAAATTAACTAAATTAAGTCTGATAATAAAACTTTTTGTAATAGTGTCAAAAAACGTTTATTTTTAATTAAAAATGCTCTCAATGCTTGGTATACCGTTAAATATTAAATGTTTTGGTTGATAATTAATGTTACCTAACACAGTTTCTCCATCTACATCCGGAAAAGCAGTCTCCGTGGAAGCAGAATCCAGAACCACAAGGTTTTTTGGAGTAGAAGTAAAATTGTTAATTCCTAACAATTTAGGAGCTGTTACCAGAACTGCTCTAAAAGCTTCATCTAAAGACAGTCCACCTACAATCATTTTAGAAATTATGTAGCTCATGTTATAAACAGGGTATTCTCTCCATGACGCGCTTGTTAAATCTGTACTGATAGTGTCTGGTTTAATTCCCTCAGCTAAACATTTATAAAAAACATCCCAATTAAAGTGTTTTCTACCATGGCCGATATCTAATAATATTCCTCTTTCCACTGCAGCTAGAAATTCTTTTTTTACCTTTCCAGCAGTATTTAACACGTTTCCATTCCTTCCTTGAAATGGATGAGTTAGAATGTCCCCTTTATTAAAATATTGTGTTACCTCTTCAATATCTAGTTTTGTTCCAGTTAAATGAACCATTATGCGTAAATTAGTTTGATCGGCTGCTTTTCTTGCTAGTCGTAATAAAGACCGGTCAGTAGTTTCGTCCATCTGGCCTAAGCGAATCTTAATTCCTAATAAACTATCTTCAGCTGAAGATGCAACTTCAACAATTCGATCCAACGAAATGTTTTCTGGTTTGGTCGGGTTAGGGTTGGGGTGATTAGTTAGCCCTTCTGGTAAGGCTGATAACCAAGAACGTACTGTTAACGGGCTGTTTTCCCAGTAACGATTTGCCTCTTCCCATCCGTCATAACCAAAAGTACCTGCGTCCCCAACTGTAGTTACTCCTGAGGAGAGATATTGTTTATCTGTAACACCAATCTCTGCTCCAGGCGCCCATAAATGACAATGAAAATCTACTAGTCCCGGTACAATTACACTAGATTCAGATAAATGAATATCCCTATCATCCTCATGAGTAACTGTTATACTTGTAGACTTATTTGGAATGAACCCTTTTTCTGACCAAATAGAACCACCTTGAAAATTCCATACTCCCATGTAAATACACCCCTTAACTTAAATATTGATATAATAGATGAGTTTATTTAATTGTTTACAGTAACATCTTCTTTATATGCCTTGATAACATCCAACCAATGATCTGGCTTTTGTCCTTTAAACTTTTCTTTTAAATTAAATGAAGCCAATGTTTCTAGCTTACTTTTTGCTGCTTTAGACATAACAGAATCTAAATTACAAGCCTCTAACATTTGAATAGAGCCGTCTAACTCAATTGATCTTCTTAATGCATGTATAGACGTTCCGGTTACTAATCGGTTCATTGTTTCTCTAAAGCCCTTGCTATCAAGAGTTTCACTAATAGAATCTAAGACTAATTGTTCTACATTAAATTCATGAGAAGCTTCTAATAACTCTAGATAAAGAGCAACTACACCTTTCATATAAATGCTGCGGATTAGTTTTACAGCAGAAGCATCACCGGGTTTTTCACTTACTTTAGTTATGTTCATACTGTAAGGATTCATTAAGGATATTAATCGATCTACCCCATTTCCACTTGCTGAAATAGGGACCTTATGTTTGTAAACTGGCAAGGGACCTAGCATTGCGACATCCACAAAAAATGCATTTCTTTCTTGTATATTTGTATTGATTTTTTGTTTCACGACAGGAGTGGAAGCTGATACATCTACATAGATACAACCTTTCTTTATAAATGGTTTTAGCATCTCACTAACTTCAAGTGCTTTATCTGCGGGTACTGCTACCATTACTATATCTACTTGTTTTAAAACTTCTTGAGGTCTACAAAGAAGCTCCACTTGAGCTTGAGCAGCCCGTTCTTTAATTTGTGGACCAAATGTAGGATCGTCTATCATAACATCATGAGCGAAAATGGTTTCTAGCCCTTCGCCTTTTAGACCAATTGACAACTCAAAGGCTGCCTCTCCAAATCCAATAAAACCCAATCTCATTTTAAAGCTCTCCCTTCTGTTTATAACCCATATGCTTTCATTTGTTCTCTTAACCATGAAGGCTGAATGTTGCCTTCAGCTTCACCTTGCAGACGCGCTTTTTCAAATGCTTCAATCGTTTCTAAACGTGTTTTCTCATACTCTAATTTTTTTTCAGCTTTAGAAAGAACCTCTTCAATCTTTTCTTTTGGAACTACAACAACCCCGTCATCATCACCTATAATTAGATCTCCTGGAATAACGGCTACACCTCCACAAGAAATAGGTTTATGTAATTCACCTGGACCGTCTTTTAGAGGGCCATTCGGAATAAACCCTTTTGAAAAAATAGGGAACTCTGATTCGCTGAGCGTCTCCTTATCACGAACTGCCCCGTCTATAATAATGCCCTCTATTCCCATAGCTTTAGCTGCAGCTGCCATTAATTCTCCGAGATAAGCATTTGCGGTATGCCCCTTCCCATCAGCAACTAATACATAACCTTCTGTCCCATCATAGATCGCCTGGTGAAGAAATAAGTTATCTCCAGGTCTTAAACTTACAGTTAAGGCAGTTCCAACTACCTTCATTCCTGGAGATACAGGCTTAATCTTATAATCCATTGAACCTGTACATCCCATTGCATCAGAGATAAGGGTTGTATTAAGACGCTTAGTTCTCTTGATAATATCTTCGGATAGTGCTGGTGCTAAATGACTCATTAATATACACTCCTCTTCTTTTTTTGATAGTAAATAAATGGTACGTAATGAACCTCTTTGAATCTGTTCTACTTAATAAATAAAGGTAACGCTTACAAAATTTTAGATGGTTTAATAGAATTAGTGATGTATTTCTACTCAAAAAATACTTGCAGTTTGTTTGTTGTATCTTCAAAAAGATAAAGAAACATCGTAAAATAACAGTGTTAGTAATAAATATTACTAAAATTTATATTGTAGTAATATTTATTACTTTTAATTTAATTGTATGTTATCACCAATGCTTAATAAAGTAAATCTATTTTTATAAACAAAGCGTCAGAAAAACATGTCCTAAGATTTATTACTTAAAAGAAACATTTTTACATAAAAAATCAAACATGCTAAAATTCAAGTAAGTATTGTGATAAATACTTTTTATATACTTTAAAAAATAAAATTTACAATATAATCTGTTTAATTGGAGCGAATGTATGGAAAATCCAATATTAAAATTAAAAGATAATATATCACAACTAACAGAAACTCAACGTAGAGTAGCAGACTACATCCTTAAAAACCCTGTCGATGTAGCTTTTCTAACTGTTGACCAATTGGCATTAGCAGTAAAAACTAGTACAACTACGATAATGAGATTAACTTTTAGCCTAGGCTATTCTGGGTATGCAGAGTTTCAGAAAGGACTTCAGGAGCTGTTGCGTAATAATGCTGCTCCTCAAATTAGATTGGAAACAAATTTGAAGGGCTTAGATGAGAGTGATTTATGGATGCGTTGTGCAGAAAGTCAGTTCAACAACATTCAATCAACAGTAGAAATGATTTCTACAAAGAGTCTAAATAAAGCGTTAGAAATGATTGTATCTGCAGACCGTATATTTTGTACCAGTGTTAGAAGTGGTTTACCCGTGGCACAGCATCTATCTTTTGGCCTCAATCGATTGCTCGGAAACTGTGAGCTAATTGTATCTGACTTAAGTGATTGGGTGGATAAGGGTATTACCCTTACTTCTAAAGATTTAGTTATTGCAACCTCTTTTCCAAGATACGCTAGAAGAACTGTTGAGTTTGTAACAGCTGCCAAAAGTCACGATGCAAAGGTCATTTCAATTACCGACAGTTATTCTTCTCCTTTAGTTAAGTACTCAGATTTAGTACTGACTTGTAGTTCTAGTAGTATTGCTTTTCACAATTCGCCTATAGCATCACTATTCGTGGCTGATTACCTTGTAAGTGCAATAGCTATAAATTATCCAGAAAAGACAAAAGATCGTTTAGATAAAATTAATTCAGTTCTCACAAAAATTAACTACCATTACACTGATTGAATATATAAGCATGGTAAGAGTATGAGGTATCAAATTGAGAAAATAATTTGATATCTCATGCCCTTGCCATTTTTTATTGAATTAACCGGAGTACTTCCCGTTGACTTATTATTTCAATAAAAAAACATTTACTTTTCTTAAGAAGCCATGATAATATACTTTTAAATAGTCGCAATTATTACAACTTTTAAATAAAAAGTAATAATTATTACTTTATTTAAGTTGTAGTGATTAATATGGTTACTTTTATGAAATCACTTTTAGATATCATCCGGAGTTATCTAACTGCTTGACTACTTAGATGCTGTAAAGTGACTATAAGTTTATTGGCTATACTGCTTGTACTTTTTTTAAAACATACAAATAAGAGGGCCTATCTATGTTCCTAATTCACGATTAACATAAACTTAGCATGGGAATGGTTAGTCAAGAATAGAAAGTGGGTTTGTTGATAACAAATTATAAACTATGAGCATTACTTAAAATTCGCGTTAAATTATTTGTAAACCCTTACATAGTATGAGCGAATTGTTAATGAATTACTTTGTAAAAATAAACAAGGGAAATTATAGAGGGGGTATAATATGTTAACACTTTTAGGTTTTTCTATGATTGTAGTATTCATGTATTTAATCATGAGTAAGCGCTTATCTGCTTTTAGTGCATTAACAGTGGTTCCTATCGTCTTTGCTTTATTGGGTGGATTTACTGATTTAGGTCCGATGATGATGAAGGGGCTTGAAACCATTGCTCCGACAGCAATTATGATTATATTTGCTATTCTCTATTTTGGGGTGTTAATTGATACAGGGTTATTTGATCCTTTAGTTGCTAAGATTATAAAGATGGTTGGTGGCGACCCTCTAAAGATTGTAATGGGTACTGGAGTACTTTCTTTAATAGTAGCTTTAGATGGCGACGGTACCATTACATATCTAATTGTAGTAACTGCATTTCTCCCACTATACAAACGATTAGGTATGAATAAACTTATTCTTGCTTGTATTCCAGCTTTAGCAATGGGTGTTATGAATTTGACTCCTTGGGGTGGTCCTGCTGTACAAGCTACGGCGGCCGTAAAGGCAGACGTAACAGACTTGCTATTACCACTTATTCCTTCTATGGTTGCAGGAACTATCTGGGTTTTAGGGATTTCTTATTTCCTTGGACGACGCGAGCGTAAAAGACTAGGTGTTATCAATATAGATACTGAATTTAATAATGAAATTGCTGCAGCTCTTGATGTAGGAATGGATGCATCAATAAAACGCCCAAAATTATTTTGGTTTAACTTAGTTTTAACACTTTTACTTCTTACTTCTTTAGTGCTAGGGTTCTTACCGTTGCCAGCCTTGTTTATGATTGGATTTGCTATCGTAATGATTGTTAATTATCCAAATTTACAAGATCAAAAGGAGCGTTTACATGCTCATGCAGGAAATATATTAACGGTTGTTTCCATGATATTCGCAGCAGGTATATTTACTGGGATTATAGATGGAACAGGGATTGTTAAGGCTATGGCGGATACTTTAATAGCAGTTATTCCTGATGCTCTTGGACCAAAATTAACAGTAATAGTTGCGCTTATAAGCATGCCATTCACATTTTTTATGGCAAATGCCCCTTTCTATTTTGGGATTATCCCTATTATGTCTGAAACAGCTGCTCATTTTGGCATTCCTCCATTAGAAATTGGTCAAGCTTCTTTACTTGGACAACCCTTACACCTACTGAGCCCACTTCAAGGTTCTATCTACGTCTTAGTAGGACTTCTTGGTATTGATATAGGTGATCACATTCGTTTTGCTGCCAAGTATGCCATTGGAACAGCGTTAGTTATGACGATTGTAGCTGTTTTATTTGGAACACTCTCCATATAAGTCATTTATAGTAACAAAAAAAGAGAGCTGACTTTTTAAAATAGCTCTCTTTTTCTCATCTGATTTAACAAATTTCTTTCTATTTATTTCACCAAAAACGTTCGTAAAGATGTAATTACAAAAAAGGGCGTTCGTAATTTATTCTCAAACTTAAACGAACGATAGAAACAGTAGATTTCTGATAAAAAATAAACGTTCGTAAACGTATACTTTCGCGGACAAAATATTTAGATCTATTACAAGATGTTAAAATATTTATTACTATTAACAAAATAAAAAGCTGCCTCGGAGCGTCAGGAGAGGCAGCTTTTTATAAAACTAGATATGAAATGTGTGTGTTAGTAAGTTAAATATAACATATTTTCTTCATGAAAGCGATTTATTATAAAAACAAGCATATGTATAAAAGCTGCATAATTCATGATCTTAACCCTTCTTTTTAAGGGATTCTTTTTGGTTTGGATTCCAGAAAAAATATTATGGTAACTAAAGATGTAATATATTACTTTTCTATACTGGTTACGTGCTTTTTCTTGAGTATAAATTAGCTCTTAAAATCATCTAATCTAGTGAAAAATTCCTGAAGAAAATCATAAAATAACTTTTCCGTTGGAAGTAGTGACCGTTCCTTTGGGGTAATAACCCCTACAGTCCTTGTTACATTTGGTTCAACCAATGGTATTTTAACTGTTGAGCGTGGCAAGCTATCGACTAGCGTGACTTCTGGCATGAGTGTTACACCTAAACCGGCAGAAACTAACCCTTTCAACGCATCGATATCATCCCCCTCAAAGGCAACATTTGGTGTGAAGCCAAGATTCTGACAAGCATTTACAACAATATCTCGAAAGACAAAACCCTCAGGTAATAAAACAAACGGTTCGTCTATTAGTTCTTGAAGTTTTACGGAGGATTCTTTTGCAAGGCGGTGGTGAATTGGCAAAAGAGCCACAATATTTTCCGTAAATAAAACTTTTTGTTCAAGTTTTTTTTCTTTGAGAGGAAGTGGACCTATCAGACCAAGATTAAAATCTCCTTTAATCACACCTTCAATTAATTCCTGGTAAAGCGCTTGTTTTAACTGAAATTTTGCTTCCGGATAGCGCAATCTAAATGCATAGATTACAGTTGGTAATGTATACGCTGCTAAACTTATCGGAAAAGTAATGCGTATTGTTCCTTTTTCAGGATCTAAATATTCCTTAACCTCACGTCTCGCATCGTCTATCACATTCATGGCATGTTTCATTCGTTCAAAAAATATTTTTCCAATTGGCGTTAAATGTACCCTCCTTCCTTCTCTGATAAACAAATCAACTTCTAATTCATTTTCTAAATTTACTATTTGTCGACTTACCGAGGATTGTGCTACATGTAAAGAATGGGCGGCTTCAGTTACGTGTTCGCGTGTAGCCACCTCCATGAAATAACGGATTTGTCTAAAGTCCATTTTATATCCTCCTTATTAGTTAATGCATAAAACGCATTGATGTTATCGTTTCTTTATATTGATTCGATCATTATTTCAATTATAAAATATTTTATACTAACAACTCTAAAAAATTACGATAAATTTTTTAAATTTTCATTATAAATTGATAAATAGGAGACGGATAAGTATGATAACAATTGAAAAAAATCAATCGACGTATACAGAAAGCGTACAGAATTATGTTAATCAAGTATTTGAAACAGTTAAAAAACGAAATCCAAATGAAAGTGAGTTTCATCAGGCGGTCAAAGAAGTATTCGATTCTTTAATACCTGTTCTCGTTAAAAATCCTCAGTATATTAACCAAGCTATTTTGGAGAGAATCGTTGAACCTGAGAGAGTCATCACTTTTCGTGTACCGTGGGTCGATGATCACGGAAATGTTAGAGTAAATCGAGGGTTTCGCGTCCAATATAGCAGCGCAATTGGTCCATATAAGGGTGGGTTAAGATTTCATCCATCTGTCAACGCAAGTATTATTAAATTTTTAGGATTTGAGCAAATTTTTAAAAACTCTTTAACTGGTCAACCAATTGGTGGCGGTAAAGGAGGTGCTGATTTTGATCCTAAAGGAAAATCAGATGGAGAAATAATGCGTTTTTGTCAAAGCTTTATGCTAGAACTTAGCAAATATATCGGACCTGATACGGATGTTCCTGCAGGTGATATTGGTGTAGGAAGTAAAGAAATTGGCTTTTTGTTTGGGCAATATAAAAAAATGCGTAGCACCTTTGAAGCAGGAGTTCTAACAGGAAAAGGCCTTAGTTATGGTGGAAGTTTAGCTCGTAAAGAAGCAACTGGATACGGAACAGTTTACTTTGTTGAAGAAATGTTAAAAGATAAGAATCTTAGCTTTGAAGGCAGTACAGTTGTTGTGTCGGGGTCAGGAAATGTCTCAATCTATGCAATTGAAAAAGCGATGCAGCTAGGGGCTAAAGTGGTTGCTTGCAGCGATTCGAATGGTTATATCTATGACAAAAATGGTCTTAACTTAGAGACAATTAAACGCATTAAGGAAATAGAAAAGAAACGTATAAGTACTTATGTAGCTGATCATCCTGAAGCGATTTATGTGGAAAGTTGTAATGGAATTTGGACAGTACCATGTGATATTGCTTTACCATGTGCTACTCAAAATGAAATCGATCAAAACTCTGCAAAATTATTAGTTTCCAATGGAGTAAAAGCAATTGGTGAAGGTGCAAATATGCCATCTACATTAGAAGCTGTCGAGATTTTCTTAGAGAACAATATTTTATTTGCCCCTGCTAAAGCAGCAAATGCTGGTGGTGTTTCTGTATCAGCATTAGAAATGGCTCAAAATAGCACTAGGCTTTCTTGGACTTTTGAAGAAGTCGATAGCAAATTACATGCGATTATGAAAAGCATATACCAAAATAGCAAGAAAGCTGCTCAAGAATACAACGCTCCTGGTAATCTTGTCGTAGGTGCAAACATTGCCGGATTTATAAAAGTTGCTGATGCTATGATTGAGCAAGGTGTTATTTGATACTTCATTAGGAGAATATACTAGTATGGATATCTTGAATTTAAAGGCTGTTAATAATGGGTGACTTATACATAGTTTCTATAATTATGATTGCTAGTTTAATTGTACTCTCATATGCACTCAGTAGAAAAAAACCTACTATTAAATATATAGCACCTCTAATTGTAGGAGTGATTAGTGTGGGTGTTGTTATCGTAAGTTTCCTTATCGGAGGATGGGTCGGTATGAGAGTAGGGACAATTAGCTTTACTGCTTTTATCTCATCACTTATCTCCCTACTAATTATATTTATAGCTGAATCTGCAAAAAGAAAATTCAGTAAATATTATCGTTAACAAAATAAAAAGCCACCCAGTATTTGCAGGACAGGTGGCTTTTTACTATAAAATGCATGTGCAGACATATAATAACACATTTTTTACCTTATGGACTATATTTTTCTGTACGAGCATACGAATAAAACGTGCACTTTTTATTCATCTATTTGTCACTCAGCCCGAGGCCAAACGTTGATAAATTAAGGATGTATAAAAAGCTGCATAATTCATAATAGTGACCTTTTCTAAACTCCTTGGGGCTCAAGGAGTTCTTTTTGGGTTGTGTTCCGGAAAGAGACATTATGTTAACTAGAGATGTATATGGTATTCACTTATATTTCATAAATAAAGAAATATAACGATAGTGAGATAGATATTATTCCGAACATAACATCTTGAACTCTTGAATTCTTTTTTATTTCTAAGAAAAGGTATAAGCCAGTAAACAAAAATGCTATAGAGCACCCTAACCTAAAACTAAATATTGATAAAATAAACCCAATTATAGCAATATATTTAATAGCCTCTTTAAAAATACTATTTTTCATTTATTCTCCCTCTTCTACAAACTATTTAGATATTATTATATATGGAAAGGATAAAATATCCAAATTAAGAATATTTGGTTCTGATAATCTGGATTATGGTAACTAGAAATGAAGATGATATACATAGTGATTAGAAGTTATATTATTGATAAAATGGTATAAAATCCAATGTTGAGGTATTCATATGTATTTATTTGAACATGAACGAAAAAGAAAAAAGTTAATTCATAACTCATACTTGTCTATTTTTATTCTTTCTTTACTACTAAGTTTGTACTTTTTCTTCACAGATTATGGATTAGGAACGCAATTTATTACAAGAGGAACAATCTCTGTATTGTTTTATGTTGTTGTTTTTTACTTCGCCATGAAAAACAAGCAGTGGGCTTTATTCCTAGTTAAAATTAATGTATTAATGCTAATTATTATGTTAGTTGTAGCTATTATTGGCCTAACATTTGGTCGTTAGGAGGGATGTGCTTGGTTTATTTAGTTTGTACAATTCTCGTTTCAATAATTTTTATTTTTAATATTGTTAAAGACAGGAACTTTATATGGTTGTGTATGTTTATTCCTCTGTTGATACACTTTCTTATTACTCAAACTGACCTTTTTAACTTTATAATCGACCCTTTTAAAATTTGGGTTAT
Source organism: Priestia sp. FSL R5-0597 (assembly GCF_038006305.1). Taxonomy (NCBI): domain Bacteria; kingdom Bacillati; phylum Bacillota; class Bacilli; order Caryophanales; family Bacillaceae; genus Priestia; species Priestia sp. FSL R5-0597. The sequence goes on from NZ_JBBOUZ010000003.1 coordinate 66,015, forward strand.
CGTAATTATATATATTGCAACATATTTCACTGTATTTTTATATGATCTTACTAAAATGAAGCCTGAAGAAAAGCCTTATGATTAAAATATACTTTAATCATAAGGCTTTCCTTGTACCTATAATTTTGATTATTTAAACTGAAAATGTATGGAGTATACATCTTATGTTTCTCTTTTTAAAATATATCTTGGTGGAGGTCCATATCCTTGTTCTGCTTCAAAATATGCTAGTTTATTTGGAATGCAAACGACAATAGACGGAAAACCATAACCTACTGCATCTTCAAGAGCTGTAAGTAAAGGTAATTGTTTTCCGTCTATTTTTTTGTTCCATGAAATTGAATAACACTCTTTTCCTGCGCCGTGCTGCTTTAATAATCTGCCGATGTCATCGGCACAAGAATTTGGTTTAGGAATCTCAATCATGTACTCTCCTCTCAACGTCTTTGTGTAATTGTGATTTAGACGATGTAATGCCTCTTCTCTTTTCTTTGCAGAAAAAAGTTCGAACATCACTCTATCTTGGATTCTCTTAGTAAAGAAGGATCTTACTACTTTTTCTTCTAGCTCTTTATCCATTTAATCCTCTCCTTGAATAACCTTTATTATATAGAACCTTTCGCAAGAGAATCATTAAATTTGTATACGATATACATATTATAATAGGTCAATTAATGCAAAGATAATACCTAATATGAGTGAAAGGGTAAGTATTAATTTCCATTTAGTTTTTTTCTCTAGCTGATAGACATTCAGTTTTTCTAATGCAAACGAAACAAGCCACATTATAATTATTGTTTCAATAAATTCAACTATAAAATTAAAGATAAAGTCCATTTGTTCTCACTTTCTTGTTCTGAAATATTTACTTTTCTATTAAAACACTTATAGATAAACATTAAAATACTTTTATCCCTATAAATTACATTCTAGTAACTTGAAGTGTATATCTTATACATCAACTTTTAGCGTTTATTTGATAAAATACTATAAATGCTTAATTTCAATGATGGATTAATAGGAGGGTAGTGTAATGAATGAGCCAACTGTCAGTGGACTAATAAATAAATTTTCTCTATTGTCACCTAATAAAGAGTACGATGAGCTAGCAGTTGATTTAAATGATATTTATGAAAGTAGCGAAAAACTTGAGTTATTAATCAAGAACTTATGTAATTCCTCTCTAGACAAAGAAACACTAATAGATCAGTTAATGGAAATAGAATTAGAACTTGATCATATCAATTGGCATTATAAAAGTTTAAAAAAAGAATTGAAATCATTAACCCCGTAAAAATAAAAAAAGAGACACTTTAAATTGTGTCCTTTTTTGTTTCCTAGAATATGGATTATAGTAACTAGATTTGTAAAGCTTATAAAATATAAGGATCACTTTTCATATTCCACCTCAGCCCCTTTAATGTCTTTGGGAAAGGAGCTAATAATTGAATTAGTTGAAGAAAATAAATCGTCATTAGATAAGGAAACAACAGATGCACCATCGTAAAAAATCCAAAACATTGTGCAATCTTTTCGTAACGTAACAACAGGCATTTGAACCTTTCTTCTTCCAAATAAGGTTTTCATATCCCGTTTTTCAAAGCTAAATAAATCTTCTGACAGAGACCAAGCAGCAAAGCAATTCATACTTCCTTGGCTATATAAAAAAGGCATAACGACTTTAAATTGTTTGTAATCATCAATTTTAGCTTTAATAAAAGTCTCTCTGTCTACTTTTAGTTTTACATATTCAATATTAGCAGCTGAAAATACATCACCTATTTCTTCTGCATCGTAGCTTATATATGTGAAAATTGTATATATCGGAAACCTATTTAACTCTTTCATCCAGTTATTAATAAAGGTCTCTATGTCTACATCATGACCTTCATACTCTACAATGTAAGGTTTATCCCCATCTATTCCGAAGGGAAACAAACCACCGCCTGAGGGAATATCACTTATGTAGCTTTTGGGGAGAAACCCTACTTCAATATCCATTATATATTCTCCTCCGATACCTAAAGTGTATTTTAAGTATAATTATAATCGATATGTAAATAAGTTCCTATAACATGTTTTATGGTGCGACAAGAAGTCGCTTTCTTACAGTGTAGCTAACGCTACTCATTTAGACGCAAAGATGATCTCCATCCAAAACGGCATTCTTGGTAACGAGTTTGTCGGTTGCATGAGGAAATGCGGAAACAGAGGACAAATGCATGGTCCAGAATACTGCTAGGAGAAGATAGGTATGGTAAACGAACGTGAAGGTTTGTAAGCTTCGTAAACGTTAGCTCAAGATAGTGCATAGTTTTGCTTGGGTCTTGGCAAGAGGAAAAGTAGAATCATAATGCTGCTCTGATGCGTCCCGCATCTTGCCCGGAGTAAAGAACCTACCTACCCCTATCGCATCTGTAGGAAGTGGAACTTGGTAAGCCCTATGTCATCTGCATAAGCAGTAGGATGACTGTAAAGTCAAACGATGTGGCAGAGGGTATGGGATATGAGAAAAAGCGAAAGCCGTTACCCTGAAAAGGGACAGGAAAGCAGAAACACTGTATAACTGGACGGATACTGTCGTCTCTATTGACAATGACAGGCTCGAAAGAGCGCCCACTTCTCATGGGTCTTCAACACGAAAATAAATTTGTGGCTATCTTCTAACGAAAAGGAGCGTGCTGTTATGAATACCTCTCTACGAGCGTCGGCGCACGTCTCGCATAAAGATTGGTACTCTATTGATTGGAGTATTATACAAAAATATGTAGCGAAGTTACGACAAAGAATTTATCGTGCCGAACAGCAAAATCAACAAAGAAAAGTAAGGAAACTTCAACGTTTACTCCTACGGAGTAAAGCAAATCTACTGCTTTCCATTCGCAGAGTAACACAACAAAATAACGGTAAGCGAACACCTGGTGTAGATGGCTATACGGCTTCAAAACCAAGCGAACGTATCAAACTTTATAAACAAATAGTTAAATGTAATGTCTTTCGACATCGTCCAAAGCCAGCAAAACGAACGTTTATCCCGAAGAAAAATGGAAAAATGAGACTTCTCGGTATCCCCACGATACGAGATCGAGTGTATCAAAACATAGTAAAAAACGCACTCGAACCACAATGGGAGGTCAAGTTTGAACCAACTTCTTACGGTTTTCGTCCTAAACGAAGCACACACGATGCTATAAGTAATCTTTTTAATAAGCTTAACACGAATAGTAAGAAAAAGTGGGCATTTGAGGGAGATTTTTTAGGATGCTTTGACCATCTTAATCATGATTGGATAGTAGAACAAACATCTATGTTTCCAGGAAACACTCTCATCAAAAGATGGCTTAAAATGGGTTACATAGAGCAGGATATGCTTCGTACGACAACAGAAGGAACCCCTCAAGGGGGTATTGTGTCTCCCCTTCTAGCTAATATCGCCTTATGCGGTATGGAAGAAGAAATTGGTATTGTTTATAAAAAGACATACAAACCAAACGGAGGATACGCAATCGATCCAAAATGTAAGATAGGACGTGTTCTCTATGCCGATGACTTTGTCATCGTAACGGAAACGAAGGAAAAGGCTGAAAGCATGTATGAGAAACTAACTCCTTACTTACAAAAGCGAGGAATTACACTTAGTAAAGAGAAAACTAGAGTTACACATATTGAGAACGGGTTTGATTTTCTCGGTTTCTCTCTGCGTCAATACAAGACGGAACAAGGCAATAAGCTACTAATCAAACCTAGCAGAGACAGCATTAAAAAGGCTAAAAACAAGATAAAGGATACGTTCTCTGTGATGAGAGGACGACCAGTAAAAGAAATAATACGTGTTTTAAACCCGATTATTCGTGGCTACGGACAGTATTGGAAACATGTCGTATCCAAAAAGACTTACAGCTACATGGACAATTATATTTTCCTAAAAGTGAGAAAGCATTTGAAACAATTGCATCCAAAGAAGTCGAGAAAATGGATTAGCCAGCGTTATTTTAAGAAGCCCCACCACGGTGGGAATAATAAATGGATTCTCACATGTCCAGTTACTAACATTCAATTGTTAAAGATGTCCTGGATTAAGATAGAACGACATGTCATGGTAGCCTACAAAAACAGCCCAGATGATCCGAGTCTAAAAGAGTATTGGAAAAAACGAGACCGTAAGGTCTTTAACAATGAAAATACATTCGATAGGATGAAACTTGCAAGAAAACAAGGATATCGTTGTGCATTGTGTAAGCAGACTCTACAAAATGGAGAAAAAGTTACAGTGCGAAACCTAGAGGTTTCTACAGGTCAATTTGCTAAATTAGTACATGTACCATGTATCAAATAAGTTGTTCGGATAAAAAGAAGGCTTGAGCCGTATGACGGGAAATCTGTCACGTACGGTTCTTAGGGGGGCGGGCGCTCGTGAGAGTGCCTGCCTACCCGACTTAAATGAAGTTGTAGACGATATTCATTTCGTATGATTAGCTTTTTATAAACAATAAAATATAAACCGCCATGTATATTAATCTATAAATATGATTAGACTAGTAACGTATTCCCCCCTATTCCGTTATAGTTGAAAACCCTTTGCTACTTTATAGCAAAGGGTTCTTTTTGGTCCTTGATAATACTCATAATGAAAGTAGCTTAGATAGTAAATGTGAATATAATGACAAAAGGTCAATGGAAACTGAAAATAGCTGTTCTTATAAAATATGTTGTTAATTTAGATGTATAAGAGATTACTAGTTGGGGAACAATAAAAATAGAAATTTACATGTAGGAGGTCAAACTAATGAGCGAACATAAAAACATTTTTTCTACGTTTGTTAGTAAAAATAAATTTGACTTACATTCATACCTTACTTATTTATTCATCAATGAATGCAAGGAAGGTATAGTAAACGAATTAGAACAGGAACATATAAACAAATAAATTTATAAATAAAAATGTAAAATGAGAGGGTAAATCATAGTGAATGAAAAAATGGTGTAGACGGCCTTATCTTTCTAAGAAGAGGGAATAAGTCGTCTATTATACTTGCCCAATCAAGTGCGCATAAAACAGGGTATCAGTGAGAATTCTCCTTCCAGTCCCATAACATATCATAACAAAAAAGCCGAAAAGGTAACTCTCGGCTTTTTGGACCACATAATAATAGCTGTGTATACAACTAGTAAGGGAGTTTAATCTTCCCAAACCTCATTCATTAAATCTTCAATTTCTTTTGCCAGCTTTTTCGTTTCGCTTTTATCAATCTCAACTTTATCTCCCGTAATATAAACGACGTCTCCAATTTGTGTATCCTTAGGGAAGATATCTTTAGGGTAATCCTTTGTTTCTCCTTCAATTTCAACAACAGCAAATCCCTCTTCAAATCGATCAATAATACCTTTTATCTTTTTCATAATTACCTCGATTTTTTAACAGAATAAGATGATCCATCACCTGTAATTATAATCGTACCACTTTGGTCTGTTCGCAGAATACTTGCTTTAGAATTTTTTAGTAAGTTTACAACTTGAGAAGCAGGGTGCCCATAGCTATTTTTACCAACACTGATGACTGCATACTTAGGTTTTACAACATCTAAGAAATTCTTACTTGTAGACGTTTTGGCCCCGTGGTGGCCTACTTTAAGCACATCCGCACGTAGTGTTTTCTTTGCTTTAATCATATCTGCTTCTGCTTTTGTTTCAGCATCCCCTGTAAATAAAAATGTATTCTTTTTATAAGCCATATGGACAACAGCACTCCAATCATTTAAATCACTGTTAGCATATGTTTTAGTAGGCCCTACAATTTGAGCATTTACATCTTTAACAGGTAGCTTTACGCCTGCTTGTGCTGTTTGAACCTTTAATTTTTTCTTTTTAACTGCATTTAAAAAGTCTTTGTAAGCTTGCGTGTTATTACTTACTTTAGGCGCATAAACATTTTCTACTTTAAATGCATTAATGATTTCATCTAACCCACCAATGTGATCAGCATCAGGGTGAGTAGAAATTAATACTTCTATGTCATCAACTTTTTGTTTCTTTAAATAACTTACAACGGCATTTCCTTTTCCTTTATTTCCACCATCAATAACAATGTCTTCACCGTTAGGAGCTTTGATATAGATACTATCTCCTTGGCCTACATCAATGTAATGCACTTTCATGGTTTTTGGTGTTGCAGCATATGAGGAAGCAGGAGCTGCAGCAATTCCTATTCCTATAGCGAGTGAAGAAACAATTTTGATAACACGACTTTTCATTGTTTTATCCCCTTTTGATAAATGTATTTTTATTTGTGTTATTCATTTATAGCAAAATTAATTTTACTACATGAAACCATATGTTAATACAAATAAATTTGAATATTTTTACTTATAAAGGTGAAAAAAGTCATGTTATATGTAAAAAGAAATAACAAGATAGAGGTAAATAGTAATGAAATGTGCTATTTTAGGAATTAAGCGAAGTTGACATTTTAGAAGAAGTTGACCTCATGATTAACCCGTTATATACAACTAATCGTAAATTCTCTAATATGCCTAATTAGCTTAAAAGAGAGGTACTTTCAAGGATCACGTTACGGGAAAACAAATAAAAATGATGGATGGAGAAGATAAGCAAAAAAGAGTTTAGTGTAAAAGATGTTTTTATGCTAAACATCTAGATTGACTTGAGTTCTGGGATAACCCAAATTTAACTATTTGTAACATCTTGTAAAGGGTGGCATGTGAATGAAGAAAGAACGCTTATTTGAATCGTATGTCTTGCTGTTTGATATTGAAATATCACTTGTCAGTATAATAGAAAAAGAAATGACCACACATTATGGGCATCTATGGCGACAAATTTTTTTCTCGGAAGGTGGAACTCAACTTTGCGATAATCTCCCCTTGTTATTCAGGTTAAATCTTCTTCAAGACATCTTCACTGATCAGGAATTACACGACTTATGTATATTAGTAGATATAAAAAATGTTTTAATTCACCAATCATCCATTTCTCAGAATGATTCTGACCACCTTAAGCGTTTATCTCACCAGCTAAACAGAAAGAAATTCTTCTCATTATCTATCTAACTTTATTCCCACTGAAAAATTTAAAAAATATTTAAGGATAACCCCAACTTAAATAGGAGCTATATTTTTGAGTACTTAATAAATATGAAGGGCCTACTTGTTGTACAAGTAGGCTTTTCTGCTACGTTAAAGTCTATAAAACATTTACGTATCATTCCCAAAATAATTATAGCATTCTCTATTCATATTTGTAGAAAATCTTCTACTTTTACATCTTTCTTTAGCTGTCGCAACCCCATATTTATTCTATAGATAGTGGAGTATTTAGGTATGTAGTCTTTATCATTACAAAGCCTAGATATAGTTGGGCGACTTAACTTTGTTGCCTTTTCGAGTTCTAATTGATTAATATCCTCCTGCTTATCTAACCATCTTCCAAATCTGGTTCGCTTCTTCCCTAAGCCTAGAATCATACAGCCATCTCCTTTAACAAGAAGTATGGACATTATGTAACTTTTTTAATCATTAGAAAAAAAGTTACATATAGGACAAGCATTAGTTCATATCATAAATTAAGACGTCAGAAAGAGACGTCAACTTAGACTATCAGGAATGGGGAGAATCAAGTGACAAAAGAATTAGCAATCTCGCTACTAAGTCGAAAAGACGTCTATTTAACGCTAGAAGGAAAACAGATGTTAGAGGTCATCTCGAAAGAGAAAAACGCGTATGAAGAGAAATAAGAAGTCGAAAAATCAAGTTGATACCTATCGACCAACCGTGCGGTACCATTCTATGTATCGTACATATGTAGATAGCCTGTTTCAAGCTACAGAATTAGACCGAAATCAAATTATTAGGTGTGCGCTTTTTACTGCAGCGCACAATCCTGTTTTCTTAGCATTAATGAATCAGTATAAAATGAGTGACGTCCCTCTCCCCTCCTCTCCGTGGCAGCCTTCTTCCCACCCGTTATGGATGGAACAAGAGCCCAACATCGAAGAGAAAGGAGGAGGAGAACATGATGACCTTGAGCGAAAAGGAACGGCTACAAACACTTCTACGTTACTTAGAACATCAACAGATGGCCAATCATTGTCAGGAGCAACTATTCAATCCAAACAGCAGCCTTCTACCAGTGAAAAGGCAGCAGGCCCTCCAAGACGTCAGCAACCGATTGAGAGACGAACAAGGACGCTTCCTACCTTACAATTATCAAACAATGGAGGAATCAAACTTGATTTCAGGTAAAGAAGTAGCCTTACAACGAAAACTAAAAATAGAACCGATTGAAGGTTCTTATAAGAGCTATGCGGTGAATGAAAAGGAAAAGAGGGACTGGAGTGGGAATATCTATTTAGCTTGTGTGGCAGCGATTTTAGCGATCGCCTTTTTTACCTGACGTCTTTTTAGAATAGTGTCGATATTTTGGTCATAAACATATAGCATGAATACAGTTAAGACCGCCTTATAAACTGATACATAATGGGCGGTCTTTGTTGTAAATATGATTAAAAGCTCCTGGGAAGTGGAGGAAATTTCGGTAACGAAAAACAAGCATAAAGATTCATATAAAATATATCTTTTATATCTTATAATATAGATGACACAGGAGGTATGTAGATGGAAAATAGTCCTCGTTTCGCAGAATTAGTCTCTGATTTTGAAAAACGGTTAGGTCGACATTTAAATACCAAAGAAAAAGAACTACTTGTATGGATAGTTAAAGCAGAAAGTAAGAAGTATGTTCAATAATCTACATTTATCCTCTTCATCTTTTTAGAAATTTTCTTATATGTACCGGAGAACTGCCTATACACGATAGGTGACGCACAGAAAAAAATCCTACACACTGAGGTGTAGGATTTTTAAATAGTCCCGAATATTAGATTAGAAACAGAGGGTATTCTGTATTGCAAATGAAAGTTTAGCTTTCCATATTATTCTATCAAAAGTATCTTTACTATTGAATATGGCAACCTTCTCAATTTGCTACCTGTATCTGTAACAACAAAAGGTAATAAGTTACAATTCACCCCGTTGTAGATTAAGTATTAATCTACAAATGCTTGTTTATCCTCTATTTCACCTGGTTTTGAATATGTAACATACGTGCCTGCCATCATGTCATGAAGACTTCTTTTATCCTTACAGAAAACCACCATGAACACACTTACAATTAACGCAATATCTAATGTAATAACATAAACAATGCCGGCTACAAGAACTCTCAATAGCATTGCTCCAATTTCAAGTTTCTTTCCATTGACTTTCGCAATTCTAACTCCAACAATTCGTTTCCCTATAGTATATCCATACCATAAAATAGGTGCAGCAACCGCATAGATGAATCCTATGAGTGATGTAATGGGATCATCACCATCAAAGTCCCCTATAATAAGAAAGCCAATAAGCCCTAAGGAAATACTTACAATAATGCCATCTAACAGATTTCCTAATAGGCGTATCTAAAATCTTGCTGGTTTTGTTAATTGATCCACTAATAATATATATATCTAGTATTGATAGCACTAAAGACATATCCATAGAAAAGAGATAAAAGATTAATTAGATTTTTTTAGTTGTAAATTTCCCTTATTAAAGATAATAACGGCATTATAAGCTTCATATAAGGCATACACAGGGTAACAAAAAGCCATAAATACAATCATAGTTGGTACCTTTTCAACAACAGGAAAATGGCCGGACAAGAAACTTTTAACCGTAATTCCTAGGTAAACCAATAAGGGAATGATAATAACAGCTAATAACAATAACCACGGGGTCATTTTGGTTTCCTTCAGTTTTTCTCGACAATGCGGGCATTTCATTGTAAAAGGACTTGAAAAATCTTCGAAATGCTCAATTGTAATAGGTTTTTGACACCCTGGACAAGGTGTTGACTTTTTCATATAAGTTTCTCCTTTTTGAAATGTAAAAGAGTAGAAATAATAGGGTTATTGAATATATAACATTGCTCTTTTAAAAAAAGTTTTAAATAAGTTTAGAGCTGTCTACTTTGGTAGGATCTACACGTTTCACATAGGTAGCTGCCATCGAATCGTGTAAACTTCGCTTATCCTGGCGGAAAACCACCATAAAAAGGCTAATGATAACAACTATTGTTATCGTAAGACCACACATAAGACTCACGATGAAGACACGTAAAACCATAGATCTACATTTCGCTAAGGTTATAGTTAAATCGTTTGTATACCTTGTTTTTGTGTTGGTGATTCGTTTTCATAATGTTGATGATGACATGTTGCTCATTTTTCCAATGCACATTCACATCATGAATCATAGAAGGTTGAATGCCTTGAAGCTCTTTATATTGGTTAAGAGTGCTTCCGGGTTGTCCGTAGTACATTCTAAGAGAATCAGCCTTTTGTTTTTGCTCATAATCAAAGTAATCAGTGGTTTGTTTGTACATCTTTTTTACTTCTACAATGTTTTGTTGCTCAGGAGATGTGCTGGTTGTAAGTGAGACGCTGTGTATCATGCTTTGTTGTTCCTGACTTTTGTCTATAAAGTAATTCATCATAAACACGAGAGTAATAACTCCAACGGATAACATGATCCAAAGCCACTTTTTCATGTCGACACTTCCTCTTTTATGATTAAAAATCAAAATGAGTAGATGATCTCATTACAAAATAGCATTTTCTGCTATTTCGTATTCTTAGATAATAACATACTCAAAAAAACTTGAAAGTTATCAGCAATCTTTGATGTAGCTGGATCACACTCATATGATTCTTCGTAATCTAGAAAATCAACAGACGGATTGTTCCTATCATAGTGAAAGTTCAAACATAAATAATCTCCCCATGCTAGCTTCGCAATTGGAATTAATTCAGATCCGATGAGGTCTTCATCATAAATATTCCGTCCTTGTTCTCCTAAGGAAGTTTCGCAGCAACCAATATCATACACCCCATAAGGATGCTCACTGAAGTTTTTAATAATGCCTAAAAAACGTTCAATTTGACACCTCTTATTGATGATTGTTAGGGGTGTAGAATCTATTACTGTACATCCGTTATATTGTTTCAAGAATTCTTTATACGCATTGGGCAATTGGATTCGAAAAGAAGCTTCTAATTTTGCAATGTCTTGATCCTCTGGTAATGGATAAATAATGCTTTCTTTCACAGCTCTCATTGTTATCAATCTCCTTGCAGTCCTTGCAATGGGTCATCTTCAAGGAAATACATTATGACTTCTGGTATTCATACATAACTGGAACTTTATCCATTTTAAGGGTTTTGGCCACAATATAACGACGGTAACCATCTTTCAAGATATTCGAACCTTTTTCAATCGTTAATGGCTCATCCAGACGCCCTGTACGCTTCACAAAATCAATGACCTTTTGTGTTTTTTGAGGGTTTGGACGTGTCTTTAAGAACTCTTCAGGTACGATGATTTCGTCGAAACTTAGAAGATCTTGTGTCCCTTTTGGCTGATTTGTTATTTGTTTCTTTTGTGGCTCCACCTTTTTCTCTTGAACAGGTGTCTCCTTCACTTCTGTCTGTACTTTTTCAGCTTTCTTCTCTTCATTTGCTGCAGGCTGAGAAGTAGGTGCCGGTTTTTCTTCCTGTTTGGTAGCAGCAACTTCTTGTTGCGCTGCAGAAGCCTCTTGTTTGGCCTCTTTTTTATCGTTTGGTTCATTGTCTTCTTTATCTTCTTTATCTTTCTTATTAGGAAGAACGGTAATCTGGAAGCAGATTACGCCTACTTCACCAGGGCATTCATCAATCGGAATGTCTAAAGTTGGTTCTCCTTGAATTAAGATCTTTTCATGCATAATACTTTTTTTCGTGAGACCTGTTTTGTTAAAAGCCTTCTTTGCAACAAATACCGTGTACGAAATAAACGTACTCTTCTTCAAGCCTTTAGGCGCAGATGGTGACCCTTTTTCACGCATATCAAAGGCAACATAGCGATCGTATTCTCGTAGTGGTCCTGTGGCTGATCCAGTTAACGTAATTTTATGTGGCATAATGTGCTCCTCCTGCGTAGATATAGATTTATTTATTACTTAGAACAGTGTTCTAAGTAAACATACTCTAATAATAATTTAGCTTCTAAGGAATTTCTTCACTTTTTACATTTTCTTCTGTCGTACATATAAACAAAGACTATGTGCATACTTGTAGTGTGGACTTGTAGCTCAATGGCAGAGCAGCCAGTCGTATTATACTATACAACTTTGGTGTCTTGCAGGTTCAAATCCTACCAAGTCCGCCCTTAAAACACTGAATACGTTAAAAATAGTGAAAGTCCTTGCTATGCTTTAACTATTTTTAAAAATTAAGAAGCTGGTTCCTTTAATTTAGCATATTGATGCAATAAGTCTTGCTCCTCAGGTGTTAACGCTTGTCCTAAATCTTGTTTCAGTTCCGCCATTTCTAATGAACTGTACGTAGAGCAGTGTTCTTGCAGCAAGCATTCCTCTTCTGGTGTAAGCTCTTGTTCTAAGTCTTGCTTTAATTGAATCGTTTCAAGCTGTTGTTCCAATGTCACTTCTGTTTCTTGTGTACCCATTTCTTGGTCCTGCTCAGCCTTTAACCAATCAGGAACGATTTCTTTACGGATAATATGTTTTGGTATAAACAATTTTGTTGATGATTCTTCTTTATGTATAACTTCCTCATGAGTTGGATATACTGATGAATAATCCTGGTTTTTAGGATCAACTAACTGATAGAATTGGTTTTTCGCAATTTTATAGAGTAATTGGCACATATTATCTAAGGACAAAGTATGGCCTTTATGATTAGCTTCATGTACATATTTGTCTAATCCAACAATAGATGTATATGCAATTTCATGTATTTGCTCTTTTTCAATCATAATCTCTGTATCTCGTTTTACGGCTTTTGCAGCATTTTGAATGCGAGCATAAAAGTCTTTTAATTGATGACCATACTTACCTGCGTAGACTTGATTGACTTTCTTAGGAACACCTTTGATATAGGTAAATGACTGTGAAGCAGACATTAAATGATTATTTATATGATTTACAGGTAAATCAAGGTTAATAAAGGCACCAGGTGATTTAGCAGTCTTTAAGCTTGGTGTATCAACGTTTTCTGCACTTTCTGGAGACATCACAGGAAGCGTCACAGGAGTTGTCATTTCTTCTTGTTGGACCGTTTGTATACCTGTTGTATCATGGGCAAAAAAGATTTCGTCGCAAATCCGATTAAAGTTCTTATGACTTTTAAGAATAAATACATAGCTATCAGGGTGAGTACCTGTTGCATCCTCTTTAATGTAACGTGCTATAAGTATAAAAGGTGTCGCTTTTAACGAACGTACAAAACGAGAAACCGTACTTTTAGAAACTTTAAATTTCTTCATGAGTGTTTCAGAACGAATGGCTTGGATGCCTGTAGCCACTAGGTTATAGATGACATGATCAAGCATTTCCATTCTTTTTTTAGGAAATTCTTTATGTAGAGCTGATTGATTCTGTTTATAATGAGTACGGATAATTTCTAAAAACTCTTCTTTCTTTTTCCGAAGTGTGGATTTGTTCTTCCATAACCACTTAAACCTTCCGTTAAAGGTGTCTACATCTTTTAAATAGCAGGTCAATATTTTTGTCATTTGTTCATTATCTCCTTTAAGGAACAAAAAAAGACACTGTTTCCCTGGAGAAAGGAAAACAATGTCGTGATTTTGATGAACTAAGCCCTTGAAATAGATAGCTATTTCATATAAAATAAAACCATAAGTTTTATTTTATAGAAAAACTAACTCTATTAACAAGAGACTTCGACAAGTGTTTTCCCTACTGTGACTAGGGGGAACGGTTTAAGAGTGCTACCAACACGTCTTAAACAGTTGAAGTCTTTTTTCTATTCCGGTCATTTTTGTTAGTTTTATTATAGCGTTAATTAATCTCATAATTCAATAAAAATTAGTAATATATCTCAAAAGATTTAGTTTTACATCTTTTATGAGGTGAAAATCCTATCTATATTTAAATGAATTTATTATTGAAGGTATTAAGAGAACTCTCTCTCTCAACTGCTACAAAAATAATAAAACAGCTTCTAATTACTGGTCAGTAATTAGAAGCTGTTTTATTATTTTGTGAACATTCTTTTCCATATGCTTTTTCCTTGTTCTTTTTGAATTTCGGTCATGGCTGAATGGATAGAATCTAATTTTTTAAGTAATTGATCATTCACTTCTTTTAAACGCTGGTTGTCCTGTTCAAGCTTATTCATCTGTTCTTTTATCTCTATAACATCTTTTTTTTCTGCCAAATTTTCTGATGGAAGTGTTAGTTGTTCTTTCTTTTCCATTTTTTTATCCATTTCTTCTATTTTTTTAGCAAGTAATAAAAATGCTTCTTTAAAGGAGTTTTCGTTTGTATCTTCTTCCTCTAAATCCTTGTTAATAATTTTTGTTTGTTCTTCGCTCATTAAATTTGCTTTAATTAATTCTTCACGAATCATGTCATTTGGTGCATGTTTTCCGAACTTTTCCTTTAGTTCAATAATCTTCTCGATTTTTTTATCTTCATCAGTAAATATGTATCTTATTCTTCCAATTCGTTTATGTCGTACTAACCCGACTTCGCACCAGTCCCGTAACTGATGATTTTCTATATTAAATTTTCTAGCAACTTCTGAAATAACCATTGTTTCTTCGCTCATAATTGTACCTCCCTCACAAACGAATTAATCTAACTTAGTTAGTATCTTCTTATATAAAATATTTTAATAACTCAATTAAGTCTAACTTAATTGGTCCTGACTAATTAAATTAGACTTATTTTAAAGCTTGTCTTTATTATTCTAGCAGATTTCACACTTAACTGAATTAAATTTATTATATTTTACGTTATGTAGTTCAATTAAATTTAAACTGAGTCCTTCAAAAAACTACAAATCCATTATGGTTTTTTAAAATATTACAATAAGTTTAATTAAAATACAAATAAGTTAAACTAAGTGCAACTTATTTGTGTTTTAATTAAACTTATATTTATTTATATTTAATTTAGTGTAACTTATTTCATTTTAAGTTCAACTAAATTAGGTTTGTATGCAACGGGGTTATTTTAAGTTAATCTTAAGTTAAACTATCAAGTTTGGATTGATAATTTAGAATAAAAAAGTTATGTGTTAAATTGTTTTTCTCATTTAATCCTCAATCTATTGAGGATTTTAATAGCTGAGACTACTGTCGATTCTGTTTAGATAATATACTTCTTCTGTAATATGGTGTGAAACATATCTATGTAGGCATTATCATAAAAGCACTCTTTTTGGCTGAAAAGATGCTTTATCTCTTATTTGTGGACATGCTTAGTAAACTCATGTCTTATTTATTGTGAATCGAAATCGTTACGAACAGGTAAACCTTTTTAGGGCTTTTGCACAGTGTAAGCTTTTTGAAGTGCTTCAATGATTAATTCTAATGTGATTAAATGAGAAAAAACAGTACACAATTTCTTTAATGTGAATTTAATGAAGATGCTAAACAAAACCAACCGCCTTGTATCATAGAGACATACTTAATTTCAGGCACTCATTGTCTAGAGAGATTTGATAAATTTTTGAAACGCTAAAATGTGTTTTGCTTTTTCTTCACTATGACCATAGCCTCTTTTTTGAAGAATCTTAGTTAATTCTCTAGGTATTAGAGATCTTTCCTCTGCATTAAAAGATATTAAAACATTCACGCAGTTATAAATTGTTACTTTTGATCACTATATTCGCTACTTAATTATTTAACCAAGTTTTCAGCATGGTATAAATACATAATCTATTTTTTAAGTCATCATTTTATTTTCTACCACTTATGTTCATTTCCTGATTTTGTCCAGTAGCCATAACTAATTAAGACTCAATTGAGTCTTAATTAGTTATCTTATTTGAATGAAAATTAATTAGGTAGAGTCACCTTTTATTGGTACATTCAGTCTGTGTATACCTAATTGAAATTAATTTAAATCAATTAATTACTAATTAAGTATAAAAAATATAGATTCGACAGCTTTTAATTAGACGAGTTGATATGCTCTATTTTAATTAAATTAAACTTCTTTTTTGTTGAGTTAATTTTAATTAAATTGATTCTAAATTAGTGATAATTAACTCGTTTTTTAAAAAATAGAGTTAGATTCTTGCAGAAGAAAAAAGAAAATCTAATTGTTTAGTTATATATTAGGGTGATAATAAAATCTTAAAAAGTTATTTAGTGAATTAATGAAAAGTTTTTAATTTAAAAAGTACATGTCTTTAATTTTTATCAAAAGAATAGAGAAACAGAAACAAGGATATAAAAGATTCACTTTGATGCTAAAAGCATCCTGCTTCATGAATATAAGCAGAAAATTTCACGTGGAAAGATGAAAAAACATAGGGAGACGCAAAGGGGACATGGCTCCAAAATAGGGGGACATAAAGGGGACATTAGGATTTTAAAAGGGGACGTAAAAGGGACGTACACCAAAAAAAGGGGACGTAAAGGGGACATTTAGCGCTTTTCTTTGTACCCATGGTTTTGCTAGGCTCTGCCTAGCCCCACACCTATGGTGGGGGCAAAAACCCCTTATGCTCTTCTCTTCTCTCTTTTGTAGTGGGGAACCACAATTTACAGGGTAGGAACGAATGTCATGGATATGCTTTTACGAGATATTGATCCAATTGCAGTAAAAAAAATAGATGAAATTGCTAAAGAAAAGAACATTTCTTCTTGAGGATTTTTAAAAGTAAGCTTAAAAAGGAGGGATGTACTAAGAGAGATAAAGGATTATGACAAAGGGAGAAAAGAAAAATTATAAAACGGATTCACGAAATTTTTTGCACGGAATAGTGGAGCATAATTTTAAAGAACGCCGTATAGTTCAAAAAATGGAACGCTAAAAAAAGCAAAAGCTTGGAGGGGGAGGGAAGAATGAAAAGTCTATTGTTTCATATTTTGAAGTTAAACAAGGGGAAATCAGCAAGTAATCCAAAGCTGTTTTATGATTACTCTTTTTTATAATTAGTTGAGATATCCCGTATAACACAAACGGGATGTAAACGATTATACACCCCGCCATGTGAAGAAGGAAAAATCAGCTTTTAATGCAGCATATGATCTTTAACGAACACCTCATTTGTGTAGTGATAAATGAATATTATTGTCTACCCATTATATATATTCTTACTACGTTCATGACTACCATCCCCTTATGAATCAAACATACATCGATTTACAATAAGGTTTTCTGAAATATGCCTGCTGTAGATACCTCATCCCAAATGTAAGAAGCTTTGCAACGATTAGTTGTAATCAATCACTTGTTTTCCTTCTTAGCTACATAGAATATCCCAAGGACTTATTTGTAATTCAATAAACTAAAAGGTTTTTTTTGGATTATCCTTATTTATAAAGCAGGTTAAACAATGAAGTCTTATGGTGAATAGATGAAATTTGTTAAAACTGGTATTTTTTTATTTACTATTAATCTTACTATATGGTACACTCCACATAACTTATTTTTGTTCGGTGTATTGAGAAGAGAAAAGCTTAATAAGAAGTTTTTTCTCTTTAAAGAGTATGTTTGGCAAGAATGGTAATACATTTGTGGAGCATTCCACAGCAGGAGGCAACAATTATGACAGAAGGTACAGTAAAATGGTTTAATGCAGAAAAAGGTTTCGGTTTCATCGAAGTTGAAGGCGGAGACGATGTATTCGTACATTTCAGCGCAATTCAAGGTGAAGGTTTCAAATCATTAGAAGAAGGCCAAAAGGTTACTTTTGATGTTGAGCAAGGTCAACGTGGAGCGCAAGCTGCTAACGTTCACAAAGCATAAATAAAGGTAAACATAAAGAAGACTCCTGTAAAGGAGTCTTTTTTTACATTCTTGTAAATAAAAAATATGATTTACCTACTATCTATTACTTCAAATAGAAAGTAAATATGGATATATAAATGAAGTTTTTACCTATAAGTAATGTTTAATCTGTTTAAAACCGTAGGCGTACATTATTTTCTATGAAGATTACGGGAGATTTTATCAATAAGGCGTTTTTTAGTTTTCATCTGACTTTTACACAAGGGGCATTTCTGATGGCTATCGTAAGAGAAATCTTTTCTCATCCAGCCTTTACATTCTTCTTTCGTACATTCCCAAATTTCTGTTTCTTCTTGAACCGGAGGTTCTTGATTTTTTCTACTATAATACATATTGATCACTACTCCTCTCTTTATAAGTATGCCTGATAAGAAGGATATAAATACTTTATATCTTTTACGCTGTTCATATTTTAGTAGGATCAATTTCATAGTTGAAAATAAGAGTGAAAAAGTGAAACATGGATAGTAAGGTATAACAATCTGTGTTTGGTGAATACTTGTTATCGTGGTGTGTAAAATACAACGAGAATAAAAAACAATGTTTTTTCAGAAAAACTATTGACGTTTCATTTGATATGTTTTATTATTATAAAGCGTCGTTGAAACGACAACTTATTCTACGGAATATTGAACTTTGAAAACTGAACAAAGCGACAAACGTCAACGTTAATTTTTATTTTTTAATTGAGCAAGTCAAACATTTCTTCGGAGAGTTTGATCCTGGCTCAGGATGAACGCTGGCGGCGTGCCTAATACATGCAAGTCGAGCGAACTGATTAGAAGCTTGCTTCTATGACGTTAGCGGCGGACGGGTGAGTAACACGTGGGCAACCTGCCTGTAAGACTGGGATAACTTCGGGAAACCGAAGCTAATACCGGATAGGATCTTCTCCTTCATGGGAGATGATTGAAAGATGGTTTCGGCTATCACTTACAGATGGGCCCGCGGTGCATTAGCTAGTTGGTGAGGTAACGGCTCACCAAGGCAACGATGCATAGCCGACCTGAGAGGGTGATCGGCCACACTGGGACTGAGACACGGCCCAGACTCCTACGGGAGGCAGCAGTAGGGAATCTTCCGCAATGGACGAAAGTCTGACGGAG
>NZ_JBBOUZ010000003.1:87500-90373 GCF_038006305.1 Priestia sp. FSL R5-0597
ATTTAAAGAGTGCGTAATAGCTCACTGGTCGAGTGACTCTGCGCCGAAAATGTACCGGGGCTAAACGTATCACCGAAGCTGTGGATTGACATCTTTGATGTCAGTGGTAGGAGAGCGTTCTAAGTGCAGCGAAGTCAGACCGTAAGGACTGGTGGAGCGCTTAGAAGTGAGAATGCCGGTATGAGTAGCGAAAGACAAGTGAGAATCTTGTCCACCGAATGCCTAAGGTTTCCTGAGGAAGGCTCGTCCGCTCAGGGTTAGTCGGGACCTAAGCCGAGGCTGAAAAGCGTAGGCGATGGCCAACAGGTTGATATTCCTGTACCACCTCCCCGCCGTTTGAGTAATGGGGGGACGCAGTAGGATAGGGTAAGCGCGCTGCTGGATATGCGCGTTCAAGCAGTTAGGCTGATGAGTAGGCAAATCCGCTCATCATAAAGGCTGAGCTGTGATGACGAGGGAATTATAGTACCGAAGTTCCTGATTCCACACTGCCAAGAAAAGCCTCTAGCGAGGCGGGAGGTGCCCGTACCGCAAACCGACACAGGTAGGCGAGGAGAGAATCCTAAGGTGATCGAGAGAACTCTCGTTAAGGAACTCGGCAAAATGACCCCGTAACTTCGGGAGAAGGGGTGCTCTGGTAGGGTGTATAGCCCGAGAGAGCCGCAGTGAATAGGCCCAGGCGACTGTTTAGCAAAAACACAGGTCTCTGCGAAGCCGCAAGGCGAAGTATAGGGGCTGACGCCTGCCCGGTGCTGGAAGGTTAAGAGGAGGGGTTATCCTTTGGGAGAAGCTCTGAATCGAAGCCCCAGTAAACGGCGGCCGTAACTATAACGGTCCTAAGGTAGCGAAATTCCTTGTCGGGTAAGTTCCGACCCGCACGAAAGGCGTAACGATCTGGGCACTGTCTCAACGAGAGACTCGGTGAAATTATAGTACCTGTGAAGATGCAGGTTACCCGCGACAGGACGGAAAGACCCCGTGGAGCTTTACTGTAGCCTGATATTGAATTTTGGTACAGCTTGTACAGGATAGGTAGGAGCCTGAGAAGCCGGAGCGCTAGCTTCGGTGGAGGCGTCGGTGGGATACTACCCTGGCTGTATTGAAATTCTAACCCGCGGCCCTGATCGGGCCGGGAGACAGTGTCAGGTGGGCAGTTTGACTGGGGCGGTCGCCTCCTAAAATGTAACGGAGGCGCCCAAAGGTTCCCTCAGAATGGTTGGAAATCATTCGTAGAGTGTAAAGGCACAAGGGAGCTTGACTGCGAGACCTACAAGTCGAGCAGGGACGAAAGTCGGGCTTAGTGATCCGGTGGTTCCGCATGGAAGGGCCATCGCTCAACGGATAAAAGCTACCCCGGGGATAACAGGCTTATCTCCCCCAAGAGTCCACATCGACGGGGAGGTTTGGCACCTCGATGTCGGCTCATCGCATCCTGGGGCTGTAGTCGGTCCCAAGGGTTGGGCTGTTCGCCCATTAAAGCGGTACGCGAGCTGGGTTCAGAACGTCGTGAGACAGTTCGGTCCCTATCCGTCGTGGGCGTAGGAAATTTGAGAGGAGCTGTCCTTAGTACGAGAGGACCGGGATGGACACACCGCTGGTGTACCAGTTGTCTTGCCAAAGGCATCGCTGGGTAGCTATGTGTGGACGGGATAAGTGCTGAAAGCATCTAAGCATGAAGCCCCCCTCAAGATGAGATTTCCCATAGCGCAAGCTAGTAAGATCCCTGAAAGATGATCAGGTTGATAGGTCAGAGGTGGAAGCGTGGCGACATGTGTAGCTGACTGATACTAATCGATCGAGGACTTAACCAAACTTTAAAAGCGTAAGCTTTACTCAGCAAACTGTTATCTAGTTTTGAGAGAAGAATCTCATATAAAATGTCTAGTGATAATGGCGAAGAGGTCACACCCGTTTCCATACCGAACACGGAAGTTAAGCTCTTTAGCGCCGATGGTAGTTGGGACTTTGTCCCTGTGAGAGTAGGACATCGCTAGGCATTTTTATTTTGCTTTTTTATCATCGCGGGGTGGAGCAGTTCGGTAGCTCGTCGGGCTCATAACCCGAAGGTCGCAGGTTCAAATCCTGTCCCCGCAACCAATTAATTATTGAAATACAGGTCTGGTGGCGATAGCGAAGAGGTCACACCCGTTCCCATACCGAACACGGAAGTTAAGCTCTTTAGCGCCAATGGTAGTTGGGACTTTGTCCCTGTGAGAGTAGGACGTTGCCAGGCAATTCAATAATAAAGACCCTTATTAGCCTCTTGTAAAAGAGCATAGGGGTTTTTTATTTGGAACATTCTATTATAAGTAATGAAAACAACGCTTTTTATAGCGCTTATATAGATTCTTTTGGAGGATTAGCTCAGCTGGGAGAGCACCTGCCTTACAAGCAGGGGGTCGGCGGTTCGATCCCGTCATCCTCCACCAGTTTTTCGAGCCATTAGCTCAGTTGGTAGAGCATCTGACTTTTAATCAGAGGGTCGAAGGTTCGAGTCCTTCATGGCTCATTTATATTTGTACTTGTACGCGGGTGTGGCGGAATTGGCAGACGCGCTAGACTTAGGATCTAGTGTCTTACGACGTGGGGGTTCAAGTCCCTTCACCCGCATCTTTACTTAATTTCATATATGTGCGGAAGTAGTTCAGTGGTAGAACACCACCTTGCCAAGGTGGGGGTCGCGAGTTCGAACCTCGTCTTCCGCTCCACATATATAAGTCCTGCCGGGGTGGTGGAATTGGCAGACACACAGGACTTAAAATCCTGCGGTAGGTGACTACCGTGCCGGTTCAAGTCCGGCCCTCGGCACCATTTTAATAAGCGCCCGTAGCTCAATTGGATAGAGCGTTTGACTACGGATCAAAAGGTTAGGG
>NZ_JBBOUZ010000004.1:0-83263 GCF_038006305.1 Priestia sp. FSL R5-0597
CAACTCTTAAGCGACTTTACTATCATAACAATCCATTAAACAAATGTCAATAACTTTTTTAAAATCGTTATCAACGCTTTCTCTCTTAACGACGCTTTACTATTATAATTCACTTGTTTTTAAAAATCAATAGTTTTCTATTTTTTATTTTAGTTGCATTTGGATTTCCTACCTAAATTGGTAACAATTATATTTCAGTTGTAAAATTTATAACTCAACCCAAAATAAGAGATTTGATGAAATAGTGTTCCATAGCTTAAACGAGACTTAATTAAAGTACCATACCCTTCAGAATATATGTTGAAACAAGAAAAAAGCAAAAAGATAAATCTTTTTGCTTTAAATTAACTATTGCTCTATTCTATAAAAAATAAAAACGATTAGTCTTTAGAAGTATAAGGTATATTAGGTACACAATTTGGAACGTCAGGTACACAGTTTGGTATCTTAGGCATACAGTTTGGCACTTTAGGTAGACAATGCGGTATCTTAGGCATACAACGTGGAACATCAGGTATACATCTTGGCATCATTTTTGTCCCTCTTTTCAATATTCATTTACTTATTATATGTATAAACCTAAGGACAAGCTTGTACGCTCGTCCAATATCATAGAAATTTTTCTAACTTAATATATTGACGCAGATAGAAATAAACTTAGTATAATTCCTTAAATCGCATAATCTTCAATTAACGTAATTCATTCAAAGAAATTAGAATCATTCAGTTCAATAATTTTTATCATGTCTAAATAGGTGCAACCTCTTTTTTTCTTAATCCATAACCTTTCTAATAATAAAAATTTCTTTTCTAAAACATATTTATTACAAACAATACCTTTAACAACCTTGGCATATATTTTTTAGTTACTAGATAACTCACCCAAGAGTTTGTCCTATTTTCACATATACTAATATTAGAAATCTAACCTTTATTGGGAGTGAAATACATGTCAACACCGTTAACAGGACGAGTCATCTTTAAGGGAGATCCTGGCTATCAACAAGCAATTAAGAACTGGAACCCTTATGTTGATGTCTGTCCTCTTGTCTTTGTTTTTGCACAAAATTCTTACGATGTCAGTAATGCTATTAAATGGGCTCAGGAAAATAAAGTACCTTTACGTGTCAGAAGCGGACGCCATGCTTTAGATAAGAACCTTTCAGTAGTAAATGGCGGAATTGTTATTGATGTAAGTGACATGAATAGAGTTTGCCTTGATAAAAAAAGTGAGATTGCAACGGTTCAAACAGGAATTCACGTGGGTCCACTTGTAAAGATGCTAGCTCGAGAAGGCTTTATGGCTCCGTTTGGAGATAGCCCCACTGTTGGAATTGGAGGAATTACGATGGGAGGAGGATTTGGAGTAGTCTCACGATCAATTGGCCTTATAAGCGATAACCTTCTTGCCCTGGAAACAGTAGATGCCAAAGGCCATATTCTTCAAGCAGACCAATCTTGCAATAAGGACTTATTTTGGGCTTCTAGAGGTGGTGGCGGTGGGAACTTTGGATATAATACCGAATACACGTTTAAAGTTCACCGTGCCCCTAAAACTGCAACCGTCTTCAATATTATTTGGCCATGGGATCAATTAGAAACAGTATTTAAAACTTGGCAAGAATGGGCACCATTTGTAGACGAACGATTAGGGTGCATACTTGAGATTTACAGCAAAGTAAATGGTTTGTGTCATGCAGAAGGGATTTTCTTAGGTTCAAAAAAAGAACTGACTAAATTGTTAAAGCCTTTACTAAATGCTGGAACCCCAACACAAACAGTTATAGAAACATTGTCCTATCCAGATGCTATAGATTTCTTAGACCCTGACGAACCAATCCCTGGCAGATCCGATCAGAGTGTTAAATTTTCATCGGCTTGGGGACTTGATCTGTGGTCCGAAGAGCCTATTTCATTTATGAAAAAGTTTTTAGAAGAAGCTACTGGTACAGAAGCCAATTTCTTTTTTATAAATTGGGGTGGTGCTCTAAGCAGAGTACCAAGTAATGAAACAGCCTTCTTTTGGCGCCGTCCATTGTTTTATACAGAATGGACATCTAGTTGGGAAAATAAATCCCAAGAAGCTTCCAATCTTGCATCAGTTGAAAAAGTACGTCAGCTAATGAAACCATATGTAAAAGGGTCCTATGTTAATGTTCCAGACCAAAATATTGAAAAGTTCGGAAAAGCATATTATGGGTCAAACTTCGCAAGACTTCGAGAAATAAAGGCTAAATATGATCCTGAAAATTTATTTCATTTCCCTCAAAGCATCCCACCATCTTGTTAATTACTCAAAATTCAATCAAGCCTCAACCTATACAACTGAATATTTAATATAGAAAGAACTATTGACGGAAAAAAGCAGCAATAGTTCTTTCTATATTTAAACCCTATATAGTATAGAAATCTCTTCAATACAATGGCCTGTATATCACACATAAAAATCTTTCACCTTAAAAAATTTATCCAAATCTATGAAAAAGAGCTTTACTATTACATATAACCCCTAAACCCCCTTGGCTTTTATAACAGGCTGTTTTAGAAGTCGTAGTTTCCTTAGGAAGGAAATGTTCGTCCAATTAGATCTTTTAACAATAAAAACACCCCTTGTACATTTAAATGTACTTACTCTCGTATCACAACAGCCACTAGACCTAATATGAAAGGCTCTTTTTACCAAATATAGGCTTTTTCATATTGCAGCTTGTCTACCTATGAATACACTATTAATGAGTAAAAGTGAATTTACTCACGTCTTCTCCCTAACTTATCAGAAAAGAGGTGATCGAAATAGAAAGGAATAATTCTCATTATAATAAAAAATCTAATTGCAGCTCAAAAAACAAAAAGAAAAAAAGAGAAAAAAACTGCACCTATATTAGCATTTATATTTATAACCATGCAGAAACTGGAGGACAGATTAGTGGTAACCACAGTCAAAATGCTAATCAGGGCGGTCAGGTTGCTAAACATGGGGGACAAAATGCGAACCAAGACGGTGTAATTGTTAAAGAATGTGGAAGAAGAAATAAAAACGCTAAAGTAAAAAAAGTTCAGTTTTGAAGAGAAGTGAAGAAAAAACCATTCTAATAATATCTCGCAAAATCCCTCTAAAATATAAGGGGTATAGAAAAGGTGATTAAAATACAAACATATTATATGAAGTATAATTTTAAAAATGGTATGTATTATGTAGACAAGTCCTTCCCACAAAAAAAGAAGAAAAGAAGTGTAAGTATTAATCCCCCAGCAGAAACAGCCAGTAAGAACCCTAATTCTAAAATAGCTACTCATGCTTATAACGTAGGAATGGGATTTACAAACACTGAGATAATTTCTTCAAGGATAATTGTAATAGATGGCGGTATGAAGTTTTAGCTAGCGCGGAAATCCCATTATATGCAAGGACTTGAAAGAGATTTCATATAACAATTCCCTCTTAAAGTCCTTATTTTCAATCACAAAAAAAGATTAAATGAAAATGATTAAATAGTACAAGCCTTTGCTTAAAACTTACATATAATAAATTAAATATAGATTCATATGATCTGTATTTAATTTGGTATAGCAAGGGGGGACACCGCGTATGATTCCAGAGGTTTTGAGAATTCTTGATCCTGGCACACCGATTGCAAGTGTACTTTTAAGCGGTACTCAAATTAATAACGTTATTTTTTCAAGCTTCGATGAGGCAAGATCTTTAGCTTATTTCGCTACTTCAGCAGGAGTGATTGTTTTAGACGCTGAAGAAATCCAAGGTCTGCAAACAGCTTAATTATTTAAATTAGGACAAGCATTTAGTAGGGAAGCTTGAAAGTATGCTCCCCTACTGTCTAAATATATATTAGATACAACTTTAAGAGATATAACTATTCATTTAGAACAAAAACGAAGATTGTAGGCCTAAAGGTTCTAACACAAACTTAATTACATAATATGTAAGTTTCTATACACCTTATATTTACCAATGCCTTTCCAAAGCCCATAATAAAGAATTTGCTTTGTATAGGTAGTAAAATCACTTAAATGTTTGTCCAAAATTTGCTGAAGAATATCTTGATTAATGGCTTGATAATCGTGAACAGCAATATTTTTGAAACCTACCATAGCTTTCATTCTATAAACAATCTCGCTTGTAATAATAAATTGAGACTCCTACATGTCAAAAGCTTCTCTGCTCGTTTTTGGAAGACCCAAACGTTCTTCAGCTACAATGTGCATCGCTAAATCAATAAAAGCTTGGCAAGCGCGTTGTATATTTAAAATAATAGAGTCCTGTTTCGTATAATCCAGTAAGTTTTGGGAATTTTGCTGGTATACGTGTAGGACATATTGCATGTTTCAATCACATTTATTTTATTTAAAATGATATCATTTTAAATAAATACTCCCAGTCTCATCTACTTTCTGCAGTACACCTTTAAAGCCTTCATTTGCTCATTCATACGCAGCGTGTCATCATCTGAATAAATAACAGTGCCTGTCGTATAATTTTGGCTAATGGCTTTTCTTATACACAAGATGACGTAGAACAACCTGTAAATCAGGGCATTAAAGAAGGCAAAATTGCAGATTTAGAACACGTTTCTGGACCTTTAGATGACGATGATCTCGAAGAATTTAGCGATTTTTAAAGACTAAGCCACTAGATATACTAGTGGCTTTCTTTCTAATTACAAATTTGGTGCTTTAAAGCGAGACATAACACTCATTATCTAAAGATAAATTAGTAATATGACAGATAGGATAACTTTTCACTTTTAATAACTCTCTTAAAATACACAATTATTTGTTTAAATAAAGACTCTGTCCAAACCCTTTTAATAAATCGTGAATACTCTATAAAGAGTGCGATTTCCGGGAGGGAACAAATGCTTCATTTATTAGCTACTACTTTATCAGTTTCTGTTGTTATCCTGTTGTTTTATGCAGTGAAATATATTATTAAGATTTTAAAACAACAATTAGTCAAAAACCTAAAAACCATTCCAATAAAAAAGGCATCACCACTATTTAAGCGCCGTATCAACGCTAGTACTAAGGAATTTACAGCTGATGATTTTCAGAACTCAAGCCAAATCATTATAAAGTTCAAAAAGAATGTGTGCTTTGAAAACCAAGTAAATATTCATCGTAAGAATAAATGTACACTGATATATCACAACAAAGATCTTGATTTCCAGGTCTTACATTCTAAAAAAAAGATTAATGACTTAATTAAACGCTATAGTGAATTAACTGAAGTAGAATACGCAGAACCAGATTATACATTTAAAGCTTCATATACCCCGAATGACCCCTTTTTTCCTTATCAATATGGTCCTCAGAAGGTACAAGCCCCAGATGCTTGGGATGTTACTACTAGTAATGGAAATATAAAAATTGCTATTGTAGACACGGGAATTCAGTTAAATCACCCTGAACTATCTATTAAGCTTTGGCCTGGCTATAATTTTGTAGATGGAAATCTAGTTCCTAACGATGGTAATGGACACGGAACTCACGTAGCAGGCATAGCTGCAGCCCTTACAGAGAATGGTTTAGGCATTGCAGGAATGGCTCCGTCAGCATCAATAATACCCGTTCGTGCTCTTGACAACAGTGGAAATGGTCTATTGAGTAATATTGCAAATGCAATTACCTATTCAACAAATGCAGGAGCAAAAGTTATTAATTTGAGCCTAGGTTCAACTCAAAGTTCAATCACTTTAGAGAATGCCGTGAATTACGCTTGGAGCCAAGGAGTAGTAGTTATAGCTGCAGCCGGAAACGAAGCTTCTAGTACCCCAACATACCCAGCTGCTTATCAAAATGTAATCGCTGTGGCCTCTACAGATAGCAATGATCAAAAATCTGATTTTTCCAATTTTGGCACTTGGGTAGATGTTGCTGCTCCAGGTTCAACAATTTTGTCTACTTATATAGGTAGCTATTACGCATATCTAAGCGGTACTTCTATGGCTGCCCCTCATGTTTCAGGACTTGCAGCCTTGCTAGCAGCTCAGGGAAAAACCAATCTCCAAATTAGAAATACTATTCAATCCACGTGCGATGTAGTACCAGGTACAGGATTATACTGGACTTATGGAAGAATTAATGCAAATCGAGCAGTTCGCTAGCATTAAACTTTAAAAAATCCATCTATTGCGGGTGTTAACAATTTTATTTAACACAGGTCTATAAAGGGTATAAAAAGCGCTGAACCCCCGATTATCAGTGCTTTTTATATTATAAGAGCAACTTACTGAATAACCATGTACATGTATGTCTTCTAAGTAAATCTACCAATCAAATATGTGTATATAAAAATTTAAATAATAGGAGAATTAATGTGAATTTACAGGATGTTAAAGGGCAATATGATTTAATCATTAGCTTAGGTAGTGCTTGTAATCCTGCACTACAACTGAATCGATTAAATTTGAGAAGTTTTACCTCAAGTCCACTTGACTGGAGCTATTCTCCGTATCTTTCAGATGTAAATAGACTACTTCAGAATAAGTTTAATGGATTTATGCAGATTGAGAATATGAGTTTAGTAGATGACAGCGGAGATTATGTATATTTTAATGATAAAATGCTTAGATTTCCTCATCAAAATCTATATAAATCAACTAAATCTTATATTATACAGGACACTTATTACAATATCTTCTCAGCTCATGATTTTGCTATAGTGCCTAATAAAGATTGGACCGATATGTATCCAAAATTCAAAAAAAACCTTGATTACAGAGTTAACAGGTTTATGAAAAAGATGATGAGCAGTAAATCAATTTTGTTTATAAGGTGGGGAGCTAAATATGAGGAAGCAACTGAATTACAAAAAATCTTATCCTCTCTTACAAAAGCGCAGATTAGAATACTTATCCTTAATCCCGTAGACGGTATACAGACTCCTACCGAAGTTGACTGGGAAATTAATAATGTATGTATGGTCAATGTACCACACGATCCAAATAATGTTTCGACTTGGGACTATGTTCTAGATGAAATATTACTACGTCACTAGATGGGCACCACATGGAAATCTCTCCCATTAAGTCCCAGTGTCTTTTTAACTAAGACTTTCTTATAAATATATAGTTACTTTGTCCAATCAAATGTACAAGGTTTAGCATTTACTATAATAGAATTGCTAAATAAAAAGGGATGATTATATTGAATTTACAGGATATTAAAGGATCTTATGACTTAATGCTAGGGCTAGGTAGTTGGTGTGGTCCCTCCCTTAATTTAAGAAGACACAATTGGAGAAGGTTTTCATTCCCTCTAGACTGGATGATATCTAATTCAATTGCTGATGTCAGTAGGTTGTTAAAAAACAGATTTAGTGGATTTATGGACCTTGAAAACCTGCAGCGAACTGATGGATATGCTCATTTTCTTGATGACGGAGTCGCAATTTTCCCTGAAGAAGGTGGAACAGAACCGGTTAATGCTCACTTTATTCACGATATGCATTATAATATTATTTCTGTTCATGATTTTCCTATTATTCCAAATGTAGACTGGACTGTAATGTATCCTTCTTATAAAGAGAAGCTTAATCAACGTATCACGAGATTTTTCGAAAAAATTGAGAATAGCCCTTCTGTTTTATTTATTAGATGGGGAGCAGCTACTCCAGAAGAAGCGATAGAATTAAAAACCACATTATCGGAATTAGTAAACGGTCCATTTAATATACTACTACTTCAACCTTTAGACGGATTAAAAGGCGTAATAGATATGAACTGGACAATTGATGGAATTTGTTCAGTTCAAGTACCTCTAGACAATCCAAATGATGAAGCTGTTTGGGACTATGTGCTAAATGGATTAAGTCTAACTAATTTTTGGGCGTAATTCCCCCAACTATTTTCATACAATATTACGTAATAAAAATAAGAAAAGACCTTGTTTCTTTTTAAAAAGGAAACAAGGTTTTTTCTTATTTTTAAAACCCTGTATTTACTCTTTAACTATTCACATTTGACAGCTTAAAATATAAAATTTTATCCCCTAGGAGAGAACTTATAAAGAAAGATTTAGACATCAAACCACAAGCAAGCAGCCTTTATTCTTATTGATTTACAGAGAAGAGCTTATTATTTTAGACTTATCACTTTTTATTGGGAAGATTAATAGATTAGCCTATAGCAAGAAAGAAGGAAAAGCATATTTTAATAAATAAGGGGCCGAATGCGCATTAGGAGAGGGTAATTATGCTTATAAATAAGGTGAATAGGGTGTGTAAAAAATGAAAGTTATGACTATTTTGGGTACAAGGCCCGAAATTATACGTTTAAGCCTCATTATTAAAAAGTTAGATAGCTATGCTTCACAGCACATTTTAGTGCATACAGGCCAAAATTTTACTCCTTCATTAAGTGAAGTATTTTTTCAAGAGTTGAATGTACGCAAACCAGACTATATATTGGCTAACCAGCAGCTGTCATTAGGTGAACAGTTATCCAAGATGTATAAAGAGCTAGAACAGCTATTTTTAAAAGAAAAGCCGGACAAAGTTTTAATATTAGGCGACACTAATAGCGGTTTAAGCGCGATTCTAGCAGAGAGAATGGGTATACCAGTTATTCATATGGAGGCCGGAAACCGTTGTTTTGACTTAGAGGTGCCAGAAGAAAAGAATCGTCGAATTATTGATGCAATATCGAGCTTTAACCTCCCCTATACTCCTCAAAGTAAAGAAAATTTAATTAAAGAAGGTATTCCCTCAAATCGTATTATTACTTCTGGAAATCCAATTAACGAGGTTTTAAAACATTATGAATCTTCCATTGAAAACAGCAACATTCTTAATGAACTATCCTTAAAAAAAAGTGACTATTTTCTAGTCACAGCCCATCGTGCGGAAAATGTAGATCATGAAGATCGACTGTTGGAAATCATGAAAGGTATTAATATGGTAGCTGAATTTTACCAAAAGAGAATAATATGCAGTATTCATCCTCGTACTAAATCCCGGATAGAAAATATTCCACTGCTAGAAGTCCATCCATTAGTAGAATTCCATGAACCTTTTGGTTTTTTTGATTTTGTAAATCTAGAAAAGAATGCTTTTTGTGTCTTAACAGACAGCGGAACAGTTCAGGAAGAATGCTGTTTGTTTCATATTCCTACGGTAACTATTCGCAAAACAACTGAAAGACCAGAAACCATTCAGTGTGGAAGTAACATGCTGTCAGGAATAGATGCTAACCAAATCGTAACCTGTGTTCATGTAATGGTGAACCAATTTAAAAATTGGTCGTACCCTGAAGGATATGGTCATGTAGATGTTTCAGACAAAGTAATTAAAGTGGTACTAGGAGGAATGAAAGGTGTTTAATAATAAGACAATTTTAGTAACAGGTGGCACAGGTTCTTGGGGGTATGAACTTGTTAAACAATTACTAACACATAACCCTAAAGAAATACGTGTTTTTTCAAGGAATGAATCAAATCAATTTACTATGAAGCAAGAATTTGATAATCATCCTAAGTTAAATTTTATTATTGGAGACATTAAGGAAAGAGAAGCACTAATTGAAGCGTGTCAGGGCGTCAATTATATCTTTCACTTAGCTGCTTTAAAACATGTTCCTGTATGTGAAGATCAACCAATCGAAGCCTTAAAAACCAACGTACATGGTACTCAAAATGTAATAGACGCAGCAATAAGCTGTGATGTAGATAGAGTAGTTTATATTTCCACTGATAAAGCATCAAATCCAGCTAATTTTTACGGTTTATCAAAAGCAATGGGGGAAAGATTAATCATTCACGCTAACACATTAAATACTAAAACTAAATTTGTTTGTATACGTGGAGGAAACGTTCTAGGAACTAACGGAAGCGTTATTCATGTATTCAAGAAACAAATTCAAGAAAAAGGGAAAATCGGTATTACTGACCCTGGGATGACTCGTTTCTTTTTAACATTAGAGGATGCGATAAAGCTGGTTTTTAAAGCCACATTTGAAAGTCTAGGTGGGGAAATATTCGTCATGAAAATGCCTACTTGTCGAATTATTGACTTAGCAAATGTACTAATAGAAGCTTCTGGAAAAGACAAGATTGAAATTGAAATATTAGGTATAAGACCTGGAGAAAAAATTCACGAGCTTCTGTTATCCGAATATGAAAGCGCAACAACTGTTACTTATGATGATGAGTATTATGTGATTCTACCTCCAATTTATATTAAAGGCTTAAAAGAATATTATTCAAACTATGCTCAAGTAAACTTAGAAAAATATGATTCAAGTAAACAAGTGATTAGTAAAGAGGAAATTAGAGAGATGTTGCTGAAAGGCGGGTTTATCTAAATGAAAGTACTAATTCTTGGTGGAAAAGGAATGGCAGGGCATGTAATTACTAAATATTTTATACAGCATACAAATCATGATGTTTTCTGTACATCAAGAGACCCAAAAGATAAAGATGCTATTTACTTGGATGTAACTGACTTTAAGCATGTTGAAGAGACTATAGAATCTATTAAGCCCCATGTCCTCATTAATTGTATCGGAATTTTAAATGAACACGCTAGTCATAATCCGATGCGTGCTTTTCAGGTAAACAGCCTACTCCCACATCAGTTGGCCAAATTTGTTGAACGTCATCAAGGAAAATTAATTCATATCAGTACAGATTGTGTTTTTTCAGGGGCAAGAGGAGATTATACAGAACATGATGTTCCGGATGGTACCTCTGTATATGCTCAATCTAAACAGCTTGGTGAAATTATTGACGAAAAACATTTAACAATCCGCACCTCTATAATAGGACCTGAGTTAAAGGAGAATGGCATTGGCTTATTTCTGTGGTTTATGAAACAAAAGGGTACCATTAAGGGTTATAAAAAAGCATTATGGAATGGAGTAACAACATTAGAATTAGCTAAATCGATTGACTTCTTCTTAGAAAATAATACTTCCGGACTCTATCATTTGCACTCACCGAAAAAAATATCAAAGTTTGCATTACTAGAATTAATTAAAGATATCTTTAAAAAAGATGATGTCAAAATTATTCCTAATCAGGATGTAATATTGGATCGTACTATTATTAGTACTCGGACAGATCTTTGTTATCCAACTCCTAGTTACCAACAGATGTTAATGGAGCTGAAAGAGTGGATGTCAAAATAAATAGCACTAACTATGAGTAAAAGAAAAACATGATAAAATGAGAAGCACTAAAAATGATTTCTCCTTTATTGTATTATGGTAAACAGATAATAAAATTCATTGTATACTTCTACAAGAATAGACAGCTAGACTATTTCTATAAAAATAGCTTAGCTGTCTATTCTTATTCTAATTTATAGTAAAATGAAAATAAAGTTACATTAGAGATTATTCAATGTGCTCAGGTATCACGTATACAGTAAGACCGTAGCGTTCTTTTATTTCCTTTGCAACTTGTTCTGCTATAATCTTATCAATAAATGCTCCTGTTATAATTCGATAACGTTGCTTTCCAGTTATATCGTATCCTTGTTTCAACTCTATTTGTTTATTATCCATATCCTTTCCCCCCTTATCCGGTTAACAAATTAGTTTTTTTAACATTGACTTTTATATAGGCACCTCGAAAAGCACCTTAACCTTCGCAAGGAAAAGTTTTTTGCACTGTATCCATTTCAATTAATACAACTTGTCCATTAGTATTGTATAGAGATTATATGTATAGAAAATATTAAATAAGCTTCAAGAGGCAAGTGAGTACATACACCAAGTAAGTATGGTGGAGGTTTTCTTCCCATTCAAATCTCCTAAAGATGTCATTTGAAAAACATAACCTTTTATAAATACATTAAAGGGAAAGCTAACGTACTTATAAAAGGGAAACACCATCAAGTATCCTTTTCCAATAATGATTATTTGCGTTCCATTTATCTTGATTGGGTAATTCAATAGCACAAACTTTATTTAGCGACCATTCTTTTTCAACTAAATCATTCACATCCGTATGATTAATAATTAGAATGCTAAAGTCACTTTCAATCATAGTAGATAAAATGCTCTCAAGCTCTGCAGCTTCTTCACGATTAGCTTCCGTTCTAATAAACAGAATACGCTGGCCAGTAGATAAATTCTCTAAAAACCGGTGAATTCTTCTATCGTACTTCTCTTTAACCTCCCCGTATCCTCCTAAGTGAGAAAGTGTATTTTTATCAGTCTTAAAATCGTGGTTAAACCCTATATTATAAATTTCATCCCACACTAATAAATCCCAATCAGATACGTACTGGATTATCCTTAAATTATCCGGGTTTAAAAAGTCAGCAAACTGATCTTTCAAAAGCATGTTTACCTTTTTCAAATCCGGTGAGGATACCCAATCTAAAATCCCCGCAAATTTTCTTAAGTTATTGTCTCTCAGTTGAAGAGATGTCAAACATAAATCGCCTAAACTAAAAATGGCGCTATATGCCCCTTTTAAATCTTCTAGTTTCATATGGGTTGCTCCTTAAAGGGTCTTATTGTACAAGGCTATACAATATTAAATGCAGGCCTATCCTAAAATGTTAGGGCTAATGAGCATATAGTTAATAAAATAGACAACTAGTTAAGAAATGTAGAAAAGCTTAAATACTAAGCTTTTTTTCTAGAGAAAGTATATGTTTCCTTTAACCCCTCTAAAACAGATACTCTTGAAGACCATTCTAATAGCTTTTGTGCTTTCTCACTGTCGAGACAACTATGTTTGATATCTCCAGGTCTTCCTTCTGTATAAACAACTTCAATATTAGAACCATGAATATACTCAAGGTTTTTTAATAAATCGTTCACTGAAGTTTTCTTTGTAGTACTGGCGTGAACAACCTCTTGGTTCCCTTTTTTAATTGCTGCAATATTAGCTTGAACAATATCTTTTACATATATAAAATCACGTGTCTGTTCCCCATCACCATGAATATTAAATGAAAGCCCTTTGCTCAACCTTTCTAAAAAAACTGCTACTACTCCGCCTTCTCCTTTTGGCGTTTGCCGTGGCCCATATACATTTCCGTATCGAAGAATTGTATATGGTAAATTATACAAATAATGAAATAGACGTATATACGATTCAGCAGCTAGTTTCGACAGACCGTAATAAGAAGCTGGCACAGTTGCATCTTGTTCAGTAATTAAGTCCTTTTGTAGATTTCCATATACAGCTGAAGTAGAGGCAAATATAAACTTACCTACCGAAGCATCTCTACAGGCTTCCAGCAAATTTATAGTTCCTTTTATGTTCACATCTGCGTCATATTGAGGCGATTGGATAGATCGTGAAACATCTGCCTGAGCAGCTAAGTGAAAGACTACGTCAGGCTTTTCATCTAGAATGATTTGTTTGGCTTGATCACTACATATATCTTCTATATGAAAAGTAGCAAGAGGGTGTATATTATCATACTTTCCAGAAATTAAGTTATCAATTATGTGGACATTAAAGCCTTGTCTAATGAGCTCTTCTACAAGATGGGAACCAATAAATCCCGCCCCACCAGTTACTACAGCCTTCATATACTATTCTCTCCTCTTTAAAGTTTTAATAGTATATGTCACCTATAGGGCTCCTGTATAAGCTACCTACCCAATCATTTCCAAAAAAGACATTTAGCTTCCTTTTCGATATATTTACATTTCACTCTTATGTGAAAGCACCTCTTTATAAACATCTAGAACTTTTTGAACTGCATCTTTCTGATCCCAATGTTTTAAAGCCCATTCTTGTGCATTGGCTCCTAACATGCCTCTATATGCTGGATCTATTAGCAAATTATAAAGATTTTCACATAACGATGTGGCATCACCTGCCGGGAAAATTAATCCTGTAGATCCATGCTGAACCATTTCGGGTAATCCCCCTGCGTCACTTACTATTACTGGTTTTTTAGCAATCTGAGCTTCAATAACTGATAAAGGTTGATTCTCTATAAGACTTGGCAAAACAAAAATGTTAGCAAGAGAGAGTAAAGAAGGCACATCGTTTCTATTACCTAAAAATAAAACCCTCTTACCTAAACCGAGCGCTCTACTCTGAGCCTTCAACTCAGCTTTTTGATCTCCATCTCCAACGATCCAGCAGACCCAGCCTTTCTTAATTTTTTTGAGTTCACTGAGAGCCTTTAATAGATGATGAATACCTTTAATTTCAGCTAATCTCCCTGTATAAATAATTACTTGTTGACCAACTGGTGGATGAACCTTAGATGGTGTTTGCATTCGCTTTAAAAAAGAATCTATATCATATCCGTAATGAAACACTTTAAGTTGATGCTCATTAACCCTAAATTCCTGAATTAAAATTTCCTTTAACCAATGATTTGCAACTATAGTACAATCAGCAGCCATAGCACCTGTATGTTCAAGTTCATTAAAATATTTAGTAGCTATATCAGCTGTAGGAGCCTTCAAAATGTCTTTGATGTAGCGATTTAACTCGTGAGCAACACAACCATGTATAGTTGCTACCACCGGCGTTTTTACACTCTTTAAGGAACGAATACACGCAGTTGCTACAACGTCTTGTGTGTGAATTAAATCATATTGGTTGATATTTAACCGAGAAACACCTCTTGTATAACCAATACGTTCTTTTTCATAAAATTTCACTACTGGATCTTTATATAGAATAGGAGTATTTTTCTCATGTTGTTCCAATTCTTCTACTAATGATAGTTCATCTTTAATTACCTCTATATTTTTATTAACAATATGAACTGATTTATTTCCAAGTCCATGTCCAAGTAAATCTACTTCATGACCTAACCCTTCAAGTTCTTGCTTTAATTGCTGCATATAATTCCAAACTCCACCTACATGGGGAACTTCCCAAAATGTAGCAAGCAGTATTTTCATTATGTTCTCTCCTCTTCCCATAGCATTCACGTTCTAAAAGTCTCTCTATATAGGTATTCATGGAATTTGGTAATGCTATAGACCTCTGCCTGTATTTTTACCCTATGTTTTAGGATCGTGTCTTGTTGAGCATTAGATGAAATATTTAGCTTTTTAAGCATACATCTATAATAAGTTTTATTTATTAGATTATTATTCAGAGTGGGGTGTCGTTAGTGGATAAGAAACCTACGTTACTAATTACCGGTGCTAGTGGATTTACTGGACTTCACGCATGTGATTATTTTTCAAGATTAGAGTTTGACGTGGTAGCTATCACAAACATGAATTCATTTTCTAATAAGCAAATTAAATGCAGAACATGCAATCTATCTAATAATGAGTCAGTAAAGGAGTTAATTTCAATAACCAAGCCGGACTACCTCCTTCATTTGGCAGGTCAAAACGCTGTGGGATTATCCTGGGATAATCCCATTCAATCTCTAGAAGTAAATGCAATGGCTACAGCATACTTACTCGATGCTCTTAGAAAAGAGATGCCTTCTTGTAAAGCTGTTATTGTAGGTTCTGCTCTTCAGTTTGATCCAACGGTTCCAGCCACGTTTAATCACCCCTATGGTCTGAGTAAGACCATTCAAACCCTCATTTCGCAATTTTGGTCAAATCAATACAATATGAATGTTGTTGTCGCTCAACCATCAAATCTTATAGGTCCTGGCTTCTCTAAAGGAGTTTGTTCCATTTTCGCTAAAAAAATTATAGCTATGGAGGAAGAAGAGGGGGAAAAGTATCTGAGGGTGAGTAACTTAAATAATCGTTTTGACTTCTTAGACGTACGAGATGCTGTTAGAGCTTATGATTTTCTGCTCAGAAAAGGAGAAAATGGACGTTCATACAATGTCTCTTCTGGAAAAAGTAATTCTTTACAAGATATTATAAATATTTTCAAAAAGATAACTCCTATTAAATTTGAAGTGAAAGTGGATGATAAAAGTCCTTTAAATAATTTTGTTACTTCAAACCCTACAGCACTAACTGAATTGGGTTGGCAACCAACTACGACATTAGAATCTTCTATCCGGGACATTATTGACTTTTATCGTTAGAGATTCTTTCTGTCATTATAATTACCTATTCACCTTTATGGAAAATCAGAGTTTAGGTGCGTAGAAATAGCAATTCTCTTATGAAATCGGATTTTTTATATGAATGAAGTTTCTGCGAAAGCATGTCACTTAAGAAGGTTTATGCATATTCTAATCAAGAGTGTGATTTCATTAATGAACTTAGAACTATCATCTTCACCTTTTATCCACCTACAAAAGTCATAATTTAGACTACGTTTCACTTATGCTATGAAATTTTTTTCGGAGGGGAAACAATGGGTCCAAAAGTATCAATAATTATTCCTTTTTACAACTGTGCCTTTGTCGATCAAGCAATCCAAAGTGCCTTAAATCAAACTTATGAAAATATTGAAGTAATTGTGGTAGACGACGGTTCTACATCCCACACTGCGAAGATAGAGTCCTTTAAAGATAAAATTGTTTATATAAGAAAAGAAAATGGCGGGACGGCTACTGCAATAAATACTGGTTTATTCGCTGCTACAGGAGAGTATATAGCCTGGCTAAGCTCGGATGATTATTTTGTTCCTGAAAAGATTTCCAAACAACTAAACTTTATGAAGCAAAGGAACATAGATGCCAGCTTCACTAACTTTGACTATATTAATAAAGATAATCAAGTTTTAATACCTTGGTGCTGTAAACGTTTCTACAATTTAGAAGAAGTGTATAATGCCTACTTAACGTATAATGCTATCAATGGATGTACCATTCTTATAAAAAAGAAGATCTTTGATAAAATTGGGATTTTCTCTCCCGATTTTCGTTATACTCATGATTATGAGATGTGGTTTCGTATGCTTGTCAATGGCTATGAAATCCATTATTATGATGAAGCACTTACAAAATTTCGTTCTCATGAAAAATCAGGCACCAGTAGATACCAAAATGAGATGAGAGAAGAAATGAAAACTATCGAGTTTCATTACCGCCCTCTGCTGCAAAAATATATAAGTAAATCACAATCAAATCCTTCACAAGATTAGGTGAGTTTATTCTTCTATGATTACTCCTTACACCCTCTTATTTAGTCTTTATTACAAGTATTTCCACTCGTTACTTTCATTTAATAAATGAAATGTATTATTAGGACACAAGTTTATCTTTCACCTTAAAACTTTACATGGAAATGTGTAAAGTTTATTACATACAAATCTGTATGGAAACTTTAATAAACACACTTTGTAAAAAAGAATTTGCAAAACTTGTTATTATATTTATCTACTATCAGCATGCACTCGTCCGTACCAATTAAAAATTTTGGACATATTATATAAATAGGGATTTGCAAAATAATAAAAATTTAAGCATATATCAATTTTAAGAAAAGAAGGGACATACATGAAGGATAATAAGGATTCGTTATTTGATGAAAATCTAATTGAGTTTTTAAATGAAGTAAAAACTAATTTACCTACCAATTATAAGATACCTGATCCTGGGGTTGTAAGTATAATTCTTTCTCATACTCAATGAGGTGCTTTAGACGTTGAAAATTCTTATTCTTCTCCTCTTCCTATTGAATAGAGAGAAAATAATTAAAGGATGATTATAAAATGAAGATTTTATTAGTTTCCTATTACCCACTCCCCTATACCGGAGGCGTTTGGACATTTGTATCATCACTCCAACAGTCACTGAAAGAGTCAGGTCATACAGTTCATATCCTTAGCCAGACCCCTGATTTAAATAAATATCGAATCATTGGACAAAAACCAGAAATAGATATTGCTGTTCTTTCCCCCTATATTGAAGAAAAATTGCTTACTGAGCTTCCTTCACTTCCAATGAAGAGTTGGATATACAACACTGAATTATTTCGTTATAGCTTAGAGCTTTCCGCAGCATATTACAACCTTCAGCAATATGACCTTATACATGCGCTAGATGTCACAGCAGCAAACGCTATAAATCGAGTTAAACCTTCTCATATTCCACTTGTTACTAGTGCTCTTGGAAATCTATCACGTGATATCTTTTTCACGCTCAAAACCATGCACCCTCATAAAACAGACGAACAAATAGAAGCTACATTTGAATATCAATATCACCAGGTGATTGAGAAGTTAGGATATCAAGCCAGTGATTTTATTCATAGTCCAACTAAATGGATGTCTCGTAATATTGCAGATAATTTCTCTATTCCTTCAGACAGAATTGTTACCTTTCCATATGGAATTAGTAATCAACAGTTCCTTTGGGATGCTATGAAGAAGCCACTTATCGGACCCAAGCAGAATAAAAAAATTATCCTTTATATGGGAAGGCTTGTCTATTTAAAAGGCATTCATCACCTCCTAGATGCCCTTGCTCTCTTAAAAGAAAGTAGACAGGATTGGGAATGCTGGATACTGGGGGAAGGCGAAATTAAAGGGGCATTAGAAGAACAATGCACAAACTTAGATCTAAAAGATAAAGTTAGATTTTTAGGTGCCTCGAATAATGTTCTTCATTTCCTTAGAGAAGCCGATATCTTTGTTCACCCTAGTATTCACGATACTCAGCCTTATTCTGTTATGGAAGCCCAGCTTGCAGGTATTCCTGTTCTTATTAGCGATACAGCTGGATTACCTGAAATGATTGAAGTGGGAAGGAGCGGGCTAGTCTCTTCTGTAGGAAATATTTATGAACTGTATGAGCAATTAAAGTATTTGCTTGCAAATGATTTACTTCGAAACCAGCTAGCTTCTTGTACAAAAGAGTGGGCTCAAGATAAATGGGACCTTAACAAAATGGTTACTAATTTTTTGTCGCTTTACGAACAAGCAGAAAAACTTAACACAGAAAATCAAGAAAAATAAAATACCAGATACTAGAAAATATCTGGTATTTTATTTACTTACTGAGGTTTAGTCCCAGTGATTGAATCATTGAAATAAAATTCACACAGTATAAATCTGGGTTGAAATTTACTTTTACGTGCTCAAAAGCATCTTTACGTATCTTTTCTCTTAACTGAGAATCCGTCATTAACTCCTTTGCCTCTTTAACAGCTTCGGTAACGTCACCTAATGTATAGTATTTCCCCGTTTTATTATGAATAATTGAGCTTCTTACGCCATCGGAGTCAGTGGTTAAAACCGGACATTTACAACTCATCGCTTCAAGAAGAGAATATGGGGCTCCTTCTACCTTTGAAGTAGAGCATAAAAATCCGCCTGATTCCCCTATCATGGAAAAATAAACGGCCATTTGATCATTCGGAACGTTTGCATGAAGAAAAAGATGTTTTTCTAAATCTAACTGTTTAATTAATTTTTCAAATTGACCTCTTTCCTTAGCTTCGCTTAGAGTAGGGTCTTCAAACATATGTAATCGTATGTTTGAATTGTGATTATGGATTAATTCGCTACCGATTTTTAAGAACT
This sequence comes from Priestia sp. FSL R5-0597, assembly GCF_038006305.1. Lineage (NCBI taxonomy): Bacteria > Bacillati > Bacillota > Bacilli > Caryophanales > Bacillaceae > Priestia > Priestia sp. FSL R5-0597. Next base: position 19,342 of record NZ_JBBOUZ010000004.1, read on the forward strand.
CTCTCCAATTTTTGTTATCTTCGATTCGCCCAATCCATGCGACGTTAGGCTGATGACTAGTAGTTACAGCTTTATAGGAGAACTGATTAGTATCAAAACAATTGTTGAAACTAAACTTTGGAAATGAGGGGTAGAGTTCATCTAGTAATTGCACGATATGAGGAGTCTTGGGATTAAGAAATCCTGAAGCATAGTTAGTGACAAGAGGTATAGCATCTGTAAGAGCAGATTTCGCTGTACTTTTTGGACCGTATCCTTGTATTTCAATAATCATTTTCCCTTGATATCCAAGCGATCTAAACCGAGGAAGAGCTTGAAAATCTGAGACAATGACAATGAGACTATAATCTCCTTCATCAAGTATTTTTTTAATTTCATGGTCTTCATTCGTTACAAACGTTTGGGTCCCATGGTCATTTATGCTTTTCTTTCTATTTTCATAATAAAGGCAATGAGCATTAATGTTGTACTTTTTAAGGGCTTTACACCTTTGACGATTTAACGTTTCTACTCCTCCACTTGGAACATAAAACACGAATAATACATTCATTTTCCCTCTCCACCTTTACGTGTAGAATTAATAAACTTCTATTTCATATGTAAACCGTGTTACATATGTTAATAAATGCGATGTAAATTTAAAAATTGTTATTTTTCCTAAAAACATAATCACAGATTTTTAATTCTTGAAAGGAGAAGTGAAAATTCTTGAAAGGAGAAGTGAATATGTCAAAAGTATCTATTGTTGTGCCATTCTTTAATTGCTCTTATATCGATCATGCACTAGATAGTTTAACTAAACAGACCTACACCAATATTGAAATTATAGTAGTAAATGATGGATCTACTAAGCATACGGATAAAATCCTTCCCTATTTAGATAAAATCATCTATATTATAAAAGAAAATGGTGGCACAGCGAGTGCTTTAAATGTAGGAATTCAGCAAGCAACAGGTGATTATATATGTTGGCTTAGTTCTGATGATATTTATGATCATCATAAAATCGCCATACAACTAGAATCGATGAAAACTCATAATGCCTTTTTTAGTCACACAAATTACTACGCCATCAATTATAGAGGACGAATCATTAGTCCGCCTTTAGGTATTCAGACGTTAAATAAATTAGATCTTATCACTAGAATAAGCAAAGGAAATATTATTAACGGCTGCTCAATTATGATTCACAAAAGTGTGTTTGACCATGTGGGTCTTTTTGACGAGACACTTCTTTATACTCATGACTATGACTTATGGTTACGAATCATTCAAATATTCGATTTACAATACATCCCTCAGCCCCTTTTGTTATCAAGGATACATGAAAATATGGGGAGCAAAAAATATGCTTCTTTTATAAAAGAAGAAAACAAAATTGTAATTAATAGTCATAAACACGTAATGGAACAGCTAGCGTTAAAATATAAAGAACACTCTTAATTACTATTTAGTTCTTGCTACTGTATAAGAAAGGCGGATTTTTAAGTAAATTAGGTAAACCGCCGAGCACCTTAAAATCGGATAAGCATATTATAAAACATAGATAATAATGCAAAAACTTTGCTTTAAGAAAGGATGAATTCTATTGGCACTATCAAGTGAAGCAAGAGCAGCGTTGTTAAAAAACCTGCTTTCATTACCTCAAACAGTCAACACAACTACTACTTCTGCTACAGACCTTTTAAATGCTGTCAACCCTGCTACTACTGTAACTAACGCCTTAAATACTATTAATCCTACTACTGTCGTAACAGATCTTTTAAATACTGTTAATACAACTACAACTGGCCTTTTAAATACCGTTAATACGACTACAACTGATATCTTAAACACTACTACGGGCCTTGTAAGTACTACTACTACTTCTGCTAGTGATCTTTTAAGAAATCTTCTCTCCATATTAGCAGGACTACCAATTTCATCTGGTTCAGCCCCGATTAGAAACGACTTAAAAAATCGTGTTAATCAAACAGTTCAACTATCTACACCAAATGAAACCATTACAGGTGTTTTACTTGCTGTTTTATCAGACTACGTGGCAGTTGCCGAAAGTGACGGATCGTTAAACTATATCCCACTTTCTAAAGTTGAAACAGTATCATCACTTTAAGGAAGGAGTCATACTATGTTTGAAAGTACTTTAGTAGCTGAATTAACAAAGCGTATTGGTACACCAGTCGAAATCGCACTAGCAGATGGCTTTGTTGAAGGAATTATCACTGCTGTAACAAATGGCCTTATTACAATCCTTCAAACTGTGGGATATGGATATGGCGGAACTACTCTTCCTTTAACTATTGCTCTTCCATCAATTACTTCAATTAAAATTTCACCGGTTGCGTAAACTAGTCAAGGTATTTTAAGAAATCACTCCAACTGGAGTGATTTTTTTTCGTGATACTTAACGGATGTTCCCTTACGTTATAAACTGTCATATCCTTATATAACAATCGATGTGTTTTTATTAGATCATTTAATACACTTACATCCTCATACATTCGTCCTCCTTCAAAATCAATTAAAGGAAACCCGTTATTTTGTTTTAAAGTCGACGTGCGATAGATGCGAGGTCCTAAGGGAAATACATAAGAAAGAAGGTCGTTTCTATTGAGAATCGCTCGTCCTTTCCTTAACCCTTTATACCTTATATTTTCTTCTCCATTCTGCTTCCATGCTCTTAAATTACCGTAGAGAACAGCTACATCTTCCTTTAAATTTTCTAAACATCTTCTTATAGTGTAAAATGCATCTGGGTCTAGCCAGTCATCGGCATCTAACTCCATGACAAATTCTGTTTCAACATATGATAGAGCCGCATTAAGAGCCCTTGCTTTCCCACCATTATCTTTACTAAGAAACCTAAAACCTGGTGTGTTTTTAAAACTTTTTATAATCTCTAGGGAATGATCGTTTGATCCATCATCAACGACTAGTATTTGCTCTGGAAGGCTACTTTGTAGAATGCACGAGTTAATAGCTATCCCTACGTAATTACCCATATTGTAATTAGCTATCATAACCGTAATTGAAGGAGGTATGTTCTGTGTTTCTAATTTTTGCTGATACTTTTCGATAAAATTCAATTTTTGAAGGTGACTACTGGTCTTATCTATAGATACCTGATTAACTAATTTATTGGGTGAAGGAAGGATAGATAGTTCATTTATTTGTGAAAGCCAAGATGGAAGAACTGATTCTTTAAATGGAAGATAACTCTTAGATAAGAAAGGGTTTTGCTTCAGAAAAGATGTTTTTATGAGAAACGGTCTTTTTATAACTTTATTATTAATTATAAAATCGTAAGTCATAGCACCTTTTTTATCATTTAAAGTTAATGTGTGCTTCATTACATTATCATTCAAATAATCATAACTATACAAAAACATAACATATTCACACGACAATCCGTGAATGTAATAATTTAACGTTAATCCTAGGTCATTATTTATTAAGTTTATACATTGTATCTTTGTGTCTTCAAAAGTCATTCCTGATTGCAGTAAAGTCTCTGGTATGTCCAAGATTATAATTTCATTTATGCGGTTATTGATAAAATGTAACGAGTCCACGGCCTTTTTTATCGAACTTGAGTTTACATAACCAACTAAAAATATCTGAATATCCCTCATTTATATTCCTCCGTCCTTAAGAACGCTAACTATGCTGCAGCTTCATGATACCTTATTTATTGTTTTTCATACCTTCAGTTTATGTGTATTGATCTATATGTATGGTTTAAACCTAAACGCTGTTTATAAAAAAGCATTCTTAATTGTATCTTGATTTAATTGAGAACGGTTTAATTAACCTTGTAAATTAATTAGTTTGTCCAATCACTGGGGGACAAGTTTTCATATAGTAATAGTACATAGAAAGGGGGTTTAAAATACCATGACAATATTATTAGATTCTAGAACATCTCAAAATGCTAGTATTGCTAACTCTATTTCTATCCCTATTACACTTCTCTCTAATCCAGGTCTATTCGGTCAAATTGGCCTCAACGTTACAAGTGCTACAGGTGCTATCCGTACTCAATTAAGTGGTACTGTAGCTTGCCAATTACCACTCCTCCCTGTCGCAACTACTGTTACAATTACTATTGTAAGAGGTACTGCCTTTAACGACCCAGTTGTCTACTCTTCGTCGGAGGCGTTGAATATTAACCTTTTAGGACCACAGCTTTTTACGTTTACTGCTTCAGATTTTAACGTACCAAAGCCAGCTTCTAACCTTTTAATTTACACAGCTTTTATCACTTGTAACATCCTAGGAACTGTGAGAGTTGGACCAGAAAGTTTTAATGGAGTTGCTTATTCGGATTAAGGATATTATTGAATTTTATTTAATAAAAAAGTCTTCGCTTTTGCAAACGCGAAGGCTTTTTTACTTTCTTTTATTTACTAAAACACGCACGAATAAATTTAGCTAAATGCATTCACAGAATAAAAATTCCTCTTTATTCTGTTTTCCTATATAGGATTAAAATGATTTCCCTTCCTTGTTTTTACGCTCAGAAGGTTAGTTACATATTAAAGGATGTCTAATGTAACTAAGATAGCGATTAATACTTGTAATAGTACTTGAAGGTTTACAGCGATATCTGTGTCAGTAGCTGTAACATTTACATTTGTAGAGTTTTCAATAATTGTTTTTTGAGAATTTTTTTGTTTAATGCTAGCGAATTGTTTTAGTTCTTCAACGACGCTGTTTCCTTGAACATTATCACCGATTGTAATACGAACTACTACTGCAATAGCTATTTGTAAAGCTACTTGAATAGTTGCTGCTATTTGAGTATCTGTTGTTTGTACTCTAACACCTTCTGAATCTTTAACAATAATTTTCTCAAAAGATTTTTGTTCAGTAGCTGCTATTTGATCAGCTTCTTGCCATACGTCTCTACCACTGAACCGTTTATTTTCACAATGGTCTAGTGCTCTCCATTTTCTTTCACCCATTTTTCTCACCTCGTTTAATTTTTAATTAAAGAACATCGACAAGTACAATAATAGCTACTAATACTTGTAACAGTACTTGAACGTTAAGAGCCACGTCTGTATCAGTCGTTGTAATTTCTACATCTTTGGAATTCTCAATATAAATTTTTTGTTTATTTGTTTGCTCTATTTCAGATAGCTGTAATAAGTCTTGAAGCACACCATCTTTTTGAACAGTATCGCCGATGGCAATACGGATTACAATAGCGATGGCTACTTGGATAGCCACTTGAATACCGATAGCTGCTTGAGTATCTGTTGTAGTGACGTTAATATCGCAAGAATCTTTAATCCAAATTAATTCGTCTGATTCTTGATCAATTAAAGAAAGTTGATCTGCATCTTGAACTACTTCTGCATTAAAACTTTCGAAACTCTCGTTGCTTTCGAAACTCTCACGACTATTATAGTAATCATATTCTGTAGATTCACTTTCATAGTGATCTACTTTACAGCCATCTTTACAATGCTTCTTAGAATCATCTTTTTTATGTTTGCTTTTGCATTTTTTCTTTACATCGTAAGAATAATACTTTTTAGATGACATAACTAACACTCCTTTTTCATGGTATGTATTAATATATGAACATACCAATCAATAGGATTGGGCCAATTGACCATTGAGTGCAACCATTTTAAAAAACAACAAAAACGCCTATTTAACGGCGTTTATGAATGGTATAATTCATTTTTTCTTGTTGGTAGCATTTGTTTGTTTTACAAACTCATCCACTCGTTTTGACAAATCTTCAACCATTTCTTTAAGCATTTGCTTCTTCTCTTCAGATAAATTTCCTTTGATCTGTTCTTTATCTATGCCATGTTTAGAAAAAACGTCATTTACTAATAAGTCCATTAGCTTATTTGGAACAATCTCTGGTCTTTTGGGTGAATCACTCATATTAATCGCTCCTTTTGTATAAGGTCGTATTCATAACAACATATGCAGGAATGGCCTAAAAGGAAACAATTCCCCAGTGTTTTCCTGTGTTATTGAAGCGATTTTTTATTCACCTATATTTTCATTTAAATAAAACAGCAACATGTCTATCTCAGGTGCACTCTAAATAGTCATATCCTTTCCCTAAAAAATTTAAGATAATAAAATAAATTTAACATCATATATTTGTACATAAGGTAAGTGCCTTATGTTTTCAACGATTTTCCTAACAGTATTTATGAAAAGAGTTGAGTTAAATGGGAAAAAAAGCAAAGGTTGTGCATGTTGCAGGTGATTTTTTATCTCCAAGAGGAAAGTCATCTACTAATCAAATTTATACAATAAATGAGGATAACAATACGGTTTCTGTAATGGATGGATCAACAAATGATTTTATTGCCACTATAAATGTAGGTCGTCAGCCAACAAATGTAAATGGAAATCCATCTACTAATCGTATTTATGTAACTAATAAAGGTGATGATACTGTTTCAGTTATTGATGCAGGAACTAATACAGTTATTGGCATTATTCCAGTTGGTGATCAGCCTTCAGGTGTAGGAGTTAACCCCTACACAAATAGAGTTTATATCACAAATGCAGGTCAAGATACTGTTTCCGTCATTGATGGTGCAACAAATATTGTTATAGCCACAATTGCTGTAGAAACCCATCCAATTAATTTAGATGTTCATCCCTATATTAATCGTATTTATGTAGCAAACAAGTTCAAAAATACTGTCTCTGTTATTGATGGATTAACAAATACAGTAATGTCTACAGTGCGAGTGGGTGATCAGCCTACTGACTTAGGGGCTAATCTATCCAGCAACCGTATTTATGTAGCTAATAAAAATAGTGACACTGTTTCCGTCATTGATGCAGGTACAAACGCTGTAATTGGGATAGTACCAGTCATAGAACAACCGTCTATGGTTGATGTTAACGTCGATAATAATCAAATTCACGTAACGAACGAAGAAAATAGTGTAGTGTCTGTCATTGATGGTGCAACGAATATTGTCATTGCTACCCTCCCTGTAGGTGATCAATCAACTTATACAATAACTGATGCCTAATACAAGAACATAATGTGGATATTTATGCTCTATAAGAGGTGGCATAACAGTGATTTTATGTTATAACCTGTAGCGACAATAACCCTATTAGCACACAGTTATTGTTGCTACAATTAATAATTTTGACTACTGCTTAGAGAATTCACTTTTCATCAAATTTTTTCCACCTTTGATAAAGAGAAGGACGGATATCTTTAACATGAGATAAAAATTCTTTTGATAATTTTAGTTCCTTCAAATCGGTTAGCAATTTAATAGGAATAGGTCGGTTAGAAGTAAAAGCTCTTTTAAGATCAATCATTTTAAAATTCCCCTGTTCATTTATTAAAATATGTCGTAATTCAGTATCTTGTCTACGAAAATTTAATTTTTTTAATTCATCAAAGAAATCTATCAACTGTACAACCAACGACTTTTCTATATCTCCGTTTTTTTTAAGCTGTTTTGCCAAAGAAATCCCTTCAATATACTCCATGACTATGTAATTTGGTCCATAACCGTAGAGTTGAGGAATAATAGAAGAGGGCTGTCCCACTTGTATCGCTTCTAACTCTTTTTCATATACCTCCTCTTTGAAAAATACTTTTATACATCGATCAGAAGACAATCGATAAATAACACCATCTTTTCCTTGGCCAACTACCTCATACCTTTTAAAGCTCGTAAGTACATTCTCGTTTTTTTCCACCAACCTCTCAGAAGAGTGTACAAATACTTTGTCACTCAAAAAATCAAGTTGTTTAACGCTGCTAGACGAAATAAATTGATCATTATTATTACTAAGCATTTGGTACTTTTTCTTATCCTGCCATTTAAAGAAAGTTGTTTTCGGCAACCTATCCCATCCATTATGATTATGTTGGTAATGAAAATATGATTTCCCCATTCTGTTCCTCCTTCCCCATTTATTATTCTATTCCTTTATAAATAAATTGCTTGTATGCTTATCTATCTACATACAATTTCATAAAAAATTTTTGTTAAAATCCAAGACAAGCACCCTCTCCTGTTACTAATGGTTACATATTATAGTAATGAAAGAGGTGATATTGGTATGAAATACAAAGAAGATTGGACTTTAGAAGAAAAAGCTCACAAAAATCCGTGCAAAAAGTGTGAAAAGCATGAGAAGCATGATTCTTGTAAAGATATTTGTAAAAAAATGAGAGTTATTAATTTATGGAAATTTAATTCTAAATAATAATTTTAGCTAAAAAAGAAATAAGACCTATTGGCTTTTATCAACAGGTCTTATTTCTTTTTTATTGGGAACCTTTCATTACTACTAAAATTACATAACAAAGGATACAACAAATATCTCTTCTATGTTAACTAGTAGAGCTCTAATTTTTAATTCTCCGCCAATGACGGTTTCTAATATATGGATAACCTCATATATTGTTTATAGTACAAGTATAAAAGAAAAAGTTACAGGAGGCACAGATATGAGCGATTGTATATTAGTGATCGGGGCTCATCCTGATGATGAACTATTGGGAACTGCAGGAACCTTAAAAAAATTTGTAAATGAAGGTTATAAAGTAATTTCGGTAATTACTGCTTTAGGCCGAAAGGAAGAAGCCCATCACATTCAAAAATTTGGTCGACTTGCCAATCAAGAAATTGGCATTGAAGAAGTAATATTTCTTGAGCATGTCAATCTGGAACTAGAAATGATTCCTCTTCATGAGTTAACTAAAGAGATTGAACAACTTATCAAACGATACAAACCCGTCAAGATTTTTACACATCACTATGGAGATTTAAATAAAGACCATCAGATTACTTTTCAAGCAGTGTTAACTGCAGCTAGGCCAATTCCTTATATGCCCCCCATAGAATTAATTACATTTGAAACCGTTTCATCGAGTGAATGGGGTGCTTTTGGTTGCGAAAAAACATTTAAACCGAATTACTTTGTAGATGTTACGGACACTATGGAAAATAAACTTAATGCCCTTAAACATTATGATCTCGAAATGAGAGCGTTCCCTCATCCCCGTTCTTACGAAGGCATTGAGTACTTAGGAAGGGTAAGAGGCATGAGTGTTGGCGTACCTTATGCTGAAGCTTTTGAAATTATAAGGAGGGTTTGGAAATGAACCATGAGATTGCCTTTCCCTACCCCTATCTAATTGAAACATTAGATCAATATTATGGACTTAAGTCACGTTCTCCTAAAAAATCCGTTGCAAAGGAAATCCCTAAGAGGAGAAGCTCATCAAAACAAAGTTCAAAAAAGAAATTTTCTATTTTAATTGCTACCTTTTGGAGCTTTCCTCACGTAGGTGGACTTTCAAATTATATTTCTACTTTAAGTAAAAGTTTAAAAAGCCAGGGACATAGAGTAGACATTATTTCCCCCAATCAATTTTCAACTTCAAAAGTAAAGCAATTTCGAGAAATTGCCACTCCAAACCTAAAACATTTGTTTACCAAACGCTATGGAAATTACAATGAGAGAATTTTAAATCATCAAAGGCTTATATATGTATACGAAAAAATGCTTGAAACAGTGAATTTAGAGAAATACGATATTCTTCATGCACAAGATTTGTTTACAGCAAATATTCTAGGAAGGTTTAATGAATTTTACAATAAACCCTTATTTTTTACACCTCATGGCATGTTTACATCTAATAGACTCAAATTTAACATCATCAAAAAAGGTTCCGTAGAAGAAGCGTATTTTACGGAGCTTGAAAGTAAAGCGATTGAATATGCAAGTCATATTATTGTTTTAAGTGATTCATTTCGTGAACCTTTAATAAAGCTAGGAGCAAAAAATAGAAACATTACTACAGTTATTACGGGAATTGATTATCCAGTGAACCAAAGGGAAGGAAAAGAAAAGAACTCACAAAAGCTAGTTATTACGTGCGTAGCTAGGCTTGGTCCTCGAAAAGGACATAATTATCTGTTTGACGCGCTGGCACGCCTGAAAAAATACACTTCCAATGTGGAGGTATTAATCGTCGGTGATGGACAAATGAGAGAGAAGTTAGAAAAACAGAAAAAGGCTCTAGGTTTATCAATGGTAAACTTTTTAGGTTCCAGAGATGATGTACCTTCACTCTTAAATAAAACTGACATTTTTGTACTTCCAACAATTAATGATAGCTTACCCATTTCAATAATTGAAGCTATGCATAACGGCACTGCTGTAATTTCCACAAATTGCGGAGGAATTCCTGAGCTGATAAAGCATAATAAAACCGGTATTATTGTTGAACCTGGAGACCCTGAACAGCTAGCACATGCACTAAAATTTCTTATTACAAATAAAGAAGTGCGAAATAAAATGAGTATGAATGCGAAAATTCATGCTAAAAAACACTTAACTATAGACAGCATGGTAGGGAAAATACAGCATTTGTACACTGATTTTTGGGAGATGAATTAAAGTATGAACCATGAACATTCTGCAGTTATCCTTGACCTAAGTGCTAACGGAGTTGGCATTATTAGAAGTTTAGCAACAAAAGGCATAAAAGTTTATGCTTTTGACACGAAAAAAGCGTATAAAATAGGAAAATCACGCCTTGCTACTTGCGGTATATGTCCTAGTCCTTTAACTGAGGAAAAGAAACTATTAAACTTCTTGATTACCCTGTCTAAAAAAATCGGTTCAAAACCTGTTTTATATACAGGAGCAGATGACTACGTACAATTCATTTCCAAAAACCGAGACGAATTGCTAAATTACTTCTTGTTTTTATTACCTGATGATAATTTAGTTGAGCAAGTGCTTGATAAAAATAAAACTTACGAGCTCGCTGTCAAGCATAATATTCCATGTCCAAAAACATATGTAATAGATAGTAAAGAGGAACTTGAAGAGGCTATCTTAAATGTTGAATTCCCATGTATTTTAAAACCTGTTCTCGGCCACGAGTTCAGAAAGAAAATCAACAAAAAAGCAATTGTATTTGATACTCCAGAGCAGTTAAGGAATGATTATTGTTTTTATAGAGAATGCGGACAATTAGTTATTCAAGAACTGATTCCTGGAGACAATCAATGCTTTTATAAAGTAGCTACTCTCTATACTGAAAATATGGAACTACTTGCATTATTCTCCTTACAAAAAAACCATCAGTTTCCTGCAGAATTTGGAACAGGTGCTCATATTGTCAGCAAAAGAGTTCCTAAACTTATCGATATATGTCTTCCATTTTTTGAAGAAATAAAGCTCAAAGGCATAGGTATGGCTGAATTCAAAAAGGATCCAAGAGATGGAATTTATAAATTCATTGAAATAAACCCTCGCTTTTGGCTTACCCATAGTCTCACAGGCCCCTCAGGTATTGACTTTGCCTACACCTATTATTTATACCTCACTAACCAAAACCCAGAGCCTAGATTGAATCAAATAGACGGTATTAAATGGATTTACCTTATAAGGTATTACCTTACTTTCCTTCAAAAGAAAAAAACTTCCGAAATGACATTCAAAGATTTTTATCTGGGGCTGCAAGGTCAAAAAGAGTTTGCTTTATTTGCATGGAATGATCCAATGCCATTTTTTAGAAGCGCATGGTCTCATTTAGTTAATACGTGGAAACGTAAGCGAAAGGAATGACTACTATTGTATGATCCTAAGGCACTCTATTATCGGATTACAGATTTAAAAATAGCAGAAAAACTTTCTTATTCGATGGGTGAGAAAGTTACAATTATCCCTTCAGAAATTAAGTGTTTAAAATCCACAAAACGAAGTAGTATATATAAATTACTGCTTCAAAGAAAAAATGGTTATTATCCAATTATCTTTAAGGTCTACAATTCAACAGCCTATAAAAATGAAGTAGAAATCAATATTTATAAAAAATCTTACCCAATTTTAAAGGAGTTTTTGCCTCGTATTTATCTTGTAGAAACAGTAAAAAATGAAACTTGGATCTTTATGGAATTCGTTAGTCAAATACGTGGACAATTGACCTTCTCTCCGTCTCACTTTCAATATATTATCCCAAGTATAGCTAAACTTCATGCTCAAACTTTTGAAAACAGGTTCAAAAAGAAGGAAAACGTTTGGAAAAATTGGCTCCCTGTTTATACTTCTACAAAAAAGACTAGGGCCAAATCTATGAATGAAACAGTTGATCTGTTGCACGCATCAATAAAAGATGCTCGGGTTAATCATATTGTAAAACCTTATTATCTATCATTAATTAAGCTATACAATAAAGGACCAGATTTCTTCCCTGAATTAATTAAAAATGGATTAGCTATCACCCATGGGGATCTGCATATGCAAAATATATGTAGCAAAAATGTTACTGGTCATACACCATGGCCTATTCAATTCATCGATTGGGAATCAGCAAAATACGCTCCAGTATGGTTTGACATGGTTGTATTAGTAGAACTACTGCTAGGCTTCAGAAAAGATTGGCAAGCCAATGCAGAAACAATACGTACTAAATGTGTACGTCTGTACGTAGAAGAAATGAAAAAATACGGAATTACGTTTAAAACAAACCCTATGACTCTTTATAAAATGGCCTACCTCCAGCGCACCTTAGAAAGAGGTCTTCATATTCAGTTGAGAAGGATTGCTGATAATCGTGAAGGTGAGCTCTTAAGTTATCACCTTGAAAAAATTTCAACATGGGGCAGGGAACTAGGAATATACGAATAAACAGATTTTGGAAAATAGCTTTTAGACTATCAATTTAACAATAGTCTAAAAGCTATTTTTACCTTAATGTACAAGCAATTTCCCTTTTCAAAAATACAATATATAGAAACACCAATTTTAAATAAAGGCAGGGAATTTATTTGACTAAATTTTATTATGATTCTAATGAAGAAAGTAAGCACTGCTTGAAAGCGATGTATGACATGCGTAAAAATAAAGAAGAAAAAGACTATGGCAAAGATAAATGCAAAGACAAACACGAAAAAGACTACGGCAAAGATAAATGCAAAGATAAACATGAAAAAGACTACGGCAAAGATAAATGCAAAGATAAACATGAAAAAGACTACGGCAAAGATAAATGCAAAGATAAACATGAAAAAGACTACAGCAAAGATAAATGCAAAGATAAACATGAAAAAGACTACGGCAAAGATAAATGCAAAGATAAACATGAAAAAGACTACAGCAAAGATAAATGCAAAGATAAACATGAAAAAGACTACGGCAAAGATAAATGCAAAGATAAACATGAAAAAGACTACAGCAAAGATAAATGCAAAGACAAACATGAAAAAGATTATGGCAAAGATAAATGCAAAGACAAACATGAAAAAGATTATGGCAAAGATAAAGTTGTCTTTTACGAAAAAGACTATGCTAAAAATAAATGTAAGTGCAGTAAAAGTTATTACAATTAAGTTATTTAATTCTAACCCTAATTACTTGTAACTAAATAATGAGTAAGGACTATTAGCTCTCGGGTTAATAGCCCTTTTCTTTTTTTACAGAATGTCTAAGATATAGCTGGAGTAATCAAGATACTTAAAATTTTCTAGTAATAAAAAACCACCATGCACAAAGTAAATTGTACATGGTGGTTTTTTTACTATTTTAGAAGCAACAGCCTTTATTGGATTTTTTATTTTGACTATTACAACCAATACAGAATGTCTTCTGTATAAAGACATTTAAAGTTCCTTCCGTAGTAGCAGAAGGATTCGAAACAGTTAATTTTTCAAAGTTTTCAACTTGAAAGGCTCTTGTAGAACCTGCAGGTATAGTCGCTGAGATCGGTAGTCTAGATCCTCTAACAAAAATTGATACCGTAAGACCAGTAGCTACACCAACGCCAGTAGCTGCAGCTGATAACTGAAGAAGCGTTTTGTTATGGTTTCTAGTAAAGTCTTCAAAAACAGTTACATCTATAGCATTAGCAGGAACTGCAATAGTTAATGGGATATTTCCTGTTAAATTGGTTCCAGAACCCTCAATTGTATGATTTTCAACAAAGAATTTTTCATTCTCTTTTTTCTTATTATATGAACCCTTAGATGGGTAAGCAGCTTCTACATAATATACTTCATCGTTTTTATTATGGTGACGATAGCTTTTTATAATAATCACTCCTTTTTTATTTATATACTATTTTATTCATTTGTTTATAAAATGTTTGTGTGCTTGTCCAATAATAGTCATTTTCATAAAAAAAGTGATTATTTGACTATCTAATTTCAGGTTAACAACACGTTAAAGGAATTATTTGTACGTAGAGATAAGGTAATTAGAGTAGAAATTTCGCAGAGGTTGGTTGTTTGATAAGCTAATAGAAACAGTAGCAGTGAAGTTTAAGGCGTAAACAAATATGTAAAATTCAAGTACAATACAATGCTTTAATTGCAGAATTTCACCCCCTCACCATTTGGTGAATAGAAAATGCATTCATGCATCATTACTTTAACAATTAGAACATTCACCTTTTGTTCCCTCTCAGGTGTCTTTCTGGAATCAAAAGGTGAATCTCCACACCTATACAAATACATATAATAAACTGTTTACAGAGTTAGTTTACGTTCATCAATCATTTTGTAAACTATATCTTCATTGTTTTCTAAAAGCTCTTTAGTAGTGGCACTATGGTTTTTGGCATGCCGAGAAAAATTCGCTTTGCTATACCATTGGTGACATAGAGGACAAGGTAATTCGTTTTCAACTTCATAATTAATTGACGTCCACCTAGTAGAAAAAAAAGGGGATTTATCTGTATTTTCCTTTGTATACGAAGTGTTTTCACGATGTATACGATTTTGTATTCGCTGTGTAGTTGCAGCAACTTCATTTGTACTAGCGTTGTATAGACCATCTTCTAATTCTTCTTTAATGAGCAAATATCCAGCTTCAGACATAGATAACCCTAACTCTTCACAACGTTGTCGAAATTGCTCATATATACTTTCAGGTAATCGAATGGGCAGAACCTTACTTGGTTCTTTTGCTTTTGATTGCCGAGCGTACTTATCCAATTTCCCCAACCTTATCACCTCATTTATACAATTTGTATATACATTCAATACAAGTCTTTATTGTTCCTGCTAACGCCTTAACTACATCCTGTATACGCTATGTAGTTAAGGCGTTTTAGAGTGAAATCTATTTATTTAATATACTTGGTGAATGAAGAGGTAAAAATTGTATCGATAATGCTCCTAAACAATGAGCCCGGATGATGCTAGTTATCAGTAGGATTCACCCTTAGGTTATAAATTCTATAGCACTTATACTATCATTAGGCGCTCATTTACCAAGTAAATGAATACCATAAGTATTGGAAGTTCTATTTGAAGAAAAAACTGAAAAACTTACAGTTATTTCAATATTTGTTAACAAACCTATATATAATCATTCCAGATAAAGAAGACACGTGTGAATGTATATGTTGGACAAAAGTCGCTAGAGTAATATTTCTTCATCTTTTCTTTATAAAAGCTATAAAAAGTCAAGTTATAATTAACTACTCTAATGTATAAAGAACCTCAAGGTTACCTTTCTTCTTTTATCCTTCTTGTATGTCTACTCTCCCCTTCACTGATTTAAGGTAGATGAAATTGCAATAAAAGGAGGTATTGACACTTGATACGTAGATACGTTCTCTGTAAAAAGATCTCTTACAAAAAAAAGAAACGAAAAGCTCATTGTTACAGATTACCCCATTCTGTATATGTTTCCAATTCACAATCTATATTGGTATTTTGTTCTATTCATAACCTCTGTAATCAAAAGTATAGAGGTCCTCGGGGGCTACAGGGGCCTCAGGGGTCTCAGGGGCCTCAAGGGCCTCAGGGGTCTCAGGGGCCTCAAGGACCTCAGGGGTCTCAGGGGCCTCAAGGGCCTCAGGGGCCTCAGGGGCCTCCACTCTCAGATTTAATTCCCTCCACTAATTTATTATATTTTACTTTTTCAGATGGTCAAAAACGCCTTTATACCAATAATGATGGGATAGCTCAATATGGAACCACTGAAATATTGGCACCTGAAGAAGCTTCTTATATCAATTTATTTATTAATGGTATTCTACAGCCTAATATTAATTATCAAATTCAAAAAGGAAGCTTAACTTTACTAACAGAAGAAGTGCCTTCAAAAGGGGTTCCTATTATTATCCAATTTGTGTTAATTAATAAGGAAGTATAAAAAAGTTTATAAATTCTAAGATAGTCATAAAAAAAGAACTGACTTCCCCAGTTGGGAAATCAGCTAAAAAATACAATACATTAGTTAGTTTACAACAAACTCAACCACAATAGGAGTAGCAGATGCAAGGGTGTCTCCATCAGGAATGGTAATAGAACTAGTAGTAACTGTTGAAGTATCACCTGTTTGAATTTGCCCGTTAATATAAAGATTATAATAAGCAGGAGCAGTTGGAAAAACTGTAGCAGCTGTTCCTCCATCAGTAGTAAAAGCTGTAGCAAGAATATTATAGGTAGCGCCAGTACCTGTTCCTGCTCCTGCAGTGCTACTAAACCTTAAAGAATTCATAAAGGGCTTAACGATTGGCATTTATAATCCTCCCTTCTTAATTATTGAATTATTTATCGCTCTTCTTTTTTAAAAATTTTAAAATGCTTCTTTACGAATACACTTTGAAATCATTAAAGGAAATATAAAACAACGCTAATTCTCTATTTATTATTCTTCTACTTTAATTTAGAAACGGCAAAAGACCTAAATGGTAAAAAGATTCTTCACCATTTAAAAATTTGGACTGCCTATATAGACTATTGACCGTGGCAAATAATAGAAATCTGACTATTAATAGATAGAGGGGATATTAACATTCTTTCTACATCCCATGCTTCGAAAGGAGAATAAGACATATGCCTATTATTAAACCTGTTTTTACAGCCACTAGTACAATTGCTGGAGATATTACAGTAGCAACAGCAACGAGTGTGGCTCCTACCCCAGCAAGATTTACAACATTTGTAACGGCCCCAATGGTTGCAGGAGGAGTCACATCGATACCTGCTGGAAGCTTTATTGATGATGTAGGAGCAACAATCACAGCTTTGCCTGATGTAACAGCTAATTCTTACGCTAATATATATATCAATGGAGTCATGCAACCTACTAATGTCTACACTTTATCTACTACAGCCTTAAATATTGATGATACTGTAACTGTTGGAGCACCTGTAATTGTAGAATTTGTTACTCACTCTGCAACTTCTACCTCAACTCCAACTAGTACGTTATCTGTCACTACCGTAATTAATACGTAATCCTATATAAAATAAAAAACATGACAAACCTTTAATCTTGTCATGTTTTTTATTTTATATTGGAGTGTAACATTTGAATTTCCAATATAAATAATTGCTCTTTATATAGACTCGTAAAAAAGATTCTTTTTAAATATGCCTTTCATTGTCCAATCAACTGAAAACCCTATTCTATATACTATAGTGTAAGAAAAAAAAGGAGTGATTGATATAAACTTACAAGATATAAAAGGCCCTTATAATTTGGTGGCTGGCTTAGGAAGCTGGTGTGGCCCAGCGCTTTATTCCGAACGTCACGGTTTGAGAAGGCATTCGTTTCCCCTCGATTGGATGCAATCTCCTTATCTCCCCGATATAAATACATTATTAAGAAATAAATTTCAAGGTTTTATGGAAGCAGAAAACATAATTGAAAAAGACATACTCGCTAATTATATGGATGATAACGGGTACCCTATTTTTAAACCAGGAACTTCTGAATCAATAAGAGCTCATTATGTTACAGATATTAAATATAACATCGACTCTGTCCACGATTTCCCCATGATTCCTAATCAAGACTGGTCTGCCCAATATCCACCTTATAAAATAAGATTAGATCATCGTATTCAAACATTTCTTAATCAAATCGCGCAAAGTCAACGTACGTTATTTATAAGATATGAATGGATGCCCACAAGCTACGAAGACGTAATTAACTTAAAATCAATTTTAACAGACATGACTAACGGTAACTTTAACCTTCTGTTAGTTGAGACTGTTGACGAAGAATTACATGGAGTAAAAGACATGAATTTTGGAACACCTGAAGACAAAATTTGTTGGGTTCAAGTTTCGCGAGATAATTGCACCAATACTTCTGTTTGGAATGATTTATTAAGCGGCATAACACTATTAAATTAAACGTTACTCTTTTTTCCTATAATATATAAAAGAAAAGGGACAAGTATACAAGCAAACCTCCTTAATTTTCATATTAATATACTAGAAACATATAAAGGAGGTTACACTTTGAGTTGTTCTAAAAAAAGAAAGTGCTACTGTAGTTGTCTAAATTCCAAACCTTCAAGAAAAAAAGAAAAAAATTGTAAAAAAACAAAATGTGCAGAGAAAAATTATTTTTGTTCCAATAGATATAACAATGCACTTATTGAAACTGATACCAGACAACAGATCCTCAGTGATCAAGTTTCTGATTCAATCATTCTTGTGAAAAACTCCTGTGATGTTACTATTACTGCAACAGATACACAAACAGCCATATTTCTTCAAAGCTTCATACAAATATTAACCATTTTGTTACTTTCAATAGGTCTCGATGCCAATTCAATAAGGCTGTTTTTACAAGAAGTTTCCCAAACCGCAAGGTCACTTCAATTAAATAGACAAAGAGTTATCGTTAAAAACAGTAAAGGTGTCAATGTAACAACATCCAATAACGATACAGCTGTTTTTATACAAAATTTTTTACAAGCATTGACCTTGTTACTAACTCCTTAGAAAACCATTGACCCTTTAATAACCTGTTAATAGAATTGTTGAAAATACTATGCGAACAGAGTTATGACAAGTAGTATCTTCAATATATCCTCATAAACTAACTAACAGTGTACAAGCTATTGAAAATTCTTTGCTACTACAGCCTGTACACTATTTTATTACAGAGAAAGTTATCTAAAGCCACTACATTTATAGAATGCCTATATTACAACAAAAAGCAAAACACTTTTTATAACCTCTATGTAAACGATTTTCCATAACTATAAAAGAGTTTTTCATTCATCATAAATACATATGTAATACTCATAAAAAAGAAGCGTGTTAACACACATTCCATATCTAGGGACAAATAAGTAACGCTTGAAGAAAGAAATGGAGTAATTCAGTAACTTATAAATTACCTATAAGTAAACGTTTTTTCTATCCATATTTCCCATTTCTTAATGTAGCAAGTAATTGTTCTAAATTGTATTTTCTCGCAATAGGAAATAAGCTTTTCCCTGGTTCTCCTTCATACTTCTGAAAAAGATCCAATATAATAGGTCGGTTTTCTTCATGAAATTTATCAATTTTGTAAAAGCTTTGTTTAACCAATTTTTCAGTTATTTTTATGTGCATTTGTTTATTCTGTTCTCGTATTAAAAATCGTTCTTTAGATTCTTTAGGGACAACATCTAAAAAAATAATAATATCGGCTTTACTAAAACGTAAATCATACGTATCTAGATATCCCCATCCCTCAACAATCCAACTTGCTGTATTTAACACCCTTTCTAACTTTTTTTTAAAGTACCTCTTTCGTTGCCTAATTTGCGATATTTTTCTCATTTTAGGTTCTCTAAACCACAAATCTAAATGATGGATAGGTATATGTAATTTTTCACCTAACTGTGCAGCTAGTGTAGTTTTACCTGAACAACTATTTCCAAATATAACAACCTTATACATTAATATCACCTCAATTTATGTATAAAATTAAATCAATCCAATTATTACTATTTTTATATTCAATTATGCTCGCTACGTACAAAACATCATGAACTTTAATTCAAAAAGCTATCCAACAAATAACTTATTGGATAGCTTTTTAACTGTTAATTATTTTCTTATAACAAATTCAATAGTAACTTGAACGGATGTCCCCTCTATACTGATGATCTGCACAACAGCTGAATCCTCTCCTGTAAAGTTTAAGTTAGGGATATAAATAAACTCGCCGGTCTCCGTATTAAGTTTAAATCTACCATTCTTCGTCCCCTTTAAGATTTGATATTTAAGCGGTAGGTTTTTGTCTGTACAAGCATCAATTTCACCACATATTTTCTTGTTAATAATTCCTTTTATGCATTGATTAGATGCCTTTATAGGACACTTACCTTTTAATTTATTTTTACGCGGATCTCGCAACGATTTCTTTTTAGTATTAGATTTACCCGGAACTGGTGGCGGTGCTGGCGACACTCTTCTTTCCACAATAAAAGTAATTGCTGCTTCACTTGAAGCTCCATCTGAATTAGTGACTCTTATGATTACTGTATCTGTTCCTACAAAATTAACGTTAGGGATATAGATAAACTGGCCTGTATTTTGATTAATTCTAAACTGTCCGTTTTGAGCACCTGTTATAGCTTGATAAATTAGTGGTAAAGAATTTGGATCAATAGCAATGAGCTGACCAGTAGTAAGAGTATTAACAAATAACTTTATTACTTGCCCTACCACATTAGGAGGCTGAGGGTCTCTGCCTACTACAACTGTTACCACTACCAGTAGTTCTGTTCCTAGATCATCTCGTACTAATACAGTAAAGGTATCCGTTCCTACAAAATTAGGCGCAGGCTGATAGACAAACCTTCCATTGGAATCAACGGTTACGCTACCACTTAAAGGAGCTGTTGCTAGTGTGTAATTTAATGGACGTGCCAGCAAATTTGTTACCTGAATATTACCAACCACTTGAACCCCCTGCAAAGTAGCAAAGGTATTATTTCCTGGAGTAATTATATTATTACTTGCGGTAGAATTGACAGTAACAATTGAGAACGCTTGTTGTCCGTCACTGTTTCTTACAGATACCACGAATTGATCCTGACCAACAAAGCCTGAATTTGGTGTATAACTAAACGTTCCATCTGCTCGTAGTACAAGTACTCCATTCGTTGGTGGGGTAGCCACAGCAAAGGTAAGAGGCCTTCCTAATGCATCCGTTGCGATAATTTGACCTTCAATAATTTGACCAGTTGGTGTGGTTAAAAGTTGATTTTCAACTGTAATCGGATCATCAACTCCCTGAATCAAAACAGTAACACTAGTTGTTGCTGACTGACCAAGATTATTCTGAACAGTTACTGTGAAAGAATCTATACCGGTAAATCCTGGATTCGACGTATAGATAAATGAACCGTCTGGATTAAAATTCAATGTTCCGTTTGCAGGTAAACTCTGAATTTGATAGGTTAATGGATTACCTAATGCATCAACTGCCGTAACTTGACCTGTAACAGGTTGGTTAGTTACTCCTTGAACCGTAAGAGGAGTTACAACAATGCTATCTTGATTTTCTTGAACAACTATCCGTACAATACCAATTGCAGAGTCTCCTCTGTCATTTTGAATCAACACAGGAAAACTATCTTCTCCAAAAAATGCTGGATTTGGTGTATAGCTAAACGTTCCATCTGCATTTACCACAGCTGTTCCATTGGATGGAGATGCATTTAAAGAAAACCTAATTGGTCTCCCAAAAGGATCAGTAGCCGATATCGTCCCTGAGACAGTTACACCTTGCTGAGTCTGTACTGTGATGTCTTGTGGTGTAATAGTACTTTGAACCGGATCAATTATAATTAAAACTGAAGCAATTGCTTGATCTCCTTGATCATTTTGAACCAGAACGTCAAATTGATCAGTTCCATTCACACCAGGAGTTGGTGTATAAACAAACGTTCCATCTGGATTTAAGATAACCGTTCCATAAGCAGGGAGGTTGTTAAGGGTATAGGTTAGTGGCCTATTTAGCTGATCTCGAACTGAAAGTGCACCATTTACACTCTGCCCTTCTACTGTTCGAACAGTAGTATTACTGACTACAATTTGATTTACCAATTGTGTAACAGTTATTTGAACCGTAGTAGCTGCATTTAAACCTTTCTCATTTTGAACAGATACTGTAAAAGAATCTGTTCCTATGAATCCTGGATTTGGAGTATACGTGAAAGTACCGTCTGAATTTAGTATTAAATTTCCATTCGCTGGTCCGCCAAGTAAGGCATAAGTTAATGCTTCTCCTTGTGGATCAATAGCTGCAATACTTCCTGTTACGGGCTGCTGTTCGATTGTTGATAGTGCTTGATTAGCTACAATTGGCGCCTGTTCTATCGGTCCCTGAGTAATAACAGAAATAGTTGCAACAGCTGTATTACCAAGAACATCACTTACAAGTACTTGAAATTGATCTGTTCCAAAGAATCCAGGATTTGGCGTATAACTAAATATCCCATCTGGGTTAACTATGACAGATCCACTATTTGGATTCGACGTAAGCGTATAAAACAATTGGTTTCCACTCAAATTTGTAGCACTTACTTGCCCAGAAACTGGGGTGTTGAATAAAGTCGTTATTTCACTATTGACCACTGAAATTATGTCTCCTACTACTACTGTCACAACAGCATTAGCAATACTTTGATTTCCAGCTGAATCTATAACAACGATATCAAAGATATCTTCTCCTGTGAATCCAAGATTTGGAGTATATACTAAAGTTCCATCTTGGTTTAATACAACAGTTCCATTTGATGGCGGAATGGCTACAGCATAACTTAATGGAGAGCCTGCTGGATTCACAGTAGCGATAGACCCACTTACAGGTTGATTTGCTAAAGTAGTTAACGTTAGCCCTTCAGCGCTAACCGGTAAATCTTGAGATTGGACTTCTACAGTAATAGTTCCAAACCCTTGGTTTCCAAGAGGATCTCTGGCGAAAACAGAGAATGAATCTGTTCCTACAAAACTTGGATTCGGCGTATACGTAAATGTTCCATCTGAATTAATAATGGCCGTACCATTAAGTGGTGCTAAATTTAGACCATATACTAGTGGATCTCCTTCAGGATCAAAGGCAGGAACTTGCCCTGTTACAAACTGACCCTGGACAGTTGAGAGTGATAAATCTACAACAATCGGTGGTTGGTTCACCCGAATTACACTGATAGTTACAAGAGATTGTGCACTAGCTCCGCGACTATCCCTCACCTCCACTGTGAAAGAATCCAAACCAATAAAATTAGGGTTTGGGGTATACAAAAAGGTACCATCTGGATTTACCACAGCTGTTCCATTAAAAGGAGTACCAGATAAACTAAAAGTGAGTAGATTATCGTCTGGATCTGTGGCAAAAACTTGCCCGTTAATTGCTACATTTTCTATAGTCTGAAGGATAACATCACTTGTAACTGGCGAACTGTTCACGTCAATAACTGTAACATTTACAATAGACACTGCTGTAAGACCTGTTGAATCTTCTACAATAACCGTAAATAAATCTGGACCTACATAATTAGAATTAGGTGAATATATAAAACTGCCATCTCCATTTACTATGACGCTTCCATTCACTGGAGAAGTTCCTAAACGATACGTGAGCAGATCTCCATTCGGATCGCTTCCTACTACCTGGCCAGTTACAGATTGATTTTCAGGAGTGGTAACCGAATAATTAGGTACAGTGGGTGGCTGTTCAACTGGTATAACAATAACAAATACATTCGTAATAATAAACTGTCCAGCTGGATCGGCTATACGTACAGTAAATGTATCATTTCCAGCAAAATTCTCATTTGGTACATAAGTGAATAACCCTTCTTGATTGATTACGGCTGTTCCATTAGTCGGTAGATCTTGTAAGGTGTACGTCAGCACCTCTCCATCTGGATCAGTTGCTACGATTTGGCCTGTAACAGGGCTTTCTTCAAAAGTAGTAACCGTAATAACATCTGGACCTACTGGTGGATCATTTACTGGAAGAATCGTAATCGTGATGGTGGAAATGGCTGTTCCTCCTTGGCCGTCGCTTACTACGACACTAAAGCTATCTACCCCGTTGTAATTTTCATTTGGCGTATACGTGTAGGTTCCGTCTGGATTTACTACCACCGTTCCATTCACCGGACCTGTCAGTAACCCGTACGTTAGGGGATTTCCGTCCACATCTGTTGCCACCACTTGGCTATTTAAACTCGTGTCTTCGTTGATCACAAACTCATAGTTCGGCACCACTGGTACATCGTTCACTGGCGTGACCGTCACAAATACATTTGTCACTATAAATGCGCCCGACGGGTCGCTTATTAACACCGTAAATGTATCCGGACCATTATAATTTCCATTTGGCGTATACGTGAACGTACCATCTGGATTTACCGCAGCCACTCCGTTTGTTGGCGGATCTTGTAAGCTGTACGTCAGCACCTCTCCATCTGGATCAAACGCTGTAATTTGACTCGACACTGGCGTATCTTCATTGGTAACCAACGTCACCACCACTGGACCTACTGGTGGATCGTTTACTGGCAGAATCGTAATCGTGATGGTGGAAATGGCCGTTCCTCCTTGGCCGTCGCTTACTACGACACTAAAGCTATCTACCCCGTTGTAATTTTCATTTGGCGTATACGTGTAGGTTCCGTCTGGATTTACTACCACCGTTCCATTCACCGGACCTGTCAGTAACCCGTATG
Source organism: Priestia sp. FSL R5-0597 (assembly GCF_038006305.1). NCBI lineage: Bacteria > Bacillati > Bacillota > Bacilli > Caryophanales > Bacillaceae > Priestia > Priestia sp. FSL R5-0597. The sequence goes on from NZ_JBBOUZ010000004.1 coordinate 43,808, forward strand.
TTAGGGGATTTCCGTCCACATCTGTTGCCACCACTTGGCTATTTAAACTCGTGTCTTCGTTGATCACAAACTCATAGTTCGGCACCACTGGTACATCGTTCACTGGCGTGACCGTCACAAATACATTTGTCACTATAAATGCGCCCGACGGGTCGCTTATTAACACCGTAAATGTATCCGGACCATTATAATTTTCATTTGGCGTATACGTGAACGTACCATCTGGATTTACCACTGCCACTCCGTTTGTTGGCGGATCTTGTAAGCTGTACGTCAGCACCTCTCCATCTGGATCAAACGCTGTAATTTGACTCGATACTGCCGTATCTTCATTGGTAACCAACGTCACCACCACTGGACCTACTGGTGGATCGTTTACTGGCAGAATCGTAATCGTGATGGTGGAAATGGCCGTTCCTCCTTGGCCGTCGCTTACTACGACACTAAAGCTATCTACCCCGTTGTAATTTTCATTTGGCGTATACGTGTAGGTTCCGTCTGGATTTACTACCACCGTTCCATTCACCGGACCTGTCAGTAACCCGTACGTTAGGGGATTTCCGTCCACATCTGTTGCCACCACTTGGCTATTTAAACTCGTGTCTTCGTTGATCACAAACTCATAGTTCGGCACCACTGGTACATCGTTCACTGGCGTGACCGTCACAAATACATTTGTCACTATAAATGCGCCCGACGGGTCGCTTATTAACACCGTAAATGTATCCGGACCATTATAATTTTCATTTGGCGTATACGTGAACGTACCATCTGGATTTACCACTGCCACTCCGTTTGTTGGCGGATCTTGTAAGCTGTACGTCAGCACCTCTCCATCTGGATCAAACGCTGTAATTTGACTCGACACTGGCGTATCTTCATTGGTAACCAACGTCACCACCACTGGACCTACTGGTGGATCGTTTACTGGCAGAATCGTAATCGTGATGGTGGAAATGGCCGTTCCTCCTTGGCCGTCGCTTACTACGACACTAAAGCTATCTACCCCGTTGTAATTTTCATTTGGCGTATACGTGTAGGTTCCGTCTGGATTTACTACCACCGTTCCATTCACCGGACCTGTCAGTAACCCGTACGTTAGGGGATTTCCGTCCACATCTGTTGCCACCACTTGGCTATTTAAACTCGTGTCTTCGTTGATCACAAACTCATAGTTCGGCACCACTGGTACATCGTTCACTGGCGTGACCGTCACAAATACATTTGTCACTATAAATGCGCCCGACGGGTCGCTTATTAACACCGTAAATGTATCCGGACCATTATAATTTTCATTTGGCGTATACGTGAACGTACCATCTGGATTTACCACTGCCACTCCGTTTGTTGGCGGATCTTGTAAGCTGTACGTCAGCACCTCTCCATCTGGATCAAACGCTGTAATTTGACTCGATACTGCCGTATCTTCATTGGTAACCAACGTCACCACCACTGGACCTACTGGTGGATCGTTTACTGGCAGAATCGTAATCGTGATGGTGGAAATGGCCGTTCCTCCTTGGCCGTCGCTTACTACGACACTAAAGCTATCTACCCCGTTGTAATTTTCATTTGGCGTATACGTGTAGGTTCCGTCTGGATTTACTACCACCGTTCCATTCACCGGACCTGTCAGTAACCCGTATGTTAGGGGATTTCCGTCCACATCTGTTGCCACCACTTGGCTATTTAAACTCGTGTCTTCGTTGATCACAAACTCATAGTTCGGCACCACTGGTACATCGTTCACTGGCGTGACCGTCACAAATACATTTGTCACTATAAATGCGCCCGACGGGTCGCTTATTAACACCGTAAATGTATCCGGACCATTATAATTTTCATTTGGTGTATACGTGAACGTACCATCTGGATTTACCGCAGCCACTCCGTTTGTTGGCGGATCTTGTAAGCTGTACGTCAGCACCTCTCCATCTGGATCAAACGCTGTAATTTGACTCGACACTGGCGTATCTTCATTGGTAACCAACGTCACCACCACTGGACCTACTGGTGGATCGTTTACTGGCAGAATCGTAATCGTGATGGTGGAAATGGCCGTTCCTCCTTGGCCGTCGCTTACTACGACACTAAAGCTATCTACCCCGTTGTAATTTTCATTTGGCGTATACGTGTAGGTTCCGTCTGGATTTACTACCACCGTTCCATTCACCGGACCTGTCAGTAACCCGTATGTTAGGGGATTTCCGTCCACATCTGTTGCCACCACTTGGCTATTTAAACTCGTGTCTTCGTTGATCACAAACTCATAGTTCGGCACCACTGGTACATCGTTCACTGGCGTGACCGTCACAAATACATTTGTCACTATAAATGCGCCCGACGGGTCGCTTATTAACACCGTAAATGTATCCGGACCATTATAATTTTCATTTGGCGTATACGTGAACGTACCATCTGGATTTACCACTGCCACTCCGTTTGTTGGCGGATCTTGTAAGCTGTACGTCAGCACCTCTCCATCTGGATCAAACGCTGTAATTTGACTCGACACTGGCGTATCTTCGGTTGTAACCAACGTCACCACCACCGGACCTACTGGTGGATCATTTACTGGCAGAACCGTAATCGTGATGGTGGAGATGGCTGTTCCTCCTTGGCCGTCGCTTACTAGTACGGTAAATTGGTCAGTTCCATTAAAGTTTGCATTCGGTGTATAGGTATACATCCCATCTAACCCTACGTTTACTATTCCGTTCACTGGAGCATTTTGTAACGAATAATCCAGCTGATTACCATCAATATCAGTTGCAATTACCATAGAAGTTACAGGTGTGTCTTCGTTAGTCGTCAACTGATAATTTGGAACAATTGGAGAATCATTTATTGGAATAACTGTAACGATAACTGATGCAGTAGCATTTCCTCCTAAGTTATCAGTTATATATACTACAAAAGCATCTGAACCGTTAAAGTTTGCATTCGGTGTATACGTAAATATTCCTGTATTAGAATCAATTGTTACTACTCCATTAATGGGTGGGTTTTCAATAGTGTAAACAAGTGGATTTCCATTTACATTAGTAGCAATTACTTGATTTGTTACTGGTGTGTCTTCATCAGTAGAGATTTGCAAATCCTGTGAAGTTGTAGTTCCGTTTGTTTCAAGGACCGTTACAAAAATAGTCGATAGTGCAGTGGCTCCTTCTGGGTCTGTTATTAATATGGTGAATTGATCATTACCTATGAAATTGTTATTAGGTGTATAAATGAATGTACCATCTTGATTTATGACGGCTGCACCATTATCTGGATTTTGTTGAAGAGTATAGGTTAGAGTAACGTTGTCAGGGTCTGAAGCAGGTATGCTGCTTGTAACAGGAAGATTAATGGTCGTTGTAACAGCTCTATCTCCTCCTACTGGCGGATCGTTTACAGGCACTATTGTTAAGGTCACAGTAGAAAGGGAAGTTCCTCCTTTACCATCTGATACCAGCACACCAAAAGTATCCATTCCGTTGTAATTTAAATTTGGTGTATAGGTAAATACTCCATTTGCCCCTAATACAACACTTCCATTTGACGGAGGCGGATTCAGCAAAGTAAATGTCAACGGATCCCCATCTGGATCAAAAGCTGGAATTTGATTTGTAAGAGGTGTATCTTCATTAATTGTAAATGCTAAATCAGCGGTGATTGGAGGGTCATTCACTGGAATTACGTTTATTGTAACGGTCGAAACCGCCGTTCCCCCCTGACCATCTGACACCAATACCGTAAATTGATCTGTCCCATTAAAATCTAGGTTTGGCTGGTAGCTAAATGTTCCATCTCCATTCACCACAGCTACTCCGTTTACTGGCGCAACCTGTAGCTGATAACTAAGAGGATTTCCATCCACATCTGTCCCTACCACTACTCCTACCACAGGACTATCTTCCTGCGTGCTGAACGTGTAGTTCGGCACCGTTGGTGCATCATTCACTGGCGTGACTGTTACCGTCACCGTTGAAACTGCCGTGCCGCCTTGACCATCGGACACCAACACTGTAAACTGATCCGTCCCATTAAAGTTCAGGTTCGGCTGGTAGCTAAACGTTCCATCCGTATTCACCACGGCCACTCCGTTGCCCGGTGCCGTTTGTAGGCTAAACGTTAACGGATTTCCATCGGGATCTACCGCCACTACTTGATTGATTAACGTGCTATCTTCCGCAATCGTAAAACTAACATTGGACGTAATTGGGGGATCATTGACAGGGATAACGTTGATGGTCACCGTTGAAACCGCCGTTCCTCCCTGACCGTCTGACACCAATACCGTAAACTGATCCGTCCCATTAAAATTCAAGTTTGGTTGATAACTAAACGTTCCATCTGCGTTCACTGCAGCTATTCCATTTGTTGGACCATTTTGCAGCTGATAACTAAGAGAATTTCCATCCACGTCCGTTCCTACCACTGCTCCTACCACAGGGCTGTCTTCTTGCGTACTAAACGTGTAATTTGGCACCGTTGGTGCATCATTCACTGGCGTGACTATTACCGTCACCGTTGAAACTGCCGTTCCTCCTTGGCCATCGGACACCAACACTGTAAACTGATCCGTCCCATTAAAGTTCAGGTTCGGCTGATAACTAAACGTTCCATCCGTATTCACCACGGCCACTCCGTTGCCCGGTGCCGTTTGTAAGCTAAACGTTAACGGATTTCCATCGGGATCTACCGCCACTACTTGATTGATTAACGTGTTATCTTCCGCAATCGTAAAACTAACATTGGACGTAATTGGGGGATCATTGACAGGGATAACATTAACGGTCACCGTTGAAACTGCCGTTCCTCCCTGACCGTCTGACACCAATACCGTAAACTGATCCGTCCCATTAAAATTCAAGTTTGGTTGATAACTAAACGTTCCATTTGCATTCACTGCAGCTATTCCATTTGTTGGACCATTTTGCAGCTGATAACTAAGAGGATTTCCATCCACGTCCATTCCTACCACTGCTCCTACCACAGGGCTGTCTTCTTGCGTACTGAACGTGTAATTTGGCACCGTCGGTGCATCATTCACTGGCGTGACTATTACCGTCACCGTTGAAACTGCCGTGCCGCCTTGGCCATCGGACACCAACACTGTAAACTGATCCGTCCCATTAAAGTTCAGGTTCGGCTGATAACTAAACGTTCCATCCGTATTCACCACGGCCACTCCGTTGCCCGGTGCCGTTTGTAAGCTAAACGTTAACGGATTTCCATCGGGATCTACCGCCACTACTTGATTGATTAACGTGCTATCTTCCGCAATCGTAAAGCTAACATTGGACGTAATTGGGGGATCATTAACAGGGATAACATTAATGGTCACCGTTGAAACTGCCGTTCCTCCCTGACCGTCTGACACCAATACCGTAAACTGATCCGTCCCATTAAAGTTCAGGTTCGGCTGGTAGCTAAACGTTCCATTTGCATTCACTGCAGCTATTCCATTTGTTGGACCATTTTGCAGCTGATAACTAAGAGGATTTCCATCCACGTCCGTTCCTACCACTGCTCCTACCACAGGGCTGTCTTCTTGCGTACTAAACGTGTAATTTGGCACCGTCGGTGCATCATTCACTGGCGTGACTATTACCGTCACCGTTGAAACTGCCGTGCCGCCTTGGCCATCGGACACCAACACTGTAAACTGATCCGTCCCATTAAAGTTCAGGTTCGGCTGATAACTAAACGTTCCATCCGTATTCACCACGGCCACTCCGTTGCCCGGTGCCGTTTGTAAGCTAAACGTTAACAGATTTCCATCGGGATCTACCGCCACTACTTGATTGATTAACGTGCTATCTTCCGTAATCGTAAAGCTAACATTGGACGTAATTGGGGGATCATTGACAGGGATAACATTAATGCTCACCGTTGAAACTGCCGTTCCTCCCTGACCGTCTGACACCAATACCGTAAACTGATCCGTCCCATTAAAATTCAAGTTTGGTTGATAACTAAACGTTCCATTTGCATTCACTGCAGCTATTCCATTTGTTGGACCATTTTGCAGCTGATAACTAAGAGGATTTCCATCCACGTCCGTTCCTACCACTGCTCCTACCACAGGACTGTCTTCTTGCGTACTAAACGTGTAATTTGGCACCGTCGGTGCATCATTCACTGGCGTGACTATTACCGTCACCGTTGAAACTGCCGTGCCGCCTTGACCATCGGACACCAACACTGTAAACTGATCCGTCCCATTAAAGTTCAGATTCGGTTGATAACTAAACGTTCCGTCCTCATTCACCACAGCTACTCCGTTGCCTGGCGTTGTTTGCAGGCTAAACGTTAACGGGTCTCCGTCAGGATCTACTGCCACTATTCGATTAATTAACGTGCTATCTTCCGCAATCGTAAAACTGACATTGGACGTAATTGGGGGATCGTTTACGGGGATGACATTAATCGTTACTATTGAAACCGCCGTTCCTCCTTGGCCATCTGAGACTAATACTGTAAATTGATCACTTCCATTAAAATTTAGATTTGGCTGATAACTAAATGTGCCATTTGCATTTACTACGGCAATTCCATTTGTTGGCCTATTTTGCAGCTGATAACTAAGAGGATTTCCATCCACGTCCGTTCCTACCACTGCTCCTACCACAGGACTGTCTTCTTGCGTACTAAACGTGTAATTTGGCACCGTCGGTGCATCATTCACTGGCGTGACTATTACCGTCACCGTTGAAACTGCCGTGCCGCCTTGACCATCGGACACCAACACTGTAAACTGATCCGTCCCATTAAAGTTCAGATTCGGTTGATAACTAAACGTTCCGTCCCCATTCACCACAGCTACTCCGTTGCCTGGCGTTGTTTGCAGGCTAAACGTTAACGGGTCTCCGTCAGGATCTACTGCCACTATTCGATTAATTAACGTGCTATCTTCCGCAATCGTAAAACTGACATTGGACGTAATTGGGGGATCGTTTACGGGGATGACATTAATCGTTACTATTGAAACCGCCGTTCCTCCTTGGCCATCTGAGACTAATACTGTAAATTGATCACTTCCATTAAAATTTAGATTTGGCTGATAACTAAATGTGCCATTTGCATTTACTACGGCAATTCCATTTGTTGGCCTATTTTGCAGCTGATAGCTAAGAGAATTCCCATCTACATCGGTCCCTACGACTGCTCCTACCACAGGGCTATCTTCTTGTGTAGTAAACGTGTAGTTTGGCACCGTCGGTGCATCGTTTACAGGCGTTACTGTCACTGTCACTGTCGAAACTGCTGTTCCTCCTTGCCCATCTGACACCAACACCGTAAACTGATCATTTCCGTTGAAATTTAAATTGGGGGTATACGTGTAAGCTCCACTGTTAGTTACGACAACTGTGCCGTTTGTTGGGGGAGATTGTAATTGGAAAGTAAGTAAGTCACCATCTACATCTGTAGCTTGTATCTGACCAACTAAAGGGGTATCTTCATTAGTAATAACTGCATAGTTTTGAGTAACGGGATTATCGTTTACAGGCGTATTTATAATGGTTACTACAGAAGTAGCTGTTCCTCCTTGCCCATCGTCTACAATAACTGTAAATTGATCGGTTCCATTAAAATTTAAATTGGGGGTATAGACAAATTGCCCATTAGGATTAACAGTTACTACTCCATTAGCCGGTCTCGTGCCAATACGGTAAGTTAGAGGGTTCCCGTCAATATCATTGCCAATGACTGTTCCAATTGCTACAGTGTCCTCCGGATTTGTAATAGTATAGTTAGGAACTGTAGGAGGAGTGTTAATAGTTGTTACACTATTGACAGGAGAAGCACCTGATCCGGCTAATATATTTCCTGGTGTACTTTCAAATTGGTAATTAATAAAGACTTGATTACCAAGAGAAGAGATTGCTGTCAGAGGACCAACTACTCTAACCTGATATGTCAATACTCGAGTTTGGTTAATATTTAATGTACCAAGTGACAGGCCATTTCGGATATCTGCATTTGTCTGAGTAACTCCATCCACTTGCAAACTATTAGGAATAAAAGTTGTTGCTGAAGACAATGGATCTGTAGCTATTAGAACATTGGCAGAAGCTGTACCAGTATTACTTACTTGGACTGTATAAGTAATAATATCTCCTGTTCGAGCGGATGTAACATTGGCAGACTTTGATACATTTAAAACAGGTGCATTAATATCTACTTGAAGAGCTAAAGCACTAATAACGTAAGTATCTCCACTCGTCGTTCCACGTACGACGGCACTGGTTTGGTTATTTGATAAACGAGCTGAGACGTCAATATTGGTAATATCCCACCCCTGCCTCGCACCGGATAAGCTACCTCCTGGTGTGCTATTTAAACTGCCAAATTGTCCACTTGTATCTAATACACCACTATCATTATTAATTTGAGAAGCAAAAAAGTTATTTACAGGGTTATTCGGCCCCGAAACTGGTTGTAAAGCTGCAACCGTAGGGCCAAATTGGAGCTGATCACCTACTATAGCTGAATCCCCTTCAATAGCACTTACTAATAATCTACCATTTACTGTTCCTGTAATAGGCGTACCAAACCCAGTTACAGCTGCCGTAGAGCTTCCTGTAGCTGAACTTGTTAATTCTGCTCCAACAAAAATGGACAAGTTACGAGATTTCTGTAAAGGATCAGCATAGACTACGGCCAATGTCCATCCAGCTGCATTGGCATTGTTTTCTGTTGTACTTTGTGTTCCTGGAACTCCTAATACCGAATAAGTACCTGATTGAGAGATTAGGTTCGTAACATTTGCACTACGAACGTAATAAAAGCTTGAAGTTGTTAAGGTAAAACGTGTAGCCGTGTCTGGCTGCACGCTAACTGTTCTGGTAGGAGTAATAAAAGTCACAGCGTTATTTAAAGCTGCGCTAACATCTTCTCCACCATAAAGATAGCTTCCACCCCATATTAATTCTGCATAAAGAATTTGAGTAGTGGTAGATGGAATTCTTAAAACTGCACTAGAAGAGTTTTGTAGATAATTTGCCGTAGTTCCTGTAGGAAACGATCCATCTATGGAGCTTGGATTTACACTGAAAAAAGTTCCTATTGAGCCTGCTGTTCCAGGAGCATTAGCATTGGCTTGTTTATTTAAGCCAAAAGTGTTTCCTGTAAATGTAACAGCCCCATTAGCATTGGTTAAAAACCGATTAACATATGGCATTTACTCACCTCTGATAATAAAATAAATCGTAACAGTATATGTAAAGTACCAATAGAAATGTGTATATAGACCCGTCTTATTTTGGGTACAAAAGATAATAATTTTCAGATTGTTAAATCGTAACAACGCTCGTTCTGACTTAAAATATGTATAAATAATATTATCTGTTTTCTAATTTAGGAGTCTAAAAAGTTATAAAAAAGCCTACTCCCACCGTTTCGCTGAACTTCTTTTCTACGCTCAATCACAAATATTCCTCTAATCGTTCCAAAAAAATAAGCTGCAAAGTTAGTTTTTATACGATTGCTTTTATAAGCAAAAACAGTCTCTTTAAACGCTTGAACAGGAAGGAAACTTAAATCTTCCAGGGGCTTTTCTAAACAGCTCGCTTTGTAAGCTAATCGGACTTTTCTCCATAAATCATAAATATCATCTGCACATGAAAAAAAAGGTGTTACAGCATTTTTAAAAGATTTTGGTATGTAAGATGGTACATAATCAGACGAGAGTTTAAAATTAACATCATTACGTATATATTTATTTAAATCTTTTAAAGATAAATTATAGGTAGACTGTTTTTTTGTGTCTTTACTCTTACTCTCCCAAGCGTTCTCAGTATTTTCTGTTTTAACATCTGCTTCAACATTAGACTCTAAGTCAAGCTGTAAATACTTAACCCAGTGATTAAAAAAAGGGTGGTTCACAAATAAGTGCACTGGATTTCCCTTTCCATTGTTACGAGGGCAACGACGATATACAGTAATAATTTGTCCTTGTTTTCGTAGTTCTTTTAAATGACGATCGATTGTTCCTTTTGACTTTTCGTAGGTTTTACCTAAATATGTACTACCAGGAAAGCAAAATCCTTTTTCTGCAGCAAACCAACAAAGCCGATCTAAAGCTTTTCTAGTTCCTTCATGGAGGCGATAAAACTTTTCTCCGTAAAGGTTTATAATTTCTTTAAGTAATTTTCGTTTCATTGATTGATGTTGAGAACGGTTTTCTATGAAACTCTGATAATTTTTCATATAATCAAATTCTTCTGCGGTAAGCATACGTGTAGTAGACATTAGTCTATCCTCTCCTTTTCAGGAACAAAAAAAGACATCGCATCCCGTGAAATAGGAAAACGATGTCGGATTTTTTGACAGACTACGCCCTTGAAATAAATTTAATTATCCGATAAAATAAAGGCGTAACTAAATTTATGTATTAGGACTTCGACAGGTGTTTTCCCTAGTGGTTTTAGGGTTAACGGTGTAAGGGTGTTGGCGCACCACTTGCACACGTTGGAGTCTTTTTATATTCCGCACTGTTTTGGTGACTCTATTATACCGTCTATTAATCTTATAATTCAATAAGAATTCATGAACTCCTCATAAAACCTCTGTATTTTAACTATGATTAAAAATTGCTTCGTTTGGATATACTCCTAATATTCTAAAGAACTCACTAAAAATTTATCCCTTTACTTAATTATTAATCTTGAAAGTTGTAAAACAGTAAAACAACTACTATCTTATGTTGTTTTACTGTTTTACATATTGTTTTATATATTTGTTTTATTGTTTTATTGTTTTAGAACGTCTATAGACACTGATATTACAACGTTTATAAGCCTAAACTATCACTAATTTTGCGCGAACTATCACTAATTTTGCGCGAACTATCACTAATTTTGCGTGAAACTATCACTAATTTTGCGCGAAACTATCACTAATTTTGCGCGAACTATCACTAATTTTGCGTTTAAAATGCAAATATGGCTTAAGTATCACTAATTTTGCGTGAACAATCTAGATGTGCTTAAAGTATCACTAATTTTGCGTTTAAAATGCAGACATGCCTCAACTATCACCAATTTTGCGTATTAAAATGAAGATTGAGTTTAATAAATCAAGAATGAGTAAGGTTTCTAAAGTCAACAAACCTCATGAAGTATCACTAATTTTGCGTGATATTTAATTTCTAAGGACAGATTACTCTTTAACATGCAATTTACACAGTATCACTTTTATGATATTTTAGTGATAGTTTAGAAAAATATGGGGGATTTTATGAAGAAAACGACTGTCGTTCAACCATATGATCTGGAAAGTATAAATATAAAAAATTGGGTAACTAAATCAAACATCCTCATTGAGAGTACATATAAATTGTCTTTACAAGAGCAAAGAATTCTTTTAATCATGGCATCTAAAGTGCAGCCTAATGATGAAACGTTGAAGACCTATAGGTTTCGAGCTAAAGATTTCATCGAAATCGTAGGCAATAAGAAAGGTACTGGTTTTTATTCGTACCTAAAAGAAATTGTAAATGGACTTCAAACCAAAATTCTTACGATAAAAGAAAAAGGCAGACAAAGAAATTACAACTGGGTAATCACGTCTATCTATGAAGAAAACGAAGGGTACATAACATTACAGTTTCATCCTAGCTTAAAGTATCTGTTTTTAGAGCTTAAGGAGAAATTCACATCGTACCAATTAGAGAATGTAGTGAGACTCAATTCGGTCTATTCCATTCGTATATATGAGTTGCTTAAGCAATATGAGCGTCTGCGAAAAAGGGAACTCACTCTTGAAGAATTACGTCATTTTTTAGCTATTGAACCTACTAAGTATAAACAGTATGGTCATTTTAAAAGCAAAGTATTAGCAGTAGCTCAAAAAGAAATTAATAATAAAACGGATATCTACTTTGAATTCGTGGAAATAAAAACTGGTAGAAAAGTAACCTCCATAGAATTTATTATTACCAGTTCGCCTGCATTGAATGGTTCTAGCTCTACTCAAGAGAAAAAACTAGAATTAAATCAATCCTTCTCGAAGTTAGAAGACAACACAAACAGCCTTGAGAATGATTTAGCAGGCTTAGGGGTTAAGCCAGAAAAAATAGAGTGGCTTTTATCAGAATTTACACAAGACCACCTAGAAAGAAATATAAGATACACGCAAAATCGTTTGATTACAGGAGATGTGACTCACCCTCATTCCTACGTAGTAAAAGCGATTCAAAAAGATTATGCCCAGGTCTCACAGGAATCAAAACGCATTAACTCTAAAAAGGCTGCAAAAAAAGAATTAGTTCCAGATTTTATAGCACAAGCTAGAGATAAAGAACAAATTCTTAACGATGCAACTTTAAAAGAGAAGCAAGAATTATTTTTAAAAGAAAATGGAACTCAAATAGAATTTGAAGAAAAGCTCTTGCAGTTTCAAGAATTAAAAAGAATGCTGATTCTAAGTTCAGATCAACCTACCCAAGAAGAAATAAAAAAAGCCCAAGAAGCAGGCTTACAAGAAGTCATTCGAAATATGGAAGAAGATTATAATAAACGTGAAAAATTAGGCTTAGAACCAAGAATTGTTAAGGATTTTAAAAATAAAGAGTTAAAAAAAATGTATAAAAACTTTTTACAAAGTAAAGTTTTAAATAGAAATTAGCTATAGAAAAAAAGACGTGTAAAACCTTGCATTGCAGAGATGGCTTTTACGCGTCTTTTTTTGAGCCCAGGTAAATTTAATATACATAAAGAGAAAGGAATCATTTTAGTAAGCTTGTTTAATCATTTTTGTTATAATAATAGTATATTAAATTTACCTAAAAGATTGGGTGTGTCTTATTTGAATAACTTTATTTTACTTGGAGATTTCTTATATCATTTAGTTGAATCTAAGAAAAAAGCTTCTACAATATCAATGTACAAGCATGATCTAAAACAGTTTTTTGAATGGTTAAATCAATCTCACCCTAATATCCCTTCAGAAACTTTGCCAGGAGACAAGAAATATTACGACGAATATTTTACCTATTTAAAAGAAAAAAACTTGTCAGAAGCTAATCTGAGGCGTGTAGCATCACATTTAAATGGCATGTTAAAGTATTATAGCCTCACAGATGATATTGGATTTTTACAAGCAACAACAAAAAAACAACGAGCATTAACTGATACTGATTTTATAACTGAATCGGATGCTTCAATCCTTTTAGATTCAGTTATAAGTCACAAACATTTAAATGATATTCAATTACAGATACATAAATACATAGGTCCGCGTAACCATTCCATGTTCATCTTAATGCTTCGTTACGGTCTTACCATTAACGAAGTTGTATCTTTAAATATACAAGACATTAACTTTGCACAGAATACATTAACGGTAAACACAAGCAAATCAAAACGCACCTTAGAGCTTTCTAAACAAGATAAGAAAATCATATATGATTACCTATTAACAATCCCTCTATTATTTAGACCTAAGGATTATACAAATGATCCGTTATTTATTTCTTTTCATCCTCAAAAAATGGTTTATTGGTATGATTACAATTTAAATAAACCTAAAAGGATTAGTATAATCGGTACAAAACGTATGATTGAAAGAGAAGTCAAACGTTCAGGTATACAAGCAATTGTAAGGTCTACTCACTTTCGAAACAGTTGTATACTTAACAAAATTCATGGTGGATATTCAAACGAACACATTATTTATTACTTTGGATTGTCCAGCCGCCATGCTTTATATCGATTTAAGCGATATCTAAAGACAAAATAAAATATTAAGTTCAACTTATTTTTTTACCAAAACATCTTTTATATAAGTAATTTTTATTTTACAAGTTAAACTTAATTTTATTTTCACCTTAGTTAATTTTAGAAAAAATCATTAAGTTTAACTTCAGTTAAACTTAATGATCCACTTTTTAAAATTCAACTGTTTTAAAAAGTGGATTGGGATGGAAACAACCTTCTCAAGGATTACAAATTTAGAATTTCGCAGCCATGTCTTGGTTGTATAACAACGAATTTCTTGTAAAATGATCTAGAATTTAATTAGATTTATTATTCTCGGCTAAAATCTAGAAGAAGTTCACTCTAGATTCGTTAAAAACTCTTTATTTTCAATGGTTCATTGTATTTCTAGCTTTTGCTATAAAGTTTAAATACCTTAGAAAAAATTAAGATTAATTTTAACCCGAAAAATAATTCTATAAGAATTGTATAAACAAAAAAGAAGTTCCATTAAACCACCGTAATAAATCCAGAAGATATAAGTATATAGGATTTATATTATCTTACACAAAATACTTAATGAGCTACACAAAATACTTGAATTAAAGTTAGAGAAATTACATTCTAGATTCGTCTAAAGCTATTTTATATCAAGCTTTCTAGGTACTCTAGTTTCTTTGGACTTTAGGAGAGGAAAAGATGTGAATCAGTTGTTAACAAAGATATTTCTTAACAGTTAAAACTCCTTTTTTGCAGACATTGGCTAAAACAAAGTTTTAATTGAGTAGAGTTAATGTTGATCCTTAAGTTGCTTTTTTTTGAACTTTATATATAATCTATCTACATTTAAAATAAACAGTTTTACTCTTGAAAAGTTTATGATTTCATCTAGAATTGAAAAGGAAGAATAAAAGGCCTAGCGAAAGAAAAAGAAAAATGTACATAAAAAACAGGAATATAAAGTAATTAATAGAATTTTACTAGAAATATAAACCTTGAATAATATCTCGCAAAACCGCATTCTAGAATTGTCATTAACACTGATATATCAACTTCAAAGTATATCTAGATTTTTATACAGAAAGGAGAATCCTAGAAAAATGCATGAAAAAAATAAAGATGAAGTAGTCTATACTTTGAAAGACACAGTAAAGCTAACTGGATTAAGTGTAGATCTTATTCGCTTATATGAAAAAGAATTCAATCTCCAAATTCAACGAACAGAAGGCGGACATAGGCGCTATAACAAACAAAACATCGATTTATTAACTGAAATAAAAAAAAGAATTCAAGAGCAAAACTGGAGCTATAAGATGATAAACCAGTGGCTTCAAGGAGAAATTGTACCGGAGACAGTGGAAGTTCAATCAAACCTTGAAAAAAAAGTACAATCCCTTGAAGAAAAAGTTCAAGAGTTGCTTAATCGCTCTGAAAAAGATGAGCAGTTTCAATTAGCGCTTATCCAACGACTAGATGAACAAGGAAGCCTTATAAAGAAACTTACAGAAAAACTAGACCACCAAGACAAATACATTGAAAATAATCTAGAGAAACGCGATGAGAAATTGACTAGTGCCATACGTGAAATTAGTGATACTAAAAAACTTATCGCGGCCGCCCAAGAAAATCTTGATTCAAAACCAAAAGGATTCTGGAGTAAGATTTTTGGGGGTTAATACGTTACTTAAACGATAAAAGCAGCAGGGTTTTTTGTGCATTACAGAAAATCCTGCTGCTTTTATCGTTTATTTTCGATGAATAAATAGTAAATTTTAAGATTTTATGTTTAGTTGCCAGAAGAAATTTATTATTGTTAAACAATTCTATAAGTTCTTGAGGGGGAATTTACAGGTGTGGAAGCTTTTACTAATACAGTTTGTCCATTTGATGGCATCCTATTTTTAAACACATAAACTCTGGTTTATCCGCCTGGAGTACCACGTCCTCTAGAAGCTTTTCTTAGCACGATACTTCTTTCGCTATTTGAATCAAGTACACAATGAAAATACCATAGCTGTCGTAGAAACTGCCTATTGGTATCTTGATGGCGTTCATCAAATATACAATGATTGATTTGCTCTGTCCAACATAAATATCGACCACTAGAAATTCTCCATTGTTTATGTGATCGTTATCTAATTCCTACGCAAGATCCACGGTTTATTATTCCTAAAAAGAAATGTGTGTCTTTGTAATATTTTTAAAAGGTTCTACTCTGAAAATGAAATATACGATCATGTTCCTTTAGAAGAGACGAATAAACAGTTTAGCCAATTAAAAGAAGAAGATAAAAAAACATAAAAGCTATATCCGGCCATCATTTCTATGGAATACATGAATTTTTTGCTCAACCCTATGTTTATTTTAGTATGATGCGTCATCCGGTTGAGCGTGTCATATCATTATATTATTTTTTGAAATCGTATCCAGGGTATTATGAGAGAACATGAAACATATGTCTTTTGAAGACTACATTGATTGGGACCCTCAAGCTACAAATGGCCAAACTAAACAAATTTGCGGGGTGAAATCTCAACTAAGCGTAGAGAAAGCGAAAGAAAACTTGCTGGAATTTGGATCAATAGGAATAACAGAAATGTTTAACGAATCGCTTTTGTTACTAAAGAAAAAATTCAAATGGGGAAATATTAAATATAAGAAGGTGAATGTGACAAAATCTCGCCCTTTGCTCAACGAAGTCCCCATTGATATCATTAAGAAAATAGAAAAGCACAATGAGTTGGGTATAGAGCTGTTTCAGTATATAAAATCTAATTTCATCAAACAAATAAATGATTTATAGAAATAAAAATGAAAGCTCTCAATAGAGAGAGCTTTCATTTAATATATAAGAAAAGGTTACCTTATTTAAAAAAATGCGGTATCAAATCCCATATATAGTTAGTTCAATTTTTTATGATAAAGGGATTATGTCTCATTTAATTAATATAGCCATATAAGCTTCATACGCTTTGTATAATGTTCATATAGGTCTTTTAAATAGTTACGTGTTATTTAAATAATTTGAGGGCTCTTGTCATCCTTTTTAAGCCTTAGCATTAAATCATAAGCCTTTGTCCGTTCTTTACGTACCAAACGCAGCAAAACTAACAAATCATACGTATGAAAGCATGAAAGTTCATTAAAAGGCTTTTCAACATCCTCTAAAGCCACAAACTCTTTTAATTTAGGTCTTTTTATATTTAAAGCAGCCCCACAAAAAGAGCAGCTATCTTCTAACCCTTCTGTCCCACAATAACTACATATCAAACTATGTTCACCTCGTTTACTAAAAGGAAAAGTAGGCTTAAAGGCTATTTTAGCTTTTAGGGTATTCTTTATCCAGCCGTTTTTGTCTTTGATTCACAATACGTTCACTTACAACTTTTTTAGCAAGTTTAGTTGCTTCTAGTTCTACAAGATCTGTTGTCATAATCGCATCATAACCATGATGAAAATACAATCCATTCATGAATTCGATAAGGATTTGTGTATTCTTATCTGCGCTATTTGTTCCTAATCGAATCTTTTTCAGTTCACTTTTTAATGCATCATGAAGATTTTCACTAACCGTTTCCGTAATGTAATCTAACGACCATTCTTTCTTTTTTTCTTCTCGATACTTTTTACAGATATCCATAATTGCTTCTCCTGGGAAACGAAGTTTATGTTCAGCCATATAATCTTGGATGTATTGATCCGTTTCTTTATCAAGTGTAATCATACGTCGTTGTGTTTCCATTACTCCTCTACATCTCCCATCAGTTCATAGATAATATCGTTCATCTTTTCAATTGATATTGCACATTGTTTCATCATTTCGATGTTCTGATGAACGATTGCTTCTAATCTTTTTTCTCTTTCTACTTGTTCATCAAAAAAAGCTAATACTTCAAATTGTTCTTTCAAGAATTGTTGACGGGACATCCCATTTTCTTTCGCAAGTGCATCAACTTTTTGCATAGCAACCGGATCAATATTTCGTAAAAAGATATCCATGAAATCATTCCTTTTCTATCAAATTGCAAAATTTCCAGTACGAGTAGAGAAGAGCATAAGGGGTTTTTGATATCATTTGGCTATGATATGCTGGGCAAAGCCCAGCGAAACAACGTTTGCACCCTCAAAAAAGTGACCCCATGAAAACTTCCAGTCTGTCGACCTGCTGTTGACCTGAAGAGCGAAAAAAGCGCGTAATGTCGACCTTGTGTCGATATCAAAACTTACACCTTTCTGGAAATGTTGACCTACTGTCCACTCACCGTCCCCTCAACTTTTATGAAGTTTTAACTAGTTTTTGAAAGATTTCTTGATGATAATTCGTGAAGTTTTGAGAAGAAGTTTGGGTAGTTTTTTTATAAAAATCGATTGCTTCTTTCATCGAAGAAACGTTTAATTTTTGCAGAATGCTGCGTCTCTGATTCTTAATTTTGCTCTCTTCTTTGAATAAAATGTTTTGCATTTCTGTAATTGAATGGCCATCAAGTGCAAGAGTAAAAATGTCTTGTTCAGACGACCTAAGTTGTTTTAAAAAAAGTTTTTCTTTAAGTATTTGGCATTCTTCTTCAACACGTTTAAGGCGATCTACTTCGTGTACTAAGTCGGAAGCTACACTCAATATATTCTCAATACCTATTAACAACTTTTCAGTTTGATCCATAATAAGACCCTGCTATTTCTAGAGGGCAACCCATGTTACAATGTAAGTGTCTATACATGTGATTCTACATGGGGGTGCTTCCTTTACAGAGGAAGTGCCCTTTCTTTGTTTACTTTTTTTTTCTTACTTTCTTCACATGCTCTTCTAATAAAGCCTTTACATACTTTGTAATACTTGTATCATTCTCTACAGCTAAGAAACGCAACTCCTTGTGTAACTCTTCTGGAATATCACATGTAAGTCTTCGATTGCCTTCTTTAACCCTGCTCATATGCTCTCCTTTTCAAGCAACGTACTTAAGTTGCAACGTTGCTTTTGGTTAATTTTAAAGGATATAATTTCCAAAGTCAATAAAATAATCGTGCTGTCATTGGACAAGCATACAAGCAAATTATTAGCAATTACATAACTTGTACTAATTATATAAAAGGAAGTGCATTAATTGAAAAAATCAAGAAAGAGAAAATACAGATATAACTATAGTTACTCAGTCCAATCTCAGGGTGATCCTTCGGTTAATGTTTATGGTATCTTTACTCCCGGTTCTGCCCTCAGCGATAGTAATGGCCGGCAAAATAGATTTAATCGAGACATTGCCTCAGCTAATCAGATATGGAATAGTGGAGGTGAATGTAATATAAACTTCATTTCACAACCTATAATCGAAGTAAATACAGTAATAGATGCGACCGATTTAAGTACTAATGAAGCATTTAGAGGACCTGTTGAGAATCTCATCAATCAAGTTAAACAAATGAATGGGAATCAACCTGGCATATACGTTGTTTACACAAGTGGCAATGATTTTGCATCTCCTTCAGGTAATAGTCGACCTATAGGTGTTGGTGGAGTAATAATTGAGAATTTTAGAGTTGAAAACGGTGTACCTCAATTTACACTCTTTGGATCCATTGCATTGAGTAACAGAGCTTTGAGTGCTCCTTTTGCATTTGCACATGAAGCAGGACATGCTTTATTTACTCACCTTAATAACCAACCTGTTAATAATGTATTCATGTTTGAATCTATAGATCCTACGGGTCCTTTTATTGATTCTGCAGGAAATATTGATACAGCCCACAGTAACCTTACAGGTAATCTCATGGCTCCTATACTCCCTAACAGTACTCCAACTATTAATCCGTTACAGTGTCAAAAAGCTAGCATGAGTAGAATATTTCAATAATCTTAATAGGAATTTAAGATCGTTATTGTTAAAGAGTAGAGATTTTCAAATGGTTTTCTTGAAAATCTTACTAGTACCTTGTATAGATACTAGCATATATGGAATTAAATAAAGTTCATTTGTTTCAAGATACTTGTCCTATAACATTACAAGTATACAAACATTATTTTTATTAGAGAATAAATTATATAGAAAAACCAACAAAAAGGTTAATTTCTCAACGTTTAAAGGCATGAATGCTTTACTTGTTGCTAATGCTGAGGACCTTGTAAGTCCCTCAGCATTCAGAGCCACTAATCCTAATACTACTATTCCTATTTCTCAAGCTGATACTTTTGTAAAAGTTACATTTCCAAATGAACAATTTGATATAGGTAATAATGAATATAATGCAGCTACTTCAACATTTATACCTGAGTTTAATGGTGTATACGCGTTTAATGCATCAATCTTCTTTCAGCCAGATAATCCAAATATTGATTATGAAGTAGAATTATTTTTTTAAGTAAATGGTTTATTATTAGATGCTGAGGTTGAGTTTCTTGGGGCATCTAGTCGTTTTGATGGTGTCATAGAGATCAATGACATACTTCAATTAAATGCTGGAGCTAGATTCCCCTCTGCAAAACAATAATTTAATTTTATAATTATACCCATAGTTAACATAATCAACATTCTAGATACCAAAAAAAGTTTTGATTTTGAAGGGACTGACCCCCTAAAGTGAGACAAATAAAAACACCTTTACGTTAAAAAACGGGTATGTAGTACCTAACAATAACTTGGAGGTGTTTTTTCTATGGGGACAAGAGTCAGTTATCCGGTAGAAATAAAATTAAAAGCGATTGAAATGAGATTAGCTGGTGTTTTACTAGTAATTCGTTTTTTTTACTAGCATTTTACTGTTTTTAGAGATAAACGCAATAAAATTAAAATCTAAATGTTCTAATTCTTCTTCAACATAGCTATAAATACTTTCCTTATTGTCTCATTGATAGCCTACATTCTTAATCTTCGATTGAATCCTACGAGTACTTACATCATACTGATCAGCTAATTTCTTTCATAATAATTGTATTTAAGTTTTTTTTTATAAACATAATACTAGCCCTCATTTTTATTTTAATAGCATGATATTTCCGACTCAAAAATTTTAAATACAATGATAAAAAAGCTCAAAAAATCTTTGAGCTTTTTCAGGAGTGAACCTCTCCCACTAAACAATACTCTGACCAATAGGGACATGTCTAAGGGCCGTACTAATTTAATGAAATATTCGTGTCACACTACCATCATATGTGGGAAATATGGTGTATGTACATAATGTTTACAAGACTTTTGTAACAAACAATCATATATACTAATGGACAAGCATATTAATTTAAAAAAGGACTCAACATGCTCCCTTTTATGAATTGAACTAGCAGGCGACTCCCAAATGGACCGATTTGGGGGTTATTTGCTTTTATATGAGTATGAAAATAGCTTGGCTAGACAAAACTAGCAAAGACGCTGCAAAGCGTCTATTCGGTCATTCGCACTGTTACAAACTAAAGAATTGAAAGCAGAAAATACTACTTGAAAAAAATTAACTAAACAATTAGATGAAGTAGTGTTTTCTGTTCTTCAACTTACGTAAGAAAGATATACATACAATCAAAAAATGAGTGCTCAATAATAGCATATGTAATCATATACATCACATAATTCCTTTAATACTTGAACATGATATTTACGATGGCATAAAGTCTCTATACGTTATGATTTTAAGTATTTGGTTGTATACAAAAACTCTTGGGAGAATCGTAACCGAGAGTTTTTTGTTTTAACGATTTAAAGAGATGTTCCTATTTTTGAATAAAAACATCACGCAAAGAGCAAGCTACTCAAGATTGATTAAAGTTTCAAAATTACAATGTAAAGTATTGATGATAAGAGCTAAAAAAGTACCTTAGAGAGAAGGTGCTTTTTTATTTGAAAGGAATAATCGAAAGATGAAACCATTTTTAAAATATCTGTTTTTCTTAATTGGTGGAGTTATTTGTATTAGTCTCCTAGTGTTTTCTATCTATACAGATCTTGCTCACTTGAATGGATACACTCCTGCTCCTCTTGAGAAGTGAGAAGCGTATAGACATGCACGTCAACATCATGAATTAATTTATTTTTGAATGTAAATACTTTTCTAGGAGCAAACCTTTGATGTTTTTATGTAAGAACAATATATCAAATGTAAAAGCTAGCATACTGCTAGCTCTTTAAAAGTAAAATGTTTATTAGTTATTAGCAGCCTCCAACAAAACCACCGAAACAAGAAGCGCCGATAATGATTAATAAAATAAACAATACAATAATTAAAGCGAAACCACCGCCAGTACCACAACCGCCTCCGCCGTAACCATATCCGCCATAGCCGCAACCGCCACCATAACCTCCAAAGCCCATATTGTCACCCCCTATATGCTTACTACTCTTAAGATATGTATAAAAAATAAAATTGCTCCAAAATGTTGTCTCTATAGGAACAACCAGATCAATAATAAATGGCACATTAATTTTCAAAGAATTATAAACCTTTTAGATATGTTTACATAGAATAAATCAACCATAGTTTTTGCTTTATAAAAACAGTTACCTCCCTAACTGATACGTTATTATTAAAAGACCAAGAAGATTCCAACCGCCTGGCATCTTCTTGGTCTTTTGATATTGTATACGATGATTCATATCGTCAGCTTACTTAGCATCATTAACGTTAAAAAAGGGCTTGTTCAACTAACTGAACAAGCCCTTTTATCTATAAAATTAATAGTTCGAATGACGTTTGCATTTGCAATTTGAACGATGATGTTTATGACTGTCGTAGCCATCTCTGCAGTTACTACCTTGACTATGGCCACCACCATAGTTATATCCATTATCATACTCATTGTTATAGTTACCACCGTAGTTGCCACGGCCGCATCCACAACCACCGTAGTTATTATTGTAGTTGTCCCAACAGCTTCTACGACGTCTACATCCACAACCAAAGAAATTCCAACAACACATATTTGTTTCACCTCGTTTGATTGCCTAAAGGCTTATTTAGTCAACTTAAGTTGACTCTACTTTTTTTAAAGAATACCACCTAGTAGACCGATAATTGTGGAAAGTAATGATCCTAAATCTAACATATCATTATCCCTCCTTTATGCATGAAAATAGCGCAAATAAGACTATTTGCATAGAATCATCATATGCTTGTCCCCTTATAAAGGTTCATTATTGTTCGAAAATCCACTTATGACTACTCCATTTGCTAACGATAAATTGGAATAGCAAGTCTCTTGTAATTTAAACGTATAGAATACCGCAAGTAGATTAAACTAATTTAGAAGTCTTTTTAGACTCCGTTTAAAACCCGATTTGTTTATCAGTAGAAAAGCTATCTCTTCCCCAGATAGCTTTTTGCATTTATGCCATTTTTTAAAGGTGAATTCCATGTACATAAACCGCAAAATATTTAAGGCATTTTTAGCATTCTTTATTGTTTCTTCTTTTCCGTTTGCTACTATTTTGTTTACGGATTATTTGACCAGAACAAATAAGAAAAATAATTGATATCGGTAGTGAATAGTTATAAATATTTTGGGCACACTATTGGTGACTCCAACAGGTGTCATTGGATAAACGTCGTGCAATAGAAAAACCACCTTTTCTCCTAGGTGGTTTTTCTTTGGATTTTAAATACCATATCTTAAGCTTAATGGTGCATATTACCTTTGTTACACTGACCCTAACGACAAAACATCGTGTATGTAAGATGTTTCGTTTATTTCCTGCATTAAACACCAAAAAAGCCACTGTCTAGGTCCAGTGGCTTTTTTGGTGTTTTCGTATAAATTATTTATGGCAAAACAATATCAAGACATTGTCTATTTTTATTATAGGTAAAAGGCGCTTTCTTTTAGAAGAAAGCGCCTTTTACTTGAGTTCCTAGCATTGGTTTTAGTATGCCATTTTTTAAACTTTATATGCTACATAGTTCTCTATGTTTTTATATGCGGTGCTGGCTTTTAAAGAGCTAGTACTTCACTTTTTGATTATTTTTTTCTATTAGAATTTTTCTATTCCTATAGAGAAGTATATCAAAAATGAAGGTCCAAAGGTTTTAATTCCTATCTAATATAGCAATGAATAATTTTCTTTACCTTTCAATTTAAAATATATGAACCACTTTATTGGTTGACCATTTACATTAATATAATTTATATCATTTGAATTATTTTGTTAATAAAATACCCATTTTCACAAAGAAAGTTTCCCATAAGTAAGAATCAGAATATCCTAATAAAAAATGGCTTGGACTTTTCATTAATAATAAGTAAGGAGGAGCATATTTGACAAACAATCTTAATTTCTGTGGTCCTCTTGGAAACTGCTGTCCTACTGGAATCACTGGTGTTACCGGACCTACAGGTCCTACTGGAGTCACTGGTGCTACCGGACCTACAGGTCCTACTGGAGCCACTGGTGTTACCGGACCTACAGGTCCTACTGGAGCCACTGGTGTTACCGGACCTACAGGTCCTACTGGAGCCACTGGTGTTACCGGACCTACAGGTCCTACTGGAGCCACTGGTGTTACCGGACCTACAGGCCCTACTGGAGTCACTGGTGCTACCGGACCTACAGGTCCTACTGGAACCACTGGTGCTACCGGACCTACAGGCCCTACTGGAGCCACTGGTGTTACCGGACCTACAGGTCCTACTGGAGTCACTGGTGCTACCGGACCTACAGGTCCTACTGGAGCCACTGGTGTTACCGGACCTACAGGCCCTACTGGAGTCACTGGTGCTACCGGACCTACAGGTCCTACTGGAGCCACTGGTGCTACCGGACCTACAGGCCCTACTGGAGCCACTGGTGTTACCGGACCTACAGGTCCTACTGGAGCCACTGGTGTTACCGGACCTACAGGTCCTACTGGAGCCACTGGTGTTACCGGACCTACAGGTCCTACTGGAGCCACTGGTGTTACCGGACCTACAGGTCCTACTGGAGAGATTGTCACTAATAATTCTATGTTTGCCTGTAATACAACGGGAAGTGTTATTCCAGTTGCACTCGGAGGTTCTAACAGTATTCCCCTTCCTAATAATCAAAACTTAGACGGTTTTATAGCTAATGGACCAAATACCATTTTTACAGTACCAGCTACTGGTCGTTACTACATTACTTACCAAATTAATACTACGGCTGCATTGGGTGTAGGCGCAGGCTCAAGGATTTTATTAAATAGCACCACTCCAATTCCAGGCTCTATATTAAGTCCTGTTTTAAGCACCTCAACATTCAATAATGATGTTATTGTGAATTTAAGTGCGGGTAATACAATATCTTTACAATTATTTAGCAGCATACTGTTAATAGCTACCCTCTTATCAGCAGGTGGATCAGTAGGTGCTGCTCTAACAATAATTAGGCTTCAATAACCAAAAAGTGTATTTTCTTGCCGAATCAAGCCAAATGTAATGATTTTTAACCTCTTTCTTAGTACCATCTCATTTAAAACATTCATAAGCTAAGGAATATAGAATTTTGGGGGGATTAAATGCTTAAGGCTAACACTACTAACCCTATCTGTCATTCTATAAATGTAAAAAAAGTATTTGATTGGATTTCCCATTCCTCAACTATTAACTTAAAAGTTCCTATCTTTATAAAACAAAAAGTAAGAGTACGGCCTGAACAATCTTCGGGGGATTTCTTTATTGACTATAAAAAGCAGAAATCTGTACTACTTTGGGAAAACTCATCTTGTTTACACATTACCGGCACCATAACAATAACTAACTATTCAAAAGATAAAGGGGAAATTAATGTTTTTATTAACGAGAACTGTTTGTTTTCAATAAAAAAAAATTATTCTAGGAGCGTTACAGTTGATGGAATTCAATCCATTTATCTTACAAGCAATTCAAAACATAACTGTTCAGGAAGATTTGTTTTAAAACTTAATAAAAAAATCAAAACATTAGAATATCCCAAAAACTATTTTGAAAAACCAGAGGAGATCGAGTGCTTTTTTACTGATAGATATGGTAAATTAATTGATTCTTATTCCAAGGAAGCGATCAAATGTAAAGAAATTAGAAAAGCCTTAGGCAGAGAAAGTTATAAAGTAATGCTAGCAAATGGTGATCTAGTTTCAATTCAAAAAATAAGACTAAAGCAAGAAGGATATTTCTGTATTAAATTTAAAGATAATAATTGCTGTACGGAACCCATTCCCTTTCTATCCGAAGAAACTCTCCTTTTATTCGCTCCAGCTAATACCAAAATCCATAGCAAGATTGAGAAAGTACATTTTCATACAGCTGTTGTACCCAACATAAAAAACAGAAAAGAGTGCACCTCTCACTTTGAAATATATGTTTCAATTAGTTTAAAACAAAGCATAGAGGTAACAAAAGATAATGAAATTTTATTGGTGAAAGGAAAATTAATTGTATGAGGTCATACTTTTCAAAAAATGCCCAAACAAAAAATAAAGTTGGACATATCATAGTAACAACTAACTATGAATGTGAAATGAGGGAGAATATAAATTGGCTCAATTAGGAAGTTGTTGTAGTGATTCGTTAGGTGTTGTGAATGATGCTGTTTGTTTTACAGTTGATTTAGCTGATACTGGTGGAACAGAAATAGTTTTATGGAATGATTCTACTACCTTTATTATAAACGGAACAGTGATGGTAGAGAATAATGGAGTAACTGGGGTTGGACCTACTGCTTCTTTAACTGTAAATGGTGTTGCTGTAGCAGGGTTCGTTGTTGAACCAGGAAGCGCTAGAGCAATTACAGTAAATGATATTAACACAATTGGTATTATAGGAACAGGTGGTGCTCCTCTGGGAAGCACGTCAAATGTCAAAATTTCATTTTCACTAAATTATAAATTTTAATCTACTAATAGTTTAGTTAAACAAAATAAATCCAAAGAGCACAATCAATTTGATTTTGCTCTTTGGTTAGGGTATTGGGATTAAATGATTGATTTAAAAAAGGCCTGATTGTGTTTTACACATGGATTATTTGGAGCATATTGGGCGGCTAAATCATTATGTTCTTTGGCTACTTTAAACTCTCCCAATTTACTGTAACACAGACAAAGTTGTAAATGAGGAAGCCATGTATGGCAGGCATGATTGATAAAAGGGCTTTTCAACCTAGAAGAGTCCACAACTGTTGCAAGCTTATACCACGAGATAGCTTGACTAAATTTACTTTCTTGTAAATATAAAAAGCCTAATCTACAACAATTTTCTCCACGTGGAGCATCATAATGAAAAGAATTGATACAACAATTAATAGCTTCATTCCAATTTTTTAAATGAATATAGCAATCTGCCATTCTTCCACATGCTTCAATATTATCTTCTACCCATCCTTCTTTACTATTTAGAAACTTTTGATACCATTCAATTGCTTTTTCGTACATACCATGATCTTTACATTCATTTGCATAATAGTATTGATCTCTGGGAGAAAATAGTCTCTCAGCCTTTAATGCCTTTTCATAAATTACTAAGTTTCGAGCATTATGAATATTTTCTTTCCGATGTTCAATGGCTATGTCGGAATAAAGGGTATTACCATTTACCTCCAAGTATTCATGGACAAATCCATGCCATTTAAATTGTTTTTCTCGCTTAACAAGACGGTTTCGCCATGAACTAAAGCTAGCATTTCCATCTTGATCAAATGCAAGGTGGTAGGCCATGGAGACAGCGTCTACATCACGGGTAAGAGCTTGTTTTAATGTTAAGAAGTTTATAATATTTTCTTCAGTTATAATGTCATCTGCATCTAGCCATAAAATATAATCTTTTGTAGCTTTAGAAAAAGCAAAATTCCTTGCAGCTGAAAAATCATCGATCCAGTTAAAATCAAATATAAAATCTGTATATGCACTGATGATTTCTTTTGTACAATCTGATGATCCTGTATCAACAATAATTATTTCATCTACTAAAGATTTAACAGACATCAAACAACGTTCAATTACATCCTCTTCATTTTTTACAATCATACAAAGGCTAATAGATATAGATTTATTTTTTTTCATTTTTTCCATTCCCTTAAACAATTTTTAAAATACTTCGAAAAAAAGATATCCCTTTTGTTTTAAAGGAATATCTTTAATGAAGTAGGAAGAGTCTTCCCTCAATTAAATAAATGATTATGTAATAATATATGAAGCATACATTTCATTGGTTCAAAAGACATTTTTAGTTCCTTACAATAAAAAGATATAGTGACATATAACAAATTATCCAAGACGTTGTGAAGAATATATCCTTAAAATAAGAGCATACATCTCAAAAAAGAGAAAAATTTCTAGATAGATAAAGGGAATATTTCCCTTTCTAAACTATATATGGAATAAAACATTAGTTTATATAATCATCCTTTTAGACCCTTATATAATATCATTGCTTGTTTTTTTTATAATCTCGACACTTGTCCAAACATAAAAGTGTTTAACTTCATAAAATAATAGTAACAAGAAAGGAGGTAATAAAAAATGACTAACTTATTAGATGCTAGAACGTCTCAGAATGCTAGTATCGCTAATTCCATCTCCATTCCCATTACTATTCTCTCTGTACCAGGATTATTTGGACAAGTTGGCCTTAATGTATTAGGAGCAACTGGCCCCATCCGTACCCAATTAAGTGGCACTGTAGCTTGCCAATTACCACTCCTCCCTTTAGCAACAACAATTACATTAACAATTGTTAGAGGTACATCTCTTACTGATCCTATTATTTATTCTTCTTCAGAAGCTTTAAATACAAATATTCTAGGACCCCAACTTTTTACCTTTACTGCTTCTGACTTTAATGTTCCGGCTCCAGCATCAGGTCTTTTAATTTATACTGCATTTATCGGCAGTAATCTTTTAGGTACTGTAAGAGTAGGGCCGGAAAGCTTTAATGCTGTAGCATATTCAGGCTAATGTTATAATTTAATCTTAATTAGAACAAACTACTAAAGATACCCAAAGTATCATGTTTAACGCAATATCTTGATACTTAAAAAAGGAAACTCCCTACCACATGGGGAGTTTTTCTGTTTTTAACTTGGATACTCCATACATTTTCAGTTAAGTCGGGTAAGCGAGGGGCATCACTGCCCCTGACTCCCCTAAGAACCGTACGTGAGCCTTTCAACTCATACGGCTCAAGCCTCCCATTGCAGGTCCATTTGCTGTCTTATCTTCATCACATACCATAACGGTAAGTAAAACGTACGCCGACGCTCCAAGTGGAGGTATACATAACAGTACGTTTCTTTCGTCAGAAGATAGCCACAACCTTATGTTCCTACGAGAGACCAACGAGAAGTAGGCTCCCTTTCGGGCCTATCATGGGTTTGTCCGTAAGGACGATAGTATCTGTCCAGTTATACAGTTTCCTGTTTTCCGTCTGTAACATTAACACCAAAATAACGTAAAGGCTGTAAGTTTTTCACCGCATATGTGTTCGTGCAATCAGCCAATTGTGATACACCATTATTAAATCCATTGTTCCATTTTTCTGTTAGATGCAACGACCAGTTAAATAATACACCTCTAATAGTGTCTTGAATTTTTTGTACCTGGTCTGGAGTAAACTGCTTGGAAATATCAAAGAAAATAATTGGTGGTAAGTCAGAGATGCCTTGGGGGATAGGGACTGCAAAAGCTATTTCTCTATAAATTTGTAATGGGAGGTATTGTAAGAACTCTTTATCTTGATTTTTTTGAATAGATTTCTCTAAATTTTGTTTACTATTCGTTAGCAATGTTATGTTCCTCTTTGTAAAAAGGTATTTATATTAACAGAATATGCTACCAATCAAAAAGAGTTTGGACATGCTTAAAAGGAAAATATTTATTATTTTATTTCTCTTAAATAAAGAAGCATTTTTATCATCGTACAAGCATTCCTTGATCTAATGAATAATATATCAAGAACAATAGACAGAAAGGGTGGTAAAAATCATTAAGAACGATAAAGGTAAAAGAGAAAATGACTGCGTTCAAAATCAACCAGGACTTCCACTAGCTACTACAGTTAATTTAGCAGTTGTAGGTGATAGTCATGTAGGTTTTTTAAACAGTCAAAGTATGTTTAATACCCTTTTGCAAAGAGTAGTGAACAATGGTAATAAACGATATATTATATTTGGTGGAGATGATGTACACGCTTTAGGTGCTTCTTCAATACAAGTAGCTGAAACATATTACCAACAGTTCACTAATATTTTAAATAATGTTTTAGGATCAATTCCCTTCAGATCTTCTATAGGAAACTGGGAGGCTACTAACAGAAATAACAGTAGAGGTTTATTTCGACAGTACATCAATCGTTATTTAACTGGCTATAGAGTTATTCCTGGAACGCAAGGGTTGGTGCGTCATGTTTGGTTAGATAATGGTCGAGGCGGGGTATTTAGCCAGGATAGCTTAAACTTGCTAAGTAACTTAGATCCTAACTATTATTACATTATTGATTTTCATTGGCCTTTGAGAGTTCCAGGTATAACTACGGAAATACATGGTGATCATGTTATGATTCAAATGCAGACAAACATGTTTTTTAATGCTATACCCTCTAACGTAAGGAACAAAATTTTAGCGATTTTCACTCATCATGCACATAAATTTTTTGCTAACTCAGTTACAATCAATCCTAACTTTCCTAATACCTCGTTTTTTGTAACTGGATGTTCAGGGGACTATGCATGTATATCCAGCGAGAGAGGATACTATGAATTAAATTTAACAGTCCAAAATAATATAGCTACTTTGCAAACCATAAAAACTCGCGTTCAATAGCTTGAGGAATAAAGAAGACTACATTAAGAGTAGGTAGGGTAACCTTAGGAAACTTTCCATTCTTAAAATGCCAAAATCGCCAGCTTATATAACTAGCGAAAAGCTGCAATTTATTATTTCATTTGTATAAGTTTACTTTTTATAACATATTATCTCCTTCATCTCACAACTTACTATTTCTTAGTACGTATGATCGTGTTACATTAAAAGATAAAACTATTCCTTTGATCTTTAAGGAAGATAGTTTTATCTTCTTTTTACAATATGTCTCCATCAATCCGGAAAGGGAGGATTTTATGAGTAACATTATTAACTTTAATAAGTTTCAAAGACATAAAATAATGAAGAAATTTCTTCGTTGCGCTTTAGTAACAGGAGCAATTATGATCTGCTGCATGCTTGCTTATTTACTAATCTTAATAGAAATACATTTTCCTGCTCATTATCCCATTTATATTGAAGCTAAACCATAATAATTGTGTTCTTAACCTCTTATGAAAGATGCTCAGTCTGGTTTGTTTATATAATGAATTCCTATTTCTAATTATTTACTAAGATACAAATTTTAGTTCATCCGTTAAACGCAAAAAAGCTTCTTTGTCTTTATTCTTTAAGGACTGATCAATTTCTTGAAGAATTTTACCTCTTTTGAATTGTTTTGTTACTTGACTTAAAAACAATTCAGCTAATATTTCATCAGATATATTTTTTTCAATTTGACTCATTTCGTTGGATATATTTTTTTCCATAAACGATTAACCCCTTTATCATTTCTCTTTTAAAAATAGTGTTTCCTTTTTTCATTGTTTTAATACGAGGTTAATAGATAAATTAGTATATAGAAGAATGTGGAATAAAAGGTAACTTGACACAAGGAATAATATTTATTTCAAAACTCTAAAGGTAAAACATAAATTAGCTTAAATAGTTTACATATTCATTGCATCCTCATGTTGTTTTACTAATTTATAAAACGTGGTCTTTTTTACATTCGCTTCCTTCATTGCCTGTACGGCTGTAATTTCATTTCGCTTCCAACGGTTATAAGCCTCAATAAAATCTTGGCTAACTTGGGCTTTAGGACGGCCAAAAGATATACCACTCTTCAGCGCAGCATTAATTCCTTCTCGCTGGCGTTTACGAATACGATCTCGTTCTTCTTGCGCCATCCAGGACAAAATTTGAAGAACCAAATCTGCAATAAAGGTTCCCAAACTATCCTTATACTGAGTCGTATCAAGCAGAGGCATATCCAAGACAACAATGTCTGCCTCAATTTCTTTCGTAATAGCATTCCACTCTTGTAAAATTTCTTCTTTGTTACGACCAAAACGATCTAGTGAATGAATATAAAGAATATCGCCTTTACGAATCATTCGTTTTAGTAATTGGTACTGTTCTCGATTAAAATTTTTTCCACTTTGTTTATCGATGAAAATATCTCGAGGAGAAATGCCCACTTCTTCCATGGACTGAAGTTGTCGTCCTTCATTTTGATCTCGGCTGCTTACACGGATGTATCCAAATTTTCTATTTTCCATTTTTATACTCCCTTTTGTGTCTATCTCCTTTTTATTCTACCAAAAACGTTCGTAAAAGTGTATGAGATAAAGAGAACGTTCGTAATTAATTTTCCCACTTAAACGAACGATAAAAATAGTAGATTTCTTATATAAAAGGAAAGTTCGTAAAAGTATACTTTTACGAACTTTCCTTTTATATATTTATTAAATGTATAGAAGTATTTCCTTAGTGATTTAAACATTAGCCAAATAACTATGTCATGAACAATACATAGGAAATTGATATTATATCCCCTATTAAATTAATGTGATAAGAAGAAAGGTCTAAATTTATGCAGAGATTATTTAATTACAGCATTTATTAATAAAAAACATTAAATTATATGTCTTTAACGTGCAGAGAAACGCTCTGTAAGGAATTTAACTTTTGTTTTACACACAATGGGGGGATTAGATACAAATTTTCAGCAATTAAGAAAAGAGATTAGCACAACTTTTATAAAGGCATTTATATTAAGGAGAATATTTTATTTAGGGTTTTAAGTTATTAATACATAAAATGGTGGAGATCTTTAAACATTGTTTCTCGTTACAGAAGAGTCCATTCGGTTAAGGTCTATGAAAGTTGACCGTTTTTTGGTCATCACCTGTTTGTTCGAATCATCCTCTAAAGACCCAGTACCATCACATTGTACTATTGAGCAGATTCAAAGAACGCTTTTTCCGTTACGTCTCCTTCAACATCAGCAGCTTCTGCTGATCCAGAAGAACCTCCTAAATTCGGTAGAGCTAATGGAGTCGCTAACTAAATAACTAAATAACTAACCCTACGGCAGAAGCTACCACAGCTTATTTAGCTTTTCTTATTCAATCTCCTCCTAATTTTATTTAATAGAAATAAAAAAGCAGTTTGCAAATGCAAACTGCTTTTTTGATGACCCGTACGGGAATCGAACCCGTGTTACCGCCGTGAAAGGGCGGTGTCTTAACCGCTTGACCAACGGGCCAGTATCAATTTATAAGTTAAATTCAATTACTATAAAACATGATGGGCCTAAGTGGACTCGAACCACCGACCTCACGCTTATCAGGCGTGCGCTCTAACCAGCTGAGCTATAGGCCCTTTACTTGGATTTGGAGCGGGTGATGAGAATCGAACTCACGACATCAGCTTGGAAGGCTGAGGTTTTACCACTAAACTACACCCGCATATTTTAAAGTGGCGGTCCCGACGGGAATCGAACCCGCGATCTCCTGCGTGACAGGCAGGCATGTTAACCGCTACACCACGGGACCAAAATAGAAAATGGCGGAGGAAGAGGGATTCGAACCCCCGCGGGCTTTAACACCCCTGTCGGTTTTCAAGACCGATCCCTTCAGCCGGACTTGGGTATTCCTCCGTGTACTGTATGGTGGAGCCTAGCGGGATCGAACCGCTGACCTCCTGCGTGCAAGGCAGGCGCTCTCCCAGCTGAGCTAAGGCCCCATAAATGGTCGGGAAGACAGGATTCGAACCTGCGACCCCTTGGTCCCAAACCAAGTGCTCTACCAAGCTGAGCTACTTCCCGGTTATGGCGCGCCCGAGAGGATTCGAACCCCTAACCTTTTGATCCGTAGTCAAACGCTCTATCCAATTGAGCTACGGGCGCTTATTAAAATGGTGCCGAGGGCCGGACTTGAACCGGCACGGTAGTCGCCTACCGCAGGATTTTAAGTCCTGTGTGTCTGCCAATCCCACCACCCCGGCAGGACTTATACCTGGAGGCGGCAACCGGATTTGAACCGGTGATAAAGGTTTTGCAGACCTTGGCCTTACCACTTGGCTATGCCGCCAATATATATATGGAGCGGAAGACGAGGTTCGAACTCGCGACCCCCACCTTGGCAAGGTGGTGTTCTACCACTGAACTACTTCCGCGCATTTATCTAAATTAAGATGCGGGTGAAGGGACTTGAACCCCCACGTCATAAGACACTAGATCCTAAGTCTAGCGCGTCTGCCAATTCCGCCACACCCGCGTGTAAATATAACTGGTGAGCCATGAAGGACTCGAACCTTCGACCCTCTGATTAAAAGTCAGATGCTCTACCAACTGAGCTAATGGCTCTCTATGGCTGGGCTAGCTGGATTCGAACCAACGCATGACGGAATCAAAATCCGTTGCCTTACCGCTTGGCGATAGCCCAATAAAGATGGTGGAGGGGGGCAGATTCGAACTGCCGAACCCGAAGGAGCGGATTTACAGTCCGCCGCGTTTAGCCACTTCGCTACCCCTCCGATATAAATGGTGCCGGCAAGAGGACTTGAACCCCCAACCTACTGATTACAAGTCAGTTGCTCTACCAGTTGAGCTACACCGGCACGATGGTGGAGGATGACGGGATCGAACCGCCGACCCCCTGCTTGTAAGGCAGGTGCTCTCCCAGCTGAGCTAATCCTCCAAAGAATCTATATAAGCGCGTTAATAAGCGTTATTTTGAATACTCATAATAAACTATTTCAAATAAAAAACCCCTATGCTCTTTACAAGAGACTCATAAGGGGTTTTATTCATTGCCTGGCAACGTCCTACTCTCACAGGGACAAAGTCCCAACTACCATTGGCGCTAAAGAGCTTAACTTCCGTGTTCGGTATGGGAACGGGTGTGACCTCTTCGCTATCGCCACCAGACAAGAGATTGCTCTCTCAAAACTAGATAACAGTTGGCTGAGTAAAGCTTACGCTTTTAAAAGTTTGGTTAAGTCCTCGATCGATTAGTATCAGTCAGCTACACATGTCGCCACGCTTCCACCTCTGACCTATCAACCTGATCATCTTTCAGGGATCTTACTAGCTTGCGCTATGGGAAATCTCATCTTGAGGGGGGCTTCATGCTTAGATGCTTTCAGCACTTATCCCGTCCACACATAGCTACCCAGCGATGCCTTTGGCAAGACAACTGGTACACCAGCGGTGTGTCCATCCCGGTCCTCTCGTACTAAGGACAGCTCCTCTCAAATTTCCTACGCCCACGACGGATAGGGACCGAACTGTCTCACGACGTTCTGAACCCAGCTCGCGTACCGCTTTAATGGGCGAACAGCCCAACCCTTGGGACCGACTACAGCCCCAGGATGCGATGAGCCGACATCGAGGTGCCAAACCTCCCCGTCGATGTGGACTCTTGGGGGAGATAAGCCTGTTATCCCCGGGGTAGCTTTTATCCGTTGAGCGATGGCCCTTCCATGCGGAACCACCGGATCACTAAGCCCGACTTTCGTCCCTGCTCGACTTGTAGGTCTCGCAGTCAAGCTCCCTTGTGCCTTTACACTCTACGAATGATTTCCAACCATTCTGAGGGAACCTTTGGGCGCCTCCGTTACATTTTAGGAGGCGACCGCCCCAGTCAAACTGCCCACCTGACACTGTCTCCCGGCCCGATCAGGGCCGCGGGTTAGAATTTCAATACAGCCAGGGTAGTATCCCACCGACGCCTCCACCGAAGCTAGCGCTCCGGCTTCTCAGGCTCCTACCTATCCTGTACAAGCTGTACCAAAATTCAATATCAGGCTACAGTAAAGCTCCACGGGGTCTTTCCGTCCTGTCGCGGGTAACCTGCATCTTCACAGGTACTATAATTTCACCGAGTCTCTCGTTGAGACAGTGCCCAGATCGTTACGCCTTTCGTGCGGGTCGGAACTTACCCGACAAGGAATTTCGCTACCTTAGGACCGTTATAGTTACGGCCGCCGTTTACTGGGGCTTCGATTCAGAGCTTCTCCCAAAGGATAACCCCTCCTCTTAACCTTCCAGCACCGGGCAGGCGTCAGCCCCTATACTTCGCCTTGCGGCTTCGCAGAGACCTGTGTTTTTGCTAAACAGTCGCCTGGGCCTATTCACTGCGGCTCTCTCGGGCTATACACCCTACCAGAGCACCCCTTCTCCCGAAGTTACGGGGTCATTTTGCCGAGTTCCTTAACGAGAGTTCTCTCGATCACCTTAGGATTCTCTCCTCGCCTACCTGTGTCGGTTTGCGGTACGGGCACCTCCCGCCTCGCTAGAGGCTTTTCTTGGCAGTGTGGAATCAGGAACTTCGGTACTATAGTTCCCTCGTCATCACAGCTCAGCTTTCATGATGAGCGGATTTGCCTACTCATCAGCCTAACTGCTTGAACGCGCATATCCAGCAGCGCGCTTACCCTATCCTACTGCGTCCCCCCATTACTCAAACGGCGGGGAGGTGGTACAGGAATATCAACCTGTTGGCCATCGCCTACGCTTTTCAGCCTCGGCTTAGGTCCCGACTAACCCTGAGCGGACGAGCCTTCCTCAGGAAACCTTAGGCATTCGGTGGACAAGATTCTCACTTGTCTTTCGCTACTCATACCGGCATTCTCACTTCTAAGCGCTCCACCAGTCCTTACGGTCTGACTTCGCTGCACTTAGAACGCTCTCCTACCACTGACATCAAAGATGTCAATCCACAGCTTCGGTGATACGTTTAGCCCCGGTACATTTTCGGCGCAGAGTCACTCGACCAGTGAGCTATTACGCACTCTTTAAATGGTGGCTGCTTCTAAGCCAACATCCTGGTTGTCTAAGCAACTCCACATCCTTTTCCACTTAACGTATACTTGGGGACCTTAGCTGGTGGTCTGGGCTGTTTCCCTTTTGACTACGGATCTTATCACTCGCAGTCTGACTCCCATGGATAAGTCTTTGGCATTCGGAGTTTGACTGAATTCGGTAACCCGTTGGGGGCCCCTAGTCCAATCAGTGCTCTACCTCCAAGACTCTCACAACATGAGGCTAGCCCTAAAGCTATTTCGGAGAGAACCAGCTATCTCCAGGTTCGATTGGAATTTCTCCGCTACCCACACCTCATCCCCGCACTTTTCAACGTGCGTGGGTTCGGGCCTCCATTCAGTGTTACCTGAACTTCACCCTGGACATGGGTAGATCACCTGGTTTCGGGTCTACAACCACATACTAAACGCCCTATTCAGACTCGCTTTCGCTACGGCTCCGCCTTATCAGCTTAACCTTGCATGGGATCGTAACTCGCCGGTTCATTCTACAAAAGGCACGCCATCACCCATTAACGGGCTCTGACTACTTGTAGGCACACGGTTTCAGGATCTCTTTCACTCCCCTTCCGGGGTGCTTTTCACCTTTCCCTCACGGTACTGGTTCACTATCGGTCACTAGGTAGTATTTAGCCTTGGGAGATGGTCCTCCCAGCTTCCGACGGAATTTCACGTGTTCCGCCGTACTCAGGATCCACTCAAGAGGGAACGAAGTTTCAACTACAGGGTTGTTACCTTCTTCGACGGACCTTTCCAGGTCGCTTCATTTACTTCGTTCCTTTGTAACTCCGTATAGAGTGTCCTACAACCCCAAGAGGCAAGCCTCTTGGTTTGGGCTAATTCCGTTTCGCTCGCCGCTACTCAGGAAATCGCATTTGCTTTCTCTTCCTCCGGGTACTTAGATGTTTCAGTTCCCCGGGTCTGCCTTCAATATCCTATGTATTCAGATAAAGATACTGTTCCATTACGAACAGTGGGTTTCCCCATTCGGAAATCTCCGGATCAAAGCTCACTTACAGCTCCCCGAAGCATATCGGTGTTAGTCCCGTCCTTCATCGGCTCCTAGTGCCAAGGCATTCACCGTGCGCCCTTTCTAACTTAACCATTAGCGAATAAATGGTACAACATAAAGTTGTGTTATTTATTGGTTTGATTAAAGAAAAGTTTCACTTTTCCTCAGCAATTACTGTTATCTAGTTTTCAAAGAACAATCGCAACCAAAATTCTTCTTATCTAATAAGAAGAAAGTAGTGTGCTTTCTATAATTGAGAGATTGAACTCTCAAAACTGAACAAAGTGTCAAAACGTACGTCATGTAAAAATCCTTAGAAAGGAGGTGATCCAGCCGCACCTTCCGATACGGCTACCTTGTTACGACTTCACCCCAATCATCTGTCCCACCTTAGGCGGCTAGCTCCTTACGGTTACTCCACCGACTTCGGGTGTTACAAACTCTCGTGGTGTGACGGGCGGTGTGTACAAGGCCCGGGAACGTATTCACCGCGGCATGCTGATCCGCGATTACTAGCGATTCCAGCTTCATGTAGGCGAGTTGCAGCCTACAATCCGAACTGAGAATGGTTTTATGGGATTGGCTTGACCTCGCGGTCTTGCAGCCCTTTGTACCATCCATTGTAGCACGTGTGTAGCCCAGGTCATAAGGGGCATGATGATTTGACGTCATCCCCACCTTCCTCCGGTTTGTCACCGGCAGTCACCTTAGAGTGCCCAACTAAATGCTGGCAACTAAGATCAAGGGTTGCGCTCGTTGCGGGACTTAACCCAACATCTCACGACACGAGCTGACGACAACCATGCACCACCTGTCACTCTGTCCCCCGAAGGGGAACGCTCTATCTCTAGAGTTGTCAGAGGATGTCAAGACCTGGTAAGGTTCTTCGCGTTGCTTCGAATTAAACCACATGCTCCACCGCTTGTGCGGGCCCCCGTCAATTCCTTTGAGTTTCAGTCTTGCGACCGTACTCCCCAGGCGGAGTGCTTAATGCGTTAGCTGCAGCACTAAAGGGCGGAAACCCTCTAACACTTAGCACTCATCGTTTACGGCGTGGACTACCAGGGTATCTAATCCTGTTTGCTCCCCACGCTTTCGCGCCTCAGCGTCAGTTACAGACCAAAAAGCCGCCTTCGCCACTGGTGTTCCTCCACATCTCTACGCATTTCACCGCTACACGTGGAATTCCGCTTTTCTCTTCTGCACTCAAGTTCCCCAGTTTCCAATGACCCTCCACGGTTGAGCCGTGGGCTTTCACATCAGACTTAAGAAACCGCCTGCGCGCGCTTTACGCCCAATAATTCCGGATAACGCTTGCCACCTACGTATTACCGCGGCTGCTGGCACGTAGTTAGCCGTGGCTTTCTGGTTAGGTACCGTCAAGGTACGAGCAGTTACTCTCGTACTTGTTCTTCCCTAACAACAGAGTTTTACGACCCGAAAGCCTTCATCACTCACGCGGCGTTGCTCCGTCAGACTTTCGTCCATTGCGGAAGATTCCCTACTGCTGCCTCCCGTAGGAGTCTGGGCCGTGTCTCAGTCCCAGTGTGGCCGATCACCCTCTCAGGTCGGCTATGCATCGTTGCCTTGGTGAGCCGTTACCTCACCAACTAGCTAATGCACCGCGGGCCCATCTGTAAGTGATAGCCGAAACCATCTTTCAATCATCTCCCATGAAGGAGAAGATCCTATCCGGTATTAGCTTCGGTTTCCCGAAGTTATCCCAGTCTTACAGGCAGGTTGCCCACGTGTTACTCACCCGTCCGCCGCTAACGTCATAGAAGCAAGCTTCTAATCAGTTCGCTCGACTTGCATGTATTAGGCACGCCGCCAGCGTTCATCCTGAGCCAGGATCAAACTCTCCGAAGAAATGTTTGACTTGCTCATTTAAAAAATAAAAATTAACGTTGACGTTTGTCGCTTTGTTCAGTTTTCAAAGTTCAACCG
>NZ_JBBOUZ010000005.1:0-8042 GCF_038006305.1 Priestia sp. FSL R5-0597
TTGTTGCAAAGTCCAAAAGACCGTTCAAAAAGAGTATACCGAGGCTTTTATTTTGATGATGATGTGTTAAGTATTATTGATCGGGTGCCAAAGAGTTATAAATCTGAATTGGTGAATGAAGCTTTGAGAAAAGTGTTCAAGGAAAAGGGATTATTAGACTAAAAAAAAGCAGGCTTAAGCCTGCTTCTCTAGCCTTTAAGGCTACTATGTTTAAGAAATCTTTATTAGTTTTTGTGAAGGTTCTTGGTGTAGGTTTTGAAATTGTTGAACGGCCTCTGTCAGAGATTCCGTGTTCAATTTCTTTAAGATGCTTTTTCTTTGATTTTTAATAGTGCTTTCTTCTTTATGGAGAAGCTTTTGTATTTCTGAAACAGAATGACCATCAATAGCAAGAGCAAAGACTTCTTGTTCTGCTTTAGTAAACTGATTCATGAAGACTTTTTCTTTTAGGATTTTACACTCTTCTTCTACACGCTTTAGTCGAGCCACTTCATCAACTAAATCAGAAGCTACACTTAGAACATGTTCAATACCCATTAATAGTTTTTCAGTTTGATCCACGATAAGACCCTCCTATTTTTTGAGGGCAACCCATGTTATAATACTAGTATCGAGTTTAGTATTATGTTTTTCACATGGGGTGTTTCTCTGCCAGGAGAAATGCCCTTTTTATTTGGTTGTGTCTAATCTTGGTGTTAAACGTTTGAATCACCTCCTTAATTTATTTATCTTCCTTGTTATCAATCTCGTTATATTGCATTAAAACGTTTAATCTTGAGTTTTTACCGCCCTTAAAGATCTTATCTGGATTGATTTGATAGGTTCCAGCTCTAATCTTTTTAAGAAAGTCTGATTCTTGTAGAGCTTTCATTGTTTCAGCAATCGTAGGCTGAGAAATTCCTAATTTCTGTTCAATTTCTTTATAAGTCATTAAAAACATGTTCTCGCTATTAAGGTTATCCATTATGAATGTAAGAACTTTAAGTTTCTTATTACCTATTAAATCAAGACTTTCAACTATATGACCTAACCAAATTTTATGGAAATTAGCATCTCGTTCTTCAATGCTTATAACTTCCATTTCTTCGATTTCTCCAGTCTCTGAGTTTATGTATTTTTTTGTTCCTACAACTTTTGTTGCTTTTCTAGTTACTCCTTTTTTGCGTTTGTAATTAGACATTTTTTTAACTCCTTTATAGAAAAATAATCCAGTCTCTTTTTCATATTTTGAGTATATAATAACAAGAGACTTAAGTAAACACTTAAATCTTATTTAAGTAAACACTTAAAAAAATTTAAGTAAACACTTAAAAAAATTTAAGTGAACAAATCACCCTCAAACCCTTGATATAAAAGGGTTTGTCTAACATTTCACCTTTTTTTCACTCTTATCTATTAATATATTTGCTATTTTTAATGCAAGGTTCGAGTAGTATTTTTTCAGAAAGTCACTGAAAAAATCTCCACTCTTTTCTCCTTGCATTAAAAATTTCGGCAGGGTTGGTTATATCGCCAAGCCGAACATACCCAAAACGAAGTTTAAGATGATCGGCTTGTGACGGCCATTATACCTGCCGAACCGCCAAAGCAGCCGTCCATAGTTGCTACCTTTTCTCAAAATAAGATACACAAATGGGGACTAGTCCCCAAACCCCTAGCCAGCACACCACCCCAAAACAAAGGTAACCCAACCGATCAATCAATCGATCATCGATCAATCAGTAGGGAATCAGTAGGGATTTTGAAAAAATTAAAGAAACTATATATAGTTTGTCTTAGTGATTGATTGATAATTGATTGATCGATTGAAGGAGGGCAGTTTATATTATGGATTGGATAACGATTAATGATATTTCTAAAATGATTAATACACCTGTTCCAACTGTAAGGAGATACATACAAAAACATCAAGCTTTTCTTAATACTAAGAGGGAAGGAAAAAAGATTTTATTACATCCAGATTCCGTAGAAATTCTAAAGAAAATTCGGAAGTGGTATATGATTGATAACTTGATTGATACTGAAATAGATAATAAGCTCAAAGCCGACGGTTATAAGCTTTTCATTGATGTTCAATCAATCAATCATCAATCAATCAACCAAGAATTAGACTCTTCTTCTTTAGATTTTTTGAAAGCTATGTTTAAAGAACAAAGAGCAATTAACGAGCAACTTATGGAGAGTAATAAATTGTTGGTTAAAGAGCTAGAAGAAATAAAGAAAAGTTATAAAGAAAGTGAAATTAAAAGGGAACAAAGAGATTTAGCATTGATGGATACCTTACGATCAATGCAGGAAACAAAAAAATTAGTAGCTGCTTCAGAAGAAAAAAAGAAATGGTGGCAGTTTTGGAAACTTTAGTTGTTGCATTATAAACAACTTTAATAATGTATCAGAACCAACATATACAATGTTTCTTATGAGATGTGAAAGAAGATTTATTAAAAAATTGCACCTTAAAGGTGTCTTCTATTATGTAGCATGACATGTCTTATATGATATATTCTTTTGATGCTTATTACAGTGGCTGTTATAAGTTTTTTTAGATACAAAGGTTAATCACATGTGATTTTCAAGACACTTTCTTATAGATACATTTGATTACGTTAGTAATCATGTAGCTATAGAGAAGTTTTTTCTCTTATTCTCCTGTTATCATTTATTTTTGTGCGCGGCCGCAGGGATTGAAATTTTAAAAATATTGTCGTGAATATGCGAATATACATGTAGCATACATACAGTGAAGGCCGCCTTATAGGATGATACATAATGGGCGGCCTTTGTTGTGGCTATGTATAATTTATAACACATATATTTAATTAAAAATTTGGTATGTCAAGGTTCATCTAAAGGACTTTCTCCGTTTCAGTTTGGAATAAAAACTTAAGATATTTAGCAATATAAGTTTAAAGAGAAATTAGAAAGGAGATAAATTTTTATGAATAGTAACGATAATACTAATAAAGACAATTTGAATTTATTGGGAGCAGTAGCATTAGGATTGACCACGGTTTACACTGCAATATTAGCAACACAATTAATGTCTACAAAACATAAAGTTGATTATTTATATTACAAAGAACATTTTCAAAAAGAAGATAAGAGCAGTAATTAATTTTTTGAAGCATATAAACTACTAGGAATAATTTCTTTCAAAAGTATTCAAAACCTCCGTATAAAGTGGTCTGTCAACGGTAAATCGCAAGACCGTCAGGTCGAGAATTTAAGGAGTTGATAGATTCACCAAACCCAAACCCTCTTGGCACTCAAACAACCCCGTTTGTTTGACGCCAACCGGCGAGGGAGCCCCCTCAAAAAGTGAGGGGGTTGGGGGAGTTTTTTAGATGGGGTTAAGGGGAAGATTTCCCCTTACAGGTGGTGGACGGCGTCCACGGTCTTCATGAAAAAGGGCATCCGATAAGGATGTCTTTTTTCCTTTTGGCGAAGCCAAACACAGGGAGGAACGCCGACCGCCACCTCGTAGAGCGCGCTCCCAATTTGATCGAAGATGAAAAATTGGTGTAGTGCGTTACACCAAATCTAAAGTTGTGGTATGCTAGACCCAAGTACAGTGGTCGAAATGGGGGATTGAGGGATGGCCAAATATGGGA
This sequence comes from Priestia sp. FSL R5-0597, assembly GCF_038006305.1. Lineage (NCBI taxonomy): Bacteria > Bacillati > Bacillota > Bacilli > Caryophanales > Bacillaceae > Priestia > Priestia sp. FSL R5-0597. Next base: position 3,612 of record NZ_JBBOUZ010000005.1, read on the forward strand.
TTATCCGCATGCAAAAGTTCCACAAAGACGCAATATTGGGGATCCAGAAACACAACCAACGAGAAGGCGAGAACAGTAAAAATAAAGACATCGATTCAACCAGGACGATGCTTAACTATGACTTTGTGAACGAGGACAAAATTAAGTACCATGAAGAAATTAAGAAGATGACGGCCACCCGTGTGAAACGAAAAATTCGGAATGATGCAGTCCTGGTGGCAGAGTTCTTTGTGTCGGCCAGTCCGGAGTATATGCATGCGATGTCGCCAGACGAGCAGCGCAAATATTTTGAAGCGTCATTGGATCATATAGCCGGTAAGTATGGCCAGCAGAATATTTTATACGCTGTGGTACATAACGATGAAGCGACGCCACATATGCACGTGGGGTTTGTGCCGATTACGGATGATCGACGCTTGGCGGCGAAAGAGTTTTTTCACGGTAAAACCAAGATTCGTCGAATTCAGGATGACTTTCACAACTACATGAACAAACGTGGGTATGACATTGAGCGTGGCGAGCCGAGCGAGCTGCAGCATAAAAGTGTGCATGAGTTTAAGAAACAAGAACGTGAAAAAGAGCTAAAGCATCTGCAACAACTAGTGGCTCACAAGGAAAAAGAGCTTCAACAGATGGACAATTTAGTGGAGTTAAAATCAGCACCACCCGTTGAGATACGTAGCGAGAGACGGATTGAAGAGTTATGTAGCCAACCGATTGAAGTAGAGGCGGCCAAGAGTGTCATGGGTTCCAAAGTGAAAGTGGAAGAAGCAGATTTTCATGAGCTTATGAGTCTCACAAAAGAGCTCCAGCAAACATTGGCGGCCGAGCATGAGCGTACTCATGCGTTGAGCCATGAGCTTGATCGCTATGAAAAAGAGAACAAGACACTGAAGAATGATTTGGATGAGACAAGGCAAGAATTAGAGGTATATGTGGCGGATCAAGACGGCCAAGTGGAAAAGGCGAAGAAACAAATGCGCCAGAAGCTTGTGCGTGACTTCTCAGCTGAACAAAAGGAAAAGCTCAAAGATGAGGTTAAGAGAGAACTAGATACGCAATATGAGGCTCATATAGGCTCTCTAAGCGATAATTTGACAATTGAGAAGCAGAAACATGAGAAAACGAAAAAAGAGCTTGTACAAGTAAATGAAGTGAATGAGAGCTTAACGAAGATGAGTCTTGGTTATATAAAGGATTATGTGCCAAAAGAAGATCTCGATAAAGCAAATAGGCAGGTTCGTGAACTAAAAGAAGAGAATAAAACATTGAAAGCCTGGAAGGAAAAAGCTTTAAATTGGATTGATCAGAATGTGGAGAAGATGAAACAGATTTCATTTTTTCAATATGTGCGTGGGATTGGAAAACCATCAAAACAGAAGGATCAAGACTTAGAACGGTAAAAAGGAGATATGAAGTTGAGTAAAATGAAAATGACAATCTTACTTATCGCTTTTGCAGTGGTAGCTGGTTATGATGTTTATTTACTGTTGAATGCTTATAACTATGGTTTTTCTGGTTAGTAAACATAGTTAAAGTCATATAAAAAAAGCTATTTCAATCGTATTGGCATCGGACTGAAATAGCTTTTTTATATTACATCTAGAGTGTTCTGGTTCGTCATGGATATCTTTATATGTGAAATATATCACAAACTTTTTTAGTTGTAAAGATAAAAACTGAAATTTGTATGACAAGTTTTAAAATAAAAGAAGAAACCTCGGCATTGGCAAGCGAGGTTTCTTCATGTAAGGGTTCATTCATACGTATCCGAGTACGAACGATGAGAGAATCATAACATATTTTTCAATATAACTATTACTTTTAATGTGTTGCTATATATACAAAATAAAAAAAGCAACCTCTGCAGTGGACTAGAGGTTGCTCTTTTGCTACGTTGAAATTTGTAAAAATAGTCTGACCCGTAGTGTAGCATATTATGGTATCAAATGCTATTTTTGGGGTACGAAGCATATGAATAAAAGGTGCGCTTTTTATTCATTCGTTTGGGTTATGCCCTAGTATGAAACCCTTACGCGTCAAGGATGTATAAAAAGCTGCATAATCGATAAAGAGGACCCTTTTGAGAACCTTTGCCTCCCAAGGGTTCTCTTTTTTGATGTGTTCCGGAAAGAGGTATTATGTTAACTAAATTTGTATATTGTATTCATAGAAAACTATTGTTAAATTATATGGTTTAGGTGGAGGATACTCTTGTTGAAGTTTATAGAAAAGGCTTTTTATATGGATTTATTTTAGGTATATCATTAGGGCTTTTTACGGTTCCTTATAAAGAGGTTATTGAAGGAAGTCTGGAAGAAACAAATTACTTTGATTTAAGTGATTTTATAATTCCTCTGCTTAGAGTGGGAGTTGTTGTAGCCTTAGTTGGAGCAGCAATAGGTTTTTTTCTTTATAAACGTAACAAAAAGAGCTTGGACTAATAAGTTCAAGCTCTTTTTGTCACGTTTATAAAATTGATTATGGAAAATAACTATAAATATGTATGTAATATATATAACTATTTCATATGTTAATCTTGAGATAAATAAATCCATTTCATTTCATCAAATTCTTCAATAATATAATTTGAACCTATATCTTTTAAAATTTTATTGAAAAATTTTATATCGATGTCATAATCATATAAGTCTTCCTGAACATATTCTGTCGTAATAAAATTCGTTAAATTTGTATTATTCACAAAGTCTGAAAAGAACGATCTTATAATGTCTGAATCTTCTTCATTTAATTTTTCATCATTAATGATTGAAATTCTAAAAACATTTAAAATCGCGTTAATATCTTCTTCGTCCATGTAACATAATGGATCTAGTTTTTTATCTTCTTCTGTAAATGGTTTTCTAGTATCTTCAATAACCACATAGGATAAAATGGTTCCTTCTCTTTCTACTTGAAAAATTTCTAAATCACGCAATTTTAATACTCTATGAAGTGATATCATAATTTCCTCCTATCCAAATATTAAACTAGGATGTCTTAACAAATTATATGCTGTTATACCTGTTATAGCTACCATTGTTACTATAAGTGAAGGTTTTGCTACTAACTCTGATAAAGAATATTTACTCATTTTCTGACGTTCTTTATCTAATTCTTTTTGTTTTTCTAATCCTCTTTTAAAATCAGCTGTTTTCTTTACATTTTTCTGTACAGACTTGGGAACACCAGCTGAATCTAGGGTTTTTTTATGACTTTTTCCTCCGTTAACTCTTTCAGCCCCTCTAATTTTCCCTTTTTCTACATGTACATGCCAATCATTATCTGTTCCTTCAACGTGGGGGCCTTCTACACGATATTTCCAACCAGCAGAGCCCGGTACGGGTTTCATAGCAGCAGCTGAAGCACTAGAATCTCCCATACTTAAAGCTAGAGTTGAAAAAAGTAAAGCGAATACCATTGATAAAATAAAATTCTTTTTCATAAAGTCTCTCTCCTAAACTTAAAATTCAATATAACAATATACTAAATTTTTAAGTATATAACAATAACTAGCATTAAAATAATTTATTTCCAAATAAACTAATTATTATTATGAAGACTTTATAATATCTTATTAACAATCTTGTTATTATAAAGGATAGTCTAGATATCAAGTTGTTTTTATTTTAGAATGATTTATATTTAGTCTTAATATTATATACCTATTGATAATGTACTTTTTGATAAAAAAAGCTTTTGAGAATATTATCTCAAAAGCTTTTTTGTCTATTTATTATAAAAAAGGTAATCCCCTCATTGGTACATCATAGTGTTTTAATAATACCCAAATAATTAAAACAGCTGCTAAGCTGCCAAAAGATAATAAAAGCTCTAGCATTCCTACTTCTTTTTCAGAATTCATATAAATCAGTCCCTTTAAGATATTAATAATATCTTGAAAAATATTATGTTTACTTAATAATTTATATATTACATTTTTCCTGTAATAGTTTAAAGATATTTTTTGCAGATTGAAAGAAAAAATATCTAAGAAAAGATCTCTTTGTTTTTGAGAAAAGTTATGGCAGGAAATATCATGTTGCATTTGAATACTAGTACTATAATTCTAAAATGAAAATGGGGGCTAGTAGGATGCTGGTAAAAAAGATGTTAAATGGCATTATGATGAAAGAAATCACCATTAAAGAATTAGCTGATCAGTATGATGTAAGTACTCGTACGATTCAATTAAAGATTAAGAAATTAGGCTATGAATGGGACAGTAAGGAAGGTATTTATCGCTATGTTGGACAAGAATCAGAGCCTTTAGATGTTGATTTTAGTACACTTATCTCTAAAAACAGTAAAATGCCAGCAGAACAAAAGCTAGCTACTAGCGAAGTAGCAGCTAGTACGAGCTATGTTGATGAAAGTGAAAGTACGAGCACTAGCTCTTCAAAAGCTAGCACAGTAGATGCAATTGATTTG